>NC_019684.1:5136250-5772500 GCF_000316645.1 Nostoc sp. PCC 7524
TTTGAGCCAAAATTAAAACCCCAGAACTGCTTTGCGACATGATGAAATTACCAAACTCAGCAGGCATAGTTTTACGGTCGTGAGTTACAAGCACTCTGCTATCCTGTGCGGCTATCATCAATACCTCTGAGTCTTGTTTGCCTTCCAGTCCTGCTACGTTGGCTGATTGAAAGTCAATGTTTGGTTGTCTGCGTACTACGCCAGTTACTATTGCTTGCTTGAGATCCGCATCTGCTTGAAATCTTACTACCGTCATATCTGACTCTGCTTTTGCGTTTGAGCAGTTTGCAATTTCTGATAAAGAAGCGGGTTATTTTCTCTCAAGGACTGTTGTAGTTTGGCAAACTCTACCTCACCTTCCTTTAAGTAAGCATCAACTAGCTCTCGGTTGGCAAGATAGAAAGCGATCGCACCATACACTTGTTCCAGTGAAAGTAACGGAAAATTCTGGGCAATATTTTCCGGTGAATCTCCATTTAAGAAAGCGTACACCACAGAATCAAGGGAAATACGAGTGCCTTCAATCCAATACCCTTGATCTCGTTGTTCGACATATTGTTTAACTGGGGTTGGTGATGCTGTCATACAACTACTAATATGTTGTAAATATAGAGTATTTTCAATCTTATCTTTTGCATTTTGCACATAAGTTTATGATAATTTTCAGTCACTCTGTATTCAAATTCTGAATTTTTATTTCAGTTTATTAAAAGCAATTTATCTATAGCATTAGAAAAAGCTTGAGTTTTTGCTAATGACCGATCATAGTCTCCATCAACAGCTTGATCAATAATTTTTGTAGTATTTAATAATATATCTTTACACTGATTATCATCCCATAATGCTTGTTCTATCAATTCACAATATTTACCGAATTTATTCGTTGCTAAGTCAGGAATATTTTTCCCTGCAATTTGTATTCTTAAAATATTGAGCATATGGTATTTAAATGAACTATATTTAGCATCTATCTGTCTTTTTCTAAACAGAGAATCTAAACAAAACTTTGCATATGCACTAACATAATATCCTATGGGATTATGTGAAGGTAAAAATATTTTATCTTTTGTCTCTTCCTGCAACTTTGCATGATATCTACCCGCATTATGCGCTTGCTCTAAAAACATAGATGCAAAGCATCTCATTTGAGAACGTATATCTATTATTCTGATTTTTTCAATTTCATCTATTCCATTAAATTGTCTTGGTCGTCTTTCATAATAAAGTTTCTTATCGTCTGGCATAGAATTGTAGTATTCTTCTAATTTTTTTTGAAAATCAGTTAATGCTTCAAGTTCCTCCAATTTGACAGGTGTTTGTCTATTATTAGTTTTAATTATTTTGTTCTTCAGTTTACTATCCCGATCTAAAGCTATTATTTTAATTGGTATATATAAGGAATCGTCTATTGATTCTCTGTTATTATATAGAATATAGCTAGTTTGACATCCATTAACAATTTGATAATCTTTGATAGTAATTAAGTCGCCAACAGGATCAACATACTCAGCCACGATAGTTATACCATTGTTAAACAGTACAAAAAACTGGCGATCATCAGAATTGATAGTTGCCTTTATTTCTTGATTGACATCATTTTCACCTTGAAAACCTCTTACGTTGTCATAAAATAATCCTCTAATTAGATTTCCATCCTCATCGGTAATTAATTTTAAATATTCGCTTGCTGGCAGAATAGAAATGTATGCTTGGTTTACGTCTTCTATTTTAGGAATAGTAGTACGTCTTTCAAATTTAATTTGTCTTGATATTTTGTTATTCGCTAATCTATATAAGTTTTGAATTCCATTGGCATCAATAGGGTTAAATGTTACTCTTTCAAAAATACCCATATCATCAAGTCTTTTACTTAAACCATCAATAGTTACCTTAAGATGTTTGTCATCTAGCCATTTACCAGTAGTAACATAGTATAATTTACATAAAGGTTTTCTATTTTTAAATAAACTACTTTTGTCATATATTAGTTCCATTAATTGAGATTTCTCTTTGATCTGAGCATTAGCTGGCAACTCAGAATTTTCGCTAAAAAAATCTGTAGCTCCTAGTAAGAATTTAGCTATTTCTCCAGCGTCAAAATTACTACTTGTTTTTGATTGAATTAATATAAATTCAACATCTAAATACTTATTTTTTTTCTCCAAATCTTCTAATTCTTCTTTGGAGGTTATTAAACTACCGTTAACAATGATCGCAATACCATCTAATGCTTTGTCAGCACTACCTCCAACATGAACATCCTCAAGTCCAAACTGATCATTATATTCTTTGGAAATTACATAATAATTAACAAAATGCTCAAAAAGCTCTGATTCTCGTAAATCTTCTGGAAAAGATTGTTGTTTTTTAAAGCTATTTAACAAACCAGCCGTAATTCTATCCATAAATAATAAATTTGTACTATATAAAATATGAAAATTGTACAGTATTTTTAGTTTTATAGCTGAGAATAGTTAATTTTGTAGGCTTCATAAAATGCCTGCTGACGACGAATACCAATCTCATCTACAAATTCGCTGTATGCTTCGTCTGACATATCACTCCAGCAACCTGCGAACTGCATGATATTTGTCGTGTCGCTACTACTGGGTTCTGCACTCAGCCAAAATTTATGAATCAAGTCATACAGTTGTGCTAACTTAGCATCTGGAATTTGCTGTACTTCTTCCCAGAGCTTGATTTTCCATTCAGAAGGGTTCATTATCTAAAATTTTTCTAATTTTTGGATTTTGCCTGCAAATATTCTAAGACAGCAAGGATGGTAGGCATAAAGACATCGCTGGAAACTCTAATAAAAATTAAACCCAACATTATATTTAGGTTAATGTTGGGTTTCACTATATCAACTAGCCTGATTATTGGGTGGTTGTTGTTCTGGTGGGACTTCTGCTGGGGGAGCTAACACTGCATCTGGGGCAATTTCTTCCACGGGGATGGGTGTTTTATCCTCAGCTTCATCATGTGGTTGGGCAGCTTCCACCAATTCCGGGGATGGGGGATGGGGTGGAATTACTTCTGTTACAGTGGGTTCTTGAGGCTCAGTTGTAGTTGTGGCAGTTGCTTCTGTTGGCTGTTCTGGTGCTACAGTTGGTGATTCAGATTCAGTAGTAGAAACTGGCTCTGGCGTTGGTGTTTCTCTCTTATCAATAATCTCCACGTCTGGTTTTGCTGTAGTTTCTGGTTGGGGAGTTGTCGTTTTTGGACTAGCAGGCGGTTGGACTCGATTTTTCAAGCCACCAAAAACGCCACCTAAACCTTGCTGTAATTGAGTCAAGCGTTGGGGTAAAGACAACTTTGCAGCCTGTTCTTGCAGTGTAGTTTTTACAGCCTCAGAACTGGGTACTTGAGTTTGTTGTAGTAAGGGAGTCAACTGGCGACGTAATGAGAGAGTTTGCCAACCAAACCACACCAAAAGCGCCACACTAGCCACATGACCGAGTAAAAGACCACCAGAAATGCGAGGAGCAAACACCCATAAAACTAGGGCATAAAAAAGTCCGACTCCACTCCAAATAAAATCATTCTTGCGGTGGATTTCTGGGAAAAAGAAAGCTGATAAGTAGATGGCTAAACTACCAAGGCCGACCACCAAAGCTAGGACATTTGCCAGCATTTTTTGGTTACTCCTTTAACTAGGGACTAGGTATTGGGGACTAGGTATTGGGTATTGGGGATTGGGCATGGGGTATTGAGCGGGATCAAATCTCCTCTGTTTCCTCTGCTCCCCAGTCCCTAATGAAAGCAAATTTTACAAATTAATTGTTGACTTAGATACAAATTAAAACTTTTTAAGTGTGTTTCTAGTGAGCTTTTATTGATTAGATTAACTCTTAATGTCTTCTTTAGGGGAGAAGAGAAAATCTCGGACTACCCTTAAAGATGAAAGAACCTGCAAGAGTTAGCCAAACATAGTTTATGACCCTACAAAGCTTTGGTGTGATTGGTTTAGCCGTTATGGGCGAGAACATCGCTCTGAATGTTGAGCGTAATGGCTTTCCAATTGCAGTTTATAACCGCTCCAGAGAAAAAACCGATGCTTTCATGGCACAGCGTGCCGGAGGCCGCAACGTTAAGGCTGCTTTTACCTTAGAAGAATTTGTTGCCGCATTAGAACGTCCCCGCAAAATTCTAGTGATGGTGCAAGCAGGTAAACCAGTTGATGCGGTTATTCAGCAGCTAAAACCTCTGCTCGATGAAGGCGATATCATTATCGACGGTGGCAACTCTTGGTTTGAAGATACCCAAAGACGTACTCAAGAATTAGAACCCGTGGGCTTACGCTTTCTGGGTATGGGTGTAAGTGGTGGTGAAGAAGGTGCGCTGAATGGTCCTTCATTGATGCCTGGTGGTACACAAAGCTCTTATGAGTATCTGTCCCCAATTTTCAACAAAATTGCGGCTCAAGTTGATGATGGCCCTTGTGTAACCTACGTTGGCCCTGGTGGTTCTGGCCACTACGTCAAGATGGTACACAACGGTATTGAGTACGGCGATATGCAGCTAATTGCAGAAGCCTACGATTTGTTGAAAAATGCTGGTGGACTAAACGCGCAACAGCTACATGAAGTATTTGCTGAGTGGAACACCACCGACGAACTCAATTCTTTCTTGATTGAGATTACAGCCAATATCTTCCCCTACGTTGACCCCGACACCAAACTACCCCTAGTAGATTTGATTGTTGATGCAGCCGGTCAAAAGGGTACTGGACGCTGGACTGTACAAACTGCTTTGGAATTGGGTGTTTCTATCCCCACCATTACAGCAGCCGTAAATGCGCGGATTATCTCTTCCATTCGCGATGAACGGATTGCTGCATCTAAGCAGTTGACAGGCCCCAGTGGCAAGTATGATGGCTCTACCAAAGACTTTATCAACAAAGTCCGCGATGCTCTCTACTGCTCCAAGATTTGTTCCTATGCTCAAGGGATGGCGCTGCTATCCACAGCTTCAGCAACATTTAACTGGAATTTGAATCTGAGCGAAATGGCGCGGATTTGGAAAGGTGGCTGTATTATTCGCGCTGGCTTCTTGAATAAGATTAAGAAGGCATTTAACGAAAATCCTGCATTACCCAACTTGCTACTTGCTCCTGAATTTAAGCAAACAATTCTCGACAGACAAGCAGCTTGGCGGGAAGTAATTATCACAGCTGCCAAACTCGGTATCCCTGTGCCTGCATTTAGCGCATCCTTGGATTATTTTGACAGCTATCGCCGCGATCGCCTACCCCAAAACCTCACCCAAGCACAACGCGACTACTTCGGCGCACACACCTACCTGCGTACCGACAAACCCGGAAGTTTCCACACCGAATGGGTTCCCATTACTGAAACTAAAAAGTAAGTTTGTAATCCTCTAAATTCTCAACTTATTTATTAGTGACTCTAATATCTAGAGTCACTTTTTTATCAATATAGATTTGGTTGTTTATCAAGAAAGGCAGAGGGCAGAGGGCAGGAGGCAGAAGGAATACTGGCCTCTGTCCTCCGCCGCAACCATTCCCCGAAGGGGTTCCCGCAGGGTAGGGAGCAAGGGTTTAAGACCCCCACCAAATTTTCAATTTGGTGGCTCTTGTTTAGGAGGGGTCGGAATCCCCTTCTAAACAAAACCTTCTGACTTGAAAATCAAACTTTGGTAAAAAACTAAAGAAAGTATGTGGCTATTGTCGTTGAATGGCGACACAGCCGAAACAAAATATTGATTACAGGTTTAAATTGCGACCGGAACAGGTTCAACACTAACTTGATAACCAAGTTTTTCTAGGCGTTTAATCAAACGTTTCTTGACACTTACATGTCGATGTTTGTCGAAATAATCAGCTCCTAAATCTTTATAAGGTTCTTGACGTGATATGAGATGGTAAGCGATCGTTAAAATAGAATGTGCAACAGCAACCGCAGCGCGTTTTTTTCCGCGTCGTGCCGACAGACGACGAAACTGTGCAGCAAGGTAAGTTTTAGTTCGAGCCAAAGCATGGGCAGCTTGAACCAAAATAGTTCGTAAAACTCGATTACCTTTGCGAGTGCCGTCACAAAGCTTCTTACCGCCACTTTCATAGTTTCCAGGGGCAACCCCAGCCCAAGCAGCCAAATGTTCGGCACTTGGGAAGCGACTCATATCCGTGCCAATTTCCGAGACAATGATCTCAGCAGTTCGACGAGCAACACCAGGTATGGTGTCAACTAACTCAACCGCTTGGTCGAAAGGGCGGCAATATTCCTCAATTTGTTGGTCAAAACATTTAATTGTTTCGTCTATGCTATCAATTTGACACAGTAGCTGTGCAAGAATGAATCGTTGATGAGGACGAACTCTACCCTCAAGTGCTTGAATCAGTAAATCGTGCTTTTTTCGCATGGTTCCTTTTGCCAAGTCCGCCATCAGTTCAGGACTAGCGCTACCTTCAACAATCGCAGCTAGCATTGCTCGTCCTGACACACCCATTACGTCACTGGCAACTGAGGCAAGTTTGATATTAGCAGCTTCCAGCACTTTTTGGACTCGATTCACTAAGTTAACTCTTTCGCGAATAAAATTGCTACGATGACGAGTTAAATCGCGCAAATCTCTTTGCTCCACAGGGGGAATAAAACTCGCACGTAACAACCCATGTTGTAGTAGTTCGGCAATCCACTGCGAATCTTTGATGTCTGTTTTGCGTCCTGGCACCGCTTTTATATGACGGGCATTAACTAACATAACTTCAAAGTTTCCTTCTAGGATATTAAATACAGGTCGCCAGTACTCTCCAGTACTCTCCATTGCTACATGAGTACAATTGTGACTTGTTAACCAGTCAGAAAGTTTTAACAAGTCCTGAGTCATTGTAGTGAATGTGCGTATTTCCTTGTGCCATCCGGACGAAGACTTCGGGGTAATTACACAAGCTACCACCGTCTTTTTGTGTACATCTAGTCCTGCACAACGATTGTAGACTACCTGCATATCTCTTGAGCTACTACAACTTTCAAAATTGATAGGGGGCTAATACGTGGATATCTAAATAGTAGATTCTGACTTGCGTGCTCACTAAAACCAAAAAATTGCTCAGTGGCGACAATTGGTAATTCCTCTCGATATCCAGGTTAGACTGCCCTTCAGGCTCTGATGCTCTAATAAGGAAACAACCTCGCTTGTATCAGCCTTATCTTGGAAGTTACCACATTTTCATTCATGGTGATGAAATTTTTTCATTGGGACTGCCCTCTGCCTCCTGCCTCCTGCCTTCTTCAACAATTTAGTTTTATTCGTTATCATTACCAATATATTTAGCCTTTAATTCCTCTAATTCCCGATCAAGTGCGCTTTGATTAGCAGGGGCATTGGTTGCGGTTTGTGGCTGAATATTTTGGGGTTTGGGTTTACCTCCAGGTAAAAATTGAGTTTTTAGTTCTTCTAGTTCCAAATCAATTTGACTTTGTGATTTTGATACCAGTGTTGGGGGCAAGGTAGGTGGCGCTGGATTAATAGTTTTTGTTGGTGTCGATGCTGTTGAAGATATTTGATTGACATCTTGCAAAACTTCCTCTGCTGTCTGATAGCGTCTCACAGGAATGCTTTTTAGCATTTTGTTGAGAATGCTAGTTAAATTATTGCTGATTGGTGTTGTTAAATATTGCTGCCAAACCCAAGTATCGTTATTAACATCATAGGAATCGAAAGGCGATCGCCCAGTTAATAACTTAATACAAGTCGCTCCCAAACTATAAATATCACTAGCAAAAGTCGCTCTCCCTCTGATTTGTTCTGGAGCAACATATTCAGGTGTACCAATACTGGTACCAGTTTGATTTAAAGCAGTTTGCGTTGCAGATTTAGAAGCACCAAAATCTACTAAAAATAATTTCTGATCACTGCGACGCAAGATAATATTTTCTGGTTTAATATCCCGATGAATTACTTGTCTCTCATGACAAAATTGCAATACTGGCAATAAATCTTTGAGTAATTGCTGAATCTGTGTTTCATTAAAAGCACCTTTATGTGCTAATTCTTCTGCTAAGTTTGCGCCATCAATAAATTCTTGTACTAAATACTGGCGATCGTCGTAGGTAAAATACGCCAACAGATCGGGAATTTGGGGATGTTGACCTAAACCATCTAATTGTATGGCTTCTTGGTTAAATAATTCCACTGCTTTCTGCACAGTGTTCGTGCCTTGGGCTTGGGGGTAAAATTGCTTAATGACACAGGGCGGTTTAGAAGGTTTATCTTCATCCACTGCTAAGAAAGTTCTGCCAAAACCACCTTGTCCGATGGGTTTAATGGCACGGTAGCGTTCCTTGAGTAGTAACTTAGTACCACAACTCAAGCAAAACTTGACATCTTGAGGATTTTCTGGCTTGGAACAACGGGGATTAAGGCAATAACTCATTTGTGGGATGGCGTTCACATCGCTCTGACTGTCTTTATTTTGCCTTGTGCTAGTTAAGAGTGGTTAAGTTCGTTATCCCAACAAACGCTTTAATCTTTTGTACACGTCGTCATCATTGCGTTTGCCAACCAAAATTACTTCTACTAAATCTTCTTCAGGAAAAAACCGATAAACAATCCGATATTCGCCACTATCCACTCGGTAATAACCTTGATACCCTAATAACTGCTCACTATCAGCAGGTAAAGGATCAATATTCAAAGCCAAGACTTTTTTAGCAATCTGTGCCGCTATTTTTGGCTGCAAACCATTCAAAAAATCCAGAACAGTTGCTAAACCATCAAGCCTCGCCATTAGCTAAACGCTCCAGTGCAGATGTAAAATTCTCTGTACCAACCATTTTTGATTGGCTCAAAGCAGTTTCAGCTGCTTGCCCTAAAAGCATATCCTCCAATTCATGCAATCGATTTACTAATTTTTGGTAATTCTCTGGAGAGATAATTAACCTGTCTGCTGCCCGATATTTCATGACTTCTTCTAGCATCTCATTTACTGAGTCAGGATCATCAGCAAATAATCCGAGTAAATGGTCTTTTTCTTGTTCTGTCGCTGTTAGTTGATCAATCGCGTAGGTAATCAATTCCGACAAATCACAATGGTGCGACTTTGCCAAAGCGATCGCTTTTTCCAGGGTTTTCTGGTCGAGTTGCAATTCAATTTTTTCCATGCTGCCTTATATGGAAGCGTCTGTTCTACGGTGATTCTAGCATTGTGGCTAGGCAGCGAATAAAAGGGCGATCGCTATTGTGTTGTTGCAGCATCCAAATTAAATTGAGGCTAACAACTAATGACTAGAGCTGATGTCCCCAGATTGTGTAATAATGATCCGACTGCTTAGAGTAATAAGTTACCAACTGTGCAATCAACGGATAATATCAATGACCTCGCTGCTGCTTTGCAACAGCCTGCGGATCTCACTTTTGAACTGCCAGATCCAGAAGATGAACAGATTCCAGAGTCAGATTTCCAACAGCAGTTGGATATAGCTTGGCAGATATGCGATCGCTTTGATTTACAAACTGAAATCTGGCGGGGGCGAATCTTGAGGGCAATCCGCGACAGAGAAAAAAAAGGCGGTGATGGACGCGGTACTGGTTTTCTCAACTGGCTCAAGCAACGGGAAATCAGTAAAAGTCAAGCCTATGCTTGGATTCAACTGGCTAACAGTGCTGATACCCTTCTAGAAGAAGGCAAGCTAGAGCCAAGTGCAGTCAATAATTTTAGTAAACGTGCTTTTATCGAAACTTCCAAAGCCTCCCCAGAAGTGCAACAAATGGTAAGTGAGGCAGCGAGTAAAGGCGATCGCATCACGAGGCGCGAAGTCCGTCAGCTGACAGACGAATGGACGGCGATGTCTTCGGATTTATTACCAGAACCAGTAAAACTCAAAGCCGCCGAAAATTCCCTTCCCCCCCGCTACATTGCCCCTTTGGTGAAGGAAATGGAAAAGCTACCAGAACCTCATCAAAAATTTATTCAAAAGGAAATTGCTGCTAATCCCGATGTGGATACTGTCAAGCAAGTAACCACAGAAGCGCGACAGCTAGCTAAATATTTGAAATCGGCTGCCCAAGTCCAAGCTTTGATAGAAGAAGATGTAGATATTGAAACAGCCTTAGAAGAAGCCCAACGAGTCGGCTGTTTGAGTGTTGCGGCTGACTTGGTAAATCAAGCATCCCAAATCGAACAAACCATTGCCAAGTTGTACATGACTTGGAAACGCATCGCCAATTTAGCCGACAGACTGTATGTAGATACCGGTGCTAGTACACCCAATTTGCGATCGCTCCTTAGTTCTATCGAACCCCTAGGTGGCGAAGTTATGGAAGTCAAGCTCAGTGGTACTACGGAACACATCGTTCGCTTGCAAATTCAGGAGACAAGTTAGGGATTGGGGATTGGGGACTGGGGACTGGGGACTGGGGCAGAAGAGATTTAATTCCTACTCCCTAATACTCCACAAGCGGCAGGCTTCAGCCCTTGACTATGGGGTAGTGTGGATGCTTGGGCAACTAGAACTACGTTACCATTGCCATCTACTATCCAGCCTTGAGCTTCGACAATTTGGCTAGAGCGATCGCCTGATTGACGTGTTTTTGTATTTTCTTCTATATATGGCTGAATATTACTTATCAGATTTTTTCTATCTACTGGTAATTTAATCCAATCTGCTAGCACTGCATCATCCATTAATGTATCTGTAGGGCTGGGTGTAATTCCTCCACGACCAGTAACAACAAGTGAGCTTATTTCAGTATTTCTACTATAATTACAGCTAGAAGCAATTTGTCTAGAAGCATCAACAGGATTTGTGGGCAGTTCTACTAAACTTTTACTAGGGTCAACATCAGGTGTGTTGATTTGTACAGTACCACTTAAAGAAGGATTTTGTTGAGAAAAGGCTGTAATGTCGTTGGTTGGCAACCTGCTAGGGTTTAGTTCCTCTGGATTTTCAGTTCCTAACAACTTCACCAAATCTGCGCGAGTACGTGGTACAAATCCAAAAATGCTCTTGGCATTGATTATGACTTTACCAGCCGTGTCAGCGAAAGCATTAGCAGTAATATCGCTATTTTCTAAAGGATTAGCAACGATGAAGCCATTAGGCGCATTGATAGTGATGTTACCCCCATCGCCAGGAGTCTGTGGTGTACCTGCATTAGTTGATATCACACTGTCACGGCGCATCAGTAATAAGTCCTGCACCTGTAAGTTTATATCCCCACCCTGTCCTGAAAGCGTCTCAGATGTAAGTTGTCCTTGGTTTTCTAGCAAAATATAATTAGCGTTTATATTTAGCTGTCCTGGTGTTCCTGAGTTAACTAAATTAATGAATGCTCCCACACTCACACTGATTTCTCCTCTATCTCGGACGATTAATTTGCCTGTGGTGATGTTAACTGTGCCGGCATTTTGAGCATTTATAGTTTTAGCCAGCAAAGAACTAGGAGTACCTAATTTCAAATTACCAGCTATTTCCACTAACTCCCTAGCGTTGACAGTTATATTTCCGCCTTGTCCTTGAGATGCGATGATTTCTGAATTCCGTATCGTTGCACTGGACTCTGCTGTTACTCTTGCCCCGTTGAGGATACGCAACTTTCCTGTGCTGATTGTAATGTCACTAGCTTTACCTTGACCGGCGTTTATACCAATCAATCCAGTAATTGTATCTGGCAAGTTATCGCTACCAATTAGCTCCACTGATTCAAAGGCATCTATGATAATATTTCCCGACGCTCCTCTACTGATGGTGGATGTAGCTATTTGTGCGCCGTCCCGAACAATTAATTTTCTCGTATTAATCGTTATGTCTTGGCCGTTTTCTATACCTCTAGTCAGACTTCTCACCCGTACATCCTCACCATTGAGTTCTACGATGTTACCTTGCACATGAATACCACCACCACCAATGCCACTAGCATCTACCTGAGAAGGGAAAATTCTCCCATCAGGAGTGAGTCGGGTTTTCAGTTGAATATTCTGAAAATTCTGCACATTTTCATATCCCAAACTCCAACCTTGGTTATTGGGAGTTGGTTTGAGACTGACTAAACTATTAGCTGCAACACTGCCTAGCTCAATTCTTCCTGACTGCGCTCTTAAGCTTCCACCCTCCAGGGTTATGTCACCACCGACGAGTGCCAAGGTTTTACCTGTGGGTACTTGTAGCCCAATCCCATTTTGTAATTGAGATTGATTATAAATAGGATTTGCCTTGGTTCCAAATTGTAAACCATTGGGAACACTCATTTTCAGTAGGTCTGTATTGTGGGGTTCTGTGGCACTAAACTTGCTGCCATCAGCAGAACTTAAACTATTTGCCGTACTCGCTAAGAAAGAACCATTGATTTCTAATGCTGCATTGGGGCCAAAAATAATACCGTTGGGATTAATCAAAAACAGGTTAGCTGTGCCTTCAGCTTTGAGGGTACCATCAATATGAGAAATGGCAGAACCTGTGACTCGACTAATAATGTTCTCAACACCCGCAGTATTTTTAAACTCAGCCGTATACTTTTCTAAAACGGAAAAATCTTGAAAACTGTGGAATAGAATACGTCTATTTTCAGATAAGGTTCCACCTTCAATAGTTATGATATTTCCCTGCTTTGTAACTCTTGAATTTTCAGGCAAAGTAGCATCCTGGGTAATTTCAGCAACAGCAGAGTTGACAGAGCAACTGATTGCACAACCTATTGCCACTCCTAGTCCTTTAACCCATAGCCAGAAAATACTCATACCGGATATTACACCCCTGTTACATCCTACTAATTGCTGAATAGTAGTGATATTGCACCAATATCAACATCCTTAAGTATGACTGATAAGGGCTGTTATTGAAGCTTTTCGGCAGCAAAGTATTTCACAATACTGTTCAGTTGAGGGGAAATAGGACAAAAAGCAAATATAAAAATTTATCTATTTAATTTTTCTAGACAATATAAAAATGATGAAGTACAGAAATGCTGCATCTTCACCACAGATAACTACTTAATATTCAGAATTAATGACAGGGGCAATTAACAAAATCATCTTTTTCTTCTGACCAGCAAGTGCAAGTATTAAAGCTTAGTGTACCTATTGATTTTTGTGTAATTGTATCTACAGAATTTGGATCATTTGATTCAATTTTAGTGGGGTCGATACTGCATTGAATTTTAATCACTTCTTCTCCAGAAATGTTGTATCTCTTGAATATTTCTTTTAATTTGGAGTTACTCAGACTCAAACGCATCTCTTGCATAATTTCATCTTGTAATGCTTCCAGGGTTTGAGAATCCAATACTACTGGTTGTAATGTTTGGTTATCCATAATGTTGACTGTGTTTTGATTTAATAGAGGTATCAGATTTTGCTTTGGACTATTTACTAATTTCACAGAAGTTTTATCAGTAAATTCGTCTTTGTCAAGAGAAAGACTAGGGAAGTATTAGAATGCAAAACGCTTTTCAACCTCCTGCAACATCTTCCTCATTATTTTCATCAGTCGCCTTAGTAAAAATTACGCAATACTTAAAAAAACTTAATACTCTTAGCATAAGTTTTCAGTAATACAGTACATATATACTGGTTCAGTCAAGGGTGAAGGGGAAAGGGAAAAAAGGAAAAATTTACCCCTAATTCTTAATACCAGTGGTAGCAATACCTCGGATAAACTGACGCTGACCGATGAGAAACAGCACCATCACGGGTACAGTAGCAATCGTCACTGCTGCCATCATCAAAGGCCAGTTATTGGTAAACTGCTCCTGAAATTCAGCTAATGCTAGTTGTACTGTTCTTAATTCTGGTCGGGTTGTAAACACTAAGGGTTTAAATAAATCGTTCCATTCGGCGATGAATGTAAATAAAAACAGTGTCACCAAGGCTGGACGCGCTAAAGGTAACATCACTCGCCATAGAACTTGTAATCTGTTCGCACCATCGATGGTTGCAGCTTCTTCCAACTCGACGGGAATTGTCTGGAAATATTGACGTAAGAGAAAAATGCCAAAACCGTTAACGGCGGTTGGTAAAATCAATGCCCCATAGGTGTTGATGAGATGTCCCCACTTCAACACTAAAAAGATGGGAATTACCAATAACTGAAAGGGAATGACCAGAGTGGCTAAGACTACCAACAATAGGGCTTGTCTACCGCGAAATTTTAACCTCGCCAACGCATAACCCGCCAAAGCCGAAGTCACAATCTGAAACGCCGTCACAGCGATCGCCACCAAGGTAGAATTAGCAAATGCTAATAAAAACTTACCTCTTTGCCAGGCATCGCGGTAATTAGCTAAAGACCAATTATCTTTGGGCAAAAGTTCTAAATTGGCTCCTGGAGGTGCAAAGGACGTGAGAAAGACCACAAACAGTGGTGACAGTACAATCACTGCCCCAATGATTAGTCCTCCTAGACTCAAAAAATCAGTAGATTTCAGACTCCAGTTTGTTTTAGGCATGAGTTAAATAACTAAAGTAGGAGTGTAGGGGAAACAAGGGAGACAAGGTAGAAAAACGATTACCCAATGCCCAACGTCTAATCCCCCATACCCATTTTCAGCCATTTGTTGCGTCAAAGTAGGGGAATTTGAGACACGACCTATTGAGTGGATTAAATTGTTAGAGCTATCACGCCCAGCAAAAGCTAATCTATAACATAGTGACTTGTTAAGTAAAATTAAACAACAGTGAGTATTACCCTAAATACATGGGGTAAATGAAATTTCTGTATCAAATGATTCAGTTTACAGGAGTAAACATACCATGCAGCAGATTGCGGGCGATTTAGAAATTGATTTCAAGAGCGAAAAATATAAAGATGCCTATAGCCGGATTAATGCGATCGTAATTGAAGGCGAACAAGAAGCCTATGATAATTACATTCAGCTAGCTGAAATGCTACCGGAACACAAAGATGAACTAATTCGTCTGTCTAAAATGGAAAATCGCCACAAAAAAGGGTTTGAAGCTTGTGGACGGAATCTGGAAGTATCACCAGATATGCAATTTGCCAAAGAATTTTTTGCTGAGTTGCATAGCAATTTTCAAACGGCAGCAGCTGAAGGTAAAGTTGTTACTTGTTTGTTAATTCAGTCTTTAATCATCGAATGTTTCGCGATCGCAGCATACAACATCTATATCCCCGTAGCCGATGATTTTGCTCGCAAAATTACCGAGGGAGTCGTCAAAGATGAATATAGTCATCTCAACTTTGGTGAAGTTTGGCTCAAAGAACACTTTGCTGAATCAAAAGCAGAATTAGAAGCAGCCAATCGCCAAAACCTGCCCATAGTTTGGAGAATGTTGAACCAAGTAGAAGCAGATGCCGCAATTCTGGCTATGGAAAAAGAAGCCCTAGTAGAAGATTTTATGATTCAGTACGGAGAAGCCCTAAGCAATATCGGCTTCACTACCAGAGATATCATGCGCTTGTCAGCCTACGGACTTACAGCAGCCTAAACTTTGCTTGTAGGGGTAACTGGCTATGTTGCCCCTGACACATCTTACGCTTTGTATAGTATTTTTAAGAATTAGGTATTGTCTCTTACCCACAAAATTCACGCTTTTAGCAAAGCACACGCCTAATATATCACCACATGTTTGGTCTAATTGGACATTTGACGAGTTTAGAACACGCTCAAGCGGTAGCTAAAGAATTAGGATACCCAGAATATGCCGATCAAGGGCTAGATTTTTGGTGTAGCGCCCCACCGCAAATAGTTGATCACATTAAAGTTACCAGTATTACTGGAGAGATC
The DNA here is from genome assembly GCF_000316645.1 of Nostoc sp. PCC 7524. Taxonomy (NCBI): domain Bacteria; kingdom Bacillati; phylum Cyanobacteriota; class Cyanophyceae; order Nostocales; family Nostocaceae; genus Nostoc; species Nostoc sp. PCC 7524. Next base: position 5,151,956 of record NC_019684.1, read on the forward strand.
ATAGAAGGCAAGTATGTAGAATCTTGCTTCTTACCCGAAATGTTGGCAAATCGCCGGATTAAAGCCGCAACGCGCAAAATTCTCAACGCTATGGCTCATGCTCAAAAGCATGGTATCGATATTACAGCTTTGGGTGGCTTCTCCTCCATCATTTTTGAAAACTTTAACTTGGATCAGTTTAGCCAAGTCCGTAACATTAAACTAGAGTTTGAACGCTTCACCACAGGTAATACTCATACAGCCTACATTATCTGTCGGCAGGTAGAAGCGGCATCACAACAAATAGGAATTGACCTTTCCCAAGCCACAGTAGCTATATGTGGGGCTACTGGTGATATTGGCAGTGCCGTAACTCGTTGGCTAGATGCGAGAACCAATGTCAAAGAACTCTTGCTGATTGCCCGTAACCAAGAGCGTCTCCAGGAATTGCAAACAGAACTGGGACGGGGAAAAATCATGGCTTTGGATGAAGCACTACCCCAAGCTGATATTGTAGTTTGGGTTGCTAGTATGCCCAAAGGTGTGGAAATTGATCCTACAACTTTAAAGAAACCCTGTCTGTTGATTGATGGTGGCTATCCGAAAAATTTAGCCACTAAAGTACAGCATCCCGATGTTTATGTCCTCAATGGCGGTATCGTTGAGCATTCTTTAGATATTGACTGGAAAATTATGAAAATTGTCAATATGGAAGTGCCAGCACGCCAGTTATTTGCTTGTTTTGCTGAATCAATGCTCCTGGAATTTGAGAAGTTATACACGAACTTTTCTTGGGGGCGCAATCAGATTACCGTAGACAAAATGGAGCAGATTGGTCGAGCATCGGTAAAACACGGGTTTAGACCACTGTTGGTTTAATGCTGGGAAATAAGAAATAGGGAATAGGGAAGTAGAGGAAATTATAATTCCCAGTACCCAATCCCCAATCCCTAATCCCCAATACCCAGTACCCAATCCCCAATCCCCAATACCCAATCCCTAACTATGGCTACAACTGAGCGTAAACCACTACTGTTGGATTTTGAAAAGCCTTTAGCAGAACTGGCTAACCGGATTGACCAAATTCGGCAACTGGCAGAAGAAAATGGTGTCGATGTATCTGGCGAAATTCGCAAGCTAGAAGCACGCGCTATGCAACTGCGGGAGGAGATTTTTAGTACCCTGTCTCCGGCTCAACGCCTGCAAGTTGCTCGCCATCCCCGTCGCCCCAGTACCTTAGATTACATTCAGGCTATTAGTGATGAATGGATGGAGTTGCATGGCGATCGCTCTGGTAGTGATGATCCAGCTTTAATTGGTGGTGTGGCGCGTTTGGGTGGGCAACCAGTGGTGATGTTGGGTCATCAAAAAGGGCGCGATACTAAAGATAATATCGCCCGTAATTTCGGCATGGCTACCCCTGGCGGCTATCGCAAAGCGATGCGCCTCATGGAACACGCCAATAAATTTAGTATGCCAATTTTGACGTTTATTGATACACCAGGGGCTTTGCCCACGGTGGTAGCAGAACGCCAAGGCGCAGGAGAAGCGATCGCCTATAACCTGCGGGAAATGTTCTCTCTGGATGTACCCATTATCTGTACAGTCATCGGTGAAGGTGGTTCTGGTGGTGCTTTGGGTATTGGTGTGGGCGATCGCCTGCTCATGTTTGAACACGCCGTCTACACCGTAGCTACCCCCGAAGCCTGCGCCGCGATTTTGTGGAAAGACGCAAGCAAAGCGCCCCAAGCCGCCGTAGCCCTCAAAATTGTCTCCCATGACTTGAAAAACCTGGGCATCATTGACCAGATTCTACCTGAACCCATTGGTGGCGCTCATACCGAACCTCTCACAGCCGCTACCACCCTCAAACAAGCATTGTTAGATAATTTAGATGCACTCAATCGTTTAACATCACAAGAACGGCGGCAATTGCGTTATGAAAAATTCCGTAAAATTGGCGTTTTTACGGAAGTTGCCCATTAATCAGGGCTGGAATTTGACTGATTAGTATACAAGCAGTGCTATAATTGCCTATGGTTCTTAAAGATTTTTAACAATCTTTTCAGCCATAGGCATTCGTGTCTAGAGCAAATCCACTCCAATAGATGAGTGTACCTAGCAGCATTGATTAATCGGCTTTGATGAAATGGTTTGAGTTCTCAGGACAGCATTTGTTATCCTGTATAAATAGCTATTGAAGAGAACGCTAATAATAACAAAGAATCATAGCATTTTTCAATGCAAATCATAGGAATTTAAGATTAATTTAAGATTTGTTTAATCTAAATTAATCCCCAAAATTTTCATAATGGGGTGGTCAAGGCTTGCAAAACTGCCAAAAAATTGGGAGAAAGGATGAGTTTGGAGCAGAAACGACGCGCTCTGATTACTGGGGCGAGTAGTGGAATTGGAAAAGCAACGGCCTTAGCCTTTGCCAAAGCCGGAATAGATGTTGCTTTAGTGAGCCGTTCTCTAGATAAGTTAGAGACAGTAGCACAAGCAACGAAAAATACTGGAGTAGCAGCAAAAGTATATGCCGTAGACCTAGCCGATGTATCGCAAGTAGAAGCAAAAATGCAAGCGATCGCCTCGGATTTTGGAGATATAGATATCCTCGTAAATAATGCGGGTATAGGTTATACAGGAATTCTCCGTGAAACTACCCTAGAAGACTGGCAGCAAGTCATCAATTTAAATCTGACTAGCGTATTCCAGTGCATCCAAGGAATTCTGCCCGGAATGCTGGCTAGAGGTGCAGGCACAATCATCAATGTCGCCTCCATTGCAGCCAAACAAGCCTTTCCTAACTGGGGAGCCTATTGTGTGAGTAAAGCTGGTTTACTAGCTCTTGCTCAGACTTTGGCACAAGAAGAACGCACCCACGGTATTCGCGTCACTACCATTTGTCCTGGTTCTGTCAACACCGGACTATGGGACACAGAAACCGTTCATGCTGACTTTGACCGTTCCCAAATGCTCACCCCAGAAATTGTGGCGCAGTCAATTCTCCATACTGCTTTATTACCACCACAGGCAGTAATTGACGAATTGATACTCATGCCCAGTGCCGGTGCGCTCTAAATAGTCTTTTGTTGTTGATCATTTGTTTGTTATTCCTTGCAAATGACCAATGACCAGTGACTAATGACTAATGACTCACGATTAAACCATAACCAAGTATTGACATCATGACTATTGCTAGTTCTAACGGTTCCAATCGCTTTCAGTCTCCTTTGATTCCCGATTTAGCAGAAGCCATCAACACCAGACCCGACCGCAATACCCACGATGGAAAGCAACCCGATTTGCATCCGCCTTCCGAGGAACAGATGGAGCCAATGATGGATGCCGTGAGAGCAATATTATTAGGTGTGGGAGAAGATCCAGAACGGGAAGGTCTATTAAAGACACCAAAGCGTGTTGCAGAAGCAATGCGGTTCCTCACCAGTGGCTACAACCAATCTTTAGAAGAACTCATCAACGGTGCTGTTTTTGATGAAGGGCATAACGAGATGGTATTAGTCCGAGATATTAACTTCTTTAGCCTCTGTGAACACCATATGTTGCCTTTTATGGGTAGAGCGCACGTTGCTTACATTCCCAACCAAAAGGTTGTGGGACTAAGTAAACTAGCCCGTATTGTTGAGATGTATTCTCGTCGCTTACAAGTCCAAGAAAGGCTCACCCGCCAAATTGCCGAAGCGATTCAAACCATCTTGGAACCCCAAGGAGTCGCGGTAGTTATGGAAGCCAGCCATATGTGCATGGTAATGCGGGGTGTACAGAAACCCGGTTCTTGGACTGTTACCAGTGCAATGGTTGGTGTTTTCCAAGAAGAACACAAAACCCGCGAAGAATTCTTTAACTTGATTCGTCATCAAGCAGCATTCTTTTAGGTATGGGGAGTAGGGGAGCAGGGGAGATATTTTACCCCAGTCCCCAGTCCCCAATCCCCAGTCCCCAGTCCCCCAGTCCCCAGTCCCCAATCCCCAGTCCCTAACCCCCAATCTTTAATCTCTCAAACAGTAACGCAACCTTATTTAAATCTTTATCACCGGGTTTGATTTCTACGCCACTAGATAAATCTATGCCGTCGGGATTTAGCTGACTCAAGGCTGTCAAAATATTATCTGGCGTTAGTCCCCCTGCTAGCAACCAAGGGCAACTGGGGCGAAATTGCTGTAACATCTGCCAATCTAAAGTTTGACCTGTGCCACCCAACTGCTGCGGATGATAGGCATCTAGTAATAAAGTATTAATATATTGAGTGAAAATAATTGCTTGCTCCAGATGCTCTACATTGCGGACTCTGAGAGCTTTAATGATTTCTACTTGCGGTAGAGCTTGACGTAACTGGTGACAAAATTCTGGTGTTTCGTCGCCGTGTAACTGCACACCAGTTAATCCAGATTCATGTACAGTTTGACTAATTTTTTGAATACTGGTATTGGCAAAAACACCAATTGTATCAATATTTACTGGAAGTGGTGCGATCGCTGCCCCAATTTGTGCAGGGGTAACGTAACGAGGCGAAGCAGGCACACAAATAAATCCTAACGCTGTTGCACCTAAAGAAGCGATCGCTTGTGACTGTTGTGGTTGAGTGATGCCGCAAATCTTAACACGCATAAAAATTAGAGCTATTTCGATTATGTTTAGCTACTTAATGCACATTAACACTGTATAAACTACCATTGAGTGAGAAGATTCTTACTACTTTTGGTAAGACTATGCAAGTTGAAAAACTATCGATTTCCTTACCAGCGTCTCTGGTGCAATTTATTGAAGGTTACAAAGTCGCCCATGACTGTAAATCCCGCTCTCAAGTCATTGAAATGGCATTGCAATTGTTGCGCCAACAGGAACTAGAAGAGGCTTACCGAGAGGCATCTGCCGAAGTTGATCATGATTGGGATGTCACGATTACAGACGGATTAACCGATGAAGCGTGGTGATATTTGTTATGCAAATCTTAGTCCGGCTGTAGGCTCAGAAATGGATAAACGCCGCCCAGTCCTGATAGTCAGCAATGATGCCAATAATCGTGCAGCTACTACAGTAACAATATTACCGCTTACATCCAATGTCAGCCGTGTTTACCCGTTTGAGGTTTTACTTAATCCAGAGGATAGTGGTTTACCATTAGCGTCCAAAGTACAAGCGCAGCAGGTGCGAACAATTTCTAAGCAAAGGATTGTGTCAGAGGTAGTAAATAGTTTAAGTGAAGAGTTGATGCAATTAGTAAATGCTGCTCTTAAACTACATTTAAAGTTGGAGTGAATGCCTTTTAACTGTCTGGGATATTAGTTTCAGGTGCAAATCTTAACACCCATAGAAATTATAAATATAGCTGTAGCCAATGAGATTAGGACATCAGGAAATCATAAAACCATTACCATCAGAGGCTTTTAAACCTGTAACCTATCACCTGTAACCTGTAACCTGTAACCTGTCACCTGTCCCCTGTAACCTGTCCCCTGTAACCTGTAACCTGTAACCTGTCACCTATCACCTGTTATATTTTGGTTTTGTCTAGCTACTTACTGCACTGTAGCAATTGTCTCTCTCACCCAAGCACGAAAAGCACGAGTAGTAGAAACTTCGCCATCCTGTTTAGCTGCTAAAACAAACTGGGGAATCTCTTTCACTGGTACAGATGCAAAAGTCGGACTAATTTGGACTTCCGAATATTTCCCGCCTACAAGCGTATAAACTCTTAATGTACTGCCGTTATAACGCCAAAACTCAGGTACTCCCATCGCTGCATACAGCTTCAGCTTATCTATCGCAGGGCGAGAATATTCAATCTCTAGCACCAAATCAGGCGGTGGATCGGTGGCTAGGTCAATATTTTCTTTTTTTCTGACTAACCCCTCATTTTGGATGTAATAGCTACTATCTGGCTCGGCTCCCCGTTCTAAATCATCTCGCGTTAAAGTTAAAGAGCCAGAACGTTTAATTTCTAAACCAAATTCTTCGCACAGTACCCCAATAAATACCTCGATTAGACGGTTTGAGTTTTCGTGTGGCATGAGAGGGGTCATAATTTCTACTGTTCCATTTTCATAAGCCAGTCGGTAGCTGCGCTCTGTCCCCATCTCAATCAACATAGTTTTAAATGTCTGCCAGCTGATGTTGTGAAGTAAACTTCTCGTCTCTGCTGGTTGTGTTATGGCCACCATAGTTGATTTCTCCCAAGAATATTGGCTTCAGGTGCGCTCTTAAAATCAATCATAAAGCCTGAGATAAGGGTTTCTCATCTGATTGTGGTGGATAAAAGACTTCCAGAGCCAAAAATATCCAAAATGTAGAGTGCGTCAGTGTGACAAAACCTAACTATGCTAATAAATATTCATACTGACGCACCCTACTGGCATGGCAAGCTCAAAGTAGTGCAAAAGTTCTTGTGGTGTGGGCATCTTGCCCGCACTGGACGAGCTAGAAGCCCATCCCACAAGAGAGTTTTAATGCAACATTTAAGGCTTGACACGCCACTACTTAGCTTTGAGCGTAAGCCCATCATAAAGCTTTACAAAAATGTATTTTGAATTTTGAATTGGTATAACTCTATAATTTTCTAGGTCTAGATTTACTCTGACCTTATATCCTTGATATTTAGGAGAAAAAAGCTTGATTACATCTACCTTATTAGCAGCAGCTGCATCTGTACCGGCAACTCCTGAATGGAGTCCTACTGTAGGAATTATTATCAGTGCCAGCAGTGTAGTAGCTCTTTTACTAACTCTCAATATTCAAAAGCCCCAAGTAGGGCCTAAATTACCTGGACTACCTGTAAGTTTGCCTGCCTTTGTCGGTGCAATGGCTCTTGGTCATGTGATCGGTATTGGTATTGTCTTAGGGCTAACTAACATTGGTCGCTTGTAAATTAAGATATCAGTAAGGCGTTATTTTCTACGTATTGCTGAATCTGAAACTTCACGACTATCCTATTCTTTCTCCAGCTATGGGCATTGGGATGTCAGCACAGAGGGCTTTTGTGTCATTTCTTTACTGATGAGGTATACCTAAACCTTTCTTTTGAGAGAGGTTCTGCAACTTCTGTAAGCGGAGTATGGACGTGGCTGTTAACTGACAGCTAAAACCTTTTGTTCATGCGGGAGAAAGAACTATGTTTTCATCAATATTATTTGCAGTCCAAGTTACTGTTCCCAACACTGGTACTACTTGGAACTGGACAGGAACACCAATTATTATTGGCAGTTGCTTATTAGTTTTGCTAATTGCTGGCTGGTCAATTGAGAAACCCCATGTTGGCCCGAAAATGCCTTTACCTTTCCCATCATTATTTAATAATCCCAGTGTTGGCACTTTCTTGGCAGCTATGAGTTTTGGTCACATCATTGGTGTTGCTGCTATTTTGGGCTTGACTAATCTCGGTGTGATTTAACAGTATCTAAAATCACAGCCAACCACTTTTAAAACACCCTTTCAGCAACTCACACATTATTTAAAGTTTGTAGTAAGGACTTTAGTCCTGATTTTGTTCGGGTAGCCTCTCAAGGAGAAAAAAGGACAAAAATTGAGAAGGTATAAGCTGAAAAACATTTAGTTTGCATATTCAAATGCGGTTATATTCTTTTAAAGGGGTATCTTACCCGTCCATGATATGCAAGTTAAATATGGGACAGCTTAACATATTTTCGGAACGCTTCCCTAATAGACATCTCCAGATTCCAGAAACCTTGTAGAGACGTTCCATGGAACGTCTCTACATTCTTTTTTGGAGATGTCTAATAATCGCAAAGCCTTGATTATTCTTGCGAGTCGGTAATTCCTAGAGGACTAAAGTCCTGACTACAGACAAAAAAGATACCACAAACCTAAAAAGCTTGTGGTTTTTAGTCAAACTCTATTAACAAATTAAGGCAAGGTAGGAAAATCATAATGTATACCTACCTAGTGATTTATCGCCTAGGTGTACCTAAACCACGACGCTCAAGCATTTGCCGCACTTGTGGGCTAGGAGTGTAGTTATAGCCGTAAGCAGAGTTTTCTGAGTCATCCATAACTTGAGGTGTGAGTAATACAATTACTTCATTTCGTTGGTTAGTTCTATTTGTGCTTCTAAACAGTGAACCAAGCAGGGGAATATCACCTAAAATCGGAAGTTTGCTTACAGAAACTTTATCTGATTCTTGAATAATGCCACTAAGAATTAAGGTTTGACCATCTCTCAAACGAATTAGCCCAGATTTAAGACTGCGTTGGGATATGAGAGTAATGCTACCATCGGCAGTTGGTGCTGTACCACCCGGTGCAGACACGGTAGGTGCGACGGACAACGAAACAAAACCATTATCATCAATTCTGTCCACTTTAACTGCCAAAGTCAGACCTGCATCCTTAATGATAGGTTTTCTGGTAGAGGAGGATTGAGAATTTGTTCCTGTTGATGAACTCTGTTCTGAACTTTCAAAACCTCCAAATACTTCTGTGGTTAATTTCACTACAGCCTCTTGACCTTCTTGCACAATTAAAGTTGGGTCAGTCAAAATTTTGGCATTGCCATTTGTAACTTGAGCCTGCAAGCTAGCAAGAAGACGTTTAGGATACTGAAATAGACTAGGTAGTGCAGCCGTTACACTTCCACGAGTTCCTTCAGTAACAGTGGTGGTTTCAGTTACTACCCCTGTATCTGGATTGGTAGTAGTAGTGCTTCTGATAATGTTTGGTGTTCCTTCAGTAACTTGGGTAATTCCAGTATTGAATGGATCCCCTGAAATACCTGCTCTTCTCTGTAAAAAGCTGAGATCCTGACCTTGTGTCTCAGTAATAGAGCCTCCACCTGGATTGTTGATATTGATTCTTCTAGTGTCTACTCCAGTGTTAGGAACCGGTCCAACAGTTTGAGTTAAATCCAAGAAAGTATTACCACCACTATAGGGATTAGCAGTCACGGTTGGATTGAGACTGTTACGCACATTATTAGCATTAGGTGGATTAAAACCGCCAAAATTAACTGATGCTGCACCGCCATCACTGGAGAAGAAGTTATTACCTATTCCAAAAGAAAAGCTAGAGTTGGATTCTTGGAGATTCAGAAGGTTGACATCAATGATTTTGACGTTAACTACTACTTGACGACGACGAATATCAAGCTGAGTCAGTTGAGCCATTGCTATGTCCACTTGCCTGGGTGGCCCGATTAACGTAAGAGAATTAGTCCGCTCATCTCCTAATGCTTGTAGACCTCTGAGTAAAGGTCTTGAGTCTTGAAATTCAGCTCTTTGAGTTTCTAATTTAGTTTCTGTAGTTGTTTGAGTTTGAGTAACTGCTACATTCGCTGCACCCCCTACAGGTACAGCATTGACACTTGTTACAAGTCTTTCCCTGCTAATAGCACTCTCAGCCCCTAAGCCGACTAAAAAGTTAAGAGCCACTCCTACCGTTACCTGATTGAGTCGCAGGTTACGCATAACTACATCACGGGTGGAATTAGGCAGTTTTGCCCCAACAAAAATAGTCCTGTTGCTGCGGTTAGCTTCTAAACCACTCAGGCGTAAGACGTAGTTAAACACATCTTGCACTGGCTCATTTTCTATATCTAAAGAGATGGTTTGTTGAATTGCCTGGCCTTCACCTCCTGGAGCTTTACCATCAGCATCACCTATATAAGCCAAGTTGAGATTAGCCGCACGAGCTAGCAAAGATAAAACCTCACGGACTGGTGCATCCCGCAAGACAAGACGAGGTACACGTTCCTGTGTACCCAAATCTATGGTGCTAGGAGAAGCATCGGTAGCAGAAATGGCAATATCCCCTACTGGTGGAGCAACGGCTCTAGGTAAAAATGGCGGTGCTTGGCTGACAGGTTGACCTACTCCCGCCGGTTGTGCCGGTCTACCATCAATTGTGACTTCCGGGTTGGGTACAAGCACATTGGGGACTGCACCTGGTTGAGCCACCGTAGAACCAGGGGGTGTTGATACTGGTGGTGTTGTAGATACTGGTGGTGTTGGGGTAATTGGTGCTGATGCTGTGGTTCCGGTTGATGGGGTGTAACTGAGGGTGATTGCTTCTGGTTTTCGCTCTACAGGTTGACCACTTGGTGCATCATTGTTACCTGTGACTATCACCCGAATACTATTAGCATCTAGTTGAGTAACCTCTACAGAGGCAATGCCCGGCGCAGGATTATCTTGGCGGAAATTATTGCCTTGCCGTAAACGCAGTTGCGTATTGATAATATCGGAAACTAAAGTTTTGCCTCTTTTCGTTGTAAAAATTTGCGGGCGCGAGCCGGCAGAAGTTTTTAAAATAACGCTAACTCCCCCATTGCCTGGGTTTAGCTTTACTTCACTAACTTGTGTAACTTGTGCTAATACTGGTTGCGCTGCCAGAAAGGATAAAGCAGCAGCACCCAAAATAAAATTATTACCGTGAAGCTGTTTCACAGTTCATTCCTCACCTAATAATCAATTCAAAATAGTCTAAGACAAGGCTTGCGCCTACAAAATTCAAAATGAGAGAACTATTCTCTTCTCCTACACTTAGCCCCTAGACTCTAGCCGGGAATTATTTCTTAGGGGTTGCTGTAGCAGTAGCTATTTCTTCTGGATTAAGGGGCATCAATGCCTGTAATTGGAAAGATGTCGTAATTGGTGCAGGCCCTATCCTCCGTACAGGTTTACCAGATGCGTTAGTGGCTTGTATGTTGGCTAATGTTGATTGATAGTCTTTCACTATTAGTAATGGTTGCAAACGCTCTATATTCCGAAGAATCGATTGGGTTTGTTCGTAAGTACCGATAATTTCAACATTAACGCTACTGCGTTTGAGCCTACCGTTAACGGCTGTTCCTAGAGAACCATCGCTAACAACTTCTGGTTTTTGTGTAGCTGGCACGAACTTTTGCAGTTTGGCTCTGACAGCATTGATATTCAGAGGAGTTGGAGAACTACCTGACTCAACTAAACGATTGAGATCCAACAGTAGGGTGTCTAAGGTTTTCTCATCGGAGAATAAAGCTAAAACCTGTTGTTTCTGCTGTTTGGCTTGGGCTAGCTCTTCTTTGACTTTGCCAATCTGTTTGACGGCAGCTTGCTTTTGTTGGATTTGTCCTTGCAAGTCGTTGTTTTGTGCTTGTTTTTGTTGATAGCTTTCCCAGGCTGGCATCACCATGTTGAGCAGCATATACATGGCTCCGGCTATACCTAAGACCCCCACCGCAAGTCCAATGATTTTGGGTGTAAAGCTGATACCAAAAACAACGGGGTAAGTTGGTGCGCCTGAATCGAAATCTCCGGCGTGTTCGGCAAAATTTAAGTCTTCACTCAGCGTCATCGTGCAATGACTCCTGTTTGTTGCATATTACGAATTCGGGCTACTAATCCCACTGTGCCTTTTTGTTCTAATTCCCTGATTAACTCAGAGGCTGGAACATCACTCAGACTGGATTGAATAGTATATTTAACTACCTGGGGCGGCTTAATTGCTACACCGTTGTTACCAGCAGTTGGTTGCACTGGCGCATCTACTAAAGTAGCTGTAGTAATTCTGCTTTCAGAAGACTTTAAGAATCGCGACTGTTGCAGGCTTAACAAAAAATCATTGACATCGTTAAAAGAGCGAGCCAAGCCGGTAATTTCTATGCCACCCGCAGGATTAGGAGAGGGTTGTCCTTCGGCTGGGGGAGTGGGTGGGATTTGCTTAACGTTCTCAATCTGCACGGATGCGGGGATGCGATCGCGCAAATCTTGTAACATGGCCGACCAAGGACGAATCTGATCAAATACAGTCACTAAACTTTGTGTTTCGCCTTTGACGGCGTTGGTTTGCTCCTTGATTTTGTTAATATTGCTGATTTCTGCGTCTAACTTCTTGCCTTCTTCTTCGAGTTGGGCGATCGCCTGCTCTAGCTTGCTAGTTTCCGCCTGCAAAAACCACAACCCACCTCCAACCAAGAGGGGAAAAGTTACACCTAGCCCCACACCGATATACACTGGTGTTAAATTCCCAGTTGGCAGTTTAATTCCTGACTTTTTCTCAGACTGGGGTTGGTAAGCTGGGCGGTCTTTGAGAAAATTAATATCTAGACTGTACATTTAGTTACACCTCCCGCATCCCTAAACCAAGGATGATCCCTAAACCAGAGCGTTGTGTTGCTGGATACTTACCTTCGTCAACTTGCAAGGACAAACACCCAATGGGATCTATTTGGCTAGTGGGTATACTGAGTCTTTGTGTAAAGAACTCATCTAGCTGTTGCAATCCACCACCGGGGCCAGCTAATAAAATCTGTGCTACTTCTAAGTTTTCACTTTGATTTAAGTAAAAATCTATAGAACGGCGTAGTTCATCTGTGAGTTCTCCCAAGATTCGCAATACACCAGCCATCCCAGGATTTGTTTCTGTGACTCCAGTTTTTTCAGCGTCTCCCGGAGTTACAGAAAGTGTCATTTCATATAACATTTCCATATCCCGTGATGCAGGTAGACTCATTGCCCTGGCTAAAGCCATTTGCATTTGGTTAGTACCAATGGGTACAGTCCGCGAAAATTGGGGTACTCCGTTGACAACGATCGCAATTTCTGTACTGTCGAACTCTATATCAACTAAGACGGCTGCTTCTTGTGGGCTTAATTCTCGCAAATGGCGATCGCGAATTGTCCGAATCAGTGCAAAACTGTTAATCTCTAAAACATCAATTTGCAATCCTGCTTGCTCAAAGGTACTAATATATGTATCTGTCACGTCCTTGCGGGTGGCAACTAACAGTACCTGTACCTTTTCAATGCCGTCTTCATCTACAAAGTACCCAAGTTTTTGATAATCTACATCAGCTTCTTCACGGGGATAGGGTAAATACAACCCTGCTTCATGGTTTAACACCATCTCCCGGAGTTCTTTGTCATCCAACTCCGCCGGTACAGGTATGATCCGCACAATCGATTCCCTACCGGGAACACCAGTAGCCACCCGTGAAGTCTTGATCTTACTTTCAGCTAAGGCTTGCTGAATTAGTTGCGCCATGGCTGGGGGATCATTGATTTGTCCATCGGTGACAATCCCCTCTGGAACTGCTACCGAAGTTAAAGATTCGAGTTTCAAGCCCTGGCGCTGCTTGCGTAGCTGAACTACATTCACTCGTTCTGGTGCTATTTCAACACCCACCCCTTTATGAGATTTGCCAAACAGACTATTGAAACTTTTCACCGCGTTTATGTCCGATGCAATGCTAATTTGTAAACTTTAAATGTTACTAAAGAATATTCACGGTAATAGGTAATTGATTTAGCCTATAATCTCGACAATTCTGCATAAGCTTCTGCCCCTGATCAAGCGTAAAAATACTGGTAAGATGATTCAATTGCGAAAATTTCAACAACTGGTTGCTTGGATGCTGTTAGGTTTACTGACCAGTTGGATTGTTAGTTGCAGCACAGCAAATGTTAATACAAACACCCAACAAGCTGCTTCTGGAACAGCAAATATTGAGTTTTGGACAATGCAACTCCAACCTCAATTTACTAACTACTTCCAAAATTTAATTGCGACCTTTGAGACACAAAATCCAGGTATAAAGGTTAACTGGGTTGATGTACCTTGGGCGGCAATGGAGAACAAGATTTTAACAGCTGTCTCCGCAAAAACGCCACCTGATGTTGTTAACCTCAATCCAGATTTTGCTTCGCAATTAGCAGGACGAAATGCGTGGTTAGATTTGGATGCAAAAATCCCACAGGAAGCACGTTCCTCCTATCTCCCAAATATTTGGAAAGCCAGCACACTCAATGGCAAAAGTTTTGGCATTCCTTGGTACCTCACCACGAGGTTAACCATTTATAACACCGATTTATTGAAACAGGCTCTGATCAGTAAACCACCTACTACTTACGCAGAATTAGCACAAGTAGCGCAACAAATTAAAGACAAGACTGGGAAATATGCCTTTTTTGTGACTTTTGTACCGCAAGATTCCGGGGAAGTGCTGCAATCATTGGTACAGATGGGAGTTAACCTCATAGATGCTGAGGGGAAAGCAGCTTTTAATACGCCTCAAGGTAAAGCAGCGTTTCAGTATTGGGTAGAACTTTATAAAAAAGGGTTATTACCGAAAGAAGCACTGACACAAGGCCATCGCCACGCTATTGATTTATACCAATCTGGTGAGACAGCTTTTTTGGCATCGGGGCCAGAGTTTCTGAAAACCATCGCTAATAATGCGCCGAAAATTGCCGAGGTTTCTGCGATCGCACCCCAACTTACAGGTGATACTGGTAAGAAAAATGTGGCTGTGATGAATATTGTCATTCCCCGCGATACTAAACATCCTGATGCGGCGGTGAAATTTGGTTTATTCCTCACCAATGATGAAAATCAATTAGCCTTTGCTAAAGCTGCTAATGTTTTACCATCGACAACTAAGGCTTTAGCTGATAGTTATTTTAAAGATGTGCCAGCTAATGCTTCCACCGTAGAAAAAGCCAGAGTTGTCAGCGCCCAACAACTACAGCAAGCAGAAATTTTAACTCCTGCTTTGAAAGATATTAAAAAGTTGCAAAAAGCAATTTACGAGAATTTACAAGCAGCAATGTTAGGAGAAAAAACTGTAGATAAAGCCGTAGAAGATGCGGCGCAAGAGTGGAATAATCGGTAAGGACTAGATGGGGGAGGCAGTGCGTTGCGGATGTCTCCTCCGTTGTAGTAACTGCCTTCATTGGGCTATTGCCAATGCCTATCGCTTTTTCGCTATCTTAGAAAGGTAAGTATTTTCCAATAACACCTATGGTTGCTTTTCCTGATTACACTTTCATGAGCGCAGAAGAATATCTGATTTGGGAAGCCACCCAAGAAATGCGTTATGAGTATTGGGATGGTGAAGTGGTGGCGATGACTGGTGGTACACGCAACCATAATCGGATTTCTCTAAATTTCGCAAAGTTTCTAGATAATGCCTTAACAGATAGAACCTGTGAAGTATATATTGTAGATGTCAAAGTAGAAGTAGAACCAGGGAGAAAGTATTTTTATCCTGATGTAGTAGTGACTTGTGATCATCGAGATACTGATCCTCAGTTTATACGATTTCCCAGCTTAATTATTGAAGTGCTGTCACCGACAACAGAGGCAGTTGATCGGGGTAAAAAGTTTGCTAAATATCGCCATTTATCAACCTTGAAAGAATATGTTTTAGTGCAAGTAAATCAACCAATTGTAGAAGTATTTCGCCGCAACGAACAGGGAAAATGGGAGTTGTGGGAATATAATCTGGGTGAGATGTTAAGGCTGGAATCTGTGAATGTAGAAATAGCTATAGCTGACTTGTATCGACAAGTACAATTTGAAGCTGAAGCTACAGAAAATTAATTTTAATGGGGAGAATCAAAAACTATACTTCTGTTTCCTAAAAAGTGACCAATTAAATATAAAGAACCGCATAAAATTACTAAGTTATCTTTAGTATTACAAGCTGATTCTAGAGCCGATGATAAATCTAGGTAAGTTTGGCAATCACTTAATTCTGGACAAATATCATGAGCTAAATTGGCTAATTCTACAGTATTAGCTGAACTATGATCTGGGATTGGTACTAAATATAATCGCTCATTTGGTCGTAGTAAAACTTGAAAAATATCGGCATGATCTTTAGTGGATAACATTCCCATTACCCAAGTTATATTTTGATAATTTAGAGTGTCTACATAATCACGTAATACTTTAGCTGCGGCTGGATTATGTGCGCCATCAATTAATAATTTGTGGTGATTCCAATTAATCCATTGCATCCGCCCTGGCCATTTAGTTTTAGCCATACCATTAATTATTGCTGCTTCCGAAATCTGCCAACCTTTTTGTTGTAAAATTTCTAAAGTAGCTAAAGCCAAAGCCGAATTAGTTAATTGAATTTGTCCCTGTAAAGGTAAAGGATATTTAATGAAATTGGTATTTTGAATAGTTTGATATTCTGCCCATCCTGGATGTATTGTTTGTGCAGGTTGGGGAGTAATT
This sequence comes from Nostoc sp. PCC 7524, assembly GCF_000316645.1. Lineage (NCBI taxonomy): Bacteria > Bacillati > Cyanobacteriota > Cyanophyceae > Nostocales > Nostocaceae > Nostoc > Nostoc sp. PCC 7524. The sequence continues at coordinate 5,167,910 of NC_019684.1, forward strand.
ACAGGACATTGTAATTCTTGAGCGCGCGATCGCACCACTTTCTCAGCATCTGATGGTAATCTTCCAACCACAGTCGGACATCCAGCCTTGATAATACCCGCTTTTTCCCCTGCAATCTCAGCAATAGTATTACCTAACTGCTGCCAATGTTCCCGACTAATGGAAGTAATCACCGTCACAAGCGGCTCAGATATGACATTAGTAGCATCTAAACGTCCCCCCAATCCCACCTCTACCACTGCGACATCAACTTGGTGCTGGGCAAAATATAACCAAGCAGCCGCAGTCACGACTTCAAATAGAGTGGGGCAATCATCATCAAAGTTTACAACCGTTTTAACTTCTAGTAATAACTTGTAAAATTCCTCAGCAGAAATTTGCTGTTCATTCAGACAGATACGTTCTGTCCAATTTACTAGATGAGGAGAAGTATAGCGTCCTGTACGATAACCTGCTTCAGTCAGAACAGAGGACAAATAAGCACATACAGAACCTTTGCCATTTGTACCAGCAACATGAATCACTGGAACTTGGTGATGAGGATTGCCAATACTAGCTAACAGCCTATGAATGCGCGAAAGTCCAAGGTTAACGCCAAAATGTTGAAATGGTTGGAGTAGAGAATCTATATTCACGAACGGGGAATTGGGCATAGATGAGGATACAAGTTAGCACAGGGGCGAACATTAATATAAACTTTTTCCCAATCCCCAGTCCCCCAAACACCGGGGCTACCTTGTACTTAAGCAGAATTTTCCTCATTGCCATGAGCAAATAAACTCGGATCAAGATAGTTAATTCGTGCCAAAGGACTTAAGGCTGCCAGAACTTGAGAGCCATAGCTACGGTTGACAACACGACTATCCAGTAAAGCTACAATACCTTGACTTTCGCGCACAGGTGCTACAGCTCGTTGTAATTCATTCAAGGCGGTAGGCAAGAGAAATAACCGGAACCAATCTTGATGCGATCGCTTGTAATGAGCTACCCTGCCAGCTACAAGGGGATGTTCTAAAGATGGTAAGGGTAAAGTGGCGATCGTTAACAATTGGGGCGCAGGTAAGACTGCTTGATGCTCTCGCCAAAACTCCCAACCACTTACTAAAATCCCGTTTTCATCCAAACAAGTTTTTTCTACCTGCACCCGTGAACCAAACTCGGCGGCGAGAATAGCTCCCACTTGCGCCTTGAGTGGCACATCTCCCACCAGTAATACTGTTAATCCTGGTGCTGTGGCACTTAAACATACTAAAGTTCGCACCTTATGAATAAATGCTGCTTGAAATTCCGGCGTATTGGGTAGGGGTAATTGGTAAGGGATGTATAGCTGAATGGCTTCTGATTGGCTATCAGAAGCAAACTTCAAGCAAGTGACATCATCCAAACCCAAACGTTGACGAAACAAAGGAGCCTCAGTTTCTGACTCTAAGGCACTACCAATTAATACCACTGGTTGCCGTTGCCAAATGGGGGAGAGACTTTCAGCCAACTCAATTGGCGCATAATTTAAAGAAAATAAGCCTTGCCGCCGGGCAGTAGTCGCCCAGAACAGAGGCAAGGGAGAATGCTCATTGGTTTTTGAGAAGTCTTGACAGAATTTTTGCCAAACTTCTGGTAAGCCCTCGACAGATTTTAAAGCTCCACACAGATGCTTGAAGATATCAGCTTCTGTCTGGGAAATTAAATAGCATTCGTAGGGGTTTGCCGGATGCTTGAATAATTCCTGTGTTAGTTGCGCCCGTGCGTTGCGAATTGTCTCTGCTTGGTAAGGACAAGCGAGGATGAGTTGATCCCAATCTTGGGGCTGAATACTTTGAGTAAGTTGCTCACGTACCCAATCTTCCAAATCATCTACCCCATCAATGATAGTAGGTATGCCTGGGGGAAAATCATTACTAGGTGTGAGCTGTTTTTTTAACCAAGCTTCTGGGGAAGTGAGAAGTATTCCTTGGAACTCAGAACCAGGCCAAGCGTCACCTGTTCTGATTGGTTTGTTGACTTGTAGCCATTGTTGTAGGCGAGGAATTTCCACTCGCAACAACCGTTGTTGTACTGCTTCCGTGGCTACAATAATTACAGGCCCATGCCACATTAAAGCGGAGGCAATGAAACTGGTGCGATACAGCCCTTGATAGCCGCAAACCGCCCCGACTTGAATTAAAGCACTACGTCCCAAACGTAAAGCCCGTGCTACCAACCGTGCCATCGTTAAGTGATGGGGCCAGGAAGGGAAACCCGCCTGCGATCGCAGGAAGTTATGTAATGACAAATGGACTTCTGCCTCAATCACACACTTAAAATCCCATACAAAGTGACGTTTACTGCCAATAGCCCCATTTCTATTATGTTGTCAATTGGGGGTTGTTAGTTCCTCTGCCCATAACTGACAACTACCACTAATTAATCTTCACTGACTGAATATCCTAAATTATGCCAACTTACACAGGAATCTCTAGCGAAGCCTTCCGGCATCCACTAGATCGCCAAGCCGAGCAAGCCTTACGCAGTTTACCGGGATTTGATGTCATCGCTCGTAAATTTGTGGAATTTGTCTATGAACGCCCTCAGTTAGTCTATCTAATGGGCAACACCATCCAAGTCGGGCCGCGCCAATATTCCACGATTTACCAGATGTTTCGAGAATGTGTTAGGGATTTGGACATTTATCCAGAACCCTCTTTGTTTGTACAACAAAATCCGCAAGCGAATAGCTATGCCCTAGGCCAAGATCATCCTTACATAGTTATTAACACAGGAATACTAGACTTACTTAATGAAGCCGAAATTAGGGCAGTGCTAGCCCATGAACTGGGGCATATTAAATGTGGTCATACTATTTTAATTCAAATGGCGATGTGGGCGATGAGTGCCGCTTCTGTCTTCGGGGAATTAACCTTTGGCATTGGTAATTTTTTGTCTCAAGCCTTGATTTATGCCTTTTTTGAATGGCGGCGCAAAGCCGAGCTATCAGCAGATCGCGCAGCATTGTTAGTAATAGATGACTTAAATACCGTCATGTCCTCAATGATGAAGATTTCTGGCGGTAGTAGCCAATATCTCAACGAATGTAGTTTACAAGAATTTATCAAGCAATCAGAAAAGTATCAGGCATTAGACGAAGATGGGCTAAATCAAGTGTATAAATTCTTAATGTACAACGGCGCACAGGGCATGATGCTGACTCATCCTTTCCCTGTAGAAAGGGTGCAGTATCTACGCCAATGGGCAACATCATCAGAGTATCAAGAAATTCGCCGAGGCAACTATCAGCGATCGCCCGCCTCTGGTGCAGTAGATGTCACATCTCAAACCCCAGAAACCGAAGCCGAAATTTTGCGCCGTCAAATTGCAGAATTACGCCAAGAAATTGACAGAATCAACAAATCTGAATAGTCATTAGTTAATAGTCATTAGTTTCCACTTTCCCCCACCTGCGGGTAGGCTTACGCCATCGTAAGAGAAGCTGACGCTACATCTTCCCCTGCTTTCCAATCCCCAGTCCCCAATCCCAGTCCCCAATCCCCAGTCCCCAATCCCCAGTCCCCAGTCAGAGAAAAAGAAATAGTTATCTAAGAAACTCCGCTTTCTTCACTTCAGGTGTAGCCTCAGCATTAGAGCAATTATTTTTCAGATTTATCATCCTGTGAGAGTGGGAAAATCTCAAATGTGACTCCTGTACACCTGAATACCAGGTAACTAACATCTCATTCCGTCTGGGAACTGCTAAATATGGCAATTAACTTTCCAAAGTGGCTATCTTTATCCTTAATAGCTACTATTCTTGCCCTCGTCCTACTGATGCCGAGTATTGCCTTGGCAGCACCTTTGGGATTTCATGCCCCCTCTAGGGCAATTATTAGCCCTGCTGTCAATGTTGTAGCTAACCTTGTAACTAACTACCCTAACTTGTCTGATCTGGATTTGACACCCTTGCAACGTCAACAACTCCAAGCTGTGTTGCAACGCCGTAATAAAGAAATTGCGGCAGTCTTAAATCCTTCCCAACGCGCTCAACTGCAACACAAACTACATTCTGGTAATAGCTTCAATCAAGCTTTGGTGGCACTAGATTTAGAACCAGAACAACAGCACTTAATCAAAGCAATAGAGCAATTCACTACATTGAAACTCAAGGCAACCTTAGCTAAATACTCCTTATCCTATTAGGGGCTGCCAATTGCAAAAATAAACCAACCAATCACTGTGTAGCCAGAGTTCGGGGAGATGGGGAGGCAGGGAAAAAAGGGGAAAGTCCTCCCTCTTTCACCCTGCCCCAATGCCCCATTCCCAAAATTTTATTTTGAATTTTGTAGGCGCAAGCCTTCCCTACGGAGGCGTTAGCCTAGTCGTAGACTATTTTGAATTTTGAATTGATTCATCTTCTCAAACCCCCTTGACGTTCACACTTAAAACCTCTACTTTCCCAAGCTGGCATATCTACATCAGTAAGCTTTGTCACATTCCCACATGGGGGTTGAATGAATTGACTCACAACCGCCCATAATAAACTGCGTGTGATGTCCAGTGCCGTTTTTAATGAAGACTCATAATTACCAGGAACGCCAGTTTCCTGAACAATATCCAATTCTACCCAAATACCATGAGCGCCTAAGAGAATTTGCGCCATCCATTGAGCGCGAGGTAAGTGAGTGGGGGAAGTGATTAGTTTGACTTTGTGTACTCCCCATCTCCGTAAAATTGGGATTCCGTAATAGAAATTTTCAAAGGTGGAATTAGCACACTTTTCTAGCCACACGTTGTGTAAATCTGTTGCTTCTCTTTGAAAAATTAGCCAGATACATGGGTCAGGAGAACCATGAGAAATTAAAATGGGGATTTGTGGATCTTGTCTGGCTTTTTGGGCAATATAAATTTCGCGCCGAATACTACCGCCAAGGACAAAAAAGGCATCCACTGGCTCCGAAGATGCAATAACTAGGTTTATGGTAATGAGAATTAACCAACCGCCAAATAGCAGACATAAAGCCCAAACCAATTTTTGTAGCAATTGCAACGGTTTGCGAAATTTGCTATCCGGGGAAATTGATGAATTTTTAGTAAATTTGCCTCTCATGACATAAGACAAAAAACCTGCTGATTTTAGTCGTAAAAGACCAACACTTCAGACAACGAAATGCTATCTTATAGAATAAATATAGGGTGTAAATAAGACAGTTACACAACTGTCACACTATTGTCACAGTGTTAGATTAGACTAACAAAGAAAGTGTCAAATCTGGGTAACAGTTTTTAATAAGCTAATGCAAAAGTTTAGCATAATTCAGAGGGGAAAATTATGAGAGCAGCATAGCTAAAAATTGAGTATAAAAACTTAAAAATTTCCCAAAAGCCTGATTGCTAAACTGACAACAACACCGTAAATCCCTGCTGATATACATGAACCAATCTGCGAAACGTCACTCGCCACTCCAATTCGCCCTAATTGGAGGAGCGATCGCCACAACGGCCACTGTATCTGTATTTGGTCCCGCTTGGACTCGTAGTGTTCGCGCTGCCCTACAGGACAGTCCCAAAACATTAGTTGACCAAGTATGGCAAATAGTAAATAGTGAATATGTTGACGGCAACTTTAATCAAAAAGATTGGCTAGCAATAAGGCAAAGCCTATTAAGCAAAGAATACTCATCTAAAGAAGAAGCTTATGTAGCAATTCGGGAAGCTTTACAACAGTTGAACGATCCATACACCAGGTTCATGGATCCGAAGCAGTTTGAAGCTTTGACAAGTCAAACTTCTGGGGAAGTGTCTGGTATTGGCATCCGCATGGAACTAAATGAACAAACCAAGCGTTTGACAGTTGTAGAAACCATAGAAAATTCCCCAGCTCTGAAAGCAGGCATTAAAGCAGGCGATGAAATTTTGGCGATTGATGGCAAATCTACTCAGCAGATGAAAATAGATGATGCCTCCAAATTAATTCGCGGTAAGGCAGGTAGTAACATCACACTACAGTTAGGACGCAGAGGACGTAGTGCTTTTGATGTGAAGCTGACACGGGCAAATATTGAAGTGCCAACAGTGCATTCTACCCTCAAGCAAGAAGGAAACCGCCGTATTGGTTACATTCGTTTGCGTGAGTTTAGTGGCCACGCCGCAGATCAAATGCGCCGAGCTATCCGGGATTTGAATGGTAAAAAAGTTGATGCCTTTGTATTAGATTTACGCGGCAATCCTGGCGGTTTATTGCAGGCGAGCGTTGAAATTGCCCGGATGTGGTTAGATGACGGTGGTATTGTCCGCACCGTTAACCGTAGGGGGGTCAACGAAAATACTAGAGCTAATCGCACTGCTTTGACAAAACTTCCCTTAGCCATATTGGTTGATGGTAATTCCGCTAGCGCCAGTGAAATTCTCACAGGTGCGCTCAAAGATAATAAGCGAGCAGTAGTAATTGGCTCTCAAACCTTTGGCAAAGCTTTAGTACAGTCAGTGCATGAACTCTCAGATGGTTCTGGATTGGCTGTTACCATTGCCCACTACTACACCCCCAATGGCACAGATATTAATAAGAAGGGAATTACCCCAGATATCAAATTAGAGTTAACAGAAGCCCAAGAGCGTCAGCTAGCAACTAACCCAAATCTGATTGGGACTCAGAGTGATCCTCAATATAGCCGAGCGATCGCCATTTTATCGAATAACAACTTTGCCCAACCACTATTCAACCAGCCTTCTCAACCGTTGAGTATTGGTATCAAAGACTGGAAATTTTAAAGATTTTCGTTACCAGGTGTTCATGTATCAGCTCATAGTCAAAAGATTGTGAATCGGGAATACTAAAGTAAGGTACTGGGGACTGGGAATTGGGGACTAGGGAACAGAAAAAATCTCTTTTTTGTCTCCTCTCAACTCTTAAAGTCCTACATCCTCTCATTTACAATCACAGGCTCTATGAATGATCAGCAACTTCACACAACCACCGCTACCTGCTTCTTGCCAATGGTATCGGTGGTTGTTCCTATTTATAACGGAGAGGCAGATTTACCAGAGTTAATTAACTGTCTGGTGTCTCAAACCTACCCACAAGATAGGGTAGAGTACCTGCTGGTAGATAATAACAGTAGCGATCGCACCCTGGAATCTCTCAAAACATCTGCCACCACTTGCCCAATTACTATTCACCCTTTGAGCGAAAACCAAATTCAAAGCTCTTATGCGGCGCGTAATACTGGTATCCGTGCGGCTGTAGGTGAAATTTTGGTTTTTACAGATGCTGATTGCCGTCCTCAACCCCAATGGCTCAAAGCTTTAATTCAGCCTTTGATCAATCCAGATGTGGTAATTGTCGCTGGCGAAATCACTGCACTACCCGGTAATAGTCTCTTAGAACAACACGCAGATCGTCAAGAAACTCTTTCCCAAAAGCATACCCTTGCTCATCCCTTTTGTCCCTACGGTCAAACTGCTAACTTAGCAATTCGTCGCACTGCATTAGAAATAGCAGGTTTATTCCGCCCTCATCTCACCACTGGCGGTGATGCAGATATTTGCTGGCGCATTCTGCAACACCAGATTGGGCGAATAGAATTTGCCCCAGAAGCGATCGTCCAGCACCGCCACCGCACTACGCTTAAAGAATTAGCCAGTCAATGGCGACGCTACGGACGCTCTAATCGCTATCTGCACGAACTACATGGTGTAGCGTTAATGCCAGATATGAAACTTCCAGATCTGAGCTATCGTTTATTACGTTGGTTATTGAAGGAATTACCACAAGATAGTGTAAAAGCGATCGCCGGGAAAGCTACACTCATAGATTTGTTAAATACTCCCATTAGCCTGTTCACAGCTAGGGCGCGTGCGGTTGGACAACGGGATGCTAAGTTATCTGAAGTAGCCAAGATAATTGAGTGGCTAGAGAAAGTTTGAATTTTAGATCGAGGATTCGCTACATTGGAAATAAGTAGACCATAAGGAAATGTTCAATGTCAGCACAATTGTTACTGGTAGATGATGAACCCGGATTACGGGAAGCAGTGAAAGACTATCTGCAAGAAAGCGGTTTCGTCGTTCAAGTTGCCAGTAACGCCCGTGAAGGTTGGGATTTAATGCAACAAAATACACCCGATCTAGTAATTTCTGACATTATGATGCCCCAGGTGGATGGCTATCAGTTTCTCAAGCAATTACGAGATGACCCCCGCTTTCAATCGCTACCTGTGGTATTTTTGACAGCTAAAGGCATGACTAGCGATCGCATCCAAGGTTATCAAGCTGGTGTTGATGCTTACCTACCCAAACCCTTCGATCCAGATGAGCTAGTGGCGATTGTAGAAAACCTACTTACCCGTCGCATCGCCAAGCCGCAAATGACAGGTGAAGAAGGTGAAACGCCAGATATTGCGGAATTAGCCAATCAAATTGCCCAAATCAAGGCTTTATTGACCCAAAAAAATGCGATTTCTCAATCCCCAGCCCCTTTTAAAATCGACTTGACCCCCAGAGAACAAAGTGTTTTAAACTTGGTGGCCGAAGGACTAATGAATAAAGAAATAGCCCGTCGCCTAGAAACCAGTGTGCGGAATGTAGAAAAATATGTGAGTCGTTTATTTAGTAAAACTGGTACTAATAGTCGTACAGAATTAGTTCGTTTTGCTCTAGAACACGGACTAGCTAAATAACTGGGGAGTTGGGAATAGGGGAGATAGGAGAGGTAGTGGAAATAACTATAGGATTCATATTTGATTTATGAAAAAAAATCCGTACACTCAAAAATCCCTCTTTCCTACTCCCTACTCCCTACTCCCTACTCCCTGCCTACGCAGATAATTTCAAAAATCAAAGCGGATTCCTATATTGCCTATTGCCTACTAATTAATGACTGAACCCAACGAACAATTTATGGCACTTGCTTAAGTCCTGGGTTGGTCAAAAATACCTCATCGGTTAGCAAGGATAGATGCGATTCTCACCTTGCCAAATAAATGTATTTAAATACTCAATATCTAGAAAATTTGAGCAATTGTTGATAATCAAAGTATTGAGAATTGCAGTTAATTGGGTACGATGCTGATTTAATTAATTTCTGAAAATGCAAGTAAAACCCTGGTTAAAGAAAGCACTCGGAAACTACGAACTACAAAAACTGTAATACACCCTAGAAGCAACAAATATTTGCATTAGTAGACACTCAATTATGTAAGTAATATAAATAGCGAGGACTACTGTAGATGCTAGATTTAGCTTCTCTAATGAGTAGGGTAAATTGCTTGTATGAAAGCATTAGGTTATACAAGCTGACTCATGCTTGAGCATAAGTAGGCAAATGAGAGCAATTGAGCAAAAATTCTAGATTATTTGCCTAGTTTTTGATTTGCCGCTACTCGAATTACAGCTTGATTGTTAGCTACTGATTATTGTCAACAGCATTACGTAACCGCATCAGTTGACGACGCATTTGAGGCGAGGCTTTGAGTTCTGTTACCTCCTGCGCTTTCACAGATGCTTGTAGCATTTCTAAGAAATCATCAGAGCCTTCTGTAAGGGCATCTAGTAGCACTTGCAACAGTTGCTCGCGATCGCCCAGCAAACTCTTTTCCTCAATCAACCGGAATTTGAGATTTATTTCGCACTCATAAACACCTACTTCGATATTATTTATCTGCCGTGGTAATGCTTTCGAGTTCATAATTTTAAGGATTCCTTTACTTGGTGGTCGTGAGGGTGAGGAGCAATATCTCCTGCAAAAATTCTTTATATTTTTTTGAATCCATTCGGTCTGAATTAAGAATGTTTTTTCAAGTCATAGCATTTATATTCCATTGCACTCTCCTGTGTTTCTTTAGATAGACTTTCACTTTGCTCTGGTGTGATCTTCCTTTGCCTGGCGATATTCAGACAAGCCATAACTATTATTCAGTTTTTGAGATTCTATACAATAAAGTTTCTGTAAGAAGTTGTTCTAGCTTTTTAAAGCTTTTTACATCAACTTTATCTTCGCGTCAACAATAGTTTGAGTTTTTACTGAACTTTTGGTAATTACACGTAAGTAAATCCTCTAGTTTTTTGAGTTTTGATTAGAGCCAGAGGTATTTGTATCGTAGTTACGTAAAATTACTTGATGTACGTTTTTTTCATCATAAAATTCAGGCAATTTAGATGAACAAATATATTAAGAGTAAAATCTTGGTTTTCAACAATAGCATAGTCCCAAAGCTAAATTCACCTGAATTTTAGGACAGGGGATGAGATGAAGAAGCAGGGGAGCAGGGAGAAATTCCTCCCCCTTGCGCTCTGCCCTCTATCCCAAGTCCTCTTCTGCTCCCAATGTCCAATCGGGCGACTATCTGGTTCAAAAACCAAAGGATCAGCGATTTTGTGGATTTAAGGTCAGGTGTAGCGTCTACAATGATTTCAGTATCATCAACCCAAATCTCACATCCTGCTATGGACAAACCGATGCTGCTTAAGTCTACAACCCGGCATATCCGCATTTTTGCAGGAGAAATCGACCGGGACGGCGAACTGGTTCCCAGTAATCAGGTCTTAACGTTGGATGTTGACCCAGACAACGAATTCAACTGGAATGAAGATGCTTTGCAAAAGATTTATCGCAAGTTTGATGAACTCGTCGAAGCATCCAGTGGTGAAGACCTCACAGACTACAACTTACGCCGCATTGGCTCTGATTTGGAGCATTATCTGCGATCGCTCCTGCAATTAGGCGAAATCAGCTACAATCTGTCGGCACGCGTCACTAACTATAGTATGGGTCTTCCCCAAGTTGCAGTTGAATAGAAGCCAGTAACGTTAATTAACTGCCTCAAACTAAGGGGCTAGGGGCTAGGGGCTAGAGCAACTTCTGGATTCTCCTAGCTTTTACTTTTGACAGTTTTGGGGGAAGGTTCAAGCCCCAACGCCAGTTCTCTCAAGTCGGGAAACCCTTTCGGTGGTCGCACCCTGCGGGAAGGCTAACGCCAACATGGGGGAAACCCCCTTCCCTGCGGGACGCTCCGCGAACGCGAAGCGTCTCGTAGAGAAGACCGCGCCACCTCACCACGCAACTGGCTCCCCCTTGTGGGTGGCTTTTTCCTCCTTCTGCCTCCTGCCTCCTGCCTTCTGCCTTCGATTGACTGAATCAAAACTTATCTGGTGAGGCAATTCGCGAAAAGCTCAACAATTGCCTAGAGTTAATCGTAGATTGTGATACAAAATTTTGCCAACAAAATCGCAATAATACTATCACAATCAGCAAAACCAGAAAGAATTTACATTGATTTTATTTACCGGGAGAATATTATGGCGAATTCATAAATTTCCTAAAATTAGAAAAATTTTCCTTCTAACTTAGACATCATAGTTCAGAATCGTCTTTTCTCTGACTTGACTAACATTAGCAAGTTAAATTTTGTGAACTTCTTGGAACGCTTAGTTTTTACTTAATGATTTGAGTGAATTATTTTGATACAAACCGCTTAAGCCGCAATTGCTGGCATTGCCTGACAGGTAGTATTTTTGAGAAACAATTACTGAATTTTCTTGATACCAGATGCACTTTAGACAGGTTAGCATGAGTTTTTTGAATTTTGCAGTCTGTGAAGTAGGAAAAAATCTCTCTGTAAAGCAGCGATCTTAATTCTTAATTAAAGTTTATAGCTGTATAGCTAATTATAAACTAGAAAAATATCTGCTTTCTCTGTTGCGGACTCACAGAGTAACGTACTGACAGCGATCGCAACACATTATAGTAACAGGGTGGGAGTTAGTTACTTTAGTAATAGAGAATCATAGAAAATGAGAAGTTATGATGAGGCTGTAAATTTGACAAAGGAGTATGTTCTTTGTATAAGTCGGTAAATTAAGTATTAGTATCTTCTGGTATCTGCCAGCTAAAATCATTAGCCCACGTTGGATACTTCGATTTCTAGAAAAATAAGCGGTTAAAATTGCCGCTACCAGTGCTGTTGAAGAAATTGCCAATCGCTGATCGGTGCGAACACTATGGAAAATGATGCGGCAACGCTCTACTGCCCAAATGAACTTTGTCGGGCGGCGAACCCCCTGACTCACAAGTTTTGCCAGCGATGCTCCACACCCATACCCAAACGATACTTGTGGGTTGTAGGAGATGGTTTAGGCGTAGGCAGTCCGGGAGAAATATTAGCCGATCGCTATCTAATCATCAGTAAATCCGTTGTTTTAGATACTAAACCTGGGTTATTACCCCAAGCGCCAGAGATTGAAAATGTCCAGCACATCAAACCTTATCTCAGACTGATTCCTTATCGCTTACACATCCCGCAGGTTTATGGAGTCCTACCCATCACGGAGGGACGCATCCGTAGGGAAATTTTACTTTTAGAAAAACCGCCACTATTTACAGACACCGTAGCCCAGCAAGTACATCTATATAGCACCTTAACCGAAGCTTGGAGTCATGCTAATTCCATGCGCCAACTTAATTGGTTATGGCAAATGGCTCATCTGTGGCAACCTTTAAAAAGTGAAGGTGTTGTCTCTAGCTTACTTGACCCTGAGTTATTGCGGGTAGAAGGGTCCTTAGTAAGGTTGTTAGAATTGCGTTTCGATGCGACCACAGCCCTAGAATTACCACAATTAGGTGAATTTTGGCAGCAACTACGCACCTATGCCAAACCAGCGATCGCGCCATTGGTTGACCAAGTAAGTAATCTGTTAATTCAAGGTGAAATCACCTCACCAGAAGTCTTAATTGCAGTTTTAGACAGAGGACTGGCAGATTTAGCCAAATACCAAACATCTACCACTCAAGTTATCACTAAAACTGACACCGGCCCCAGGCGCGAACGTAACGAAGATGCCTGTTACCCTGCCAGTGGTAAACTGTTGAGCAAACCACCCCAACCCACAGCCTTAGCCATTGTCTGTGATGGAATTGGTGGTCATGAGGGGGGAAATGTCGCCTCCAACTTAGCCATTGAAACTATCCAGCAGCAGGTACACCAACTCACCAAAGTCCCTTCTGACCATATAGAACCCTCACTGCTGCTGGCAGATTTAGAAATGGCTGTAGCCAGCGTCAATGACAAAATCAGTCAGCGTAACGATAGCGAAAATCGCCAAGGCCGCAAACGCATGGGTACAACCATCGTCATGGCACTGCCAATTGCCCACGAAATGTATATTACCCACGTTGGTGATAGTCGTGCTTACTGGATTACCCGTCACGGTTGTTATCAAGTCACCCTTGACGACGATGTAGCTTCACGGGAAGTGAGATTAGGTTATGCCGTTTATCGTGAAGCTGTGCAACAAAGTGGTTCAGGTTCTCTGGTGCAAGCTTTGGGGATGAGTCCCAGCACTTCATTGCATCCTACAGCCCAGCGATTCATTTGTGACGAAGATACAGTATTTCTCCTCACTACTGATGGTTTAAGTGATTTTGACCGCATAGAAGATTACTGGGATACAGAAATTTTACCGGTTCTCACAGGGGAGAATAAATTAGCCAACGTTGCCGATCAATTGATAGAACTGGCTAATACAAAAAATGGACATGATAATGTCACGATCGCTTTAGTGCATTATCAAGTGAAATACTCTGAGCCAGAGTCAGCCATTTCCGTAGTAATTCCAGATAGCAACGCCATCAAAGTCGCATCGACAATCTCAAAAACCACACCACCAACATTATCAGAAGGCAAACCCGACCAGAAAACCAAAGTCATTCCTGTCAACTTAACCAGCAATATGACGAAGCTGCCGTTAAGTTTCATCGTACCGTTGATTTTGGTGGCTGCGGCTGGGTTATTTGGATATTGGGTTATGCTCTTGAGAACCCAATTAACTAACGCTCCGGTTGTAACACCGACTACGACTATACCAGCAACTAACCCCACACCACAGAGGCGATCGCTCAATAACCTAGCTTCTGAATGGGTGATTCAAACCAAGACAGAAATTCCTTTGGAAAACCAGACCAGCTTACCACCTGAAACCTTTTTAGAAGTTGAAGATAAAAAGAATTTACCAGAGGCTCAACAAAATTTAGCCAATGCCGAAGATTATGATGTGTTTTTTAGATTATGCCCTACTAAAAAACTGCCAATCCCATTACCAGGAATTCCGGGAAGACCAATTTCAATTAAATTCTCACAATTAAAAATCTGGGAACAAGATGGAAAAATAGAGGTTCGGCAAGCGAATGATGATACTCCTTGTAACTCTCCTCCCCTAGACAGCCTATCTCCTACACCCAGTAATCCTAGTGACACAGAAACTGGGAATCAATAACTGCTGTAATTCAGTATCTTTAGCCACAGGCAGCATACATACCATACCAAGTGCCTAGAAATTTTAGTGCAGTAGAAACAAATAATCGATAAACTGGTAAAAACCTGAAATAATACAGATAGTAACCACGCTTAAATTTATAAGATAAAAGTTTTCTGCAAGGAAACTTATTGGTGGAAATTATCTGTTTTTACCTGTTAGTGTCATCAACCCATGCCATCCCTGAACCTGGCGATCGCCCGTCTCATCAATACAGGCAATGATAGTTTCGCCATTTGGGTGGTTAAGGCTCCATATCCCAGTGGCTACGTTTTGCGTGACTGTGTATGGCCTGTTGAACTCACTCAAGTTTGGCAAGAATGGCAGCAAATGTTTGCTGGCCATAGTGGTATAAATATTTCCACAGGCTCAACCCATCGCTCAGTTAACCAAGTCCCCATGAATTTAGTCTCACCACCCTCCGGTCAGGCTACTGGTTATGGCAGTCGGTTGATGCAATATTTAGGGATTAATCTCTGGCGTTGGGTCTTTGAAGGGTCAATTCTTGGTAGTCTAGAGCGCAGTCGTGGGATAGCGATGGGTCAGAGTACCAGACTGCGCTTTCAGTTGGAAATCCGCGACCCGGATTTAATCGCCCTACCTTGGGAGATTATGCAGCGAGAACCCGGTCAACCAGCCATGTCCCTCTCGCCCGATTTACTATTTAGCCGCACCACAAGCGAAGTAGAACCACTACCAAATCTACGCACTGATCAAGCTCTGAAAATCCTCCTGGTGCTGGGATACGATCAAAACCTGCAACTGCAACAAGAAGCCACTATCTTAGAACAGACCTTGTTAAATGGTGGTCAGGTAGGTAGTTATGGTCAGAGATATGCACCTTGTACAGTTAAAACACTTTTACAACCAACGCCCCAGGAGTTGATTCAAGAGTTAGAAACTAAAGCATATAACGTCTTTTTCTACGCCGGCCACGGTCTGCCGGCTCCCGATGGCGGATTATTGGTTTTACGCCCAGGAATGAATCTGAATGGCATAGAATTAGCCCAAGTATTAAACCGTAGTGCTGTGAAATTGGCAGTTTTTAACGCCTGTTGGGGAGCGCAACCAGCAGCCATTAATCATCAAGCCATTCCCGCCAGTAGCTTGGCAGAAGTTTTAATTCGTCATGGTGTCCCGGCGGTTTTAGGAATGCGTGATGAAATTGCTGATCATGAAAGTCATAGTTTTATCCAAGTTTTTGCTAAAGCTTTGCGATCGCGCAAATCAATTGACGAGGCGGTGGCAGAAGCGAGGCAAGAACTGTTAACACTGTATAAATACAATCAACCCGCTTGGACTTTGCCAGTTCTCTATCTCCATCCCGATTTTGATGGTGAACTGATTAAAAGTGTGGATGAAGGTGTGACAGAACTACCAGATACGGCTATTCCTCACTTCAATTCTTCCGTATCGATGGCGTGTTTGCGATCGCTTTCCCCTGGTGGTCGTACTTGGTTGTTAAGAAACGGTGTCACTCGTATAGGTCGCACCAGAGACAATGATATCGTCATCCCTGAACCCTCTGTTTCTAAGCGACACGCGGAAATTTTTTGCCGCAATACTTTTACAGGTACTACTTATGTGCGAACTTATTACTTACAAGATTTTTCTACCTACGGTACAACCTGGTGTTTAGGCGCTAATGGTTGGCAACAAATACTCCGGGAAGAAGTTCCCTTACAATCGGGAATGCAGCTGAAGTTTGGTAGTTCTAGAGGTGAAACTTGGGAGTTTATTATTGAAGATTCGGAAAGCTGAAATGGGGATTGGGGATTGGGGATTGGGGATTGGGGACTGGGGAGCAGGGGAGCAGGGGAGCAGGGGAGAATAACTATTGCCTATTGCAAGAGTGCCTATTGCCTATAAATTTAATATTAAAATTCTTTTTTGCGGAAATTTGCATTTGACAAGTGTAGCTGTCAATGTCCCTAAATTACTTCAATAGGAAGCAATTCATGACTCATAAGACTAACGGTTCAGACGCTCGCCATTCTGTAGCATCTCAAGTGGAATTAGAATTATTAGCAGCTTTATTAGAACCAGAGGATGCTACCTATCCTTGGAATCCCTCTGATAATGACTCAGACGTATATTTTGACGAACTAGAACGGCAATTTGCTATGCAAGATGTGCTAGATGAAGAAATCACTAGCCGATCGCAAACTTTTTACGACCAACTAGATACCCTGTGGTTACAGGTGGGAGATTCTTCATATTACAAATGTAATACAATTACGGCAGTTGTAGACAGACTTCAAGAAAATTTACATAATACTTTTGCTGCTAGTGTTCCCCAAAACTGGCTGAATGCTATTGCTAGCAAAGCAGCAGAAATCTTTACACCTCAACAATCAATGGGTGAGCAACTGGTGCAGTGTGTACAAAATGTACTACCTTCATGGGCAACAGATGACTTGTTAATCTTGGCTCGTCCCTATGCCTACGCCATGCGAAGCAGCGAACCACAAAGTTTAACATCTATGATCAGCAATATTGAAAATCAAGATTGGACAGCTTTATCAGAAATTGAACAAGCCAAACTGAGCATAGCGATCGCTTACTATGCCCTTAGACAACTCAACGAATTTGAGACGGAAGCCTGATCACCATTGTGTATTTATCTTGTCAGCTTGACTTTGATTAAACTCTAATTACTAGCAATACTAATTGGTGTGAGGATTATTGTTTGAGACTGCTAAGACAGGCGATGAATCAAAACTTGTAATCCCAAATCCTAAACCAAAATTAGAATAATGTTGCTCACAGGTGGTGCTTGTGTGGCGATTTTTAAGATGCTATAACTATTTTGTAGACACAGGTTTACCACAGTAAAATAACCATAAGTTGATTTTAAAATTAGCGCCATCTACCCTAAGACATAAATAGGGAGTGGAGAATGGGGAGTAGTGAGTAGTAAGTAATTCCCCGTTGCTTACTTTAGTCTCTAATACCAATTCTCTCAAATTCAGCAACAACTCCAAACTCAGAGAGCATTGGGACATTTGCTTTGTTAGTTTTGAATTTTGAATTTTTATACCTCTACTTAGGGCCAAGAAAACGAGTAGCAAAATTTTGCGATCGTGTGGGAGATAATGCCCTAGCTTTAAGAATTGCCGCCATCAAAAAAGCATAAGATAAGACACCGACAACAACTAATAGTAGATTATTACTGTGTCCGGCAGTATTCCATAAAGCATGAAGTGCGGCGGCGCTGAGATAGCCAACAGCGAGAATTTGTTTAGCATGACGGGGTTTGAGTGCAGCTAATCCGATGAAATACCCCAGATAACCACTGTAAGCCATGTGTCCGGCTGGTAAGCCTAAAATTCGGGCAATGAGAACTTGTAAACCCACCTCTGAACCCGCCTGGAGAGATACAGCAGGTACATATTGACCCAAAGTTTCTACTAAAGTAAAGCCGACAGCAGAAGCCGTTCCCAGGAGAATACCATCCAAAGGTTCCCAAACCCCTATACGTTCACGCCAAGGAGAGGGTAGTCCCAAGGCTATCAGATACGCTCCCAGTATAGGCAAGGCTTTGAGTAATTCCTCCATCAACCCAGCGCCAAAAAAGTACCTCACAAATAATTCTGTGAGGCTGCTGACAGGCTGATCTATCGGTGGTACATTACCAGGGAGAAGTTCACGAAAAATGAAGATAAATAAGTTTAATAGGGGAGTGAGCAAGATGATAACTGTACACAAAGCCGCACCAACGAGCATCCACCAAGGCTTAGGTTTACCACAGAGTTGATAGACAAAATAGTAAGCAGCCAGTGCTATGTAAGTTGCTACTATCACTTGATTAGCTTGTGGCTGACCTACAGTAGCAAACATCAGCACCACAAATATCACCGTGAGGATTCCTGGTACAAGATAAGCTTTACGAGTTAAATCTTTACCAGTAGAAATAATGGGAAACAGTTGGGTAAAGCTGACAGAATCTGGCTTTGATTGAGTAGAATTTTTGGCTGAAGGTAGCGGTGCAACTTGGTTTGTGATTACTGTAGGTTGAGCCGCGATCGCGTATTCAAACAGAAATTGCGGCCCGTCAGCGCCTAAAGCAATGCGATCGCCTGCGTGCAGTTCTTGACACCCATATAAACGTTGTCCATTTAAATAAGTGCCATTGGCACTATTTAAATCACAGAGTACCCAGCTAAATGTATTATCTACAGATGAAGCCACGGGACGAACCACAGCATGACGACGGGATACCATCCGATACATCATTGCATCCAAGACAACTTGGCAACTGGGGTCACGTCCAATTACTACCTCTTTACTGGTAAGCGAGTAGCGAGATTCTGACCCAAAAGCTGCTCCATTACCAGACACTAGCCGCAGAAAAGCATGATGTCTTGCGTTTTTGCCTGTCATCGAGTTAGAGTGTCTTTCCAAACTAATCCATAAAATATCCTGGCAGTAGGACTGATCCTCAGCCACACCAACAGCAGCATTGCTAAATACACTATAGCTTTACTCTATGTGAAGAACTTCAAAATTAGCTCACTCAAAATTTAAATTTGTCTCTTTTAATTGTGACAAGTATTCTAACTGCAAAAAGTATCTTTTGTACTTTATTGATTAGATGTTTGACGCTCCCCGCATTCTGCTTCGCTTGCCTACGGCACGCTAACTAACTTACGCAAGTGTCACAATTAGGGGTTGGTGCGTGATGCTAAAAGTCTTATGACTACGTTCAAGTATTCTTACTGCGTTACGCAACGGCAATAAAGCGGGAGGAAAAACCGCTTTTTGCCTCCCCTACAGAAAAAATATGCCAGTTGTGTAAGTCCTAAAAATGTAAAGTAGCTGAATAAATATTTAGTATTCTTCACCACATTTACTTTTATTCAAAAAAATAAAATCGTCAGATGTCTTGTAGTAATTGTTGACTAATGACGATCGCTAAACTGGTAAAAGCAACTAATCAGGGATTGTTAGACTTATCTAAATTGCTAATTTTTACACATTATAAATTTTTATGGGTCTAACTAATGGCTATTAACTAGGTTAAATTCTGCGATCGCACGCGGAAAATTCTTGTTCTCGTGTCCGGGACGACTGAGTTTAATTAAAGCAAAGCGTTGCAATGGAGTTAAGTTTGCCCACTGTGATAATGTGATGTTTATGCCGATTTCTTGAGCTTTTTCTTGGAGGTTGACTGGCAGATTGTTAGAGTCTAGCCATGCGGGATAAGGGTCTATTGGTAATGTGGATGGAGGTGTTCCCGTGCGTTCTAATATTAATTGCTGGAGATATTCTTGGTAGGCTAGAATTTCTGTTTCTGTGGTGCAAGGTAAGGTGACTAAAGCTTCGCGTTCGGCTTGAGTCATGTGATTCCAATCAGATAATTTTAGTTTAATGCCGCAGGTATCTAAGTTATAGCGTACCTGCATGGGGATACAACGCAGAGAATCTACAAATTCGGCTTCAAATTTAAAAAATGTTGTCATAATTGGCATTTTTTGAGACGCAGAGGAGCGCAGAGGGGAGGCAGCGCGTTGGGCGGCTTTGCCGACTTGAAGCGACTGCCGTCGCGTGGAGGATCTATTTAACAAAGTGTTATGGTATAAATACCCGTTATAACAAGTAATTGCGTTAGCGTAGCGGGACGAAGTCCATTGCGTTAGCAGAGCGGGGCGTTAGCCCATTGCGTAGCTTGCTTCCCGCGATAGCGGGTATTGCGAATTGCGAATTGCGAATTGCGAATTGCGAATTGCGAATTGGTTTAATGTCTATCTCTGGAATTACTAAAACGAATTATTAAGTAACTAATTGATAAGGCTAAAACGGCAGTTCCTAGACCTATAATATCTATTCCTTTGACTTTTTCTAAATCAAGAATAATGATTTTTCTGGCTACAGCTATCAATGAAGTAACAATTACTAATTCTACTTGAAAAACGTGTCTCTTTAAATAAGCTGTAATATTTTCTAATATTTCTAAGGCAATTAAAATATTTAAAAATAAACCAAAGACTTTGAATAGGGTGGTATTAATTGCGCCGTAGGGTGTAGTAAAAACTTCTTTAACAATATAAGTTCCTAAATCTATAATTGCTACCAAAATTACTATCACCATAAAAATAGATAGAATTTTGGAAACTATCACCTCGATATTTTCAATTGCGTGCATGAAATTATCGTCTCTGGTCAATCCAAAAACTTGTTTGATTAACTTTCTCATGGAACACACCCAGTCTAACGTCAGTCACATAAATAAAAAAATCCTGTAGATAAATCTAGAGGACTAATCAGTCATATCTAATTGAGATATTAAGAGTATCTTATCTTGGTCATAGTCAACGTTAGTACATCAGAAGTAGTAATGGTAACTATTGACTAAAATCTAAGCTTGAAATTACTATCCAGCAGCTTACCATTGTGTGGACTGGAGTTGGGAAGTTTTAGCGGTAATTTTTAAAGAAATAGGTATTAGTTGGACTGCACAGGCTTTTAATTCTGGTTGGAATGAGTCTGGACATGATTCGGGATGGGTGAGGGCGTTGGCTTCGGCGTTGTCAGCCCAGAGTGAACCCCAGTGCATCGGGACGAAAACTGTACCGGGTGCGATCGCCTTGGTCACTTTGGCTTTAAACTGGGCAGTACCACGACGCGATCGCACTTCTATCATTTGACTATCAATAATTTCTAACTTAGCCGCATCACGGGGATGAATTTCTATAAATGGTTCTGGGTGCATAGAACGAATTTTTTCAATTCGACCTGTACGCGTTTGTGTATGCCAATGTCCGTACAGTCTTCCAGTTGTCAACACAAAAGGATAATCTGGGTCTGGTGGTTCTGCTAATCCTTTAGAATAATAAGCCGCAAATTTAGCACGACCATCAGAAGTAGGAAAGCGTAAATCAGTATAAAGTCTTTTAGCCCCAGTCCCCTCCTTCGGGTGCGGCCATTGAGTTGCACCTTCTTGACGTAACTGTTCATGACTAATACCAGTCATATCGCAAGTACGGCCTTTAGTTAGTTGCACAAACTCGGTGTAAACTTGGGCAGAATTATTAAAGGCGAACTTATCCCCAAAGCTTAATCGCCGTCCCACTTCGGCAAATATTTCCCAATCGGCTTTAGCTTCCCCTGGTGGTTGGCGGAATGCTTGAGACAAAGTTACCCGACGTTCGGAATTGGTCATTACGCCGATTTTTTCACTCCACTGCGCCGCCGGTAAGAGGACATGGGCAAAAGCTGAGGTTTCTGTGGGGTAATATGCGTCTTGGTAAATTGTAAAAGGCGATCGCAATAAAGCTTTTTTTGTCCGTTCTAAATCTGGCATACTTACAGCTGGATTAGTAGCTGCAATCCATAACAAACCCACATTCCCAGCTTCTAAACCTAGAATCATCTCCCATGCTGTTAAGCCGGGATGGGGTGAAATTTGTCCTGGCTGTAATCGCCAAAATGCTTCTACTTCCGCCCGATGTTGGGGATTTTTGACTGAACGATAACCTGGTAATAAATGGGCTAACCCGCCAGCTTCCCTTCCTCCCATTGCATTGGGTTGACCGGTGAGGGAAAAAGCCCCTGCGCCTGGTTTACCGATTTGTCCGGTCATCAGGTGGAGATTGATAATAGTTCTAACTTTCGCTGTCCCTTCCGTTGATTGATTTACGCCCATCGACCACAACGACAACACACGCTGCGCTTGACCCCAATAACGGGCGGCGGTTTCTAAATCTGCAACGCTGATTCCACATTGACGGGCTACTACTTCCGGCGAATAGTGGCGGATGACTTCTGCATAGGCGGAAAAGTTACTGGTACAGTCATCGATGAAGCCCACATCGATCATCTGCCAACGCATCAATAAATGGGCAATTCCATTCAACAAGTCGATATCTGTACCGGGACGAATCGCCAAATGTAAGTCGGCTGCTTCGGCGGTGGGTGTACGTCGGGGGTCAACCACAATCATTTTCACATGGCGGTTTTTTTTGTGGTATTTCGCCAAGCGGTTGAAAACGATGGGGTGACATTCGGCTGTGTTTG
Organism: Nostoc sp. PCC 7524; assembly: GCF_000316645.1. NCBI lineage: Bacteria > Bacillati > Cyanobacteriota > Cyanophyceae > Nostocales > Nostocaceae > Nostoc > Nostoc sp. PCC 7524. The sequence goes on from NC_019684.1 coordinate 5,190,197, forward strand.
TCCCAATTAAAAATGCACAGTCTGTTAACTCTAAATCTTCATAGCAGCAGGGAGGCCCATCTGACCCAAAACTTTGGATGTAGCCAGACACCGCACTCGACATACATAGCCGGGAGTTCGCATCGAAATTATTTGTCCCCAAACACCCTTTCATAAGTTTTTGGGCGATGTAGTAGTCCTCAGTTTGGAACTGACCAGAACCATACATACATATAGCTTCTGCACCTTGGGTAAAGCGCACAGTTTGAATGCGTTGGGTGATGATATCAAAAGCTTCATCCCAACTGACACGGCGGAACTCTTGGTCTAGAGAGTCGCGCACCATTGGGTAATGTAGTCTATTTTTATCTAAAGATTCGGCGATCGTTGCACCTTTGACGCATACCATCCCCTGGCTAGATGGATGGGACTTATCGCCGCGTACTCGCCAAACGGGGTTTCCTTGGCTATCGCGGTTGGTGGCTGTGTTGGGTTGGGCTGGGGGGGATACTTCTAAGCCGCAGCCCACACCGCAGTAAGGGCAGACGGTTTTGGTAGATTCGGGCATAGGAATTGTTTCGCGCAAAGGCGCAAAGGCGCAAAGGAAAGGTGCAAAGAAGAACAACTATTGACTCAGCACTCATTACTCATCATGAGCAAATCGCCGATATAAGAAATCTAGGGCGTAGTTGCGGAGGTTGTAGTATTGTGGGTCTTCCATGATGCGGCGGCGGTTGCGGGGACGGGAAAAGGGTATATCTAAGATTTCGCCGATTTGGGCGGCTGGGCCGTTGGTCATCATGACGACTCTATCAGCTAAGAAAAGGGCTTCGTCGATGTCATGGGTAATCATCAGCACGGTGACTTGATGATCACTCCAAATTTGTAGGAGTTCTTCTTGTAGTTCTTCTTTGGTGATTGCGTCTAATGCGCCGAAGGGTTCATCGAGAATTAAGACTTGGGGACGGATGGATAAAGCACGGGCGATCGCAACTCTTTGTTTCATTCCGCCGGAAATTTGGCTGGGTTTTTTGTCGGCGGCTTCCATGAGTCCTACCATTGCTAGATGTTCTCTGACAATGGCGCGTTTTTGGGCTTGGGGTTTGTTGGGGAAGACTGCATCTACTGCTAGGTAAACGTTATCGAAGACGGTTAGCCAGGGTAGTAAGCAGTAGTTTTGAAAGACCATCATCCGGTCGGGGCCTGGTTCGGTGATGGGTTGGTCTTGGAGAAGAACTACGCCATCTGTGGGGGTGTTGAACCCGGAAATCATGTTTAGTAGGGTGGATTTTCCGCAGCCTGAGTGACCAATTAAGCAGACAAATTCCCCTTCGCGGACTTTGAGGTCGATTCCGTCTAGGACGGTGTAGGGGCCTTCGGGGGTGGGGTAGATTTTGCTGACACCTTCGACTACTAGGAAGTTGTCTGCTTTGCGGGTGGGGGGTGTTTGGGGTTGGGTGTTTTTATTGATTATTTGCATGGGTTTGTTAGATTTTATTTGCTCACGCAGAGACGCAGAGGCGCAGAGAGGATGAGAGAAACTAATTACTAAATGAAGATTTCTTCGATGCGGATTTGATGTTTGATTTCTAGGCTTTTGAGGTAATCTAGGGGTTCGGATGGGTTGAAGGTTTTACTGTCGAATAGGTGTATGGGGTTGTCTTCACCGATGTCTAGTAGGCCGAGGTCACGGGCGGCTGCGCCAAATATGTCTGCGCGACATACTCTTTCGATGATTTCTACCCAGTTTTTGGGGAAGGGTGTAATACTCCAGCGTGCTAGTTGGGTTAGCATCCACAGGGTTTCTGTGCGGTTGGGGTAGTTGGTTTTATTGAGGTAAAACTGATTGTATGTGGTGAGTTCTTGGGGTGGTTTACCGTCGCCGCGATCGTAGGGGTCGATGAAACCAGGGCGAATGTATGCAGCAGATATGTTTAAATATTCGGGGCGTGAGAGTAATTCTAGGATTTCTGGACGGTTGCGGTTGTCGTCACAGTATTTGCAAGCTTCTAGTAGTGCTTTGGTTAAGTTTAAATGGGTTTCTGGGTGTTTTTGCGCCCATTCTTCCCGGACTCCTAAAACTTGCTTTGGCTGTCCTGACCAAATTTCTAAGGCTGTGGCTGCAACGAAACCTACGTCTTGATGCACTGCTTGATAGTTCCAAGGTTCTCCCGCACAATAACCGTCAATATAGCCTGCTTCGAGTTGGGTAAGCATTTGTGTCGGTGGGATGACAGTGAGGCTGATATCTCTATCGGGATCTATTCCAGCAGCCGCTAACCAGTAACGCAAAATCAAGTTCTGCATTGATGCTGGATGCACTACGCCCAGGGTAATAATTTGGTCGGGAGATGTGTTAATTACTGCTTTTAAGTCAGCGAGATTACGCACTCCTTGGCTATACAATCTTTTACTCAAGGTAATGGCGTTGGCGTTGCGGGAGAGATTGAGGGCGTTCACTACGGGAATTGATTTTTGATCACCAGCACCTAATGTCAGTGCTAGGGGCATTCCTGCTAGCATTTGGGCTGCATCCAATCTTCCAGTAACAAAACCTTTGGTGATTTCCTGCCAACTATTTGCTTTACTGAGGACGATATTTTCTAAGCCATACTGAGCAAAGAAGCCTTTCTCTTTGGCGACAATTAAGGGTGCAGCGTCAGTTAAGGGCATAAAGCCGATTTCGAGGATGGCTTTGGCTGTGCTGTTTTCTGATGTTACTAAACGCTGGCTTTGACGCTTCTTCGCTTGTTTTTGCTGATTGAGGAAGTAAATCATTTCATTCCGCAGATTGTAATAACTGGGATGTTTGACTACTTCCAAACGTTGACGGGGACGGGGAATGGGGACTTCTAGAATTTGCCCAATGTGAGCTTCTGGGCTATTAGTGAGCATAACGACGCGATCGCTCAACAATAATGCTTCATCCACATCATGTGTCACCATCACGCAGGTAACGTTATGTTCATTGCAGATTTTCATCAACTGTTCCTGCAAACTCCCCCTAGTCAAAGCGTCTAAAGCCCCAAAGGGTTCATCTAAAAGCAACAACTTTGGACGAGTAGCCAAAGCGCGTGCGATCGCCACCCGTTGTTTCATCCCCCCAGACAACTCACGAGGACGTTTATTCGCTGCTAGGCGCAGTCCTACCATATCAATATGTTCTTCAATAATTCCCCTGCGTTCACCCTTCGGCTTACCCTGATAAACCTCATCCACAGCCAAAGCAATATTTTCTCGGACAGTCAACCAAGGAAGCAGTGAATAATTTTGAAACACCACCATCCTATCTGGACTAGGATCTCTCACCTCCCGCCCTTCCAAAGTCACACCGCCAATACTTGCTCTATCCAAACCTGCAATAATATTCAACAGCGTAGACTTACCACAACCAGAATGTCCAATTAAAGAAACAAACTCCCCCTGCTTAATCTTCAACTCAATATTTTTCAGAGCAATATATCTACCACCATTCGGTAAATCAAACACCCGATCAACGTGGTCAACCTCAACAAAAGTAGTCATCACTCATTCTTCCTCAATCACAACCTCTACTAACTCTCCGCGTACCTTTGCGCTTCCCTCTGCGCGACGGCAGTCGCTACAAGTCGGCAAAGCCGCCCAACGCGCTGCCTCCCCTTTGCGTTTAACTCTTAACTACTTTTGCTCCGCCACCACCTTACTAGCCACAAAACCCACCAATCTATCTAAAAACAAACCCACCAAACCCACATAAATCAGAGCCAAAATAATCTCACTCAAATTAGTTTCCGTAGTCGTGTTGTAAGCATCCCAAATAAAAGAACCAATCCCCACACCACCGACTAACATTTCCGCCGCCACAATCGCCAACCAAGACAACCCAATCCCAATTCTCAAACCCGTGAAGATATAAGGCACAGTCGCCGGAAACACAATTTTCAAGAAATACTTTGCACCTTTGAGTTTTAACACTCTAGCCACATTGATATAGTCTTGGGGAATTTGTTGAACACCGACAGTAGTATTAATAATAATCGGCCAAATTGAAGTAATGAAAATCACGAAAATTGCGGAAGGATTAGCTTGTTGAAATGCTGCCAAGGAAATTGGTAGCCATGCTAGAGGCGGTACAGTGCGTAACACTTGAAAAATCGGATCTACAGCATTGTAAACCAACTTATTTACACCGATTAAAATACCTAGAATAATACCAGCGATCGCAGCTAACGAAAAACCTATCCCTACCCTACCCAAACTACTAAGTATCTGCCAACCTAAACCCTTATCACTTGCACCATTATCAAAGAAGGGATTAATAATAAACGGATCCCAAGTTTCAGAAAAAGTTTCTATTGGCCCTGGTAATTCCAAATTAGGTGTTAAACACAGTAATTCCCAAATCACTAGAAAAATTACTAAAGCTACCAAAGGTGGTAAAACTTTTTGAGCAACAAACTTATCAATATTTTTACGAGATTTTTTTCTGAAATTGCGACTTCCTAAAACAGCAGCCATTTTCTCTATTTTTTCCGTGATTTTTACAGTGGTTTGTCTTTTAATGAGTACAGAAGCTAATCCTACAAAACAGAATTATCACTGTTTTCTCCTAAGTTTCTACAGTCTGAGCGGTGTGAATTACCGCTCAGATGCTTTCTGATTACACTTTTTTAATTTTCAAGCTTTGTAAATATGCTTCTGGTTTTTCTGGGTCAAATTTTACGCCATCAAAGAAGGTTTCTACACCGCGAGATGTGCTAGCAGGAATTTCAGAATCAGGTACACCAATTGCTATAGCTGCTTTTTTCCACAAATCTTCTCTGTTTACTTGCTCAACAAGTTCTTTAATCTTGGTTTCTTTAGGTAGATAACCCCAACGAATATTTTCAGTTAAAAACCAAACATCATGGCTCTTATAAGGATAAGAAGCATTATCTGCCCAGAACTTCATCCGATAAGCAAACTCTTTTTCAGTCCGACCATCACCATAATCAATATTACCTTTAGAACGTTCTACAATATCTGCGGCAGCAACATTAAAGTATTTGCGATCAGCGCAAATTTTACACATTTCTTCTTTGTTTTCTTGCTTTTCGCACCATTGTTGAGCCTCTAAAACTGCCATTAACATTGCTTGGGCAGCATTGGGATTTTGATCAACCCAATCTTTCCGCATCGCAAAGGCTTTTTCTGGATGATTATTCCATAATTCGCCAGTAACTAAAGCCGAATAACCCAAATTTTGGCTAACTAATTGTGCGTTCCAAGGTTCTCCGACACAAAAAGTATCAACAGTACCGACTTTCATGTTGGCTACCATTTGTGGTGGTGGTACAGGTTCTAAAACTATGTCTTGATCTGGATTAATCCCACCAGCCGCTAACCAATAGCGCATCCATAAATCGTGAGTTCCACCGGGAAAGGTAATACCAGCTTTCAATGATTTTTGATTAGCTTTAGCTTGAGCAGCAGCTTCTTTGAGTGCTTTGCTTTTTAGATTAACTTTGAGTTCTTTAAACTTATTAGCAACAGAAATTGCCTGACCATTAGTATTTAACCTAGCCAAAATATACATTGGCACTTGCTCTTTAATGGTAATCAGGTAAGGCATGGGACTCAGGATATGTGCGCCATCAATACCACCACCGGCTGAACCAATTTTGAGGTTGTCACGGGTAACAGGCCAAGATTTTTGTTTAATGACATCAACATCAGTCATGCCGTATTTAGCAAAGAAACCTTTTTCTTTGGCAATAATTAAAGGCGCAGCATCAGTGAGAGCAATAAATCCGAGTTTAGCTTTAGTTGTCTCAACCTTGGGAGCATTAGCCACTGTGGAAACATTAGCAGCTGGATTTGCTGAAGGTGCTTGCTCACCGGTAGTAGTTGAGTTGGAATTAGAGGCGCAAGCATGAGTCACAATAGAAGCCGCAGCCGCCGCACCTGTTGTCAACAGAAATTTTCTTCTAGAAAAGTTGCTCATTGTTCTTTGTGTGTTGTTAATTCGTCTTTATTTGGGGATTGGGGATTGGGGACTGGGGATTGGGGACTGGGGACTGGGGATTGGGGACTGGGTATCAGGTAATAGTTTTTCTCCCCTACACCCTTACACCCTTACACCCTTACACCCCTATACCCTCACTCAGCACTCAGCACTCAGCACTCAGCACTCAGAACTCACTAAAGCTTCTTCCCTGACTTTTGCGCCGAAGTTTTGGATCAGTAAATCCCGTAATACTGGCTGTAAGTCTTCGCAGGGTATGCCTTTTTGGACGCAGCTACCTAATTTGGCATCTTTACCAACTTTGCCACCCATGTAAATATCAACGCCTTCTACAGCTTTGCCGTTTTTACGGGCTTTAGTTCCCATGAGTCCGATGTCTGCAACTTGGGGTTGTCCGCAGGAGTTGGGACAACCTGTCCAATGAATACGGACTGGGCGAGTGAATGTTAACTCAGATTCCAAGGCTTTAATCATGCTGAGGGCGCGGTTTTTGGTTTCGATGAGGGCAAAGTTGCAAAATTGTGCGCCGGTGCAGGAAACTAGCGATCGCGTCAATAAACCAGGATCAATGGAAAATCTCTCCATTAAAGGATCGGCTAAAAATGTCCGCAATTTTGAGTCGGGAATATTGGGAATAATCACGTTCTGTTCAACGGTAAGCCGCATTTCACCACTACCGTAAACATCCGCTAACCGCGCCAACTCAAACATATCCTCGGCGTACAATTTACCTACAGGTATGTGCAAACCTACATAGTTCAATCCTGCTTGTTTTTGTTTATACACACCGATGTGATCCCGCTTTTCCCAATCGATTTCGTCTTTGGGTGCGGCTGGTAATAAGGACTTACCCAAACGCTTTTCGACCTCTAGACGAAACTTCTCTATCCCCCATTCATCAATTAGCCACATCAAGCGCGATTTCAAGCGATTGGCTCTTAGTCCGTTGTCTCGATAGACTTCTAAAATTGCTCGACAAACAGCCACTACTTCTTCTGGAGTCACCCAAGCGTTGAGAGGAATCGCTGCTTCACAACGTTTGGCAGAAAAGAAGCCACCGACTAAGATATTGAAACCTAAGAGTGAGGATGCAGAGAAATCTTGCCCAGTGCCCAGTACCCAGTCCCCAGTCCCTTCCCTAAATGCTGGGACGAAGGCTAAATCGTTGATTTCAGCGTGGACGGAATTGTCTCTACCACCAGCGATCGCTATATTAAATTTGCGTGGGAGGTTGCTAAATTCGGGGTTGCCTTGTCCTTTGTTGGTGAGCATATCTTGGATTTGTTGCACCAACTGACGGGTATCATACAACTCATCTGCATCTAACCCGGCTACTGCATCACCTGTAATATTACGGATATTGTCCATTCCTGATTGGACGCTGGTTAAACCAACAGAGTGAAATCGATTGAAGATATCTGGTAAATCTTCAATTCTGATGCCACGCAATTGAATGTTTTGTCTAGTAGTTATATCAGCGTTGCCATCATCACCGTAGCGTTGCACGACTTCTGCTAACACACGCATTTGATCGCTGCTAATAATGCCATTAGGCATCCGCATCCGCATCATAAACTTGCCGGGAGTCACTGGACGAAAGAAGACACCCACCCACTTCAGTCGATGATCTCTGTCTGTTTCATCCATTGCTTCCCACCCCAAGGCGGCGAATTTTGCGATTTCTTCCTTGATAGCCAGCCCATCTTTTTCGGCTTTGAATTTCTCAAACTTATTAAGACTGACTTTGGTGGTATTTGCTGTATCTGTCATAAATTGACTCTTGTTGCCATTACTAATCCAGTAAGAACCTCATCAGGTTTCTGCCCAATATCAATCAACTCGTATTTTTACGAGGTTTAACGTCAAACATAAATATTGATTTATACCTGGATACTTTTCCGCAAGCGCGTTCTCAAGAAGATGATTTGCAACTTAGTGATTGTTGTTGCCATCAAATTCAAAGTTAGATTTTTGTGATTTTGAAATAACTTACAGGATGCCGCCTGTTTTTTACTTAGCGAATTTGTAATCTTTTACATTGGCTTAATTTGTCAAGTCGTTGGTGTGAATGTTTATGTAACAATTTCGATACTTCTAAGGTTATGGTGGGATTTAGGATAAAATCGTATAACTAGCTACAAAATTCTAGTAATAATGCTGAAATTAAATCATAATAATGCGTTTTCTGCATAACATCTGGTTAGGTGATAGGTGACAGGTGACAGGTGACAGGGAATAGGGGAACAGGGGGTAATAACTATTGCCTATTGCCTATTGCCTATTGCCTATTGCCTATTGCCTATTGACTCTTAACTCTTAACTCTTAACTCTTAACTCTTAACTATGAAACGTCGTGATTTTATTAATTGGGTGGGTTTGGGTTGGATAGCTAGTAGCTTACCTGTAGCGATCGCAGCCTGTTCTCCTCCCAACACAACATCCACAACTTCAGGATCTAGTGATTGGCAAACAGTCGGGACTGTGACCGAATTAGACAAAACTGGGCAATTACTCGTTAATGACTCACCAGCCAGCTCTGTATTAGTAGTTGGTACATCTAAATCTGAAAATCTGATTGCTGTTAATCCTACCTGTACCCATCAAGGTTGTACGGTGGCATGGCAAGCTACAACCCAAAAATTTGTCTGTCCTTGTCATGGTGCAGAATATGGAGTTGATGGTACAGTACAAAAAGAACCAGCTACAAAGCCACTCAAAACTTACGCCGCCAAAATTGAGGGGAGTTCGGTAGTAGTTAAGCCAATTTAGTTTCAGTCAGCAACAAGTAGTGATGATTGCGTCTGTTTCTGAAAGCTTAGTTACTTGGCTGGATTCAACAGAACTAGGGACTTCCAGATAAATGAGTAATGAGTAATCAGTAATACCCATTACTTATTACTTATTACTCATTACTTCAAAATTAAAGACAGTTGGAGTCGGGAATTTAAACCCCAACTCAACTGATACTACGTGTAGACGTAGGGGTCTTAAACCCTTGAATTGACAATAACCATCAATTTGGGAGCATTTATTTTTTGTTGTTCCCTCTCATCAAAACTCAAAATTTAAGTAACGTATTGTGAACAATATCGAGCAGCTTTTAGTGCAGGCGCAGACAGCGCATGATGCAACTGATTTGTCGTTGCTGACTCAATATTTGCATCAGATGGTGTTAACAAATAATGCCAAACAATCAGAGTTAGTTAATTTAGAAAATCTTTTAGAACTAGCACTTTCAATATTAGAAATGGGGGATTTTCAGCAACGTTGGGATATTGCCAAGGTGCTGATTCAGTTGGGAACTATAGCTATTCCACCATTAATTAACATCCTCGAAGATGAAGATACAGAGGATGAATTACGCTGGTTTGCTGTGCGGATTTTGGGTGAATTGCAGCATCCAGATAGCATCAGCCCTTTAGTAGAATTGCTGCAAAACAATCCAGAAGAAGAACTGAAAGCGATCGCAGCTACAGCACTAGGACAAATGGGTAATGTGGCTGTACCTGTACTAACAAAAATGCTCCAGTCAGATGATACAAGGCTTTTGGCAGTGCGATCGCTCTCCTATATTCGCCGTCCAGAAACTATTACACCGCTATTGAGTGTAGTAGAAGATGCTCAAGCAGAAGTCCGTACAGCAGCAATTGAAGCCCTCAGTAGTTTTCATGACAAACGTGTACCACCCATACTATTAAATGCTTTGGATGATGTCGCCGCTACCGTCAGACGTGCCGCCATCCAAGGTTTAGGTTTTCGCCCAGACTTATGTGCAGAACTGGATTTAGTTACCCGACTACAACCCAAACTGTATGACTTTAATATTGAGGTGTGCTGCACAGCCGCAGTTGCTCTAGCTCGCATGGGTGGTGATACTGCTGTGAAACACTTATTTACAGTTCTCATCTCACCCCATACATCAATTACCCTACAACTGGAAATTATTCGGGCTTTGATTTGGGTGGAAACATTATCTGGTTTGGAATATTTACAACAGACACTGAATCACACCACCTCAGCAACATTATGGCAAGAAATTGTCACCGTTTTGGGACGAGTCCACAAGCCAGAGTTAACCACAGCAGCCACAGCCATTCTTTTAAATATGCTGTCATTCCAGCATCCAGCAACAAAAATTACCTCTATTAGAAGTGCGATCGCTTTATCTTTAGGACAGTTAGGTTCTCCACAGGCGGCGGAATTTTTGCATACCCTGTCAGACGATACAGATGAACTGGTAAAATTACACGCGATCGCTGCATTGAAGAAGCTAGAAACTTCAATAGCTTAGTTAACAAAATTCCCGGTAAATATAAATAGACAACAAAAGCTGTATCAAAATCTACCAAATTATCGGTTCTTGGCAACTTTTGGTGATCTTAGCCGGGGGAAGGCAGAGGGCAGAGGGCAGAAGGCAGAAGTCGGAAGAGTAGAAGTAATAATTTCAACCCTTGAGTTTGTTTAAAGTAGCAACTAATATACTTTGCATTTCCTCAACTTCATTTAATACGGGAGTGAAAAGGTCTTTATCAGCTAAATCTACTTCTTTGGCAATGATTAATTGCGTATCAAGTTCTCTCAAAGAACCTAGCGCAATATGTAAAAACTGGATATATTCTGGTTTGGAACGCCTACCATAGCCTTCAGCTATATTAGACGCTACAGATACGGATGAACGGCGTATTTGACTAGTTAAACCGTACAATTCTGACTGAGGAAATAGGCGGGTAAATTTATAACAATTGATAGCAAGTTGAACTGCCCTTTGCCAGATAAACTGATTTCTATAACTCATATAATCAAGTGTAAATTGTCAAAATTTTCTTTTCAAATAGCCAACAGAAATCGTCGTTCTAGTAAGTCTATCTTGGCGCGACCATACATCTGCCGTTTTAACATTTTCAGTCGATTAATATGCCCTTCAACTGGGCCATTACTAACTGACATAGTTACACCTGCTTTCACAGCATCGTAGTCAGACTCTAAACTAACAGCAAAGGAGCGCAACAAAGAAACCAAGCTGTTTTTAGCTTTGTTTAACCAAGCATCGAGCTGCTCAGGCAGGCGTTGACGCACAAGAGATGCAAACTGTTGTGCTAGTTCAATAGCTGACTTCAAATCCGAATGGGCTTTTTGTAGTTGAGCGATGACTTCACGCTCATTAGGCTGTATTAATTCTGGTCGTCGCAAGACTAAAGCTGTGACGCGACTGGGGGTGAGAGGACGATGGGCGCAAGAGCTAACCCTGGGGGAAGCGTTTTTTCTTGAACCTTTTGCTGGCTCAAATCCGGGCAAGGTCTTGAGATAACGAGTGAAGCGAGCGACCGTGGCATAACTACCGGTATAGCCGCAGGTGCGAATTTCTTCAAACAGTTCTTGGGTGTTGTGGTTCCCGCTATTCCAGCGACTGAGGAGGTAATCATGATAAGGGTTGAGAAGACTCAGACCGTGGTCGCTACGTTCACGACGTTCGGTAAAAGTTGAGCTACGCAAGTAATTGAATACGGTAGTTTTAGAAACTCCCAGCTCTTGAGCGATTGCTAGCCCTGATAAGCCAATAGACCGCAGTCTCCAAACTTGCTCATGGATTTCTCTGCGTCTATCCCGTGCTTTGGCGGATTGAACTTTTCTTTTTAAAGATGTGTTTTGGGGAAACCTTGGCACAACTGGACTCTTATTAGTCTCAGCAATCATGGAAAGGTTGTTTGCTGTTTCCACCTCTAAATGCACTTTAGTATCAGTATTAAAGACTTGTTTTTCCACTTCTTTTAGTGTTTTGGCGTGATTACCAAAGACTTGATAAAGCGTTTGAGATAAGTTCTGCAATAGATGAAAGCGGTCTGCAACTTGAATGGCTTCTGGCGCACCTTGGCGAATACCACTTTCATAAGTTTTTGACCGATCTCGTGAGACGACTTTGACACCAGGGTGAGCTTTTAACCATTCTGCCAAAGTTTCAGCCTTTGCATCTTTGAGTAGAGCAATTGGTCGTCTGCGTTCGAGATCAATTAGTGCTGTGCCGTAAGTTTTACATTTACGAAAACAAAAGTCGTCTACCCCAAGAGTATGTGGCGTTACGATGGGTGGTAGTGGAATTGAGCGGACTAAATTTAATAGCGTGTTGCGAGAAACTTTTATCCCCAAGTCCTGTGAGAGTCTTACCCCTGCTGCACCACCATTAGCTAAACCAATCGCACTCAGTCTTTGAGCTAAACGTAGAGTTCTTCTCGCCCAAGGTGCGGTAACATTGGTCAGCCTTTCTGCAAAAATGCGCCGTTTACACAATTTATTAAGGCAAAAAAACTTCCGCACCCTTAACTGTAAAGTAATGCTGTAATCAGCCCAGGGTAAATCTGCTAACTTTCGCTCATAGCGACTATGAATTTTATGAGTTGGTTGGTTACAAACTGGACAATTAACTACTCTATTGATAGCAGAAACAATCAACTTTATCTGAGTTTTTATCTCGTCAAGAATGCAATTTTCAAGTTTCAGGTTTGCTGAATCTGGTAATAGATAACTTAGCACTGACATAACCAAGCTGAGGCTTATCCCTCAAATGTTTGATGGAGTGAAGTTTGACGTATCTCAATTATATCTTTCTAACTTCTGCCTTCTGCCTTCTGCCCTCTGCCTTCCCCCAACCAAGATCACCAAAAGTTGCCAAGAACCAAATTATCCCTCAAAATCCGTTAACTTAAGACAAAGCCATAAATGTAATTCAGGCTACAAATCCCATGCGACTAGAACAGTTGCAAGCGTTTCTGGCGATCGCAGAAACTGGCAGCTTCCAAAAAGCAGCTCAAAAATGTGGTGTCACTCAATCGACTATCAGTCGCCAAATCCAGTCTTTGGAGGCTGATATCGGTTTGGAATTGTTTCACAGAAGCAATCATGCCAAGCTGACTTTAGGGGGTGAACGCTTATTACCTCGCGCCCGCAAAATTTGTCAAGAGTGGGAGACTGCTACCCAAGAGTTAACAGATTTAATGGCAGGGAAGCAGCCAGAATTGTGTATTGCCGCTATTCATTCCCTATGTGGCTCTTACTTGCCACCAGTTTTACAAAAATTTTGTCATGATTATCCAGAGGTACAATTGCGGGTGACATCTTTAGGGAGCGATCGCGCCTTGAAAGTTCTCAAAGATGGCTTGGTAGATTTAGCAATTGTCATGAATAACCGCTTTCTCACCACCGGTAGAGAAATGGTAGTAGAAGTTCTGTATGATGAACCAATAGAAGTGTTGATCGCGGCTAATCATCCCTTAGCCCAATACGAATTTGTTCCTTGGTCAGAGTTAGTGCGTTATCCCCAAGTAGTGTTTAAAGATGGTTATGGGATGCAACGCTTGATCCAAGAGAAATTTGAACGATTAGAAGCCACCTTGCAAGCTGCATTAGAAGTCAATACCCTAGATGCCTTCCGGGGAGTGGTACGCCAAGGTGAATTAATCGCTTTATTACCCAATTCCGCATTAGTAGAAGCCCGTCTTGACCCTACTTTAGCAGTTCGCCCTTTAGCTGGGAGTAGTTCAGTTTCGGATAGTTCTAGTTTGACTCGGCGAGTAGTGATGGTAACTACCCAAGACAGGTTACAAATTCCTCCGATTCAACATTTTTGGCAACTGGTACGAGAAAACATCCCACCACAGTTTGATCAACAGCGATCGGCTTCGTGAAGTATGATGAGTCAAATGTCCACTGTCAAAACCCTCAGTCTCGAATTTGACTGTTGACTATTGACTATTGACTATTGACTTTTATGAGTATTTTATTCAGGGAACTACTGAAAAAGGTAGGCAGTGGCAACCATACAAGCGAGAGTTTAACTCGTGCTGAAGCAGCCACCGCTACCAAAATGATGTTATTAGGTGAAGCTACACCAGCCCAAATTGGGGCATTTTTGATTGCCCACCGCATTAAACGTCCTACCGGGGAAGAATTGGCAGGAATGTTAGATGCTTACGAGGAACTGGGGCCAAAACTGCAACCAATTACCGATACACGTCCAGTCATAGTTTTTGGTCAACCTTATGATGGTAGAACCCGTACAGCGCCAATTAGCCCCGTTACAGCCCTGATTCTGGCTACCGTAGGGCAACCAGTAGTGATGCACGGCGGCGATCGCCTACCGACAAAATACGGCTTACCTTTAGTAGAGATTTGGCAAGGATTAGGGGTTGATTGGACTACCTTATCATTGGCAAATATCCAAGAAGTCTTCGAGCAAACAGGCATCGGCTTTGTGTATACGCCCCAGCATTTTCCCTTAAATCAAAGTATTTGGGAATACCGCGACCAACTCGGCAAGCGTCCACCCTTAGCCACAATGGAATTAATTTGGTGTCCCTATGGGGGTGATGCTCATATCATGGCTGGGTTTGTTCATCCGCCCACAGAAGCCATGTTCCAGGTAGCTTTAGGATTGCGGGGAGTGAGCAAGTTTACCTTAGTGAAGGGATTAGAAGGCAGCTGTGACTTACCACGCGATCGCACAGCCATCATTGCCTTATCTAAAACACCGCAAGAAATCGAAAGATTGCTTTTATCTCCCCATGATTACGGCTTTACCACTAAGAATGTCCCCCTCACAAGTACGGCAGAATTGCTAGCTGAAATTCAGGGAGTATTGGCTGGAAGAACCAGTGAACTAATGCAAACAGCCTTGTGGAATGGGGGCTTTTATCTCTGGCGCAGTGGGATTTGTACTGATATGCGATCGGGTATAACGAAAGCTCAAGAATTATTATCTGGTGGAGCGGTTATTGACAAACTCCAACAACTCAATCAGGTCTTAAAGGTAATCTCAGGCAAAACTTTTCAGCATACATACTAATTGAAGGATGGCAGGGTTTTAACAATAAACAGTGATAACTGAATCACTGCTCACTGATTTAAACACCTGCACCCTAAGTCAGAACAAGATATACAGCCTGTTTCACTTTTGAATGGTGATAACTGAATGCTGAATTCTTTTATCACTCAGCAAAGGCAAAAATCGCCGAATCAGTCCGATTGTCACGGCTGGGAGTTCCAACTGTGGTGTTAAACCCACATCTTCCAACGGTTGAAAAACTCGGATAGCTTGAGGATTTTTCTCTGCTAGGCGGCGGCCAATATCTGGGCCTGTAAATTGGGACTTTTGACCCCAAATAATGGCAGTAGGAGTAATCAACTGTTGGATATAGAGTGATAAATCAAAGCACAAGTCACCCCTGACAAAAGATAATGCTGCATACTCAGCATTCGGCTGTTGAGCAGATTCTAGATAAGTTGCAACAATTTCTTCGTAGATACGGTTTGGTTGGGCAAATTGCCGTTGTTCTAAGAAACTACGAATACCGCCGCTAGTAGCAACACCAGTGCTATATAGTACGCGATCTAGAACGGGAATGCTGATAATTTGGGCAAACCAGCTACGGGAATAGTCTTCACCAAAGTCAGACAGTCCGGCTGGCGTGACGAGAACCAGAGACTTAAATAGATGGGGATGGGTAATCGCCACTCGAATTGTAAACGCTGCTGTCAGAGAAGAAGCGATCGCTGTGACTGGCCCTGTGGTGCAAGTTTGCTCAACAAACTCTCGAATTACCGTCAAATAGTCCTCAATGGTGTAATTCCTCGCTGGATGTTCCGACTTACCCCAACCGATTAAATCTGGGGCGAGAATCCGGTACTCAGCCGCAAAAGCTGGATAAACCTTCGACCACTCATAAGATGAAGATCCTCCACCAAAACCATGTAGAAACACCAAAGTTTCTCGTTCTGGCTGTGGAGTTTCATTGTCCTGCCAAAGTGAGCCAGTGGCAGTGTAATACACCATCTTACCTAGGGAGGTAATGATAGAACGTTGTTCAAATCCCTGTGGCTGAAACATAAGTCTTAATTGTTAATGATTACAGTTTCTCAGCGCCTGACTTTTCACGTTATGTGGAAAAGCTAACGTGAAACCTAACCCCCTAACCCCCTTCCCTGCGTTCGCGCAGCGTGTCGAAGACAGGGAAGGGGGAAAAATTAAAGCCTCTCTCCTTGTAGGGGAGAGGTTTGGAGAGGGGTTTTCCAGATCCCGTGAAAAGTCAGTTCTCAGCGCAGGTGACAGTTATTTCACTTCAAAATCATCAATAAAAACACAATAAACTTTACTTTTTGAAGTTCAACTAACGTCGTATTCAAGCGTAAGCCCACAATTGCTATTATCGGCCAACTAATAATTGTGACACCTCTAACCAGCGTCAGATCAGGTAGTTGTCACGACCTTTCTAGCCTCTACCCAAAAGTAACCAGCTGATTTACCATCACTGTCAGTGCCAGCATACCTAAAATAGTCATTAATCCTGCCGGCATAAATTTACGTGTTCTAGCCAATCTCAAGGCAAAGAATACTACTAAAATAGCAGTGATAGAAATTGCTACAATCAAAGCCCAGGTTTGTCCTTGGAGTTGAAAGTAAGCAGTAGCTATGAGTAATAAACCACTAACAGTCCCACTGAGGAGGGAAACTTGACTATTCGCCTGTAAGTAGCCAATAATGCCACCAATAATCGCTAACATCCCATAGGCGATCGCAGCAATTATACTTAAATTCATGGTGAAACCCTATTCTAGATTTTGATTTTGCTACTCAGACCGATAGACACTTGACCATAGCTATTGAGCTACATTACCTAGTTGATTGATGGATAATCCAGCGATGCCCACGGCAAGTATTTCCTCTTATGCCCAGATTCAACTCCTCCAACGTCAAGCAGCCTCACTTTTACTGTACCAATCAGTCCTCCACAGTGAGGTAGGCAATGCTTTTTTGGAACTGTTGCAAGCCATACGTTACACTGATGCTGATGCACGGGGTTGTCTCCAAGCTTATGGCAACTACTTTCACGCCTTAGCTAATAGACAGCACAATTGGGAAGACTACCTGATTCATCAAATTCTCATCGCTGAAAATCCCTTCACTCAACTTGCCCAACAGCGAGACTTTGCCGATTTACCCCCAACTTTGGTAGCCGCCGCACAACATGATTTACACATATTACAGAGTCTTTATGAATGTAGCAGCGCCATTTTGAGTGAGTGGGTACAAGCTGTAGCCCATTTGCCGGTGTCTCCGGTGGTGTGGTATGTAGAACCAGATAGCATAAATGTAGAAACAGAATTAGCAGTTTCTCTACACAATTTAGATAACTGGGCAGATGCCGTAGAAGACTTAGCAAATTATTATCGACAATTTGGTACAGGTTTATTTGCCCAATATCGTGCTTTACGCTGGCAAGGAGGTCAGTTTGTTGGCGTTCCTTACCCTGACCCCATTAAACTGAGTACACTGGTAGGTTACGAGTCACAACGGGATGCTTTGTTAAAGAATACAGAGTTTTTATTATCGGGGGAGGTAGCACTGCACGTATTACTTTACGGTAGCCGTGGTACAGGTAAATCTTCTTTAATCAAAGCTTTGTTAAATGAGTATGGCAATCGCCAACTACGTCTAGTAGAAGTGACAAAATCAGACTTGCAGGATTTACCAGCTATTGTGGAACAGTTACGAGGAGTGCCACAGAAATTTATCATCTTTGTCGATGATTTATCCTTTGAAGAAGATGATGATGCTTTTAAAGCCTTAAAAGTAGTTTTAGAAGGCAACTTAACCGCACGTCCCCAAAACGTTGTAGTCTATGCCACATCGAATCGTCGCCATTTAATTCGAGAATTTTTTAGCGATCGCCCCACACCCAAAGATCATGAAGAAATCCATGCTTGGGATACAATGCAAGAGAAGCTTTCCTTTAGCGATCGCTTTGGTTTAACATTAACCTTTGAGTCAGCCGATCAACAGACATATTTACAAATTGTTCGACATCTTGCAACACAGGCTGACATTAACATCAATCATCGGGATTTAGAATATCAAGCATTGCAATGGGCAACCCGTCATAATGGGCGTTCTGGACGCACAGCACGGCAGTTCATTGATTTTTTAACAGCAGAATTAAAACTATTTAGTGCTAATCACAATACATCTAATATTGAATCATGAAAATAATTGTTTCTTGATTGCAATATTTTGTTACTTTCGCGACAAAATTATACACAAACAATTACAACTGGAGAGATCAACAAGAAAATATGAGGTGTCATCAATTGCACAACTATTTATTCTAAAAAATTCACAACGCTAAACATCAGCGATATGCAATCAGTCATAGTCAGTAATCGAATAATTTTAGGTATAGTTGCCTTTAGTGTAAGTTTTGGTTTGAGTCTAGTTCCCAAATGGGATTTTAATCAGGCCTTTGTCACAGGGGTAATTACTGTAGTTGCTACCTATGCAGCTGCTTTATTTGTAGATAAGCGCCGCAGAAGTCATGAACTCTTGATTTTAAGTTCCCACCGTAAACGAATTAAAGACATGGAGGGACTAAAATCTCGTATAGTCAGAGAAATCGAACAAATTGAAGCTCATCGTAGTTTGTTATATGCCGAATCAAAACAACTGCAAAATCAAATCTTAGAATGCCGCAACCAAAGAGATAGTGTACATCGAGAGTTAGGTAATATTGCCAGCCAAAAAAAGCAGTTAGAGACTGAAGTTAGTATTTTAAAAACTGAAATTCATAACTTAGGGCAACATCAAAAAGAACTAAATAATTCTTTGTCTACCCTGACATCAGAAAAACGCCGTTTAGAGTTGTATTTTAATACATCTCGCGCAGAAATTAATCAGTTGCAAACTCAAATTAGTGAACTGCAACAAGAAAAACAAGAAGTTGAGAATAATTTAACCCTCCTAGGTAGAATCAAACCTCAACTTGAAGAAAAACTTTATGAACTCAGACTAGAAATTCAAGGTTTAGAAACTGCCAAAACACAGCAAAATCAATTACTTATAGATATAACCAACGAGAAAGAAACTTTAGCAGCCAAGCTCAACTCTTTACAAACTCAAAAATCAGAACAACAATCAGAGTTACAGCAATTACGCAATGAACTAACTCTATTACAAGAAGAGCGTGACCTCTTGCAAAGTCAAGTTTGGGAACTACTACAGCAAATAGAAACCTTTAATCAAGCACCTCTATCGGAAAATCCCCCAGTAGAACCAGCATTAGAAAATAGTGAATTATTTCCTTTTTCCGATTTAATAGAAACTTTAAATACAGACAACCCTGCCTCTAATCCATCTGAAAGCTTACCAGAAATATGGCATCAGTTTTTCAAACAATTACCAGGACATGAACTGCAAGTTTTAAAAGCCATAGTAGAGCAAGATAATCCCAATCCAGCCATCAAAAAAATTGCTGAAGTTCATATCACTATGCCTAATTTATTGATTGATGCCATCAATGAACTTGCTAGTGATGTTATCGGTGAATTAATCATTGCTACAGGTTTAGAAAAACCAGAAGTTTATCCAGAGTATATAACGAATGTCAGAAACATGATTGTCTTGTATGAAAGTTTGATGGCTAGATACGCTTCCTCAAATTAAATTTATCCCCAGCATTGTAAAATTATTAGTAAGTAGATATATATCTCAAGCTAGACATATATATATTCTGCATTGATATCAAGCTAAAGTGAAATACATGGCAAAGCTCAAAATCTCGAAAAAAACTTCAACCGCTTTAATAAATTCCCTAGGTGCAGGAGTAGTTCCCAGAATAGGAGTTGAGCATATAGCAGTTGGACGAGAAAAAGAACTTAAGAGCCTATTACAAAATCTCGATGATATTGCAGAAGGTGTAGCAGCATTTCGCTTTATAATTGGTAACTATGGTTCTGGTAAAAGCTTCATGCTCCAAATGATTCGCAACCGCGCAATGGAGCAAGGATTTGTTGTAGCTGATGCTGATTTATCCTCAGAACGCAGACTAGCAGGAAGCAATAATGAAGGTTTAGCTACTTATCGAGAATTAATGAGTCGCCTATCCACAAAAACGCGTCCTGACGGTGGTGCATTAGTTTCCATATTAGAAGGTTGGATTAATAAAATTCAACAAGAAGTAGTCAAAGAAACTGAACTACGTCCTAATGATGAAGGTTTTGATGACAAAGTAGAAACCAAAATTCGAGAAGTCATTCATTATATTGAAGACCTAGTACACGGCTTTGATTTTGGCACAGTGATTGCTGCTTATTGGCGTGGATATCGCCTAGACAATGATGACCTAAAAAATGCCGCCTTGCGATGGTTGCGTGGAGAATTTAGTACCAAAATTGAAGCCAAAGCAGCCCTAGGAGTAAGGGTAATTATTGATGATGAAAGTTGGTATGACTACATTAAACTCATCGCCAAATTTGTTGCCGAAATTGGCTATAAAGGACTCTTGGTTTTGATGGATGAAGCCGTTAATATCTACCAAATATCAACTACAGTTACCCGTGAAAAAAACTACAACAGACTGCTAGCAATGTTTAATGACACCATGCAATGCAAAGCAGAACATCTGGGCATAGTGATTGGTGGCACAACCAAATTTTTAGAAGATCCAAACCGGGGGCTATTTGCAGATCCAGCTTGGCGCAGACGCACCAAAGAAAGCCGTTTTGCCACCCAAGCAGATGTGCAAGAATTTTTAGGGCCAGTTATTCGACTAAATCCTTTAAGCGAAGCAGAAATTCTCACCCTATTGCAACGCTTAACCGAGATTCATGCTACACATTTCGGATACGAAAAAACCTTAACCAATCGTGAATTAAAAGAATTTGTCCAAGAAATCGTCAACCGCCTAGGTGCAGAAGCATTACTCACACCAGGAGAAATCGTCCGTGATTTTATTAGCGTTTTAAATATCCTCCATCACAACCCGAGCATTAACTTTACGCAACTAATTCACGGTTCCCAATTTAAACCAACTACGGCAGGCAAAAATACAGATCTCGATGAAGATAACGCCGCCGAATTTAGCTTATAACTCTCCCCTTTCCTCCGCGCCCCTCTGCGTTCAAAAATCAAATATGAGTGATGCCTTCAAAAAACTTGCACCCTTCATCCAAGAATACATTTATCAACACAACTGGACAGAACTAAGACCAGTCCAAACAGCCGCCTGTCAAATTATATTTGACACAGATGCTCACTTATTAATTGCCGCCGCCACAGCTGCCGGGAAAACTGAAGCTGCATTTTTACCAGTTTTAACCCTGCTTCACCAAAACCCCCCTAAAACCATAGGCGCACTATATATTGGCCCCATCAAAGCCTTAATTAACGACCAATTTGAACGCCTAAACGACTTACTTAAATCAGCCGATATTCCCGTTTATCATTGGCATGGCGATGTCGCGCAAAGTCGGAAAAATAAACTACTAAAAAATCCCCAAGGCATTCTACAAATTACACCAGAATCACTCGAAAGCTTATTAATCAACAAACATCAAGATATATTACGCCTCTTTGGTGACTTAAGATTTGTCATTATTGATGAAATTCACGCCTTCATGGGTACTGAACGCGGTTGTCAAATTATTTGTCAATTACAGCGTTTAGCGAATTTAACCAAAACACAACCCCGACGCATTGGTTTATCAGCAACTCTTGGTGATTACTCAATGGCTGAAGAGTGGTTGTGTTCCGGAACTGATAAACCAGTCATTACACCCAAAGTAGAAGCAGGGAAACGCCAAATTAAACTAGCGTTAGAACACTTTTATATTGATAAAAATCTAGACGAAGTTGCAACTACAGACTATGAGCAATATATTTTTAATCTCAGTCAATCCCGCAAATGTTTAATCTTCGCTAATAACCGTACTCAAACTGAACTAATCATTGCCTCTTTGCGGCAAATTGCGGCTCAACAAGCACTACCAGATATATATCATGTTCATCACGGCAGTATCTCTGCTAGTTTACGACAAGTGGCTGAAAATGCCATGCGCGAACCCAATCAACCAGCCGTAACTGCTGCTACCCTGACTCTAGAATTAGGTATAGATATTGGACATTTAGAGCGTGTGATTCAGTTAGAATCACCGCCATCGGTAGCGAGTTTTTTACAACGTTTGGGGCGTGCAGGCAGAAGGGGTGAAGCAGCTGATATGCGGTTCATCTGTGCTGAAGAGGAACTTGTAGCAGAAGCACCTTTACCAGAGCAGATTCCTTGGCAACTTTTACAGTGTATAGCTATTATTCAACTTTACCTAGAAGAGCGTTGGATTGAACCAATTAAGCCAATTAAATATCCTTTGAGTTTGCTGTATCACCAAACAATGAGCATCTTAGTAGCGTCAGCAGAAATTTCACCTGGGTTGTTAGCTAAACAGGTTTTAAGTCTGCCTCCATTTGCTGCTATTTCTCAGGAAGATTATAAATTATTGTTGCGATATTTAATTGATATTGGTCATATTCAACGTACCGAGCAGGATAAATTAATTTTGGGTTTAGCTGGAGAAAAAATAGCAGGTAAGTTTCAGTTTTATGCTGTATTTGCTGATAATCAGGAATATAGTGTCAAGCAAGGAACTACAGCTATTGGTAGTATTATTATGCCACCTTCTGTAGGGAATCAATTTGCTTTAGCTGGTAGAACTTGGGAAGTTGTAGAAATTGATTTTAAGAAAAGAAATATTTTGGTTAAACAAGTAGAAGGTAAAGCTACGAGTTTTTGGCGTGGTGGTAGTGGTACTATTCATACTAAAGTGTTGCAAAAGATGCGGCAAGTTTTGCTAGAAGATGTCGAGTATAGCTATTTGCAAAAAAAAGCTTGGCACCGGTTACAAACAGTGCGAAAGTTAGTACAAAAAGCTGGATTAGATAAGCAGAATATTGTGCAGTTAGATAAAGGTAAGTGTTGTATATTTCCCTGGATGGGTACAGTGGCTTACCGCACTTTAGAAAGATTAATTAATACATTCTGTCGGGAATCTTTAGAAATCAGTAGTATTGGTGGGGTGAATCCCTATTATCTAACATTGAAATTAGGAAAAAATAAGCTGAAATATGTTCAGCAAGAAATTGCTTCTTTGTGTGAGCAAAGAATTATTCCAGAAGCTTTAGTCAGTTCTGCGGAAGCTCCAGAAATGCAAAAATATGATGAATTTATTCCTCATCCACTGTTGAGAAAGGCTTTTGCTTATGATTATTTAGATATGGAAGAATTACGGCAGCAGGTTGCAATGTGGTAGGAGATTTTGCATTCAGTAAAGAGACACGAAACAACAGAGAAAAGTTGAATTAGGTGCGTTACGGCTCATTCTGACTTTCTTTCAGGCTCATAACCTGACTTAGCCGTAACACACCCTTCTATCTGCCCCAATTATGACAAACTATGGGCAGTACAAGGTGTCGTGGGTGTCACGTCCGGTAGTGGGATTAGTCCCTTTGGCAACCTTGCATAATTTCTTCTGCTCATCTGGACGTAAGAGTACATCAGTAAAATCTGCACCGTCGATAATTGCTCCATCAAATTTGGCGTTAGCAGCAAATGCGCCTTCTAAGACTGCATTTGTCAAATCGGCTTTGATAAGACGAGCTGAGTCTAAAGTAGCATTGCTGAGGTTGACACCTTGCAGATTAGCTGATTCTAAATTGGCGGCAAAGAAACTGACACCCTGTAAATTGGAGTTACTAAAGTTACTCTGACGCAGATTAGCTTTAGTAAAACTGGAGTCTGTTAAATCACGCCCTGAAAAATCAGCTTCTATTAAAATTTCTTTGTTGTAATCCAGTG
This sequence comes from Nostoc sp. PCC 7524, assembly GCF_000316645.1. Taxonomy (NCBI): domain Bacteria; kingdom Bacillati; phylum Cyanobacteriota; class Cyanophyceae; order Nostocales; family Nostocaceae; genus Nostoc; species Nostoc sp. PCC 7524. The sequence goes on from NC_019684.1 coordinate 5,213,825, forward strand.
CCAATGCTGTGGGAGCAAAACCGGCAATTGTCGTGATGCCTAATATTCCCCAAAGCAATACACTGAGTATACTTACCCAGAGCTTTAACCCGAACAGCCTTTTGGTTGAGTCGAGTATGGCAGCTAACACGCGATCGCTTAACTTAGAATTCATGCTATTTTTTAGCCAATGGCGAATCCTCCACCATCACATTATCCCGATATTGGCGATTTTGGAGAAGACCTTGTAGCGCAATGGTTACAATCTACAGGTTGGTCAATTCTACAACGTCGCTTTTCGTGCCGTTGGGGAGAAATTGATATCATCGCCCAATATCCAGACTCTACATTGGTTTTTGTAGAAGTTAAAACCCGCTCTCCAGGAAATTGGGACACTTGGGGGAAAGGTGCAATTACACTCAAAAAGCAAGTAAAAATTGGGCGAACGGCTGGGATATTCTTAGCCAAATACCCAGATAAAGCCGATTACACCTGTCGCTTTGATGTTGCTATTGTTTGTTGTCTCAAAATTTCTCAAAATTACCACGAGGCTGTCAACCAGCAACCAGCCTTGGCTAGTTCATCAGCAGTAGGATACAACTTTCAACTACAGGAATATATTCCAGCTGCTTTTGACTTAATTCATTGATTAGAGGTGATTGGTAATTGGTGAGGGATAAAATCTCTCTATTATCAGTGACCAATTACCAATTAGTATGTAACATCGTTCAATAGATAGTTATTAAGCCAGAGTTTCCGGACAGTAACCCAATCCCCGGACAAACTGTTGCCGAAAAGCTTCTATCTCCTCTCGTTCTGGGCTACCGTGAGAGACAATCGCTACTTGATAGCGGCGCATCACATCCACAGGACACTGCCCAGCTTCCAAACTCCAAAGAGCCATTTGCACCCGCATGGGCGGCTGGTAGCTAATCCCTAGTTCATTGAGATAAGCTCGAAAGTCGCCATCATCTTCGGGCGAGAAATGGCCTTTAAGTTTGATCCGAACCACCCAGCCATCAATTTGATGAATTACGGTGACGAAAGAAACAGGTATCTGGGGTCTACCGTGCAGGTATTGAACGACCCTCAGAGTTAAACTAGCATTTGCTAGGTAGTACAAGTATTCCATGTTTGGTGCTTGGGATCAAAGCCAATCCTACATATTTATCTTCGTCAATAAGCTCTAATCTCGGTAGGGTAGAACTCCCCGTTTTGGCATGGGGAGTTTTACCCAATTTTCATCTGATTGTTTACGTGTTACTTATTCTTGTAATCTAGGCAGGGGATTGGGGACTGGGGACTGGGAAATTAAATTTTTCCAGTTCTAGTTCATTACTCAGCAGCCAGCACAGACTACGTTCTGCTACCGCTAATACAACTCAAAACTCATTAGGCAATAGGAATCTCTATGGAGCAGCAACTATCACAAGTTAATCACAATCCAATCTCGAATCAAGCAGCACAAGTTACAAATTTAGATTCTTCATTAGCTGGGTATGACTATGAACTGCCCCCAGAACTAATTGCTCAAAATCCAGTAATTCCCAGAGATAGTTCTCGTTTGTTGGTGGTAGATTCTCCCACTACAGGGCAGGACTCCGCTCCATTACACCACATTTTTCGTGATTTAGCAGATATTCTCCGTTCTGGAGATTTGTTAATCATGAATAATACAAAAGTTATTCCAGCCCGGCTGTATGGGCGAAAATCAACTGGTGCAGAAGTTGAAATTTTACTATTAGAAGAGCGTCAGCATAACTGTTGGTTAGCTTTAGTTAAGCCCGGAAAACGCTTTAAAAAAGGAAGTAAAATATTTTTTGAATCAGGAAGATTAGGTCTTTACTCAGCCCCCAGTCCGCAGTTAACTGCTACTGTTTTAGAAACAGACAAGGCTACAGGAGGGCGTTTACTGCAATTTGATGTACCAGAGGGTCAATCTTTAGTCCAAATTTTAGATAAATTCGGTGAAATACCCCTTCCGCCTTACATTACGGCATCACAGGCGGCAGATGAACAGTATCAAACAGTTTATGCCGAACAACCAGGAGCGATCGCAGCTCCTACAGCTGGGTTACACTTTACTCCAGAACTACTTGAAAAATTACGCGATCGCCATATCAATCAAGCTTTTATTACGCTGCACGTTGGCGTGGGAACTTTTCGCCCTGTGGAAGTAGAAGACGTAACCAGCCACCAAATGCACGAAGAATGGATAGAAGTTCCCGCCGATACAGTAGAACAAATCCGTGCTACCAAACAAGCAGGAGGTCGGATTATTGCCGTAGGAACAACGGTAGTCCGTGCTTTGGAAGGAGCAGCAGCCTGTGGTGATTTACAACCTTTTTGTGGGAAGACAAACCTTTTTATCTATCCTGGCTACCAATGGCGTGTCGTAGAAGGTTTAATTACCAATTTTCACCTGCCTCGTTCTAGTTTGCTGATGCTGGTAAGTGCGCTGATTGGTAGAGAGAGATTATTAAATATATACCAGGAAGCGATCGCTTCTCGATATCGCTTTTACTCCTTCGGTGATGCCATGTTGATTTTGCCAGAAGCTAAGGGAGTAGTAAGTGCTGAGTCGTGAGTGGAGCATTGGGATAAGAGTTACGCTAGTTCCCCTGCTTCCTCCCAGTCCCCAGTCCCTAATCCCCAGTCCCCATTCTCCATTCCTTCACAAATTTTTTTTGTTCAAGTTTTAAGTTTTCATATAGTAATGGGTACTCTGACTTATAAGGATCTGACCATAAGTACAGAGATTCCACTATGTATAAACAACATCGATTTAGACAGTGGTTTTGTGGCTTAACTGTGATTAAATTTCAACAGCCATCTTTAGGGCTTCTCTGTGCTGCATCTGCGGTTTTGGTGTTGGCAGCCCCGTTTGTTGATTTACCAGGAAGCAAGCTGCTGGCACAAACACCAGTTTCTCAAGATTTAGAAGCAGCTAGCCTTTATCAACAGGGAGTCACGCGCTACAATCGCACTGACTGGCAGGGTGCGGAATATGCTTTTCGCCAAGCTTTGCAGCGAGATCCAAATTTAGGGATGGCGAGGAATTATCTTGGTAATATTTTCCTCATGCAAAACCGCCTAGATATAGCGGTACAGGAATATGGTGAGGCGATTAGAATTAACCCCAATCTGGGTGAAGCTTATTACAACTTGGGGTTAGCGTTACAACGCCAAGGACAAAAAGAAGCAGCAATTACAGCTTACCGCCAAGCTTTGGTTATAGATCCGACAAGGACAGCCGCCCACTATAACTTGGGTTTGGTACTCTACGAACAAGGACAGTTACCAGAAGCGATCGCAGCTTACCAGCAAGCAACCAATTTTGATCCTAGCAATGCTAATGCGTATTATAACCTAGCGATCGCACTGCAAGAATCTGGCAAAATGGAGGAGGCGATCGTGGCTTATCAGCAAGTCCTCAAGTTAGATCCCAAAAATGCCGCAGCCTACAGTAATTTGGGAAGTCTGATGGCACTTCAAGGGCAAACTGCTGAAGCTATTGCAGTGTATACGCAAGCTGTGCGCCAAGACCCCAAAAATGCCTCAGCTTACTATAATCTGGGTGTGACTTTATACAATCAAGGCGACCTCAAAAAAGCTACTGCTGCATTAAAACGCGCTCACAATGGGTATCGTGAGCAAGGTAATGTTGAGCAAGCACAAAAAATTGAGCAATTAATGCAGCAAGTTGCCCAAAAAATTGAGGAGCAACAACTTCAACAACGACAAGCATCTACTGCTAACCAAACGCCCAAACTTACTGATAATGCCACGCCTGCAACCACACCACCCCCTACTGAGGATGTACCTGTTTCAGTAGAACAACAGCTGTTTAAACCAGTTTTTCCTAGTTCTACACCAAGTCAAACTGGTGGTAATGGCAAAGTATAAACCCAATTCACAATGGACTAACGTCCCGCTACGCTAACGCAACGATGCTCCCGCCCAGCTCTGCTCTGAGCGCAGCTATGCCGTAGGCTTTACGCAATTAAACTTAGCCAACTACAAGGGGCGAGGTTTTGAACCTTTACTTTTTTTATCAGGGTTTAAAGTATCAATATAGGAATCCGGTTTGATTACTGTTCGTGTAACGTGGCGTAGCTAAATGATTTGCGTAGGTAGGCAATAGGCAATAGGCAATAGGAAAGAAGAGGGGGGTAGGGGTATACTGAGTTTTTATGCGCTAGCGCAGGCTACGCCAACAAAAATCAAATATGATTCCTATAGCAAGAGAGCAGGTAATTGGTGAAAGATGATTAACTATTACCAATTACCAACCTTAGCGCAATAACTAGCAGACTAAAACACAAGTGTATTTATTGAATACAGATGAGTTTTGCTATTGACTACATAAACCCTGTTTATATTGGCAACCGATTAATATCTTTATTCCGGCCAATTACTACCATTGCTGAACCACGTTCTAGACGTTTGTAGGGATCAGGATTAATTTGAAATTTGCCATCATGACTTACAGCTAACAAATTCAAACCATAACGGTTACGTAGTTGGAGTTCTGCAACAGTTTTGCCATGAAATTCATCGGGGACAATTACTTCCACAATACTATTATCTGGATCAAGGTCAAATCTATCTAATATTGATGGTTTGGTAAGTGTACGTGCTAAAGCACAACCTGCTTCATATTCCGGAAAAACAACATGATCTGCGCCTACACGCTTCAGCAGTTTATGGTGTACCTCACTAGAAGCTTTAGCAACTACATGAGGTACACCACCCTCTTTAACATTTAAAGTAGTAATGATACTTTCCTGAACGTAGTTACCAATAGCGATGATCACCGTATCAAATTCATAAATTCCCGCTTCTTTGAGTGCGGCTGGTTCAGTTGAGTCTAGTTGTAAAGCGTGACCAACTATCTCTTCAGTTAAGGCTGCTGCTACTCGTTTTTCATCAATATCTGTGGCCAACACTTGATAGCCGAATTTATGCAGTGTTGAACAAACAGAACGACCAAAACGACCTAACCCAATTACGGCAAACTGGTGGTTATCTCTACGTAAACTGCGAAAAAATCCTAACGATGCAAGATTCACATCTGTAATCCTTCTTATTATTCCCTGTATCGAGGACAAAAAGCTATTAGCTTCAAGCAATTATAAATTTTTATTGTTGGCTGGAATCATCTACATTTTACCAGTACCCAGTAATCAGTAGTCAGTAGTTGTTAGTCATTAGTTTTTCTCCCCTGCGCTGCTGCACCTTCTGCGTCCCCATCCTCAGCAACTATCCTACAAGTAAGTTTTCTTCTGGATAGTGGATTCTAGTGGGACGAGGATCGCCTAAAATAGCGGACATTAGGAGTAAAACACCTACTCTTCCTACGTACATGGTGATAATTAAAATGAATTTAGCTACGGTGGATACAGTACCTGTAATACCAGTTGAAAGTCCGACTGTAGCAAAAGCTGAAACTGTTTCAAACAAAATTTCAATAAAGTCTAGTTTGGGGTCTGTAACAGCGATTAAAATAGTTGCTAACATTACAGTAGCTACAGAACCAACTAAAACACCAACAGCTTTCAAAATTAAAGATATTGCTATTTTGCGCTCGTATAATAAAACCTCTTCTTTACCTTGAAGAATTGATTTAGTACAACTGGTAAGAACTCTTAATGTAGTGGTTTTCATGCCGCCTCCGGTTCCACCAGGACTTGCACCGATAAACATGAGAGTAATGGTGATAAATAAACCAGCCGTTGTCATTTTGCCTATATCTATGGTATTAAAACCAGCAGTTCTGGGAGTAACTGACTGAAACCAAGCAAGTAGTAATTGGTGGCTGAGACTTTGATTACCAAAGGTTTCGGGGTTTCTGATTTCTATACATAAAAATGCAACTGTCCCCAAAAATAAAAGTATCATTGTTGTGCTAGTGGCAACTTTAAAGTCTAAAGAAAAAACTAAAGTCGCCTTTTTTTTCAGCAAGCGATCGCGCAACCAAATATATGTTTCTAAAATTACTTGATAACCAATACCTCCGGCAATAATTAAAAAAGTGATTGTCAAAACTACTAACCAAGATGATTGATATCTGATTAAACTATCTGGAAACAAACTAAATCCAGCATTATTCCAAGCATTGATACTATGAAAAACCGCTAACCAAATGCCTTGATTCCATCCATAATCAGCAACAAAAGCTGGCATTAATAAGAATATTCCGGTAATCTCGAAAATCAGAGTAGTGGCAATAATAGAACGGATAACTTGGGTGCTACCACTCATTCCTGGTCGGTCTAAAGCTTGTTGAATAGCAACTTTTTGGCGTAAGTCAAACCTGCGTCCAATTAGCAAAATCAAAAAGGTAGTGGTTGTCATGTAGCCTAATCCGCCAATTTGAGCCAACATCAAAATAAATAACTGACCCCAAAAAGAAAAATAAGTACCAGTATCAACTACTGCTAAACCAGTAACACAAACTGCGGATGTAGATGTAAACAATGCCACAATCGGATCATTCCAATTACCACTGCTAGTGGAAAAGGGCATCATCAATAAGATAGTTCCTACGGTGATGACAGCTAGAAATCCTAAACAAATTGTGCGAGAAACAGTCATAAACCATTCAAACTTGTGTAACTTGGCACATGGATCTGCGGAGAGTCAGAGTCAGACTGAATAAATTTTTCCTGGAAGGTTTGATGAACTTTACCCTCCAGGAAATAAAAACTTTCTTATTCAATTAAAAACACACATGGTAGCCTACGAATATGTTTTTTTAAATTTTGCTTTGTCTTAACACTGCTTTGTTCATGAGTGCAACACTTTACCAGCGAATCCAGCAATTTTACGATGCTTCCTCTGGGCTGTGGGAGCAGATTTGGGGCGAACATATGCACCACGGCTATTACGGTGTGGATGGTAGGGAAAAAAAAGATCGTCGTCAAGCACAAATTGATTTAATCGAAGAACTGCTGAGTTGGGCAGGGGTAGAGACAGCAGAAAACATTTTAGATGTAGGCTGTGGTATTGGTGGTAGTTCTCTCTACTTAGCAGAAAAGTTTCATGCTCAGGCTACAGGGATTACTTTGAGTCCAGTACAAGCGGCTAGAGCTACGGAACGTGCCAAAGAATTACATTTGAGTGAAAGAAGTCAGTTTCTTGTGGCAAATGCTCAAGCTATGCCTTTTGATGATCATACTTTTGACTTGGTTTGGTCACTGGAAAGTGGTGAACATATGCCAGATAAAACCAAGTTTATGCAAGAGTGCTACCGAGTGTTAAAACCGGGCGGTACATTCATTATGGTGACTTGGTGTCATCGTCCTACTGATGAATTACCTCTATCAGCAGACGAACAAAAGCACTTAGAGGATATTTATCGAGTGTATTGTTTACCCTATGTGATTTCCTTGCCGGAGTATGAAGCGATCGCTCGTCAATTACCATTAAATAATATTCGCACTGCTGATTGGTCGCAAGCTGTTGCCCCATTTTGGAACATAGTTATAGATTCCGCCATTACTCCCCAAGCAATATTCGGGTTACTGCGGGCTGGTTGGGGTACGATTCAAGGGGCGTTATCACTGGGTTTGATGAGTCGCGGTTATGAGCGGGGGTTAATTAAGTTTGGTTTATTGTGCGGGAATAAGTAGGCTACAGGTGACAGGTGACAGGTGACAGGGTTGAGGTTGGGAGGAAGCAGGAAAGCACAGGGGAAAATCTAATGCCCCATGCCCAATCCCTACCTAGAGCATCGATTCAGTAATGAAAAACCTAACCCCCCAACCCCCTTCCCTAGTAGGGAAGGGCAGGGTGGTTTCATACAACGAGAGAATAATCTAGAAGCTTCTTTATTTCGTTATGCTTTCCCAAAATGTTGATAGAGAACAGACGAAGAAATAAGGGCTTTGAATTTTCTCTGGCAAGAATGAAACAACCCTGCTTTTGAAAAGGGATTTAGGGGGATCTAAAAGTATTTACTACATCACTAGATACTTAAAAAAACCCCTTAAGCATCAGCAGCAACTTTCGCGGGTTTACTTTTGATGGCTTTAAACCGTTCCCCTAACTGTTCCGCCACAGTTTTTAACCCCGGAGTTTTCTTAGCGGCTGTCTTGACGTAATCATAAACAGTTAAACTGTTGCCCATTGCTTCGCTACCAACAGCCATGAGAGTATCATCTACTTGTTCTGTGAGTTGACGTAGTCCAATCAACAGTTCGGTGAGGGTGGCGGCTAGTTGATAATCACGCACAAATTCATTGACATCAAAAGTTGACGGTAAAATGTCTGGGTTAGACTGGGCAGCTGTCAGACTATTGTTGACAAAGGCGAGACTTTTATCGCCCATCTTAAATAACTTGCGTCGTTCCTCCACACTCAGCGTCACGAGAAATGGCAACTTGGCTTGAATAGTCGCCATCGCTGCTTTAATCTCTTGGACATCTGCTGGGGAAAGGGAGGCGGTGATATTTTGATAAGGCATAGAATATTTACCCGGATGGATCTCATCTTAATGATTCCCTCGGAATTAAAGCGATCGCACAGTATAGGTTACAGGTTACAGGTTACAGGTTACAGGTGAAAAGTTCTCCCTTGCTCCTCTGCTCCCCTATTCCCCAAATTCTGTGACAATAGATAAATAGTTGCCAGCATATCTACCTATCCAAGCTAATCATGAGCCAGAGTTCTCAAAACAGTCCTTTGCAACGTAAATCTTTGCAATCACCTTTCCAATGGTTTTATGCTTTTTGGAAGTTTTCCCGCCCACACACAATTATTGGTACAAGTTTAAGTGTCTTTAGTTTATATTTAGTTGCTGTGGCGATTGGCTCTACAGGTTTTGCTGTGACTCAAATCATGTCCGTTTTAGGCGCATGGGTGGCTTGTTTATGTGGCAATGTTTATATTGTGGGGTTGAATCAGCTAGAAGATGTCGAGATTGATAAGGTTAATAAACCTCATCTGCCAATCGCATCAGGAGAATTTACCCGCAGACAAGGACAAGTAATTGTCATTATTACTGGGATTTTAGCTTTAGTCTTCGCATGGCTAAATGGCCCTTATTTGTCGGGAATGGTGGCTTTAAGTCTGGCAATTGGTACAGCTTATTCTTTACCTCCTATTCGCTTAAAGCGGTTTCCATTTTGGGCAGCATTGTGTATTTTTTCTGTGCGCGGAACAATTGTAAATTTGGGATTGTATCTGCACTTTAGTTGGATACTGAAAACCCAGCAGCTAATTCCTGTGGCAGTATGGGTTTTAACAATATTTATTTTGGTATTTACTTTTGCGATCGCTATCTTTAAAGATATCCCCGATATGGAAGGCGATCGCCTATACAATATCACTACCTTTACTATTCAATTAGGTTCCCAGGCTGTATTTAATTTAGCTCTATGGATACTGACGATTTGCTATTTAGGTATGGTGATAGTTGGTGTGCTACGTGTAGAGTCTATTAACCCAGAGTTTTTAGTGATTTCTCATTTAGTAGTATTGTGTTGGATGTGGGTGCGGAGTTTGGCAGTAGACTTACAAGATAAACAAGCGATCGCTCAATTTTATCAATTCATCTGGAAGCTATTTTTCCTAGAATACTTAATGTTCCCTGTTGCCTGTCTTTTAGCGTAAAATCATGTTTAATAATTTGCAAATAAATGATATTTTGGCAATTATTGTAGTTGCTCTTGGTATTTCATTACTGATTTATTTTGCTAGCAAAACTTTAATTACCGCCAATTTATTCCAACAAGGCGTTAACCTTTATCAACAGCAAGACTATGAAGGCGCAGAAGCAGCTTTTAGAAAGGTGATTAATATTAACTCTACAAATGATGTTGTGCGCTTATTTTTAGGTGATGTTTTAAAAGCGCAAGACAAAATTGCAGAAGCTACAGAATTATACCAAGAAGTAATTCAACGTAGTCCTAAAAATCCTGAAGCTTATCTGCGTCTAGCCAATATTTTGATGCAGCAAAATCAACAAGCAGCAGCTACAGCTAATTTAAAAAAATCTCAAGAACTATTCCAAAAGCAACGCCAACCTCAAAAAGCTCAAAGAATTAATCAACTATTAGATAAAATGGGTGCTAAATCAAGTTAAATTCCCATCAAAATGCAATATAAAAATACTGTGTTTTGCTACATATAACCCCAGCTAAACGGCTAATGACTAATGACTAACACAGGCAAAGTTTACCTTGTAGGTGCAGGGTTGGGAGATGTGGCTTACCTCACGGTAAAAGCTCATAATTTGTTAGCTGTAGCTGAGGTTTTAGTCTACGATGCCCTAGTGGATGAGCAATTATTAGAATATGTCCCATCTGATTGCTTAAAGTTGGATGTGGGGAAACGTGGCGGAAAACCCAGCACACCCCAAACAGAAATTAATCAGTTACTCGTACAGCACTGTCAAGCAGGTAAACAAGTCGTCAGACTTAAATCAGGTGATCCGTTTATTTTTGGACGCTGTACCTCAGAAATTGCAGCTTTAAAAGCTAATAGCTGTGATTTTGAAGTCATCCCAGGAATTTCTTCCGCTTTAGCTGCGCCTTTACTGGCGGAGATTCCCTTGACAGATCCCGTGATGAGTCGCTGTTTTGCAGTGTTAACAGCCCACGAACCAGAAGCTTTAGACTGGGAAGCACTGTCACGGTTAGAGACATTAGTCATATTGATGGGAGGAAAAAACCTACCGGAAATTGTACATCAGCTAATGAAACACGGGCGATCGCATTTCACACCCATAGCCATTATTCGCTGGGCAGGTACTCCCCAACAACAGATTTGGAGTGGTCAACTAGGTAATATTATTGAAACAACGACTGGGTTATTACTTTCACCAGCTGTCATTGTGATTGGGGAAGTTGTCGGGCTACGTAATTTCCTACAACCTGAGACAATATCTTTAAAGCATTCGACTACAGCTATGTCTCATAACCTACCTCTTACTGGTAAAACCATCTTAGTTACCCGTTCAGTTGGACAATCGAGTGAATTTAGCGATCGCCTCACTAAATTTGGTGCTAAAGTCATCGAAATGCCAGCTTTAGAAATCGGCCCCCCTTCCAGTTGGCAAGCATTAGATCAAGCCATCAATAATTTATCTGCATTTCACTGGTTAGTTCTCACTTCCACCAACGGCGTAGATTATTTTTTTGACAGGCTGCACCTCAAAGGTAAAGACAGCCGTGCCTTAGCTGGGGTAAAAATTGCTGTTGTCGGTGAAAAAACTGCCCAAAGTCTGCAAAAGCGTGGACTCCAAGCGGACTTTATTCCTCCTAATTTTGTTGCTGACTCCTTAGTAGAAACATTTCCGGAAACACTTTCAGGGAAAAAGATTTTATTTCCCAGAGTCGAAAGTGGTGGTAGAGAAATATTAGTCAACGAATTCCACAGCAAAGGTGCAGAAGTCATCGAAGTTGCGGCTTATCAATCCTGTTGTCCTAGTCATATCGCCCCAGCCGCAGAATTAGCTTTAAAAACTGGCCAAGTCGATGTGATTACCTTTGCCAGTTCTAAAACTGTGCAGTTTTTCTGTCAACTTGTTAGCAAAATCTTCAGTAGCAATGTAGCCACTGCTTTGGAAGGAGTTTGTCTGGCTTCAATTGGCCCCCAAACTTCCAAAACTTGTCATGCTTTTTTAGGGCGGGTAGATGTTGAGGCTGAAGAATATACTCTCGATGGCTTAAGTCAAGCAATCATCAAATGGGTGCAGAATGCTGGCGTTGCACAATTCACAGATTAACAGTGCCAACATTATAGTACAGAAATACTAAAATATTCTATAGTCCAGCATTCATCATCCATCTGCCATGTCCAAAAACCTCCTCATCGTTGAATCCCCTGGAAAAGTCAAAAAACTCAGTCAAATCCTAGGTTCAGATTGGATTGTGCGCGCCAGTTGTGGACATATTCGGGAACTGAGCAATGAAGGTGATGATTCACTAGGCTTCAGCATGGATGGTGGTAGTGTGCGATGCCACTATATCCCTCGTGATCAACGAGCCAAGGAGACGATTCAAAAACTCAAAGCCGCCGTCAAACAAGTTGATCAAGTCGTTTTGGCAACAGATCCCGATCGGGAAGGTGAAACGATCGCTTGGCATCTGAAAGAGGTGCTAGGGCTGAGAGATCCAAAACGGGTTGTTTATACGGAAATTACAGCATCAGCAGTTAGGAAGGCGATCGCGAATTCGAGAAAACTTGATTTCAATTTAGTCGGTGCAGGACTGTGCCGAGATTGTCTTGATAAATTGGTAGGTTACAAAGGCAGTCCCCTAGTTTGGGCATTAAACAACGGAGCGAAAAGCGTTGGTAGAGTCCAAAGTGCAACATTGCACCTGATTTGTCAGCGAGAGCGGGAAATTCAAACATTTGTACCCCAAGACTACTGGAATGTTTGGGTTGATTACACTGAAGGATTTCGAGCTTTTTACAAAGGCACAACCGACTCTCCCGCAAATACCCCAGAGGCAGAAGCAGAAACCCATGATGATGCGGCTGACAACAACACAAAAGTACCGGAAAGTAAACGAGTTTTATCAGAGGCAGAAGCCACAAAGTTAGTTGAATCAGCACGACAGTATGATCACCAAGTTCTGCAAGTAGAAGGCAAAACAGTTCAGCGCCAACCACCACCACCTTTTACCACCTCTACCCTTCAGCAAGCAGCCGGTTCTAAGCTGAGATTTGCTCCAGATAAAACTATGCAAGTTGCTCAAAAGCTTTATGAAGCTGGGTTAATCACATATATGCGTACCGACTCAGTAATGTTGAGTCCTGAGTTTTGTGCTAGCGCCCGTAAATGGTTGGAGCAAAATGATCCGCAGAATGTCCCACAGCAGGTAGCTAGGCATCGTAGCAGTAAATCGGCTCAAGAAGCCCATGAAGCAATTCGTCCCACAGACGTTTTTCGTCCCTCAGCCCAGTTACGGGTGGAAATTGCGGCGGATGAGTTCAATCTGTACGTGATGATTTGGAAACGCGCGATCGCTTCCCAGTGCAAAGCTGCCCAACTCCGGAAAACTCAAGTCATCACGCAATCAGGAAAGCTGTTGTGGCAAGCGAGAGGACAAGTCATAGAGTTTTATGGTTATGCGCGATACTGGAATAACCTCAGCAAAGATGCAGTTTTACCTTCTGTGCGACAGGGACAGGCGCTTACCCTAGAGAATGCTGGCCATGAAAAGAAACAAACTCAACCGCCACCACGCTACAGCGAACCTAAACTGGTACAACTAATGGAACGCAAGGGTATTGGCCGCCCTAGTACATACGCCCCCACTGTCGCCACCCTCAAAAAACGTGATTATGTGCAACTCACAAAAGACCACCTACAACCAACAACCTTGGGGTTAGAGGTTGATACCTTTTTGCAAAAAGCACTGCCAGATTTACTCCAGGCAGAATTTACCGCCAAGATGGAGGATGCCCTCGATGCGATCGCCGCAGGTAAGCAGGGGTGGCAGCAATATCTGAGTACATGGAATCAGGATTATTTCGTGCCGGCACTTGCTCAAGCTAAAACTCTAGTTGCAGACAAATCAGATGGGAGATTTACCCCACGCCAGTGGGAAATTTCTCAAACACACTGTCCTCAGTGCAACGGTTTGATGTCCAAGATTCCCAGCAGCAAAGTCAAGAAAAAATATTTTCTCAAGTGTACTAGCGGTTGTGAAAACGTCGTGCTGTTCTGGAGCGATCGCAGCAAGTCTTGGGAAGCACCCCGCACTCAAGAAAGTAAGCAAAAGCTGCCAGCTAAGATCACTTCACACCCCTGTCCTGTGTGTAAACAGCCTTTAGAAGAGTACATTTATACCAAAGATGGACAAACAAAGACGATGCTGCGATGTTCATCACCCCAATCTCGCCAGGATAAAAAACATCAAGATGTAGCTTATTTTAGTACAACGAAAGGATGGTGGAGTCCGAAGTTTGGAGAATTAAATGCAAACAACCGTTAAACTTCATTGCAAATTAAAAAGCCCAGTCAAACAACATGATAAGTTTCTATGATGTGAAGCAATAGCGTTAGAGATAGAGACAAGGAGAACATAGTGACAATGGAATCAAATTTATCCAAGGGCGCGATTCTACCAAAAGAAGATATCAGTGAATACGTTGCTCACCTACAACTTCACATGACTCTGCAAGCTCGCAATCTGGTTCCAACTCTCAAGCTACAGCAGGAAGATAGTAGAGAAGAATTGTTACATCAAACCCAAGCTACCTTTGAAAAGCTGGTTTCTCGTCAATGTCTATAATTAAGAAAAAATATAATTAACAAAAAAGCAAATAAAATAAAAGCAGATTATGTTTGGTGAACACCAAAAGTGTACTCCAAGAGTCTGCTTTTTCTAATTTTTTAGCCTTGAGTCACGAAAATCAACCTTTTGGAGCAACAGTAACCCACTCAAAGCCGTTAAGATGATGGCAGCAGTTCCTCTGACCCAGTTTTAGTTAAGGCTAAATGGCAGCCCAAATCAACATGAATTCCTTACTTCCCCAAAACCTCAGCGTTGTCATCCGGCCAGCCCAATACCGGGATCTGGACGGAATTGAACGCATATCCCAAGAGTCATTCGCCGCCTTGACTCCCAAGGGGGCCAGTGTGATCAATCAGCAAATGCAATGGTTGAGGCGCTGGTACGGCTTCCTGAAATTTTTGAGCTGGTTTCCCAATCCGCTACAATATCTGTTCTTCTCCTATGTCGCTGAACAAGGACGGATGCTTTTAGGGATGATTCAAGTTTCACCCTTCAACCGTACACGCACCACTTGGAAGGTTGATCGGGTAATGTTGGATCGGGCGGCGGATAAGCAAGGAATTGGCTCCCAACTCTTGCGCCATTGCTTCGAGTCGATTTTAGAAGCTCGGACTTGGTTATTGGAAGTTAATATCAATGATTTAGAGGCGCTGGCACTTTATCGCCGCAATGGATTTCAGCGTTTAGCAGAAATGACTTACTGGGAAATTGAGCCGGAACTGCTACAAGAACTGGCACAAGCAGAGCCAGATTTGCCTAACCTCTTACCAGTCAGCAATGCCGATGCTCAGTTACTCTATCAATTAGATACAGCATCAATGCCGCCTTTGGTGCGCCAAGTGTTTGATCGCAACACCCGCGACTTTAAAACCAGTTTGTTTGGGGCATTGACTGACGCGGTGAAACAATGGGTAACTAAAACTGAAGTCGTTAGCGGCTATGTATTTGAACCCCAACGCAAAGCTGCTATTGGTTATTTTCAGGTACAACTTGATCGTCAAGGTGAAGCTCCCCACGTCGCTAGCCTGACAGTCCACCCTGCCTATACTTGGCTATATCCAGAGTTACTTGCCCAACTAGCGCGAATTGCCCAAGATTTTCCCCAACAGGGGTTAAAACTGGCTTCTTCCGACTATCAGCCAGAAAGAGAAGAGTATTTAGAGCGGATTGGCGCAAAACGCACAGAACATACCCTGATCATGTCGCGTTCTGTATGGCACAAATTGCGAGAATCTAAATTAGTCTCCTTAGAAGGAATTCAATGGACGGACGTACTCCAAGGTTTACAGCCAGCCCGTAAACCCATACCCGGTGGTATGTCCTGGGTGCAAACCAGGCAGCAGCAACCCTCTGAGATCCCAGTACAAAGCCCATCGGAATCAGTTCACTTTAAGTGTAAAAATGGTCACATAGAACCAACTGTGTTACCTGACTCAATTGATACACAGCAGGAGAATTAGGTGCCGGAACTGGGGAGATGAGGGAGATGAGGAAGATGAGGGAGATGGGGAAGATGAGAGAGAGCAGAGGACAGAAGCTATACCTCATACCCTATGCCCCATGCCCAATAAATTATTCCGAATTGAGGGTTATTGGGGTGCGTCAGTATGAATAATTTCTTGGTACAGCTAGGTTTTCTCACACTGACGCACCCTGACATTTTGAATATTTTCTTATCTGGAAGTCCCTAATAACTAATGACAAAGTATATTTCAGCACTGGGATTGGATGTGGGGCGGAAGCGGCTTGGTGTTGCTGGGTGCGATCGCACAGGTTTGATTGCAACTGGTATAACTACTGTGGAGCGCACATCCTTTGAGCAGGATGTTCAAGAAATACGTAACATAGTTAATGAGCGCCAAGTAGAAGTGCTGATTGTTGGTTTACCCTATTCAATGGATGGCACTTTAGGGTTTCAGGCTCGCCAAATACAGAAATTTGCCACCAGACTGGCTAAAGCTCTCCAATTACCCATAGAGTATGTTGATGAGCGATTGACTTCCTTTCAAGCAGAGCAACTGATAATAGCAGAAAATCGCTCACCGTCACGTAACAAAGGTTTAATTGACCGCAAAGCAGCAGCTTTGATTCTACAGCAGTGGCTGGATATTAGACGAGCTAACGCTCTGAGTTCAGTTGTACCTGTAGAGTATTGATACCTTTGAACATGATATTCTGAAAGCTGTTACATAGCAGTTGTATCTAAGTCTGAAGCTATTTGCTTGACACCATTGGTCATTAAACAGTAAAGCGAGTTACCCAACTGCTGGTACTTATAAAGTCTCACACCTTAGCTATGTTTTCCTCTCCATTTTCTGAAGATAACGATCAAGATCGTACAGGTTCCATCATTTTGACTGATGAGAAAGGGCGAACCCTAGAATGCTACATAGAACATTCCCTTGAAACCGATGAACAAGAATATGTTTTGTTGCTTCCTGTTGATTCACCAATAGAAATTTTTGCTTGGCAAGGTGAAGACGAAGAAGAAGAAGCAATTTTAGTAGAAGATGATGCTGTCATTGATGAAATTTTTAGCACAGCCCAAGCTGTCTTAGCAGAACAAAACTTGGTGCTGAAAAATACAGCCTATGCTCTGACGGTTGCAGGCGAGTTACCGCCAGTAGAAGATTCTGAATTATTTACGCTAGAAATTGAAGACGAAGAGGCCGATTTAGAACCAGAGCAATTGCAGTTACTCACTACCTTCTATCACCACGAGCAGGAGTATGCAATTTATACACCTCTTGATCCACTGCTGTTTTTTGCCAGAATTGCCAAAGATGGTGAACCTGTTTTGCTATCACCAGAAGAGTTTCGCAAAGTGCAGCCGCTCCTAGAAGAACAACTTTTTAACCAAGTAGAATGAGATGAAAATTTTCCCATTAAAAATTAAAATGCTTCATCTTATAATTTTTAATTAAGGATGTTCAATGATATCTGCACATCTGAAAAATTATGCAAAGGGGCAAGCATTTGTGAGGACTAATAGTTGCATCTCTTTGCAATTAAGTTAATCTGGAAATCGACATATAGCAGAAGGCAATAGGCAATAGGCACTCTTGCAATAGGCAATAGTAAAATCCATGCCATGAATGAGTTTGAGCTTTTAATCCTGTCCTAATCACCTTGTCTACAGCTATAACAATGAGCAAAATGTCAAAATCTCAAGAAATACGTGGGTTTTGGCATTTTGTAGTGCTTTCCATTTATCGTAGTGTATTTCCTATTTCCTTCAGTGGTTGATTTATGACATGGAACAAGTTCTTACAGCCTGATTTGGTTTTGGGGGGTTCGGTTTTGAGCCTCACACCAGAAATAATTCAACATTACCAGCTTAAGGGGCTGGTATTAGATGTCGATGAAACCTTAGTACCGTTTACTGTAGATGCAGTTTCTCCAGAACTCAAGGATTGGGTGGAGCAAATGCGTAGTTGTACTGCATTGTGGTTAGTGAGCAATAACCTCAGCGAAGTCAGAATTGGTAGCATTGCTCGCTCTCTTAACCTGCCATATTACCTCGGTGCAGCCAAACCTTCCCGCCGCAAAATTCGCGCCGCACTCCAGGCGATGAATCTACCAGTACATCAAGTAGGGATGGTAGGCGATCGCTTGTTTACTGATGTCTTAGCTGGTAATCGTCTAGGTATGTTTACCATTTTGGTAGAACCCATTGTTCATCCTGACGCGGTTCTACGCTCTCATCCCATTCGCAACTTTGAAGTTTGGTTCTCGGAAATCTTAGGAGCTTCGATCATCTCCCAGCCAAAAAAGCTTCACAAAGATTGATCAAAAGTTAATGAATCTAAATCTAAAGAAATAATTAAAAAAAATTGGGGACAGGAAAATATCGGTGATTATAGGTATTAATAAAATGGAGTCAGCTAAAAAAAAGACTCTAAAACATAGCAAATAAATATAAATTAGTAAAGCGTCAGCCCTCAAACTATAGAAGGGTTGGCGCTTTGCAGTTTCAAGCAGAGTCAATAGTGCATAGTCCATAGTTCATAGCTTTTGTGACAATTGACTAATGACCCTTGATGAATGACCACTGACTACTAACTAATGACCAAAACAATCGTCGTCAAAATCGGTACATCTAGCCTCACTCAACCCCAAAATGGACAACTAGCACTGTCTACAATCGCTACTTTAGCAGAAACCCTGACATATTTGAGACAGCAGGGGAATCGCGTCATTTTAGTGTCCTCTGGGGCGGTAGGAGTGGGTTGTGCGCGTTTGGGTTTAACCGAACGTCCCAAAGCGATCGCGCTGAAACAGGCAGTAGCAGCAGTTGGGCAAGGGCGATTAATGCGGGTATACGATGATTTATTTACCACTTTGCAACAACCAATTGCCCAAGTATTGCTGACTCGCAGTGATTTAGTCCAGCGCAGCCGCTACCTTAATGTCTACAACACTTTTGGGGAACTACTGGGATTGGGAGTCATTCCTGTAGTCAATGAAAATGACACTGTAGCAGTAGATGAACTGAAATTTGGCGACAATGATACCCTTTCAGCATTAGTGGCTAGCCTCGTAGAAGCAGATTGGTTATTTTTACTTACCGATGTAGATAAATTATACTCAGCAGACCCCCGTGCTGTGCCTGATGCTCAACCCATTTCTTTAGTGACTAGCATGAAAGAATTGGCAGAATTACAGGTGCAAACAGGTTCTCAAGGCTCGCAATGGGGTACTGGTGGCATGGTAACAAAAATTTCGGCAGCCAGAATTGCCATTGCTGCGGGAGTGCGGACTGTGATTACCCAAGGACGATTTCCCCAAAATATCAGCAAAATTTTACAAGGGGAAGCGATTGGTACTCATTTCCAACCCCAACCAGAACCAACCTCAGCCCGTAAACGTTGGATAGCCTACGGACTGGTGCCAATGGGGAAATTATATTTAGATGCGGGAGCGATCGCCGCTATTGTGGAAGCAGGAAAATCTCTCTTGGCTGCTGGTATTAAAGCTGTCGAAGGTGAATTTGATACACAAGATGCTGTGCAGTTGTGTGACAGTAATGGACAAGAGATTGCTAGAGGATTGGTTAACTACAGCAGCAACGAGTTACAAAAAATTCGTGGGTGTCGTTCTATAGAAATTCCGGCAATTTTGGGTTATGCAGGGGCGGAAACTGTGATTCACCGGGATAATTTGGTTTTGATTTAAGGAGAAAAACGCAGAGGTGCGCTGAGGTTCACGCAAAGGTACGCTGAGTTTTAATTCGAGTTTTGTGTTGAGTGTTTGATAATTCTTGTCTCTGGGGACTTACAGAAAATAAATTATTCAATGAGTCAGAGCAAATATAATCATTGGATTTTTCCTCCCCTGCTCCCCCAGCCTCCCCTGCTCACCAAAGCGATTGTATATTTTTTTAGTTGGAAGTCCCCTGGCTCCTCTTTTCAGGTAGTCTCTGCAAAAATTGTTTATGGATTCTAATTTGTCGCTGCATCAAGTCATCGTTCATCGCATTTTAACCAGTCCTCAACGGCGAATTACGTTTGCTGAATATATGGACATGGTGCTATATCACCCTGAATATGGCTATTATTCCAGCAATACTGTCGAAATTGGGTTTAAAGGTGGTGATTTTTTCACATCGGTCAATCTTGGGGCTGACTTTGGGGAATTACTAGCAGAACAATTTACCCAGATGTGGGAGATATTGGGGCAACCAGTACCCTTTTATTTGGTAGAAATGGGTGCAGGACAAGGACTTTTGGCGGTGCATATTCTGCAATATCTTCAGCAGCACTATCCAGATTTGTTTGCAGCCTTGCAGTACATAATTGTGGAAAAATCTCCAGGCTTAAAGCAAGAACAACAGCAACGCCTGCAAAAGTTTCCTGTGCGTTGGTGTAGCTGGGAGGAGATATCATCTAACTCAATTGTGGGCTGTTTTTTCTCTAATGAGTTAGTAGATGCTTTGCCAGTACATCAGTTTATCTTAGAGTCCGGTGAACTACGAGAAATTTATGTCACTGTGGGGGGAGATGGGGAAGTGGGGGAAGATGAGGAAGTAGAACACCTCTTTTTTTCCTCCTCATCTCCCTCATCCTCCTCATCCCTATTTACAGAAATCACAGCCGAACCCTCTACACCCCAACTAGCCGAATATTTAGAATTAGTTGGCATTAACATCACTCAAGGTGATTATGAGGATGGCTACCGCAGTGAAATTAATTTAGCTGCTTTAGATTGGTTGAGTATAGTAGCAGACCGCTTGCAACGGGGCTATGTGTTAACAATTGATTATGGCTACCCTGCCAGCAGGTACTATAATCCCAGGCGATCGCAAGGAACACTACAGTGTTACTATCACCATCGTCATCACAACAACCCGTATATCAATATTGGGCGGCAAGATATCACAGCCCATGTTGACTTTACTGCCTTGGAACGATGGGGTGAGCATCGCGGTTTAGAAAAAGTCGGTTTTATTCAGCAGGGTTTGTTTTTGATGGCTTTGGGTTTAGGCGATCGGATTGCTGCCCTCTCCCATCAAAAAATCCCACTTTCGCAATTGCTGCAACGGCGTGAGTCACTACACCAATTAATTGATCCTATGGGCATGGGTAACTTTGGCGTTTTAATTCAAAGTAAGGGATTAGAGAAAAATGCTTCTCCCATCTTAAAAGGATTAACTGTACCAAATTGAAGCTAGAGACTAGAGGCAAGTAATTCTTTCTCCTCACTCCCTCATATCCTATGATCTGCCTTTCTTGGTAAAATGAAACTGATCTGTGCAAGACCAAAAATCAAAACTTTGGTAAACAGGTATAGGGGTAAGTAAAAAATTGTGTAGCGTAATTCCTGTAAAAGTCAGCCATTCATCATCAAACTTCACACCCAAAGATGAAAAAGGAATATACCCTAATCCCCATTTCCCACTCCTTACTCTCTTTATTTCTGCCAGTGTAAAAAGTTAAAACTCTCTTTAAGAATGCTGTATCCGCTCGATATGGACTAGCATAGCAGTGATTCCTATAAAGTCGAGCATTCGAGTGGAGTAATAATTATGACTGCTCATGACCTGTTAATGCTAGTAACACTACTGAGTCCCGGTATCTTGCTATCAGTTTTGATTATGGCGAGTTTTGCCGCAGGTGGCTGATTGTTAGATCCGGGTATAGGGAGTAGAGAACTTGGTGAACTATCAATTTCCTACTCCCTGATTTACCATCAAAAGATGGAAAAACGATGTCTACAACGCGCTACGCCTACGCTGTACTAAAGGAACGTAAACAATGAAGGTGGCATTTCTGGGAACTGGACTCATGGGACTACCAATGGCCCAAAGATTGTTAGCAGCAAATATAGAGGTAGTTGCCTACAACCGCACCCCAGAAAAACTAGCACCCTTGCAAGCAGCTGGTGCGGAAGTTGTTACACACCCCCGCTATGCCATTCGGGATGCTGAGTGCGTCATTCTTATGCTGACTAATGCCGCCGCCATCTATCATGTATTGCTTTCAGATACTTCTTGGCGCACCCTAGCAGGGCGGACGATTATCCAAATGGGAACAATTACCCCTACCCAAAGCCAAGAAATTCGAGATTCTGTAGTTGGTGGCGGTGGTGAATATATGGAAGCACCCGTATTGGGTAGTATCCCCGAAGCTAAAGCAGGTGAGCTAAAGGTGATGGTAGGTGCTAAACCCGAACAGTATCAACGTTACTTAGATTTACTCAAAAACTTTGATCCAGAACCAGTCTTAATCGGGCCAGTTGGAACTGCCTCGGCGCTGAAATTAGCCTTAAATCAACTAATTGCATCTTTAACTACTAGCTTTGCCCTGAGCTTGGCTTTTGTACAGCGTCAGGGTGTTGATGTGGACTTGTTTATGCAAGTCTTACGCGACAGTGCGCTTTATGCACCTACCTTTGACAAAAAGCTGTCAAGGATGTTAGCTGATGACTACAGCCAGCCGAATTTTCCCACCAAGCACCTACTGAAAGATACAGATTTGTTTATTTCCGAAGCCCAATCTCTAGGTTTGGATCTCAGCACTATTGAAACTGTACAGAAAATTTTGCAAACAGCAATGAAAATGTCATTTGCAAATGATGATTACTCGTCCCTATTTTCTGTAATTAAAGATTGGGGAGAGATGAGTGGAGGGTAGGAAGAAGCAGAGAGAAGTCTGAGCGGAGGCTTCCTCCGATCAGAACTTCCCTGCGGGACGCTACGCGAACGGAGGGAGCAGGAGGAAAAACTAATTAATGACTAAAGCAAAGGTAACAAGATTTCAAATTTCGTCCCCACACCTTGTTGAGAACTGAAATTGAGTTTACCTCCATGTCTGGCTGTGATAATTCGATAACTAACGGCTAAACTTGTCTCTTTATCGGCTCTTTTTTCGACGGAGAAAGTTTCTAGCATTTGTTTTTGTAAATCCTCAGCAATTCCTGGTCCATTATCAATAATACAAATTGAAACCCAACGGGAATCTATTTTATCTGTTCCTTTGGCGGGTTGAGAAATAACTTCTGTAGTAATTTCAATCGTTGATTTCTTGGTATTTGTACTGTTTTTTGGTTGTAATTGTTGTCGCACTGCTTCATCTAGTAAACTATCTACAGATTGACTTAAAATATTCATGAAAACTTGGTTTAACTGTCCCATAAAGCAAGACACTGGCGGGATTTTACCATAGTTTTTAATAATGGTAATTTCTCCTTTTAAACGGCTTTTAATTAAAATCACAATACTATCAATACAAGCGTGTAAGTCTACTGGCTTAGGATAAACTGCATCAATATGACAAAAATTTTGTAAGCTGGTGACAAGTTTTTTTAATCGCTCTGCTCCAGTACGGGCGCTAGTTATAGCTTTAGATAAATCCTGTTCTAAATAATCAAATTCTATTTCTTCTTTGAGAGAGCCAATCATCTCAGAACCTTGAGGAGAAATATTTTCGTAAGCTGCTATCAGTTTGAGTAAATCTTGGCTGTAACTAGAAATATGTGTTAAGTTACCCCAAATAAAACCTACCGGATCTAAAATTTCGTGGGCTACCCCATCTACTAACCTGCCCAAGCTAGCCATTTTATCATTTTGAATCATTTGGGCTTGGCTGCGTTCATAGCGCACTTGAGTTTCTATGCCACGAATTTGCCAAGCTGCAATATTTAGTTCATGGGTATCTAATAATTTGTAGATATTATCTGCTGTTTGAACTACAATTGGTTCTGCTAAAAATTCAGGCGATCGCCTCAGATTATGGTGCATCGCTGTTAAGATAGGCGTTGTCTCAGGTAGCAACAAAATCGCTGTCCGGGCGTAACTGTAGAGAACATCAAGGGGTTCTTTGGTAAATAAATCTTGTCCGTAGGGACGGATCAAGAACTCTAGGAGTCGTCGCCGGGAAATCATCCCCATGAAATTACCCTGTTCCACTAAAATAACCCCAGGCAGTAAGGGATATTTGTCAAAATACTTAGCTACTTCTGCACCGATGCAGCTAACTTCCACCTGAAAAGTGTACATGGGTAGTTCTAGTAGGGTGGAATCTAAACTGAGATCGCGATCGCTACCCACGGATAACACGGGTGAAGATATTTGGTAACAAAACTCTTGTGACACGGTAGACTTAGATGTTGATTAACGCTGGCAAAGAATAGGCTAATATTTTAGCGGCTATAGTTAATGCTCATATTACAGGCAGTCCTAATGAATTTTATTTCATAGACAGGTATGAAAGAGAGGCTAGCTACTTATCACTCACCGCTCATCACTCATCACGCTCAATTCAGGGAAATCACCCATAGATAAATTCCGAAGAGTTTTCGCAAAAATACTTAAACATAATTGGCAAGTTTTTTCCAGATTGGCCTTGCAGTTTGAGAGTTTTTATAGTAGAAATTCAACCAAACCTCAAATTTGATTGACCTATAACTAGCTAAAATCATCGATATTAACAACTCACAGCGATCCCCAAATGTTTAAAGACTATGAATCCTTGATGAAAATGCCCAGAAGTTAACACACTTAAGACTCAATTTGCAGTAAGTATAAATATTAGGTAATAAAACGTTATCTAGTTAGATGGTTAATCAGCAAATTTGGAACTATTCTAGAGGTTCACCAATCTTAGGTAAGGTTATCGCTAGTAAATCCACGTAAATATAAATAACCATTAACCGCGAGAAAATGCCAATAGTGCTTCAGGGTAACACTAAGATGAATATCAACATCTATGTTTTGAATATGTTGCATCCCACCTAAATTGTGTTTGATCCCCATTCCGATAGAATGACTAGGCATAAACTAAAAAATCCAAACCGCTTTTGACTGCAACACCCATGAATCAACTGAACAATGGTTTCACTATATTTTTGAGTCTGCTAGTCGAGGCGATGCCTTTTTTGCTGATAGGGGTATTATTCTCTAGTTTGCTGCTATTTTTTGTAGATGAGCGTAAATTAGTAGAAAAAATGCCCAAAAACCCTGTTTTGGGAGCTTTAGTTGGCAGTCTGGTTGGCTTTTTGTTTCCAGTGTGTGAGTGTGGCAACGTACCAGTAGCTAGGCGCTTGCTGATGCAAGGAGTACCCACACCTGTAGCAGTTGGTTTTCTACTAGCAGCACCAACCATCAACCCGATTGTCATTTGGGCTACGTGGACAGCATTTCGAGATCAGCCAGAAATAGTTGTTCTACGAGTAGTATTTTCTCTGTTAATTGCTACTATTATTGGTTTTGTTTTCAGTTTTCAAACAGACTTACAGCCCATAGTTCAACCAGCGATCGCCCGATATTTGAAATTTAATTCCCCCCCCAAACCTGAAACAAAACGCCGGGGCAAATTGCCACCAGGACAGCAAGCCACGAATACACCAAATATTTTACGTTCTGGGACTTATATTTTGGGCGGTAGAGCCGGGATAACCACAAGGTTAGATGCTAATTTAACCCCAGACAATGAAGTTGCCAGTAGCGCCAATAAACCAACAGCAGACAAACTCCGACTAGCCCTAGATAACGCCATCCAAGAGTTGCGGGAATTAGGCGGAGTGATGGTGTTAGGAAGTGCGATCGCGGCGGCAATTCAAGTCCTAGCACCCCGCGATTTGATCCTCAGTCTCGGCGCTGGTCCCATTAGCTCCATTTTAGTGATGCTAGTGTTAGCCGCAGTCGTATCAATTTGTTCCACAGTCGATTCCTTTTTTGCCCTATCTTTCGCCTCGACTTTCAGTAGTGGTTCGTTAGTAGCATTTCTCGTATTTGGGCCGATGATTGACATCAAAAGCGTTGGCTTGATGTTATCCATGTTCAAACCCAAAACTATCTTCTACCTCTTCGCCCTAGCAGGACAACTAACATTTTTGTTCACCCTGTTCGTTAACTTGCACGTATTTTGACATGGGGACTGGGGAGATGTAGCTTTAGCTTGTCTTACGATGGCGTAAGCCTACCCGTAGGGTGGGAAACAAGGAAGCCTGCTCCCGTGCTTTAAGTCCTCCTCTCCCAATAACGGCGGTTGCTACAAGTCGGGACGCAATGCCTCTCCAATGCCCATTGACTAATGACTAATGACTAATGACTAAATCTCAAACCCCAAATCGTTTAATGCCCTGGTTGGATGTCTTAGCAATCACAGCTTGGGGCGTGTTGATGTTGAGATATTGGCTAACTGGCAAGCTGTACTTGTTGATTCACCCGAACTTCTTTGGATTAGTGGTAGCAGGTGGTATAGCTTTGATTGCCATCGGTTTATTGAAAGCCCAGGAACTGTGGCGACAACGACGGCGACGACGTGAAGTGGCAGCAAATCCGCAACACATTAATTTTTTTGCTCCAGGTTTTGGTAGTAGCTTGCTGTTAATTTCAGCAATTCTAGGTTTAATCATTACACCGCAAGTATTTGCTAGTGATAAAGCACTACAAAAGGGTGTGACAGACTTATTAACAACATCTCGCATTCAACCCCAATCCTTTCGCGCTTCCATACGCCCAGAAGAGCGATCGCTTGTAGACTGGGTACGCACACTCAGTGTCTATCCTGAACCAGACGCATATACTGGTCAAAAAGTCAAAGTACAAGGATTCGTCATCCACCCACCAGACATTGGCAAAGAGTATATATTTTTAGCCAGATTTGTCCTGACTTGTTGTGCCGCAGATGCTTATCCGATAGGATTACCCGTCAAACTCACTAATGAACAAGAAAGATATTCTCCTGACACTTGGCTAGAAATAGAAGGGCAAATGGTTACAGAAACCTTAAATGGTAAACGTCAACTTACCATTGCCGCTAAATCTCTCAAAAAGATTCCCCAGCCAAAGAATCCCTACAGTTATTAGATGGGGGAGACAAGGGAGTAGAGAAATCACTATTGACATTGACTAATGACTACTAAAGCATTTCTCCAACCATTAGATCGTGTAGCGATCGCCTTCATGTTGCTGCTGAGTATAATGATTGGCTTCCTGATTTTGCAAGGCGATGTTGTCGCGGCTCGTGTGCGAGATTTTAGTTGGCAAAATCAACAAATTGGAGCAGAAGATATCTCTTTTACCTTCACCTTTAGCCGTCCAATGGATGCTAAAAGTGTTGAGGATAACTTAAAAATTGAGCCACCTTTAGCGGGGAAATTCAGTTGGGTAGGGCGACGGATGGTCTATACTCTGTTGACACCAGCCCCCTATGGTGCGAATTATACAGTGCAGTTACAGGATGCAAAAGATAAGTTTTCCCAAAAAGAAGGCTCAAACCGAGTTATAGAACCGTTTATAGGCCAATTCCGCACACGCGATCGCGTCCTCCTGTACATAGGAGCCGAACAACAAGACAAGGGGCGCTTAGTTCTCTATAACTTGACTAAAGAACAAAAAACGTTACTTACCCCTAAAGATTTGGTAGTCATGGACTTTAAACCATTTCCGAATGGGGAAAAAATTCTCTTCTCGGCTCGTGCTAGCAATAACCAAGATTTACTCTCAGCGCAACTCTATACTGTCACTACAGGAATTGCTGCCAAAATTGACACCCCAACAGCCGCAGCAGGTAAAGTTGACTTAGTTTTAGATAATAAAGACTATCAAAATCTCAAATTTGACTTGTCACCCGATGGTCAAACCATTGTTGTACAACGGGGTAATAGAAATAATCCCAGCGACTTTGGACTATGGTTTATGCCAGCCAGCAACCAACCTGGTGAAAGACCGAAACCTCAACGTGTGCAAAGCCAGCCAGGAGGAGACTTTTTAATTACTCCCGATAGCAAAGCCGTAGCCGTAGCCCAAGGACAAGGTGCAGCCATTCTTCCTCTACAACAAGATGCCAGCAAACCCCTAGATTTTCTACCACAGTTTGGTCTGGTGCAGGCATTCTCTAAAGATGGCTCTCAAGCTGCAATGGTCAAGTTTAATACAGATTTTACACGGGATTTATTTTTAGTCACAAACCAAGGTACACAGAAGCCTTTGTTAAAAACCACAGGCTCTATTCTTAACTGCCAGTTCGATCCTGCTACACCTACGCTCTACTGCTTGTTGACACAACTTGTCTCTCAAACAGAGTACATAGAACAACCCTACTTAGTGGCAATTGACCTCAAAACTCAACAGCAGAAACCATTGTTGGTGTTACCTGTAGAACAAAGAAATGTGCAGATGAGTCTAGCGCCCGATGGCTTGGCCTTGCTATTTGACCAAGTGGTTCCCCAAGCTAATCCTACTGCACCATCCGCCAACAACTTGAAAACCGACGATGGCGAGGCGATCGCTACCAGTAGTCTGTGGTTAATGCCCTTACTACCCATTTCTGACTCTGCTATTAGCACCATCAAACCGGAAAAGCTACCTTTAGTTGGATTTCATCCCCGGTGGTTGCCATAAAAAAAGTTTAAAGTTCAATAGTAAAAGGCAAAATTATTTTGAATTTTTGCCTTTTTTATTGTTTTTATGCAATATGTATTTGATAAATTAGATACAGCGATAGTGTCTCTCCCAAGTGTGAATTTCTACCAGCGAGCTACTACCATATAACTGTTTACAACAGGCAAACCAGCATTCACCTAATATTAAGTATCTGTACTGCTGTTTATATATCTGTAGCATTTAAACTCAAAACCCCCGCCATATCTCAGGTTGACGGGGGGTAAGTTCATAATGTTATAACGGCATCAGTTAGTAATGCAGAATGGGGAACACTAATTAATGACTAATCACAATCACTCATCCTAGGGGAAAGTCTCACTTGGCTTCAAAATCAACCCCTAAGCCGTTGATAGGCAGTGCTTAACGATAGCAATGCCAAATATTTTTAAGTGGGTGGTTCAAGAGTGATAAATGAAGCTGACACCTCAAACTACAGGGCTGTGATGGAATCTTTTAATTCTTCTGATAATTCACTACAACCACAACAGACTATCTGTCCCTTCTATACAGTTGTACCTGCGGAAAATCCAACAGTTGCTAACTTGCCACTCCTCAAGCCAGCAGCAGATGAACAGTATCATACACAAGTTTCTGATGCTACCCAAGATACGACCAATCAACAAGATTGGGTTGTAGAACCTGATAGCTCTAAACAAACCCAAGTTAATGACGAATTTCAAAAGCTGCTCGCACTCAATGCAGAATTACAGGCTGCGAATAACGAATTATATCAGCAAGTAGAACATCTTAAAGATGATTTAGCTGAGTCAGAAAAGTCTTTACAGTGGCAGAAAACACGCTATAGCGTCACTGAGTCAATGCTTAATCAGCAAACTCAGGAACTATCTGCTGCCCAAGAACAGATTCAATCCCTATTCCAACAGTTAGAGACTACTACCCAAACTGTACAGCGTCAAGAAATTCTTATTGAAAGTTATAAAGCACAATTACAAATTAGCCAACAGCGCATTGCTCAGTTAGAGCGCGAATGCGCCTTATTACAAACTAACTATAACGAACAATCTCAACAGATCATACAGTCGGAAAATGCTTGTCGGGAGCTACGTACTAGGTTGATGCGACAACAACGCCAAACCTTACAATTTAAAGCAGCCCTAGAAAAATGTTTAGATACATCTATTCCTAGCGACGATTCCTCAGACTCATCTGCTAATAGTTTCTCAGAGAAAACCAGCTACAAAACCCGATTTACTAAAAAAGCTCGCTCTTTGTTCCCCAACGCCCAGCCCATTAAACCTTGGACAGCAGAACCAGAAGCAGAATCCCCAGAACCAAATCATCCTCCTTTATGGAGTGAACCATCAGCACCCACTCCATTTAGCAGTCATTACACCGCTCCCCATCCCGCCAGTCCCCCCTCTCCGTCCCTCTGGAACTTGCCAGTCAAGGATCAGGAAGAACCACCCACCCCTGCACAGCCAACTGAGTCAACAGCAGTAATAGATGAGACTCCGATTACACCAGAAGAGGGTGCAT
The DNA here is from genome assembly GCF_000316645.1 of Nostoc sp. PCC 7524. NCBI lineage: Bacteria > Bacillati > Cyanobacteriota > Cyanophyceae > Nostocales > Nostocaceae > Nostoc > Nostoc sp. PCC 7524. Next base: position 5,243,441 of record NC_019684.1, read on the forward strand.
CTGTGAGTCCATCCTCAGAATTAGATCAGCAAATAGATAGCTTGATTCAAATGTTTTTTGCTTCTCAGTCGGAGTCGGTAGCATCAGCAACACATATATCCGAGCGGAATTTAAACCAAAATTCAGTCGAGATACCCATCTTCAAAACCGGGGCTACCGATGGAGCAGAGGATGAAACACCAGACACCAAACTAGAAGAGCCATCAGAACCATTAGTAGAAATCAGTCCGGACACAAGCACAACCTTATCATTCACTTTGTTTCCCAGTGAAAAAACTACTGAGGCACCCAAGAATCATGTTTTAGAAGACACAGAGATGAATGAAGTGGAATCATCATTGACTGATTTACCCCCTGATGTATTAAACGGATCTGCTGAGGATACCCAATCACCTTCACCGGTGGTTTATCCCCAGCGTTCACCCAAGAAACGTAAATCGTTAGCCTCAGTAGAACTACCGAATTTTAATAAGCCAAATGGTCAATAGTTATAACTATTGACTGTTGACTATTGCCTAATTCAGAACTTTCGCTTCTGGTTTTTGTATGATTTCTGCTGCGTGGACATTTGCTATTTGATGGGGCGATCGCGGTTTGCCTGTGGTGATAGCGTAATTAATGGCTAATAGTCTTAACCACAAGGCTGGGTACCGACTTTCTAGCCAAGGTTTACTCCCCATTAACCAGCGTGAAAACCATGTACTCAGTAAGGTGCTGACTAGGGCATGACGACCAAAATTAAGATAATTCCCTAACCATCGCAGTAAATCTTTAGAACCAGCCATTTCCCAAATCCACCACAACAAAGCCGGATTTTTGCGAGCTGCTTTGAGTGCTAGGCGGTTAAAAGTAAACCAATCACACCTATCTTTGATGAAGTTATCGGCCACATCCAAGGGTTCATCTGCCAATAAGCCAAAGAAGGTATTCAGCATGGAGTTGATGCGCTGGGGAGGTAAAAATTTCCCGGTAGGAACCATCATCCCTTTAGAAAATAGCCAAGTGACAGACACATTGCTTTGATAAGCGCGGATGCGGTTCAAGTGGCGAAAACTTAATAAGTCATGTTTGAGAGCTACATCTAACAAGGTAGTTAAACGCTCTAAGTTGCGAACCAGAGAACCAAAACCAGTGAAGACTAGGGGAGACTGCAAAGATGCAGCATCACCAATAGCAATTAATCGATCAAAAGCCACCTGGCGATCGCTCTCACTCATACTAAAATGTCCTGGTATGTAGCCAAATGTCGGCTTTTTCCACACCAACTGTTCCAGATCACAACGCCGATACTCTGGCAAAATTGTGAAGAAGTCTTCATACATCTCCAACAAAGAACCAGGATTTTCGGGATTGACTTGATGGTAATGAAATAAATAAATCGTCAGTTCTTTACCTGCACCGGGAAATAATTCCCAAATCAACTGTCTACCCCGTGAAATATCGCCGTGGCTGTAAAGTACGTCCCCATACTGGGAATCCCACACTTCCGGCGCAAATCCTCCATCAACAACAGCTCCCACTGTGGGACAAACACTATCAAAAGCCCGCCCACCGTTTAATTGCCAAGCAATCGGGGAGGCTGTTCCCATCGCGTCTACCAAAAGTCGCCCACTCACTTGTTGTTCTGTTTGAGTGGGTAAATGCTTCAGGGTGACAACAACTTGAGACTCATCAATATCTGCACGCAAAAATTCCGTCTCATCCCAAATTTCCCCACCTGCTGCTTTGAGCTTTTCGCCGCACATTTGCAGCCATTTATCGGAGTCTAAGGCTAAATTTAGCACTGTCGGTGTGTGCAGAATAGGCGATCGCAATTTGGCTGGGTTATTGCCATCAAAAAACTTATTAAATCCGTCTTTGTACTCCCTAGCAATAATCGTTTCTAACTCGGCTGGTGTCACTAAACCCAAGTTAACTAAACTTTGAATTTCATCACGGGAAATATTCCACTCACGGTTCATCCTCCCAAAAGGCAGACGTTCCACCAGTAGCACCTTGTACCCCAACTTCGCCATCACCGCCGCATGAATTGCCCCCAGTGCGCCACCGATATATATCAAGTCATACTGATGACTAGACTGTGCTTTTTCCCAGTCTCCAGTCCCCAGTTCCCCATCCCTATTACGTGAAAACACCACCTGACGCGGCTGCTGTGGATTCTTCACTCCTTCGCGCCATCTTTGTTCCCACCAATAAGCACGCTTGAGATCATATTCTCCATTAGGCATTTTTTGGAAATATTTGACCGTCAGAGGATAGTAGGGAGCTAAGGCTGCAAAAATTGATTGCCGCGATAAATCAATTGCTGGTGGTTCTGGGTATTGATGGGGGAACCGCTTTCTAATTTCCGTTTTTAAGCGTTGTAGGAGTTCTTTCTCTTGGGGAAGTGTTTCGTCTGCCCACCGAAAAACCTTAAGATAAGTAGTTCTCTGGACAGACCAAACAAATACAGAAATTTCTTTCGGTAATTTTTCGGAAAAATTTGCCCCACCTGTTGTATATTTACTAGATAATTTCAGGCGGAATCCATCTGGAGTCAGTATTTTCTCCCAATTTTCTGGGTTAAAGTCTGCTTGCAGCCAACTGCGTACAGTTGCCGTGTCCGGAATCGGAACTTCGAGATAAAGGATTTCTTTCATGTTTTTCTAACATCTCCGCTCAATCTACTCTTTCAGGCAGATATGTGAAAGGCATCAAGTACGCTAAACTCCGCCCTATCGCTTTCAATAAAGATTCGGTAAAGAAATTTTAATAATTTGTCAAATTTTGTTACCCATTTTGTAAATTTATAAACCCACGCCATGAATTATCCCATTCCAGACAGTCCTCAAGACATTTTTGCTTTAAAACAACAGCGAGTAGATGAAGAATTAGTTGCCTCCGCGATCGCTGGAGTAATTAAAATCGTGCGTTCCCAAGGGCAATCATTAGAAGATTTAACCGCGCAAGTGCTAGCTGATGATCCAGTGCTGGATCAGCAACAACGACGCTGGCTGAGTCAATTGGTGAGCCAAGCTTGGGAAATTGTTACTTAGAAGGTTCGGTGACAGGAGGTTAGTGTTTGTAACTGAGTAATCTTGTCACCTGTCACCCCTAAAGGGGTTCACCACTTGCTATATGCCAGGGAACCATGCACGGCAGTTGCTCACCTGTCACCTGTCACCTGTCACCTCTAACCTCCTGCCCCCTGCCCCCTGCCTCCTGACTTCCTGAAAGTGCAATAACAACCCATACTCCAAACCCTCTACAACTGCCTGATAGGAAGCTGCCAAGATATTTGTTGAAACTCCTACAGTTGTCCAGCGTTGAAAACCATTACCTGATTCCACCAGTGCGCGAGTTTTGGAAGCTGTACCGCGATGTCCGTTGAGAATTCGCACTTTGTAATCAGTCAACTCAAAATTAGCCAGTTGAGGATAAAAATTGAGCAGAGCTTTGCGTAAAGCGGCATCCAAGGCAGCCACAGGGCCATTACCTTCAGCAGCTTCTAGTTTATTTTCACCATTAACAGCTACTTTCACTGTGGCTAAGGCATTACTAGATTCTCTCCCTTCCACTAAGTCACAGTGAACTTGAAACCCTTTGATTTCAAAAAACTTTTGGCGTTCCCCCAAAGCTTCATACATCAACAGGGCAAAACTCGCCTCAGCCGCCTCAAATTGATACCCTTCACTTTCCAATTCTTTGAGACGCTGGAGAATTTCCTTAGCCTTGGGATTGTGCTTATCGAGTTCAATCCCCAAAGTACGGGCTTTAGCTAAAACATTACTCATGCCAGATTGTTCTGAAATCACAATGCGGCGGCGGTTTCCCACTTGTTCAGGTTGAATATGTTCATAGGTGAGAGGATTACGTTCCACCGCCGAGACATGAATACCGCCTTTGTGGGCAAAAGCCGAACTACCCACAAAAGGAGCGTGTTCATCAGGGGCTAAGTTCACCACCTCACTGACAAAACGACTAGCTTCTGTGACTTGACTGAGCTGGTGTTGTGTGATACAGCTATAACCTAGTTTTAGTTGTAAATTAGGAATTAGTGAACATAGGTTAGCATTACCGCAACGTTCACCATAACCATTAATTGTGCCTTGCACCATTCTTGCCCCTGCCATAACTGCTGCCAGGGCATTGGCTACAGCTGTATCTGAATCATTATGAGTATGAATACCGATTTGGGGAATTGGGAATTGGGAATTGGGCATGGTATTTTTCTCCCCTGCTCCCCTACTTACCCAGTCCCCAGTCGCCTGAACCACATCTTGAACTATTTGACTAACTTCGTGAGGTAAAGTACCCCCATTAGTGTCACAGAGAACTAGCCACTCAGCACCAGCTGTCATTGCTGTCTCTAACGTTTTGAGAGCATAATCACGATTTTGTTTGTAGCCATCAAACCAGTGTTCAGCATCGTAAATGACGCGCCGCCCTTGAGAGCGAAAAAACTCGATAGTATCGCGGATCATCGCCAAATTTTCATCTAAAGTTGTCTTTAAACCTGATGTGACGTGTAAATCCCACGATTTGCCAAAGATTGTTACCCAAAGAGTACCCGCAGTCAAAATTGCTTGCAACATTGGTTCATTGGCAGCAGTAGTATGAGGACGACGCGTGGAACAAAATGCAACAATTTCTGCTTGTTTGAGCGGATTTTCTTTGAGTTGCCAGAAAAACTGAACATCCTTCGGATTGGCTCCAGGCCATCCACCCTCAATGAAAGGAATCCCTAATTGATCGAGTCTGTGGGCAATGCGTAGCTTGTCTTCTATGGAAACTGATAATCCTTCTCGCTGAGTGCCATCCCTGAGTGTGGTGTCATAAAGCCAAATATGGGGTGAGGGATTTGTGGTCATAAGTAAAACTTTGGATACAACTTTAAATGCAATGTGCCAAGATACAACAAAAAGACTATGTGGTAATTAAAATATGCCTAAAGTAATAGCTCAGGGTAGAACAATTGAGTGCGATCGCGGTACAAATTTACGCAAAATTCTGCTAAAAAGCAGTATTGACCTCTACAATGACGGTGCTAAGGTAATAAACTGTCGTGGAATTGGTAGTTGTGGTACCTGTGCAGTCAAAGTAGAAGGTGAGGTGTCGGCAGCGAATTGGCGTGATCAGGCGCGGCGATCGCTTCCTCCCCATTCTCCTACAAAAGACCTGCGTTTAGCCTGTCAAACTCAAGTATTAGGGGATGTGCGAGTAACTAAATTTGACGGATTTTGGGGTCAAGGTTCTCAAATTGTGTGGCAACCAGAAGGTTAGGTTAAAAAGGAGAAAATCAAGATGGGTAGATGGACACCGCTAATTTTGATGGCTGGAGGCTTGGCCATTTTAATGGGTACGATGATAGGCATTAATTTTCCTATGGGTGGTCAACAAACCGCCAATAACAATGCTCCAGGTAATGCTACAGGCACCAAAACATCAAAGGTACTGCCAGCTAACATTAATGTTAATAGCTCCTCTCCTGGTCGAAATAGGAGTAATGCTAATACGTCTGAAGCTAATACCTCGGAAAACAATACATCTGAAACCAGAGGTAATGTTGCTCAAGAGGACTTCAACAGCACTGAAGAAAGAGGCAACGTCACCCAAGAAGATCGCAGATCAACTAATAGGACTAGCGTTGCTCAAAATAACGCTCCCAACGATTCATTTCCTGAGAGTTCGTCAGATAACACCATAGAAGAGCAATCAACCGATACATCATCTCGTGAGTCCAATCAAAATAGACAACCGATTCGGGCTTTGTGGTAGGAGTTAGAGAGGAGATTGGGAATTGGGGAATAGGGACTAAGAACTAGGGACTGGTAAAATACTAGCCTCTAACCTCTAGTCTCTAGCTTCTCCCTGCTTGTATTAGTCATGAGTTATGAGTTATGAGTTATTAGTTGTACTAATGATAAATAGCTAACAATAAATGACTATTGACTAATGACTAGAGACATTTTAATTATTGGTGGCGGCGTGATGGGCTTGGCGATCGCCGTTGAACTGAAATTGCGCGGGGCAGAAGTCACCGTGCTTTGTCGTGACTACCAAGCTGCTGCTTCCCATGCCGCCGCCGGGATGTTGGCTCCAGATGCAGAAAAAATTACCGATGGAGCCATGAAATCTTTGTGTTGGCGATCGCGCTTATTATATCCAGACTGGACACGCAAACTAGAAGATTTAACAGGTTTAAATACTGGTTACTGGGCTTGTGGTATTTTAGCCCCAGTCTATGAACAGCAGGCAAGTAAGGAAGATTCACCTGCTTACTGGTTAGATCAAACAGCTATTCATCAATATCAGCCAGGGTTAGGAGCAGATGTAATTGGTGGTTGGTGGTATCCAGAGGATGCTCAAGTTGATAATCGTGCTTTAGTGCGTGTGCTGTGGACGGCGGCTGAGTCCCTTGGTGTGGAACTCAAAGATGGAATTACAGTAGAAGCATTTTTACAGCAACAGGGGCAGGTAGTAGGTGTCCAAACTAACACAGGAATAATTCGTGCTAATCACTATGTTTTAGCCACAGGTGCGTGGGCTAATGATTTATTGCCTTTACCAGTGCGGCCTCGCAAGGGGCAAATGTTGAGTGTCCGAGTTCCGGAATCTGTGCCAGAGTTACCTTTAAAACGAGTTTTGTTTGGTGAAAATACTTATATTGTACCAAGACGAAACCGTTCTATTATTATTGGGGCAACCAGCGAAGATGTCGGTTTTACTCCCCAAAACACTCCGGCTGGGATGCAAACCTTACTGCAAGGAGCCATCCGTCTCTATCCTCAACTACAAAACTATCCCATCCAGGATTTGTGGTGGGGTTATCGTCCAGCCACTCCTGATGAATTACCCATCTTAGGGGCTAGCTATTGTCCAAATCTGACCTTGGCTACTGGTCATTACCGCAATGGTATATTGCTTGCACCCATAACTGCCGCACTGATAGCCGATTACATCTGGGAACAAAAATCAGACCCCCTACTGTCTCACTTCCACTATTCACGTTTTCAAAAACAGTCATCTACCACCCCCATGCTCATCCACTCTCTATTCCCCACTCCTCCACTCCCCACTTCCCACTCCCCACTTCCTTCAGACTCCCCCCTCATCATTGCTGGCAAAACCTTCCATTCTCGCTTAATGACTGGGACAGGCAAATACCGCAGCATTGAAGAAATGCAGCAAAGTGTTGAGGCTAGCGGTTGTCAGATAGTGACAGTAGCAGTCAGACGGGTACAAACTAAAGCGCCTGGACATGAAGGTTTAGCAGAGGCGTTGGATTGGTCAAAAATCTGGATGTTACCTAACACAGCAGGTTGTCAAACCGCAGAAGAGGCGATTCGGGTGGCGCGTTTGGGACGAGAAATGGCGAAGCTATTGGGACAAGAAGATAATAACTTTATCAAGTTAGAAGTTATACCAGATCAAAAATATTTATTACCTGATCCCATAGGTACAGTGCAAGCCGCCGAACAATTGGTAAAAGAAGGTTTTGCTGTTTTACCCTACATCAATGCTGATCCCATGTTAGCCAAGCGTTTAGAAGAAGCCGGTTGTGCGACAGTCATGCCTTTAGCTGCACCCATTGGTTCGGGACAGGGTTTAAAAACAACTGCCAATATTCAAATCATCATTGAAAATGCCAATGTGCCGGTAGTAGTCGATGCTGGGATTGGCGCACCTTCAGAAGCATCTCAGGCGATGGAATTGGGAGCAGATGCCTTATTAATTAATAGTGCGATCGCACTCGCTCAAAATCCAACCGCAATGGCTCACGCTATGAATTTAGCAACAGTCGCCGGACGTTTAGCATATCTTGCAGGGCGAATGCCCATCAAAACCTACGCCAGTGCTAGTTCACCGCTTACGGGTACGATTAATTAGGGACTGGGGACTCGGAAGAAGCAGAGAGAAGTCTGAGCGGAGGCTTCCTCCGATCAGAACTTCCCTGCGGGACGCTACGCGAACGGAGGAGGCAGTACCTCTTTGCGGAATCCGCAGTGTGGGGCAGAGGAAATTTTATAGCTGTAGACAAGGCGATTAGGACATGACTAAAAGCTCAAACTGATTCATGGTATGGATTTTACTATTGCCTATTGCCTATTGCCTTCTGCTATAAATGCCCAATGTAACGATTTGTCTCTGGTGTTGTGAGTAATATATATCTGTCTTTATAAGATTAGATAAAAGATTCAGAGCAAGGAATTAATTCATGCCCTATACCAATGAAGAAGGCGGACGTTTAAATAATTTTGCCCAAGAACCTAAAATTTATCAAGCAGAACCTCCCACGGATGTACAAAAGCGTAATTACATCATTCTAGGAGTCGCCGCTACAATTTTGGTTGGCGGTCTGATTTTCGTCGCCTTCTCTGTTTCAAATCTCAGTTAAACGTAATACATTTTAATAAAAATTAATCTTTTTTTGGCATTTCAGGTTCCACTTTTATGGGAACCTTGTTTTTTATTTTGTTAAAATAGCATTAGGTGTTTAAAGTATAATTATATACATATGGATTAAAATATCAAAAACATAAATTTTAAGGTATAGATTTATCCTGAGCAGAGTAGCATTTACCGAATTATAGTCATAGTTGAAATTTTGGCATCGCTAGGATGCACTCTGTAAAGCGTTTACACTAATTTTTACTAGAATTTGGCTATTTAGCCCTCATGAGCGTGAATGATACTGCACACTCCGATAATTCTGCTTGGAACAGGCAAGTATATCACCGTCTAAAACTTGCTCTCAGTCTTGGTTTACGGCGACAACTATTTTTAGCCGTGTGTGATGATTTACAGTTAAGAAATCAGGTAGCTGCCCGACTGCATTCTACTTTGGCTTATCCTGTAGGGCAGGTGTTATATCAGCCAGGGGATGGTCAGGATAGTACACCCGCCTACCCCCGATTAGTGACTTTGCGTTTGAATTTAAATGAGCCAAACCCCATAGAACAAATCAATCAGTGGTTGACTAATTACCCTCCGCCAATTGTCGGTGTATCTAAAGACAGTCCAGGAAGGCCTTTACCAATACCAACATTTCAGATTGTTGGTGTAGAGCAGCTCACGAAACAACCAGTAGCCTGTCAGCGTTTATTTTTACATTATCTGCACTTATGCGAACAGTATTTTTCTGCTCCAGAATCTAGCCGATTTCTCGAATCTAGCGTGTTATTGTGGGTATCGCGTCCTTGGTTGTCTGCTATTCAGCAGTCAGCGCCGCAGTTTTGGCGTTGGCGTACTGGTGTATTTGTATTTGCTGGAGAACCTACACCAGCAACACAAAATCAAAGTCATCCAGAGCGTTTTTCTAGATCCAGAAGTGTAAACTTAGGGAATTTTGAACAATCCACGCTAGATGATTCAGGTATGGAAACAGAAGTCAGAGTTGCGGATACCACAGCACTAGAATTTGGAGATGATCTGGACTTGCTAAAAGAAATACCAGGCAATCCAGCGCAATTCCCAGATGAAGTTTCAGTATCAATTTCAGAATTATTAATTACTAAGCAAAAACAACAGGAACTCTCTGCTAAATCTAATATAGTTAAAACCCCATCACTGTTGTCTTTGTCTCATGTCAGCCAAGAATTAAAAGAGCTAGTATTAGCAACAAGTCACCAAAACGTAACCCAACAGGGAGATGACTGGCAACCACGGGAACTACTCTTAGGAATTGAGCAATTACACTCACAAAAAGCTTCCGGAGAGGTATTGGCGGCAGCTTATCATCAGTTGGGTAACTTATATCGGCTTCACATAGAGCAGGGACAATCAACGTTAGAAAATTTGATGGTAGCAATTATTGCCTATCAGGAAGCTATTACTTACGATGATAACTCTCCCGAATTGCCCAACATTCTTAATGATTTGGGTACACTTTATTGGATGCTCTATCGTACACCGCCCAATTCGGAAGACGGACAAACTTATATAGAGCAAGGCATAGAGTTCTATCATTTGGCTCTAAAAATGTCTCCCCCAGAAACCCACCCGGAAACTTATGCACGGGTGCAAAATAATTTGGGGACAGCCTACGGTGATTTAGCACGCTTTGCTAGTCCGGCAGAGAATTGGCAGAAGGCGGTTTCAGCATATAGTGAAGCTTTGCGCTACCGCACGGTGGAATTAGATCCATTGAAGTATGCAGCTTGTCAGAATAATTTAGGTACTGCCTACTGGCACTTAGCACAATATAATCAACCAGTTGTACATTTAAAGAAAGCGATCGCTTCTTACAAACAAGCATTAGCTCACTACAATCCCCAAAATGAACCCCTAAAATATGGGATGATTCAAAACAATATTGGTACTGCCTATTGGAATGTGGCACAGTACGAACAGCCTGGGGAAAATCTGCAACTAGCTATTAATGTCTACCGCGAAGCCTTAAAATATCGCACTCCCGCTAATGTTCCCAGTGCTTGCGCGGCGACACAAAATAATTTAGGTACTGCTTACTGGCATTTAGCTAACTTTGCCCAAACACCTAAAGAGGCGCGGCAAAAGTTACTGCAATTGTGTATTGATGCTTATGAAGAAGCTATCGCTTTGGCTAATTCACTCGGCAGTGCTGCGTTAAGCTTTGATTTGTTTGCTACTCATAATAATTTGGGACTGGCGCATTATCAGTTAGTTACAGATAATACTTTTGATGGAGATAAAGCTAGGCGATCGCAACACCTAGAAGCCGCATTAGACAACCATTTGCAAGCTTTACATGGTTTGAGTAAACAACCAGAGGCTTATCAAACAACTTTCACCTATATAGTGAAAACTATTCGTGCTTTCCACAATGAATTAGGCATCCAAGGACAAAATTTAGCTTTATCTAAAGTTCCTGGACATTTGTTACCGGAAATTTTACCTAAGTTGTAATAGTATTGATTGTTACAAAAAAAGTTAGTACGATCACATGGCAATAAGGTTAAGAGCGATCGCTGGGTAAGTTTTTCAGGTAATTAAATTGATGTTAGTAAATTTTTACCTCTTTGGTAAATTTCACGAGCGTAGTCTGTCCAACTGCCTTGTCCCCAATAGCGAAAACAACTTGTTTGCAGTAGAAGATTATGTAATAAAACTTGACGGTAATCAGATTGTTTAGTAACTGAAGAGGCTGTATCACTGAGCAAAAATTTATCGAACTTTTGATGAAACAAACTACTTAATTCATACATAGGAGATAAGACATTTTCATATCCTTTTACCCAACTGATATGATTTGTCCAAGATCCTCCATCCATGTGAAAATGTGGGTTAGTTTGTTTTAATTTTTGAATAGCATTTTCGACATCTTCAGGTTGATAATTGTCTAGGTTCACTTGTTGCCAGATTTGATATTGTCCAACAGGCTGACACATAGGGAAGTCTTCTAATTTACAACCAGCAGCCTCGATTAATTCTAAATACTCAGTGCCACTCATCCCCACAACCCCAGATTTCCCATCGCCGTTATTTACCATATCCCACCAAGCTTGTTTGAAGGCGTTAGGAAATTCATTCATCATCACACCACCATTTTCACCATCACCAATTTGACTGACTATTGGTGGAATTAAGACATTGCCTAATTTTTGTTTTGATAGGGTTTTGGCTTCATAATATGGCTGCATTTGTCCGACTAATTTAGTATCTGAACCTTGGGTTTTAATTAAAGCAGTAATACTAATTATTTCACCTTGAGAATTACGGGCAATCAGTTGATGTGGTAAATGTTTATTAATCAGAGATTGACCATCAATTGTTTCTACTGAATGTTCTTGTATCAGTAGCCAGCGATAGCCACATTCTTTTAAAGCTTTGACAAATGCAAATAATGTATCGGGGTGATTTGGTAGGTGCATTTCTGGCGGAGAAAAACCCTTAACTCGCGCTAAGGCTTCCCAGCCAAAAATGGCGGCAAAATGCTGTTGCCATGCCAAAATATGCAATTTAATATCTGGTATGGGCGTAGATGGTACAACAGCGTGACCCCACATTGTCCCTAACCATTCTACATAAGGTTGATAGGTAGGGTCACAAGTAATTCGCTTGAGGTTGTCTAGGATATCGTTGCGTTCCATTTGTCTGAGTCCCCACAACAGATTACCGGAGTAATCCAACATCACGCGGGGATTGCAACCTTGATTAACCAGTTCGGGAATGAAATCACCCATGCGGCTGTAACAATAGGCAAAAGGTGCGGCGTTGTGGTTGTCACCTACCTGGGGATGTTCAAACATATATTGCAGATTGCTGATCAGTTCGCCATGATGCCCAGCCGGGATAGTTGGTTGGTGCATATGTAAGGCGATCGCAAATACTGCATTCACATTTTCTAACTGTATATTTGTTGTGGGTAAGAATACAGGTGCATCATGATTGACTACGGAAAGCACCTCAGCCTCCCAGCCAGAGATATTCGGTAAACCATCAATAATTTCTGGCAGGGTAGTATTTTGTAAGGACAGCATTTTGGTTGCTCCGTAACAAAGAATATCTGATTATACTAATTTGTGTAATTTTTAATTCTGAATAGGCTATGGCAGAGATACAATATCACCGACTTCTTGGAGAAGCCGATGATCTAAAAATTTCGGGAATTTCAGCCTTAATTACAGATTTTATCGTCAGGACTTGCGGGCAAAGACAAAGGGCAACCTTTGTGCAGAGAACAAGAAATCACCAAAACGCTGGATTTTAGTGAATAAACTTGGTTGTTCTAGTGTTTTTGGTGCTGTGGGTGCTGCTATTTTTAATAGCAACTCCAGCAATCCCGGTGCTAAACGTTGACACCAAACTGCTAAATGACTTTGCCAACCCACTAAAATTTCTGGTGCATCTTTTTCTAATCCTATGACAAGGGCTTTGGCTACTTGCTGCGGAGTCATAGGGATCACCCAGCGAAATAGTTTGAAGTCCCTTACCATATCTGTGTCGGTGAGGGAAGGTAATAAAGCTTTTACCTGGATATTGTACTCCGCTAGTTCTCGCCGCAAGGCTTGGGTAAATCCTAAAATGGCAAACTTAGTAGCTGAATATGTAGCCATTGTGGGTGCGGCTACTTTCCCCATTAAACTGGAAACATTGATAATTGTCCCCTGTCGTTGGCTAGCCATGCGTTTGGCTATCAGACTGGTGAGGGTGTACATTCCCAATAAATTTACAGACAGTTCTTCTTGCAGTTGCGGGAGTTTGGAACGCAAAAATGAGTTTTGGTAAGCTACCCCCGCACAGTTAATCAGTAGGTGAATCGGGCCGTAACTGCGCCAAAGTTGAGCGATCGCAATATTAACTTCTGTTGCTTGTGTTAAATCAATGGCCAAGGTTGTAGCTTGCACACCCATCGCCTCAATTTCTTCGGCTACTTCCCTTAATTTTTGCCGATCGCGTGCTACTAAGATCAGCCGTTGTACACCTTGTTGTGCTAATTCTATGGCGATCGCTCGCCCAATTCCACGAGAAGCCCCTGTAATCAGGGCAACTTTGCCTTGAAGATTCATATTTGTTCACCTCCAGAGTCCAAGTCTTCACCCAGTGCATCATTCCTCAATCACCACTACACCCTGCACAGGGTAAGACAAATCGTCGGTTGTCTTGAAAATCCGAACAGCAATTAGTCCTGGCAACGATATATTTTTGGACTAATCTGCATTGCTGATAGTTTCAGTTTTTAACACAATTGGCTGAATAGATATAGCTCATAGGTTTTACCTCTCCTGAATCAGAGCGTTCATCAGCATCGTTGCCAATACACACGTTAGCAATTAAATCAATGACTTGCAATCTTTTTTAATAAGTATTTCTTAATACTTGTTTACAACGGTATATATAAACAATGCAATGTGCAATAAGTTTTTATAAATACTACGCGCTCAATATGGTGATCTCCTGACAAATTAGTCAATAGGCAATGGTTATTCTCCCACCCAATCCCCAATCCCCAATCCCCAATCCCCAATCCCCAATCCCCTATTTCCTCATTGCTTGATTCAACTGCTCTGTACTCAAAAAATCTAACAGACTGAGATTCAGGGGAGATGTACTAATATATTGTGCGTAGGATGGTTGTAAATAAACGCGGTATTCAGTGCGATCGCGAAGATTAGTTTCTAAAAAAGCTACGCTTAAGGCTTTGAGATAGGAATAAGCAACAGCACGATCAGGGCCTAGTAAACCATCAGGTACAGGTAATACATTACTTTCAGCAGGCGATTCTCCGATAAAAGTAAAGTGAGTGCTATTTTCGATTAAGGCTAAGTATTTATTGGGGTTAGTCAGCCAAGTAAAGGGGCGAATTTGTTCAGGTACTGGTGGAGCGAAAATATCTTGACTACCTGCTACCAACATCACAGGAACTTGAATTTGACTGATCCCACGTTCACCAAAAATCGCACTATTAACAGGATTAATGGCAATGATTGCCTTAATACGCTCATCCTGTAACACATAGTTGTCTAAAACTAACTGAGTTGCTTGACACTGCAAAATCAGCGATACATTTAAATTGGAATTATCGGGTTGACACTCTTGGCGGAGTTCTTCAAAGTTAAACTTTGCACCTGCTGAAGCTAAAACAGTATAACCACCAAAAGATTGACCAATTGCCCCTACCTGCTCGAAATTGAGTTTTCCCTTTAGCTTGGGATCAAAAGATTCCCTCCGTTGCAGTTCATCTAGTAGAAACTTGATATCTAAAGGTCGGTCGATAAATTCCTTTGGTTCAGGTGGTTCTGCCAAACCAGCAAAGTATTGCTGAAAGCGTTTAGCATTACTACCAGGATGTTCTAATACAGCTACAGCAAAACCATAGGATGCTAGATGTTCAGCTAAATAAGCAAATGTGTAGCGGTCTGAAGCAACACCATGAGAAATGACAACTAAAGGGAATGGCTGTTTTATAGCACTTTCGGCGGTTGTGGTGGGTAGGTACAAATCCACAGGGAGGCGGCGATCGCGAGACAGATCATTTAATGTCCAGCTGATTTTTTGCCAACGGAACTCTCCAGGCGATCGCAAGTCTGGCAATACAGAGAAATCAAAATTAGATTGGAGAGTTTGGATCAACGCTTGTTGTTGCAAGGCAGTAACAACTCTATCCCTAGTTTTGAGCAATTGCGACAAGTCATCAACTATCTTGACCGCTTCTGTAAAATTTAGTCGTACCCTATTACTAGGAAACTTCCGCAGGACATTGATAACTGATAAACCTTCTGGAGAAGCAGCCGACAAAATTAAAGCAGCACGCAAAGCATAGAAACCATTGCGGCGAGAATCAGTTAACAGTAATTCTCCTAGTCGTTGTAATAATTGTTCACCGACTGGTGAATAAGTCACTTGAGATACTAACGTAGGCGTGACATTGAAGCGAATCTGAAGTAGTTCCCGCAGTTGAGTCAGTTGTTCAGGAGTGGCGCGTTGGGAATAAAATCTCAAATCACTATCTATCTTCCCTTCTTTGGCAAAAGTTTCTAATGAATCAACAGGTAAGGAAAACTCCCCAAAAGGAGGGTAAAAAAAACTGATACGTTCTGCGCTTAAGCCGGGATTAGCAGATAAAAATGTAGATAGTAAACCTAAACTTAGGTATTTTAGAATTTTTTTCATGAAAATAGCCCGCTTTTCTACCATCACAGCCTGGAAGCAGAGGAAAGCGGGGCGGGATCTATGCCGCTTCCCTATTTACTAGGTTTAGATAACTAAAATGGGCTATAAACATCATAAAGCAAGCACTTACATTCACATCCAGGCATTTACCCCAGACATCGTATTTCATGCTTCCGGAATAGTCATTTTGACTGGAGATGACACTTACAAGCAGACTGAAGGCATATAAATAAAATTAGTGGTTTGATAGTAGATATAGATAGTGAAGTATCCCAATATGTCTTTCCCATCTTGCGCCAGTTGTGTTGTTGTTCTCAATCAACAACATGAGCAACAGATATCTCATCAAAACCAAGATGAGGATGAAACTATTCACCACAGACAAAATGCTAGTCAAGGTAAGACTGTGGTAGAAAATGGACGAGTTGTCGTGAAACAAGCAGAATCACCAAATAAGGCAAATGTTTGTGATATTTGAGTTCAGCGCATGACAACGAATCATCAAGGGTTTATGCAAGGGGTCTAGATGTCCAAACCCCCTGCACCCTTACACCCTCACAAAGCAAATAATCTTTTTGCGTCGGTTCTAGAGTTTATCTATTACCTGGACTTGCAGGAATTGGTTGAGTCTCAAAAGTAGGGCTGAATCCTGCGGGTGGTTGACTCGGTGAAGTCAAAGCAGGTACACCACCAATGCGATCGCTACCATCAATACAAATATCAAGCGCCTGAATAGGAGCAATGTTGATCTGGCTACGTAAATCTACTACACAATAAGCAAAACGCTCCGGTAGTAGACTGCGACTACAGTAATTTAAAACAGCTGGGTTAACTGCTTCCTGAGTATTCCTGCTAATGGAAACTACACAAGTAGCTAATTCCTTTGGCCGTCTTGCTTGTTCACAAACAGAAAGGGCATCGGTAGCACTAATCTCCGTGCGATTGTCAATAAAAACCACACATGAAGCTAACTCTGTTGGACGCAACGCCCTAGCACAAGCCCGTGCTGCCGCTTGTTCACTTATACCTACACCTAAGAGTCTACCTGCACAGGCGCGATAGTTATTATCATAAGATCCATCGGCAGCCATACTGGGAACACTGATTCCCACACAGCCAACCACAGCCAAAATCGGTGCTGTCAGCCGCATCAGATGACTTTTAAATGTTCCTGGTTGGTTTTTCCACCCACTAACCGCTTTTTTGCTCATTGCCGTTCTCCAAACACCCAAAGTTATGCTAACTCAAATGTGCAGCAAATCTTCTACAAATCAGGCAAAACCACAGAACAGCCAGAAAAATCTTTGAAAAGGACGACGAGGGAGCAGGGGAGATGAGGGAGCAGGGGGAGTAGGGGGAGCAGGGGGAGATGAGGAAGTGGGGGGAGTATGGGCTATTGACTATTGACCTATAAATTTTTGGTAATTGAATGAAATGATTTTTGCAATTATGAATTGCAGGTATTTATAATAGTATGTCTGGATAAAGTTTAAACAGGATTAGATTAAGGAAACTCATGTCCCGATATAGAGGGCCACGGCTTAGAATTGTACGTCGCTTAGGCGAATTGCCAGGATTAACTCGTAAGAGCGCAAGACGCGCCTATCCCCCAGGACAGCACGGTCAGAACCGCAAGAAGCGTTCTGAATATGCTATTCGTCTAGAAGAAAAGCAAAAGCTGCGTTGTAACTATGGTTTGACTGAAAAGCAGCTGTTACGCTATGTGCGTAAAGCTAGACGTGTAACTGGTTCTACTGGACAAGTGCTATTGCAATTGCTAGAAATGCGCTTGGATAATACCGTTTTCCGCATGGGTATGGCTCCCACTATCCCAGCAGCTAGACAGTTGGTCAATCATGGTCACGTTACGGTTAATGGTCGTGTGGTAGATATCGCCAGCTACCAAACCCGTCCCGGAGAGGTGATTGCTGTTAGAGATAGAACGCAATCACGGAAGTTGGTAGAAAACAACTTACAATATCCCGGTTTGGCTAACCTTCCCAATCACTTAGAGTTTGATAAAAACAAGTTGGAAGGTAAGGTGAACAGTGTCATTGAGCGAGAATGGGTGGCACTACAAGTTAACGAACTGCTAGTTGTGGAATACTACTCACGACAAGCTTAAGAGAGTGCTGAGTGCTGAGTGCTGAGTGTTGACTAATGAAAGTCCTATTACTCACAACTCAGGACTCATTGCTCAAAAGTGACTAACCCCCAATTTGGGACATGGTGCGGCTGTAAGTTCCTTGAGTCCCAGAGTCTCGCTGTTTAAAGTTAATTTCTGGCTTAATTGCTAATAAATGTCTAACCTGCTTTTGTAACTGGTGGATGCTCACACCAGAACGCAGAGCAGTTTTTAAGTTGATTTGACCAGTTTCATTTAATAAACATGGTCTAAGCCAACCGTCTGCACTCAGACGCATCCGGTTACAGCGATCGCAAAAACATTCTGACATTTGACTGATAAATCCTAGTGTCCCCTTCGCACCAGGAATTTGAAATACATCGGCTGGGCCTGCGCCACAAACTTGAGATTCTGTCAAGCCCCAGCGATCGCGGATTTGTTGGCGTAATTCGGCAGATGAAATCCAACCGCGATCGCTAAATAATTCCCCATTACCAATTGGCATAAACTCAATAAATCGGACGTGCCATTGTTTATCAATGGTTAAAGCCGCTAAATCCAAAATTTCATGGTCGTTAACCCCTGGAATTACCACTACATTGAGTTTCAAGGGGTCAAATCCGACACGATAAGCTGCTTGAATTCCATCCCACACTTGTTGCCAACGAGAACGCCCCCGACTACCAATAATTTGGTCAAAAATATCAGGATCAAGGGAATCCAGGCTAATATTAATCCGCCTCAAACCTGCATCATAGAGACTCTGCGCTAGGGGAGCTAATAAAAACCCGTTGGTAGTCATAGCGAGGTCTTGAGTTTGCTCTAAAGATGCGATCGCTCCTACTAAATCCACCACACGGGGACGCAGTAATGGTTCTCCCCCCGTTAACCGGAAGCGCCGAAAACCAACCGGAATAAATACCTCTTGAATTAACGTTAGTAATTCCTCATCAGTTAATAACTGTTGCTTGAGGATATAATCTAGCTCTGCCCCCTCTGGCATACAATACTGGCAGCGAAAATTACAGCGATCTATAAGACTGATGCGGAGGTAATCTACCTGATTCATTGTAAGTTTTATTTTTATTGTGTGCGATCGTTGTTGTTTGCTGCTAATGACTCGAAGTAATTACTATCTTAGAAGAAGGTAAAGAGACAAGAGGAAGAAGGGAGAGAAAAACGAACGACTATTGATTATTGACTATGGACTATTGACTATCCAATTATGCCAAACACTATTTCCATTACCGATTCTCTGGTTCCTAATCCTGCGCCTAAATCAGCAATTATTCGACTAGAAAATATTTTTAAAATCTACGGCAGTGGTGAAACTGAAGTCAAAGCCCTCAATGATGTGAATTTGGTGATTAACGAGGGTGAATACTGTTCCATTATGGGGCCTTCTGGTTCAGGTAAATCCACAGCGATGAATATCATCGGTTGTTTAGATCGCCCTACTACGGGACATTATTACTTAGATAATGTCGATGTGGCACAAATGCAAGATGCTCAATTGGCCAGTATCCGTAATACTAAACTGGGGTTTGTATTCCAACAATTCCACCTTTTAGCCCAATTGACTGCTTTAGAAAATGTGATGTTGCCAATGGTGTATGCTGGTGTCAACCCGACAGAAAGACGCGATCGCGCTGCCGAAGCACTCACAAAAGTCGGTCTAGCAAATCGGATCAACAACAAACCCACTCAATTATCTGGGGGGCAGCAACAACGGGTAGCGATCGCGCGTGCTATTGTTAATCGTCCTGTTGTCCTCTTAGCTGATGAACCTACTGGCGCACTCGATTCACGCACAACCCAAGAAGTTTTAGATATTTTTACCGAATTAAATTCTAGTGGGATCACTGTAGTTATGGTCACGCACGAACCAGAAGTTGCTCGTCAAACCCACCGCATAGTCTGGTTCCGCGATGGTCAAGTAGTGCATTCCCACCTCACCCCAGAAGATCTAACCCACCTAACTACATAATCATCCCACACATAAAAAATGTAGAGACGTTGCATTACAACGTCTCAAAACATCTCATCTATATTTAAATAAATTAAAGACTAGGTGTTTTGCCAGTTTCAGCTTGCGTGGCAATTGGCTTGACATCAGTGTAGCCCATTGCGCCCGCGATCGTTCGCAACACTGAAATTTGACCTTCAAAATCTAATCCTTCAATTTGAGCCAGTAAATCATTTATTTTTTCCGTGGGCTTGTAAGTATCTGGCATTCCTACCACTACATCGCCCATAGCTACAGCCCAAGCATACCAAACAAATAGCTGATTATTTTCTTTGATAGCACCATAAGCACGACTATATTCTGTATCTTCACAGTTAACAATTGCACGCATGATGTTCAATTGTTGTTCATCTGATAATTCAAAAAAGTCACCCAATAAAAGTGGTGCTAACTCTGGTTCTGCGGCTGTAGGATCTGCTGGAGTTACGGAATCACCCATTTTTTCATAAACAAAATATAGCCAAGCTAATTTGGCATCAGTATCTAAAGTATTAAAAACTTCTACTATCTTTTGAGTTTCGTTGCTGAGAGCTTGCGGTGTTTTTTGCTCGTAACTAGCAGTCATGGTTTTTTCCAAGTTATTATATTCAACTTAGAATTATCAAATTTCACGGATTAACATCTACCCTCTAGAGAAAGAATTAGATTAATTAAATATTGATAAATTTATCTAACTTTTAATAGAGGTAACAATATTTCTCATGGGCGCTGCAAAATAAATAATCACTTTGTTATGCTCACCACAGCAATTGAAAAATTACTTAAGGTGTTAATTATGTCTGATAAAGTGAAGCCAAATTCTATGGAATCTCCTACCCATGACGCACAATTAGCTGCTGAAAGAATGGCTAGTGGTGAAGAAAAAACACCAGTGGTTGATTATGAAGCTGATTATGCGGCTGCACAAGAATTTAGCGTTAGTGAAATTGATCGTAAAGAAGAAGGTGCTAATGCTGCTGAAGCAGCTACTAAATCTAAATATGAAATTCCTGAGCCTGAAGAAACAAAAACTGAAGCTCAACCAACTGGTAATCCTGATGATTATTTAGAGTTAGCAAAAGAAGTTGGCGCTTCAAAGGATGAAGCTGTAACTACCGTGAGTGATGATTTAGTACAAAAAGCTTTAGAAAAAGGTCAAGCTAAGAAATAGTCAATAGTTAGTAGTAACGCACCATCATTATGCGGTGCGTTACGCGTTGCTTTAACTCAGTCTAAAATTTATTGCTGACAATCTTGAATTACTTGCAATAACTGACTAGGCTGATTAATTAAGAAATCAGGATTTTGCTTGGCTAATACTTCAGGAGAATTAAATCCCCAAGTAACAGCAATGACTTTGATATTAGCTTTTTTTGATGCCTCGATATCTCTGGTTTCATCTCCTACATAAACAACACATTTATGTTTTATCTGCTTCTGCTTGAGAACATTATTAATGATAGTAGTTTTGCCAAAAATAGTCACTCCTGAGTAGATAAATTCAAATAAATTATCCAACTCATTAATCCT
This sequence comes from Nostoc sp. PCC 7524, assembly GCF_000316645.1. Classification (NCBI taxonomy): domain Bacteria; kingdom Bacillati; phylum Cyanobacteriota; class Cyanophyceae; order Nostocales; family Nostocaceae; genus Nostoc; species Nostoc sp. PCC 7524. The sequence continues at coordinate 5,264,674 of NC_019684.1, forward strand.
TAAAAAATCTGTGACGTTTTCTTTGGAATTAGATGTAATAATTCCCAGCTTATAGCCATGATGCTGTAAATCTTCTAATGCTTCTTTCATTCCAGGTATGGGTTTCAGTTCCTGGATTTTATTTTTTAATTCAGTTTTAACTTTTTTGACGAGAAACGGTATTTTGAATAGAGAAACCCCTGAATATTTAATAATTTCTCTAGATGATAAATTTCTGAGGAGAGTCAACTGTTCTGGTGTAATTTGTACATAACCAAAATCTGCGGCTAAACGATTGGCAATACTTACAAGCGCATCTACCGTATCCGCAATCGTGCCATCAAAATCAAAGATAATTACTTTCTGTGTCATTACATTGCCTGGATGCGTCAAGATTAGCACGGGCATTCCGTCTTAACATTTCTGGTTTAATCCGCCGCAACGCCGATGCTGGAAATTTTCTCTCCCACTCCTCATATGAGATTTGCGCTAATTCTAGCAGTTTAGGGGCAATATTTTCTGGATAGGGTTCAAAATCTCTCACATCTGTTGTTTGAGCAAAACGCTGATTCCAAGGACAAACATCTTGGCAAATATCACAACCAGCTACCCAACCTTGCATATGGGGTGTAATTTCTGCTGGTAATTTTTCTGCTCGATTCTCAATGGTATGATATGCGATGCAGCGATTAGCATCCACTACAAAGGGCTGAGTGATTGCACCTGTAGGACAAGCTTCTAGACAACGTGTACAGCTACCACAATGTTCTGTATGGGGGCGATCGCTCTCTAGTTCCAAATTTGTCACCACCTCACCCAAAAATACCCAAGAGCCATACTCTCTAGTAATCACATTACCATTTTTAGCAATCCAACCAATTCCAGCTCGTTGCGCCCATACTTTATCTTGGATGGGGCCAGTATCTGCATAGTAACGAGCCTGAATACTGGGGTCTAGTGATTGTAACCAGGTAGTCAGTGCTTTGAGTTTCTTATGCATGACTTTGTGATAATCCCTACCCCAGCCATAACGGGAGATTTTGGCGTATTCTTTGCCTGGGGGACGTTGATGAGGAGTGTAGTAATTGAGCGCCACACACACAAGCGATCGCGCCTCTGGCATTACTAAACTGATATCCTGACGCTTCGGGTTTGCCATCCACTCCATATCGGCGTGATAACCCAGTCTTATCCATGCTTGCAGCCGCTCGACTTCTGTATGATTACCCCCATCTACAGCAGCAATGCCAACTTTGTGAAAACCCAACTCTTTGGTCTTTTCTTTTACCACACTGCTGTTTACTATGGAACCGTGCTGTATTTGTATCACAAAAATTTGCCAAAATTGTGGCTTCACTATTATACATAAGGTATTCAATACTGACATTTAATCTTTGTTACCCATACCATTTGTAAATTTTATTTGCCATTTGTAAAGAAATAATGCAACATAGAGGCAAGAGGTAAAGCCGCCTTAAGTGATGCCAACCTCCGACCGAACACACAGCACACTTATAAACATCGACTGTGGTGCAATCATGACATTCACTTCTGATTCCTCTTCAATTCGTTTTTCACAAACTTTTAACGGTATCCAAGCTGGTGATGCTGTAGCTTCCACCACTGCTGTATTTCAAAGCCTCAGCGTAGATGACCAGTTAGCAGTGCTATGGTACGCCTACACAGAAATGGGTCGTTCAATCACACCTGCTGCTACAGGTGCTGCGCGTTTACAGTTAGCAGAAGGTTTATTAAATCAGATTAAGCAAATGTCTCACGCAGAACAACTAGAAGTAATGCGTGACCTAGCTGCCAAGAAAAATACTCAATTTACTCGCTCCTACGGTATTCTGAGCGCCAATACCAAGTTAGCTTTCTGGTACGAATTATCCGAATTGATGGTTAAAGGTTTTGTTGTACCTGTCCCCACAAACTACAAAATCTCCCGTGATGGTTCTCAGGTACTAGAAGCACTCAAGCAACTAGACTTTGGTCAACAAATCACAGTTCTACGTCGAGTAGTATCTGATATGGGTGTTGATCCCTTAGCTGATTAATTATCTATCGATATCTTCCCAACCTCAATGTCACACCAGTTTTAGTTTCCAGAGATATATTCTGGGAACTAACTCTTACCTAAGTGAGACTGTCTGTTATGGGTAATACATCCCAATAGCAGCTTTTTTTATATCTAAATTTCGATTTAATTGATATTCAGCTAGCGTTATTGAGGTGATTTTTATGAAGGCAGCTGAATATTTATCCAGTGCAGCTAAAAGTGTAAATGAAATTCCAGGCATTACCGAAGCTACCATTCTGGAGTATTTCGCCACTTTAAACGCTGGGGAATTTCTAGCAACTGCTGCTTTATTTGCAGAAGATGGGGTGATGTATCCACCATTTGAATCTGGTATTGTAGGGCCAGATGCGATCGCTAATTATTTACAACAAGAAGCCCAAGACATCAAAGCTGATACCCATCAAGGAATTGTTGAACCATTGGACAATCAGCACATCCAAGTCCAAGTTACGGGCAAAGCACAGACTTCTTGGTGTAGTGTTAACGTCTTATGGATATTTATCCTCAACCAACACAAGGAAATTATTGACGCTAAAATCAAACTTCTAGCATCTCCCCAAGAATTATTAGCTCTGCGCCGCGAATAATTCACGAAGGGAACACGAAAAAATTATCCCAAATCAATTGTTAGTAGGGTTTGACACTCCCCCGACTGTTTAAATTTCGCTTCGCTCATTTAAACAAAAAGTCGGGGGATTCTTAAGAGTCCACAAATGAACTCGTAATGGCGTAGTCAATGCGCCTCTACTGACTCCACTGAGGTTAATCCCCAATGTTGCCGCTACTTTGGAAATTATATTTGCTGCTCCATTGGCATCAGCATTTATATACCAATTGCTTGCAGTACGGAACAATCCGCGCTTTACTCGCTTGCCTGATGACTTCCAATCTTCGGGTTTTTCACCATATTTAGGGAGACTATCACTATCAACAAATGAGGCAGCAGAAGTATTCGCTTCTTCGGTTTCTACAAAATCAATTCCATATTGCTGACTAAGTTGAAAAATGCGTTCTTTAAGTTTAGCTGTGGGGATTTGAACAAACTTCTGATTAGCTTTACGCCCCATATTGGCACTGTCTTTTTGTCTTTGATTCCATCCAAAAACAATTCGACCAATGCTATTCTCCAGGCAGTGATTAATCACTAATCTTGCTGCTTTGTTCACAGCATCTCGCATCTGTCGATTGCGTTTTTCTGTGATTGTAGCTAATTGCTTAGACCAAAAACCTTGCTCTTTGTTCTCTTTTAGAGTGGCAACTCGCTTGTTGTACCATTGATTTAAAGATTTGAGATGCTTCCCATCAATGATAAAACTTGTGCCTACATTACTAACGCAAGTCAACCAATTGTCAATACCGTGGTCAATCCCTAAGACCCTACTTTTATTTAATTGAGACTTAACATCTTCAGTCGGATAAACAAATTCAGCATAAAAGCATCTATTTCTAGGTAGTATTCTAAGTTCTTTAATATCCTCCCACTTTAAGTTTGATGGCATTGGTAAATAAATTGCGTCAACACCAAACCAAGTTTTAACCTGATTACCTAGTGGGATTCTAATACCATCATCTGTTAGTTTCAGCCAACGCTTAGGATAAGTGACTGTAAATAATCCAGTTTTACGGTATTTGGGTAATGATGGCTTATCTGGAAGCTCTCCACGTTTCCACAGTTTTGTTAATTCTTGAAATGACTTGAAAGCTTCTGCAACATTATTGCAAGTTTGTTGTGCAGAGGATACATACATTGCTCCAAAATGTTTGTTTTTGGAGCGAAACATCTCAGCACATATTTCTGCACGTTTAATTACCTTGCCAGTCTTAAAATAGATTTGTCTAGCATAATAGACAGAGCAGTTCCAAACTTTGTTTGATTCTGTGCATAGGTACTCAATAATAGCCTGAACATCAGGTGGAGCATGAATTAGCGTCTGTTGACATCCATACATAATTTTGTCGATATCTTTATACTAAACGACAGTATATCACAAGATAATGGGGTTAAACATGATGATTGAAAAATGGCGAGACTTCATGCGTAAACAGACTTTTGAGTATCAGCACTATAACCACTCTGTAGGCTTGGCTATTGTTCATTTTGTCTTCATACCAAAGCGACGCAAGCCCGTTTTAAAGGGTGAAATCAGGAATCGCCTTTATCAAATATGGCAAGAATTAGCTACAGAGAAAAAGTGGAACATTCGTGCTTTGGAGATTGCGCCAGATCACATTCATTTATTTGTTGAAATCAACCCAACAGACCCAATTCATTTAGTTGTTAAAGCTTTTAAAGGAAGGTCTTCAAATTATTTACGCAAGGAGTTTCCAGAACTTAAAAAACTTCCAAGTCTATGGAGCAAAAGCTATTTTTTTAGTACCGCAGGTAATGTTAGTGCTGCCACAATTCAAAAGTACATTGAAGACCCGCATCATTATTAGTATGCTTAAAAATTTTATATCAACATCACCGGACGGAAGGTTTGTTTTCTTTAGGTTTCAAACTAAAGATTATATCCAGGGTGAGGGATGGAAAGTTTCATTGGGATTACACAAGAAGTTTTTCTACTGGTGCAGGCAATGGCGAGAGTTTAGGTTAACAATACTTACTTTGAATATTCACTTCAGGAAGAACTAGGTGACTAGGCGACTAAAGTCGCATGGGTCACTTTTCCGCCTCGCTCTAAAGAGGCGAGGCTACCAAGTTTCCCAAGTTTATCGGGTGTCAGTACAAATAATTTGCTCGTACTTCAAGTGCTTATCTCAGATGACGCACCCTGCAAACTGTATAATTTTTATTGAAAAATCCCTAAACAACTGATGTCTATTTGGGAGTAACAGTTACTGCTTGCAGAGAACGCATGAGTAATTTTCTACCCAACTCAATATCTGATGGCGCACATTGCCAGTCTGGATGTGCTGTCATCAACAAACTATCTAAAGTTTCTTGGTCAAACAAATGCCAAACCAAAGCACCATTGATTTCAGTTTCTAAGGCATAACAGTTAGCAGCAACACAGTGAATAGTGCAAACACTGGCTACCCTAGCCAAAGTCATACTTTCCCCAGCTTGAAGATTGCGGAACTGACGGATAAACTGCTTCAGTTCACTCATGGAAGAAACCACCAACCCAGGCAGACCTACGATTGACTTCTTATCTCCATTCACTGCTATCCAGTAATGACGGCTGGGATCAATTCCCTCTAACCAGTTGGAATCATCAAGGCGATAGCGTGGTGATAAGCAGAATAAGGCTTTCATAGGCGCAATCATGAATTTGACTTGGGTTTAGGCACAATTTTCACTGCCTCGCGTATAAATGCGACAACGTGAATGCCAGCTTACTATTTCAGTATTGGATAATTCTCCCCTATAGATCAAATAAAGTTAGCAAAAGTTATAAATATCATTAAGATTTGTTAATTGATTGCTGAGTTCTGTTAGCGGTAGCGAGGCTTTGAGCAACTTGCTGAAGCAAAATGACTACCCTGTCACCTGTCACCTGTCACCTGTCACCTGTCACCTGTCACCTGTCACCTCCTAAACTGTTACTTCTTGAGCTAGTTCTGGGATTCTGGCTTCCAACTTGAGACAGTTCGCACCATCAACTTGTAAGTGGTATTCCACCTTATCCATCAAACGATTCATAATTAACCATCCATAACCACCTTCTTGTTTATCTAAAGGATTAGGTGGGAAATAAGTAGACATATCAAAACCAGTACCGTAGTCCCAAACCTCCAAGGCAATATCTCGCTCTTTGAGTTCCAATCGCAGCAAAATCGGGATGTTGGACTGCTCTTTGTGGGCATGACGGACTACGTTTGAATATGCTTCTACCAATGCTAAACGCAACCGGCTTGATTGTCTCGACCAATCAACAGATTCTCCTAGCTGGACTTTCAAGCATCCGAGCAACCAGTTTTCAACAATATTTAAATAATTTAAATCGCTTGGTACATGAAGCTCACTTTTCATGTCTTATAAAACCTCTAGTGAAAGTATAGTTTGATCATCTTCTTGAACGGGGTTATGTGCCTGGATGAGAGCTAGTAAATGATTGAGAGACAGTGGTTGGGCTTGTGCTTGTAATATTTGCCACAGACCATCTTGTTTCAGCATAGAACGGCTCACTGACGAATCGCCACCCACGGTTTTTACGGATTCTAAGCAGTTATTTGATACCATTGCCTCTGTAATGCCATCACTGGCTAGCAGCAATGTATCTCCAGGCGCGAGAAATAAACAACCTGATGTTGCTTGCCAATTCGGTAAGATTCCTAACGGAATACCCCGGACTTTGAGATAGTTTGGTTGTTCTGCTGCTGTGGCTTGGTGTGACCACACCAGGGGATAAATATGTCCAGCATTGGCATATTTTAGTCCTCTGGTACTAGGGGTATAACAAGCCAAGACAAGAGTAATGAAGCAATTGTTGCCCATCAAGTCACTACACAAAGCATGGTTGAGATTATGTATAACTACATTGGGAGCAGCTGGTGTTTCCTGAGATAATTCCCGCCGCAATACGGAAATAGCACTAGCCATAAATAAAGCAGCTGGCACACCCTTACCAGAAACATCGCCAACTGCTAACCATAAATCACCTTTGGGATGGACAAAAACTTCAAAAAAATCTCCTCCTACTTCTCGTGCTGGGTAGCAGCAGGCTTGTAACTTTGCACCTGGGATATCTGGTAAATTTTGGCGTAGCAGGTTGTGTTGAATTTGGCGGGCAACTTCTAACTCAGCTTTGATTTGCTCTTGTTTTTCCTGGAGGTCCTGGTAAAGTTTGGCTTGGGAAAGAGCTAAAGCTGCTTGTTCTGCTACACCGGCAATGAGTTGGACTTCTTCATCATGCCAAGGGTAATCTTGTCCCCACTGGCATAGAGCTAACACAGCTAGCAGATGTTGCTGGTAAGTGAGGGGTACAACTAAATAGTTACAACATTTACCTTCTTGTGTATCTTGAGCAATTTGATATTGACGGGTTTCTAAGACTTTTTCAATTAAAGAATGAGGATCAAAGGTCTGATTTGGTGCAGGAATTACAGAATTTTGATAGGAAAACTGGTTTTCTGTCAGACTGTTACATTCTACGGGTTTGAGTAGGCAGGAAGTAGCATCAAAGGTTTCGCCAATGGTAGCTACAATTTTTTGCAACATACTTTCATAATCCAACGACTCTCGAATTGCCGTTGTCACCGCATTAAATAAAGATTCTCGCCGCAAAGCCCGGCGTAATTCTTGGGTACGCTTTTTGACTAAGCGATATGTATCAGTGGCTTGTTCGACTAAAACTTTTAGCCGTTCAGGATTCCAAGGTTTGGTAATGTACTTGAATACTTGACCGGAGTTAATGGCATCTACCAAATCTTCAACATCTGTAAAGCCAGTTAGTAAAATCCGAATTGTGTCGGGAAACTGTTCTACTGTATGACTTAGCAGTTCTGTACCATTCATTCCTGGCATTCTTTGGTCTGAGATAATGACAGCCATCTCACCCTCTTGCTCTAGAATTGCCAAGGCTTTCCGAGGATCGTTAGCTCTGTATACTTGGAAGTCTCGCCTGAAAGTACGGTAGAGTAAATCTAAGTTATCCGGCTCATCGTCTACTACCATGAGCTTAAGTTTTTCTACCTCAGTTTCCGTCATATTTGATTTTTATTTACGGATAGTAATTGATCGGCGAGATAGTACAATTTTTATCCCACCAAATAGCCAAAATTTGCTGAAAAAGTGTTTCTTTCCAGCAAAAATCATATATTCACGAGTATAACTTTACTCTTAGATTTTTTACCTGTATTTAACTCTAGGTTAGTAAAATTTGAGTGTCAACCTACTAAGCCAGAACGTAAAGCACGGACGGCTGCTTGAGTGCGGTCATCGGCGCATAGCTTATTCAAAATATTACGGACATGGGTTTTCACTGTCCCCACTGTGATGTAGAGGCGTTCTGCAATTACTGCGTTGCTGCAACCTTCGACAATTAACTGTAAAACTTCTAATTCTCTTTCTGTGAGAGCGTAAGGATCAATACTATTCTGGTTTTCTCCTGCATCCAGGTTGGGGGAAGCATTTTTTTGATCGGCGATCGCTAAAGGCGGGGCGTAGCCCATCGCAGTTTCCGTTTTGGTAGGATTTTGTTGCGCCTGTTGTAAGACAATTCTAGCGATCGCTGGATCTATCCAAGCGTTGCCATTGTAAGTTACTTTTACAGCTTCCAGCAAGTTGTCAAACTTAATATCTTTCATGCAGTAAGAGTCAGCCCCAGCCGCAAAGGCCGCTAACACCGCTTCTTTATTATCCTGAAGTGTGAGAATTAATACTTTGGTTTCTGACTCATCGCCATTAGTAGTGGATTTTAACTCCCGTGTGAGTTCAATCCCATCTTTATCTGGTAAACCAATATCGACAATTGCAATATCTGGCTGTACCATTCTTAACAAATTCAGTCCTTCATTAGCATTAGCAGCTTCGCCTACAACTTCGATTCCTTCCCTTTGTTGTAAAGCTGTACGAATACCCACACGGGTCAGATCATGATCTTCAATCAGCGCAATCCGAATTTTACTCATAGTCAATTTCTACCCGTTACGCTACCTTAACTGTAAAACTGAGTTCATGCAAAAGACTTAATAGATGCAGTGTAAATAATTATGTCCACAGATAAATATAGAATTTATACTTATTAGTCAATGTAAAATCGTATTCTTGCTGAGATTACGCCAAATATTGCTAAATCCCAGCTATACTACAGAAATTTCCTGTTGTACATGATTGCTATTGCGATCGCCATACCCGTAGGGAACCGCAGGAAAGTCGGGGCATAGCCCATCGCAGTCTGCCATGTCTAGGTTTGCGCTTCTACTCAGCTATGATGGTAGCTGCCTAAAATATCAAAAAAAAGTTGATTTTTTAGGTATTTGTCAAAAATCGATGATAAAACCCCGTTGATAAATTATAAGCTATTTTTATTACTGAAATGAATTCGTATAAAGCTGCTATCTAGTCCGTTGATTTTCCTGAGAGAGCTAGTTGACCTATTTTTACTCTCACCAAAGATTAAAGGACACCCGATTAAAAAATTTGATAAACTATCGTTCTAGATCATCTGGTGTGAGGCTAATCAGAAGTAGGGCTATGTTTCAACCGACTAGAGTGTTTTCGGTTTTGGGGATACCAGTTCATGTGATGAATGACTATCCAGGCTGGTTGCTGGAGTGCTTGCAACACAGTCAAGGAACTCATGTCATCACACTCAATGCAGAAATGACTATGCAGGCGCAGCAGAATCCTGTCCTAGCCAATGTTATTCAAAGTGCTGAGTTAGTGATTCCAGATGGTGCAGGGGTAGTGCTGTATTTGCAGTGGTTGCTCTGGCAAAAAGTTCAACGTTGTCCCGGTATTGAATTAGCAGAAAAGCTGTTACGCGCAATTGGACAGCAGCATACAGACAAAAAAGTATTTTTCTATGGTGGCGCGCCAGGAGTAGCCGCACAAGCAGCAGAGTTTTGGCAGCAGCAAGCCCCTGGTTTGAACATAGTAGGTACTCACTCCGGCTACCATGCTGCCGAGGAAGAACAAAAATTACACCAAACTTTAGCTCAATTACAACCACAAGTCATTTTGGTAGGTTTGGGAGTACCACGTCAAGAATTATGGATTGCCCAAAACCGTCATTTGTGTCCCCAAGCGATTTGGATTGGTGTTGGTGGCAGTTTTGATATTTGGTCAGGGACGAAATCTCGCGCACCGGCTTGGTTGGGTAATAATAATTTGGAATGGTTATATCGACTTTATCAAGAACCTTGGCGTTGGCGGCGGATGCTGGCTTTACCCAAGTTCGCTGTCAAAGCCTTTGTATATCGATTGACAGCTAGAAGTGCTACTTGAATTGAGGAAGCAGGAAGCAGGGGAGCAGGGGAGCAGGGAAAAAATCCCATCCTCAATGCCCATTGCCCATTATTTTTGACCTCAGTATTAATACTGTTTAGTTGGCATTAATACTTAATCTAAAACGTTAGAGTGCAAAAAAATTTTAAATTTTGCTTTTTAGAAACTGGGATTCCTAGGTGTTACCTGGGAATCCTTATTTTTAAGTGATTTTCACTTTCAGCCGCTTCGCGGAATGATTAGTCCCTCATCATTAATTTTTAGTTAACCACTTGATTGAGGATTTAAGGACAATTAGCAATGCCAGTATTAACAAATCCAGTAATTACCAATCCTCAAAATGAGAGTGCAAGTGAGCAGCACAATTTTAGTGTTAGTAACATGGTGCAATTACGCTCTGTGACAAAAACCTACAGTAATGGTTGTGATGCTTTATTAGATGTCAACTTAGAGGTTAAACACAAAGAATTCTTGTTTATTACGGGGCCTAGTGGTTCTGGTAAGTCAACACTATTAAAACTGCTGTATGGTGAGGAGTTACCTACACAGGGTGAAGTGATCGTTAATGAATGTAATGTATCAACTTTGCGGGGCGATCGCTTGTCTTTATTACGGCGACGTATCGGTATTATCTTTCAAGACTATAAGCTAATTTACCAGCGTACAGTGGCGGAAAATATCACTTTTGTTTTGCAAGCTCAAGGTTATACGCGCAAAGAAATTCAAAGACGCTTAGAACCTACTTTAAAGCTGGTGGGTTTGCTTTCTAAAGCCGATTGTTTTCCTGAACAACTTTCTGGGGGAGAACAACAACGAGTTAGTATTGCACGGGCGATTGTGGCAACACCTCCTTTAATTTTGGCTGATGAACCCACAGGAAATCTTGATCCTGATAATTCCTGGCAAGTGATGAAAATTCTCCAAAAATTAAATTCTTTTGGTGCGACGGTAATTGTCACTACCCACGATGAACAATTAGTACGTCGTTGTAACAAGCCAGTAGTGCAAGTTTGTAATGGCAGACTTTATCGGTAAAGGGATTGGGGACTGGGGACTGGGGACTGGGGACTGGGGACTGGGGACTGGGGATTGGGGATTGGGGATTGGGGACTGGGGATTGGGGATTGGGGATTGGGGACTGGGGATTGGGGATTAGGAAGAAGTAGAGGTGTAGGGGTGTAGGGGTGCAGAGGAGAAAAATCCAATGCCCTATACCCACGCCCTACTCCCTACTCCCTACTCCTCACTCAACACTCCTAAGAAACTCGCGCCTTGACTTTAGTTGCTAGCGGCTTGAGATTTGGTAAGGGGGTTGATGATAACTGCGATGGGTTACGTTCTATCTTTCCTCCGGTTCCCTGCGGGTATGGCGATCGCTCCAATGATTGTAAACTGGCAAAAGCTGCCTCTCGAATCGCTGTTTCTTCTTCTCGACTGAGGAGGAAGTGCAAGCATTGCACAATATCTTGCTGTAATGCAGCATCAATTGATTTACTATTGATAATCTTGGTTAATCGACGTACAGCCATCAAACGCTTGATGGGATCTGCTTCTGTGAGATTCAGTAACAATTGTTCAAAACTGCCTTCTTCTCGCTGGCTGTAAAAGTTGATAATTTGCCAGACTAACAAAATTAAAGTGAATAATGTTGCCAACCCTTGGACAATAGCACCTGCCGCTATCCAATGACTGTTGGAGTTAGCCCAAATGTCTGCCGCCATGTAAGTGCTGATGGTGGCAATTCCTCCACTACTAACTGCTAAAACTAATTGCCGATTTGGGCTATGGAGAAACTTTTTAATTTCTACCCAATGTAGTTGCCAATCCCACTTTTGCATGGAGTAGACAAGTAACATTACCCCAATGCCAACTAGCAAAGCCAAGAGTAATTTCCAGTTCCACAGCAACATAGCAACGATAATTGTCAAGCCGCCCAGAATAGCCCCTGGTTCAGAGAAACGCTGCACAAATCGTTGCTTGGTGGCTTTGGTTTTAAACTCTGGAAGCAGCCAGTTGGGTATCTGGTTGAGCAATTGCTGCCAAGAAGATAAAGCCTTTGCCACAGTTTCTACCTACCTAATTACAAAATGTCTATATTTTATGGGTTTCACTAGGTATTGGGAAAGCTTACAGCACAAAGCCTATTTAGCTCCCATAAAGTAGCTATTCTTGCACAGTATTTGCAGATCATCTGAAATTTTCAGCTTATTTCACATTTAGTCAATAGTTTTCTTCCCTATACCGTTACACTGCTAGCTAAATACAGAACCGAAAGTCATCGATGGTGAATTGGCCATCAAAGGCACAGAAGGTGACAGAGTGGATATTTTTAGCACTCACAGATAATAAAATATTGGGGGATAAGGCTGAATCAGAATTAGCTAAATTTGCGCTTGGTAGTATTGCTTGGGATATTAACTGGCGATCGCGATCATATGCAGACAGGACTAATCGTTGTGAACTGGTAACACAGGCGCTTACCGAGTTAGCAGGATACAAGAAAGTAGCTTCTAAAAATCCGCTTTTGGGTGAACCCATCAATACTGTCAACCCTGATTTGGTGGGAAAAGCTGGATTTGATGGTTGTATAGCTAGAGAATTCTGAAAAACTACACCCCATTGCTCATACTGGCGTTCCACTACTTCAAAACATTTTAAGTCTTCTAAATTTAAATATATGCAAGTAGGTGTGTCTATCGTGGTTTTGTCAGTCACTTCCTTTAACTGACAGCGCCTAGTCGAAGCTACAATGTAGTCCTGCACATCAATATTTTCAAATGCAAATGTAGCGTCTTCAAATCTTGGAACTTTATTTGATTGAAGAGTAGCCTGGTTGACCACAATACCCCGCCTTACCATTATCTAGAGAAACACTAAATTAGTAGATACACCAACAGCTATTCTTCTGGTATTGACGCTGATGATGTGTAATCTTTGTTAACGAGCTTTTGAAAACTATTAGATATTCAAAATTATCCGTAAGTATCCTGTAGACTATCACAAAAAACTTATCTTCAAATATTGTCTAAGTAATACTAGCTACTTAAATATAATCTATCTAAACCTTGCTATATAGTAATTTCAGGCAAAGTGTGCTGTTGAGTATGAAAAAAAAATCACCGAATCTTCACAAGGAATCCAGTGTTTTTACATCTACTTAATCTGATGCTAGAGAAAGTTTTCCAAATAAAAATAATCATCTACACTTGACAAAGCACTCAGCAATTGTATTGAACTTGTCTAAAACCCCATCCCCTGATGGGTGTGGCGGTTGACGACTTTAAATTCTTCAGTAATCTTTGCAAATCCTCATAGTTGTTAAGGTCAGCGATTCATGCAACCTTCTTAGCATCTTTGCGCCTGAGTTACCTGATCAGTAGGTATGCAAAAATAGCGACATCAAGCCAACCTATTGACTCATATTCTCGCTGAATTTTCATCATCCAATGACCTTGAGGAATTCTCATCGCCTGATGTTCTTCATAAGTTAGGAAAGCCGTCTCGGAAATCACACGCAAGTAGTGAGTACCATCTTGCGCTCATCAATTGCGCCTCACCTTCAGTGTTACGATGCTTATGTCCCCTAAATATCGCCCTCTGCCAAAGTTAAGTGAGGTATTATTTTTTCGGTGACTTGCTGCATAAGTAGTAAAATAACATCGCCTTGACGAATTGCCAGCATAGTTTTGTCTTTGGGGATAAGTACAAACCCCACTACGCTTTTTCTTGTAAATTTGATTTAATTCTGGCACAGGCTGTTGGAAAAGGAGACTGGGATTGGGGAATAATTCTACCTTGTCTCACCTGCACAAGCCACTTGCTACAACGGGGGGAACCCCCCTTCGGGTTCGCCACTTTGCTTATGCCGGGAAACCATGCACGGCAGTTGCACCCTGCGGGAAGGCTAACGTCAACATGGGGGAAACCTCCTTCCCTGCGGAACGCTCCGCGAAGGCGCAGCCTCTGTCTACGACACGCTACGCGTACCCTGCGGGGAAGCAAGCTATGCGTAAGCGTCCCGCAGGCAACGTAGAGAAGCTCGGACTGCCTCTCCTAACAAAGACGCTATGCGAACACCACGCCAGTGGCTCCCCTACACTTACTCCTTCACGCATTACAAAACTTATCCCTCTATTCTACTCGTGGGGGATTTTGAAAACAGTAGTCGCCAATTATGCCTTTGATAAGTTAAAGATTAGAAATAGCTGAAAAATTCACATCAAGCGATGTTCTACCTTATTCTCTATAAAGGACTGCACCCAACGTTTGAAGGATTTTTGCCTCATTAGTCAAGTTTTTATGAGGCTTAAACTAAAGAAAGTACAATTTTCATCTTGACATTTCGCCAAATTTACCTCAACTTGACTGTTTAGCTTCGCAGCTACTTTTTTTTGAAACTTCCATGTCAACTCTCGTCATTGTCGAATCTCCAACCAAAGCTCGTACCATTCGCAACTACCTGCCAAGAGACTATCGGGTAGAAGCGTCGATGGGTCATGTACGTGACCTCCCCCAGTCGGCTAGTGAAATTCCTCCTGCTGTGAAAGGGGAAGCATGGGCGCAGCTTGGGGTAAATGTGGAAGCAGACTTTGAACCTGTATACGTAGTCCCCAAAGACAAAAAGAAAGTTGTCACCCAGCTCAAAGAAGCTTTAAAGGAAGCAACTGAACTGATCCTGGCAACTGACGAAGACCGGGAAGGTGAAAGTATTAGTTGGCATTTATACCAGCTGCTCAAGCCAAAGGTGCCGACTAAGCGGATGGTGTTTCATGAAATCACCCAAGAGGCGATCGCCAAGGCTTTGAAAAACTGCCGCCATATCGATGAGCAGCTAGTACGCGCCCAGGAAACCCGCCGGATTTTAGACCGCTTAGTGGGTTATACCCTGTCTCCCCTGTTGTGGAAAAAAATCGCTTGGGGATTGTCGGCGGGACGAGTGCAGTCTGTGGCTGTGCGCCTGTTAGTCAACAAAGAACGCCAGCGCCGCGCTTTCCGGGAAGGAACATATTGGGATTTAAAAGCCTACCTGGAACAGAGTAAAAGCCCCTTTACAGCCCAGTTAGTGACCCTAGCAGGCACTAAAGTCGCCACAGGGAGCGATTTCGACCCTTCCACAGGGAAAATCGTTGCTGGACGCAATGTGGTGCTGCTGTCGGAAGAGGAGGCGATCGCCCTCCAGGAACGGCTGACTGGTAAACCTTGGACAGTCGCCGAGGTGGAAGAACGCCCCGTGACGCGCAAACCCGCACCACCGTTTACCACCTCCACATTGCAGCAAGAATCCAACCGCAAACTGCGCCTTTCCGCACGGGACACCATGCGAATTGCCCAGAATTTGTATGAGCAAGGGTATATCACCTATATGCGTACAGACTCGGTGCATTTGTCAGAACAGGCGATCGCAGCTGCCCGTGATTGTGTAGAAAAACTCTACGGTAAGTCATACCTCAGCCCCCAACCAAGGCAATACACCACCAAATCCAAAGGCGCACAAGAAGCCCACGAAGCCATTCGTCCGGCTGGTAGCAGTTTCCGCACCCCCCAAGAAACAGGATTAAGTGGTCGGGAATTAGCCCTCTATGACCTGATTTGGAAGCGCACCGTCGCCTGTCAAATGGCTGACTCGCGCCAAACCCAAATCACTATCCAGCTAAAAGTGGAAGACGCTGGTTTCCGTGCTGCCGGTAAACGCATTGACTTTCCTGGCTACTTACGCGCCTACGTTGAAGGTTCCGATGATCCCGAAGCTGCATTAGAAGACCAAGAGGTGATTCTGCCCAGCCTGAAAGTTGGGGATCATCCAGATTGTAAAGATTTAGAAGCCGTAGGTCACGAAACCCAACCCCCAGCTAGGTACACTGAAGCTACCCTAGTCAAAACCCTAGAAAGTGAAGGTATTGGTCGTCCTAGTACCTATGCCAGCATCATCGGCACCATCATTGATAAGGGTTACGCCCAATTAGTGAATAATGCCCTGATTCCTACCTTTACCGCCTTCGCCGTCACCGACCTTTTGGAAAAACATTTCCCAGATATTGTTGATCCCAGTTTTACCTCCAAAATGGAGCAAACCTTGGATGACATTGCTGATGGGGAAGTGAACTGGCTACCTTACCTACGGCAGTTTTATCTAGGGGAGCAAGGTTTAGAAACCTTGGTCAAAGAACAAGAAAATCAAATAGATGCTACTAAAGCTAGAACTGTAGAACTAGCAAATTTAGAGGCAAAAATCCGCATTGGTAAATATGGCCCTTATATAGAAGTTGAAAATGGTGATGGAGTCGTCACGGCTTCAATTCCTAAAGACTTGACACCAGCTGATCTAGATCCCAAACAAGTTGAAGTTCTTCTGAGACAGAAAACAGTAGGCCCAGATCAACTAGGTCGCCATCCCGAAACCGGAGAACCAATTTACGTAAAAATTGGTGCTTACGGGCCTTATGTCCAGTTGGGCGATAAATCCGATGACAACCCCAAACCCAAACAAGCGTCTCTACCTAAAGGTGTTACCCCAGAAACCATCACCTTAGAAACGGCTATTGGTTTGTTGTCTCTACCCCGTAACTTGGGCGTACATCCTGCCACCAATGGCAAAATCCAAGCCAGTTTGGGACGGTTTGGCCCCTATGTTGTCCATGATCAAGGGAAAGAAGGCAAAGATTACCGTTCATTAAAAGCTGGTGATGATGTCCTGACAATTTCCCTAGAAAGAGCCTTAGAGTTATTATCGGAACCGAAAAAGACCCGTGGCTCTACTAGCAGTAAGTCCAAAGCGGCTCTACGGGAATTAGGCCCACATCCCGAAGATGATGCACCCGTGAATATTTATGACGGTCCCTATGGCCCATACATCAAACACGGCAAAACTAACGTAGGGATACCAGAAGGTGTATCAGTAGAAGATGTCACCCTCTCTCAAGCCCTGGAATTACTAGCCGCCAAAGCATCAACCAGCAAATCCACCCGCAAGACAACAAAATCTACTGCGTCTAAATCAAAGTCAACGGCTAAATCAACAACAACCAAGAAAAAAGAGGCAAAGGCTTAGTGGTTAGTCATTAGTCATTAGTCAAGGCTTTGAACTATTGGCTAATGCTCCATACCCATTGAATATTACCTTCCGATAAGTGGCGAATGTGATACTCTAAAAAGTAAGGGAGATAACAACACTAAAATTTTAAAAGCGGTTCATGCCCGGAGTACAAAAGTGTGTATCAGCCCAGTTGCAGGCCAGAGGTGCAAAAGTACGCCAGTTTCTGCGTAGCTGTTAATCAAAATTGAGGTAGTATCTCAGGAGCAGTCAGTTTAATGGACTATATAGAAAAGGTACTAGAAAAGCTGAAAGAATTGGCACGTAAGCTGATTGAAGCCCTACTAGGGCCAGAAGCAGAGCCGGAACCAGAGTTGATTCCGATACCTGTAAATGAGCGATCGCGCCGTCGTTAGTAGCCCAAAGGTACCAAACTTGACAGTACAACCTCTAAATATTTTGGTGCTGCACGGCCCAAATCTGAATCTGCTGGGACAAAGAGAACCAGGGGTTTATGGTTCTACTACCTTGGCTGAAATTAACCGCCTGTTATCAGAAGCAGCACTAAAATCACAGGCAACTGTTTTTCCTGTGCAGTCAAATCATGAAGGTATGTTAGTGGATGCAATTCATGACGCATTAGGGAAACACCAAGGGATTCTGATTAATGCCGGGGCTTATACTCATACGAGTGTAGCGTTAAGAGATGCGATCGCGGCTGTCAATATCCCTACAGTCGAAGTTCATCTGAGTAACATTTATCGCCGAGAAGAGTTTCGCCATCATTCTTATATAGCCCCGGTAGTAATTGGCCAAATCAGTGGTTTTGGTGTACAAAGTTACCTCTTAGGTTTACAAGCTTTGGTGCATCATTTAAGTCAGTAAAAAGTTAAAAGTAAAGATGTAGAATAACTTACTTTATAACTTTTTACTGTTTAAGACATATGCGTTATTTAGTTGTGAGTCGGTTGAGAGGGGCTTTAGTAGGTGGGTTAATAGGGGAAACCTTAACTCAGATTCGTGAGCCAAACAAACAGATTTACTCTCACTTTGCTCAATCAGTAGTTCCCGGTGCTACGAGTTTAATTAAATTAGGCAAATTAGATATAGATGATTGGTTAGAGCTTTATCAACAAAAATTTACTGATTTAGATCAAACTACAGTAATTTTCGCCACAATCCCTATCTCTCTGTTTTTTCATGACAATCCGGTAAAACTGCACCAAAATTTACTACGGATGTCAAAATGGCACAATGACTTAGTTATTAGGGATAGTATCCTAGCAATAGGATATGCGATCGCTCAATCACTGACAGAAACACTGCAACCCCGAACGCTGATCCCACAAATAGTTGCCTTTATTGGTGAGACTTCTAATTCACTTCCACAAAAATTAATCAAATTACATAATTTGTTAGAAGCAAAAGCTGGGTTAGAAAGAGTACAAGCCGAGTTGAGTAGAGCAGACAAACTGACTTATGAGATTTCTCTGGCAATTTACTACTTTCTGAGTACCTTAGAAGACTTTCGTTTAGCCGTTTCACGGGCTAATCACCATTATGATAGCTGGCAACAAAAACAGGGAATTTTATATTCTCAAACTATAAGTATAATCACTGGAATTTTATCTGGAACTTATAACAGTAGTGTCGGTATTCCTATCAATTGGAGAGTGTCACTGTCATCAGCCGATACAGCCCCCGGAGAATTAAGCCAAATTTCGCAAATGCTAAAATTGGCGGATGCACTGGCGGCAGTTTGGTCAGGAGTATATGACCCTACTCTCAATTCTCAGGAGTTTATACCAGATGAATTTGTTATGTCTGATCAACAGGCTTCACCTTGCGTTTATGCAGCTCCTCGCGTCATCCGGGCGCGTTAAATCAAATGTTTTTTTTAACAGGTTTTAAAAAATAGGCTAGGGAATAGAAAACAGAGATATTCATGTCCTCGTTGTGGGCTTAAAAGCCTGTGGGACTCTAGTTACCAAATACCAAACAGCACCTATCTACCTAGACACCAAATTATTGAGTAATTGTTTACACTCATAATTAATTCATCAACCCTCAACCAAATTCTGTAACTATTTAGTTAATATTTAGGTTCTGCCACTACTGAGGAATGTGATTAAGATTATCTTGTTTTGAGATATCAAAGTAAACAGCCAGAGGTAATGAAAACACAGCGTTTTTTCCACTCCTTAAATCAGCAATTAAACCACTGGCGGCGAAGGTATAAACTACTAAGCCGTAAGGGAAAATCAACTGTGGCTGTGAGTCGAAAAAGTAAACCCTCTAGCAAGGAAGCGACAAGAGTTATCCTCAACAACATACTCTTAAATGTATTAAAAAACAGTTACAAAAACGAACACCAAAAACGCAAAATAGACCTCAGAGCGATGGCAAAATTGGTCAAAAATCGGAGTAGGCTTAATGCAGTAGGCCTAGGCTGGGTACACGAAAAACGTTCCTCTTTGATTTTAGCGATCGCAGTTGCATCTCTGACAGGTGTTATGGGTCATCGTTTGTATAATCAGCCAAAACTAAAAGTAGGAACTATTGCACCGCAGACTATTAAAGCCCCTTACACTGACAAAATTGAAGATCAGAAAAAAACGGACGCTCAACGCAAAAATGCTAGTAAAAGTTCCACACCTATATTGATGGTTGATGCCGAAATTACGGAACAAGTCAACCAAAATTTACAAAAGTTGCTAGATGAAGGTAATGAAATTCGCGCCATTTCTGGTTCTTTTCCGTTTTTTGATGCTTCTGTTTTATCTATACCTACCCAGCATTATCTGCGCTCTTGCTCTGATGCAGAATGGCAGACGTTATTGAAATCTATAGAAAATGTCAGTAACCAAAAGCAAAATTATCTCTTCCGAGCGCGTACTATACACCCGATCAATAACACAAATCAAAATAGCCAAATCCAAAATAATCAAACTGCTAATTTGGTTAATAAAAGCGAGTTTACGCAAGCATTAGCTGAATTAGTAGCTTATCGGATTTCCACTGCCGAGCAGAACTTATCCGCTCTTATTACCCAAATTTCCCAAGCTCGTCAAGCATACGCTCAAGCCACTGTACAACTACAGAGATTAAATGCCATTACTTCAGAGACAATCTACAGCGAAACCGTACTTCTAGAATTATCTGATGATGAGTGGACAAAAACCCAATCAGGAATTGCTCAGAGTGCAGAGCGAATGCTCACCCAAGGTATTCCCCATGGATTGCCCAAAAGTATTTTACAAAATGCCGTCAGCTTACAACTGCAAGCCTTCGTCCCCAGAAATGCAGAAACATTGGCAACCAAAGTGTTGTTAGCCGTATTAGAACCTAATCTCAAACAAGACGAAGAAAAAACCAAACAGCAAGCTCAAAAAGCAGCAAATGATGTATTACCGGTGATTATCGAAGTTAAACAAGGTCAGGTAATTATTAACCGGGGAGATCAGATTACTGAATGGCATTTCGATATTTTAGAGCATTATCAACTGATTCGGCGTGAAAATAACTGGCTGGGCTTGCTGAAGTTGGCAACTTTGCTGACGGGAGCTATTGCTGTGTTTGTTGTGGTAGAAAGACGAAGTAAATACCACTTGCGACAACGCGATCGCCTGTTAGTTTTACTGCTAACCTTAAGTACACCGGGATTATTAGCGATGGGTGTACCTTACACCACCTGGGGGGGTGTAGGATTGCTGTTGGGTAGCTTCTATGGCCCCAGTT
Source organism: Nostoc sp. PCC 7524 (assembly GCF_000316645.1). Taxonomy (NCBI): domain Bacteria; kingdom Bacillati; phylum Cyanobacteriota; class Cyanophyceae; order Nostocales; family Nostocaceae; genus Nostoc; species Nostoc sp. PCC 7524. Next base: position 5,285,395 of record NC_019684.1, read on the forward strand.
TGGGTATAACCGTGATGGTGTTAATGTTGCTATTATTACCCATCACCCTAGAGGTAAGTATAATTACTGTATTGGCTGGGGCGGTGGGTGGAATTTTGGGTAGTGGTGTGGCTCAAAGATTGCGATCACGGGAAGAATTGGCACTTTTAGGTGTGGCGATCGCAGTCACTCAAGGTGGTGTTTACTTATTGATTAAACTCCTGATTGGTGCAGCCTTTGGTTCAGCTTGGTATATTGTGTTGCAAGAAGCCGGATTATTGACTGTATCTGGTTTAGCCTGGAGTATTGTAGCTTTAGGTTTAAGTCCCTACCTAGAAAAGTTATTTGATTTAGTTACCCCGATCCGGTTAGCAGAATTAGCCAATCCCAATCGCCCCTTACTCAAGCGACTCGCCACAGAAACCCCAGGAACGTTTCAACACACCTTGTCAGTAGCAACCTTAGCCGAAGCGGCGGCGAAAAAATTGGGATGCAATGTGGAATTAGTCAGGGCTGGGACTTTGTACCATGATATTGGTAAAATGCACGACCCTTTAGGATTTATTGAAAATCAAATGGGCGGGCCGAACAAACATGAAACAGAGATTAAAGATCCTTGGAAGAGTGCAGAAATTATCAAAAAGCACGTTAGCGAAGGGTTAGTCATGGCGCGGAAACACCTTCTGCCAACAGCGATTCAAGCTTTTATCCCCGAACATCAAGGTACAATGCTGATTGCCTATTTTTATCATCAGGCAGAGCAGATGGCACAAGCAGATCCTAGTATTGTGGTGGATGAAGCCGATTTTCGCTATGCTGGCCCCATTCCCCAATCACGGGAAACCGGAATAGTCATGTTAGCAGATGCTTGTGAAGCTGCACTGCGATCGCTCAAAGATGTGAATCCTGAACAAGCTTTAACCATGCTCAATAATATTCTCCGTGCCAGATGGCAAGATAATCAACTAATTGATTCAGGATTGACACGGGAAGAAATGACACAAATCGCGGAAATCTTTGTAGAAGTTTGGCAGCAGTTTCATCACAAACGCATTGCTTACCCTAAGTTAAAGGCGAAGAATGTACTGAATGGATAGGGAAGAAACCGTGATCAAAACCTATGACTGGATTGTGATTGGCGGTGGAATTACGGGTGCAGCACTTGCCTATGAATTAGTCAAAACAGGCTGTAGCGTCTTGTTATTAGAAAAAGATGCAATCCCACAAAATGCTACCCGTTATAGTTATGGTGGACTAGCCTATTGGTCTGGGACTACACCCCTCACTCGTCAATTATGCCAAGAAGCGATCACGCGTTACCAAATTTTGCCTCAAGAGTTAGATGCTGACATTGAGTTACGGGAATTAGATTTATTACTCACTATCGGCAATGATAGTGATCCGCAAGCAACGGCTGCATTGTATGCTCAGTGTGCAGTACCTCCGCGTTTACTGAGTGTACTAGAAGCTTGTGAGTTAGAACCACTGTTAAATAGAGAGGCGATCGCAGGTGCTTTAACTGTCAAACACGGCCATATTCATCCCGACAAGACAGCACAAGCCTACATCCAAGCTTTTATACGTGCTGGGGGTGAATTGCAGATAGTTGAAGTAGCGCACATCTTTGCAGGTGGTGTGAACACAACTCAGCGAACTTATCACAGCGCAAATGTGGTTGTCTGTGCTGGGGGACTCAGCCGACAGTTACTAAAAACCGCAGGGATTTCCATCAAGCTGTATTTTACCCACGCAGAAATTATTGCAACTCCACCAGTTAGTTTGCGGTTAAATACTTTAGTTATGCCCGCTAATCTGCAACGATTTAAATTAGAATCGGCATCAACTTCAGTTGATGAATTTTGGAATGAACCCCATCATCAAGCATTACCACCAATATTAGATGCAGGTGCGATTCAATTTCTCGATGGCAGCCTACGCTTAGGTCAAATTAGTCGTGTTTTTACAGATCCTTATGCTCAGTTTAACTCTGAAGCAAGTGAACATTGGTTAAGACAAAGTATTGCTCAAATTGTACCAGCCTTGGGTAACTTGCCCGGAACTCGGCATCATTGTTTAGTAGCATTTAGTAGTAATAGTCTGCCTTTAATTGGTCGCCTCCCAGGATTTTCAGGTATTTATATTTTCTCTGGATTCAGCAACCCTTTAGTTTTTGTGCCACCTTTAGCACAGCGATTTGCTCAATTTTTAGCTGGTTATCAAGATGATATTATTATTCAATTATCACCTCAGTAAATAGATCACTTTACTATTTTTACCTAAGTTTGACTACTGGTTAATTTTACTTCTGGAATTTTAATATCAATAGTTTCATCAGCAATTAAGTCTGCGGCTTCTTGTAAAAGCTCTTTTTGTTCTTGCTGAATTGCTTCTAATCGACGAGATATTTCTGCTAGTCTTTGCTGTTTATCTTGAGCAATTTTTGACTCATTCAGATAATTAGTAGATAGTAAGGCTACTTTGGTATCGATTATCTCATTATGAGTGATTTTTCTAATAGCAAAACTGCTAACTTTGATAAAAGATAGAAAACTAACTTTAATTAAAGCTTGAATTAGTTTTAATGGTACTTGTAGTATTGACCAACTAGCTGTCTCAATCAAGCGCATAATTGCTTTAATTATGCTCCAGATAAGTGTCAGCCCAAACAACAGAATTATTACACTAATAATTGGGTGATTAGTTCCCCAATCTAGAATCTGCACTAACCGTAAAAATATCGGGTGTTGTACTAGCCAATCATGAATAGAAGCAGATATTACTGTTTGAATAGCTGTTGATGTTGTGGCTTTAAATTGATCAGCCGCTTGCAAATTTTGGTCTAAATAACCTTTAGCATAATCAATTGTTTGAGTTGTAGCTTCTTGTAAAGATTGCCCAACTTGCTGTGCTGAGTTGACAACAGAGTTAACGCTTTGGTTAACAACATCTTGTGCTGTGTGTAAACTTCTGATCATAGTTCATAGTTGCCGAAATCTAACCCGCAACCCATCTTGGGGACGATTGGTGGGAATCTGCACTGTATTTAAACTTTGATGAGGCAAGATTACCCAATCATAGCTACCTAAAACATGGGCTGCAAGAATCTTCAATTCCATTTTGACAAAACCTATGACTTCTCAAGGCACAGAAACTAAAACCCCAGTTTTTTCAATAAACTGGGGTTGTTTGCTCTGAAAAGTTTATGCAATCACAGTAATGCTGCTCCTGGTGAGTGCGGCTTGATTCGATAAGAAACCTATCTGAACTTGGGCTGTACTGCCGATGCCATCTTCATCAAAGAACAGTTGACCTGTAGTCTTATCGTAGATAAAGCGATCGCTCGCTGTGACAGCACTACTACCAAGGCGGAATAGACCAGGATCAAGTTTACCCAAGGCTTGAATCAGTCCAAATTCTAGCTTGGAGATCAAGATCAAATCTTGCCCAACTTTAAAGTCAGTAATAGTATCAAACTCTCCAGTACGAGTATCACTCAGATAGAAGCGATCGCGTCCATTACCACCAGTTAATAAGTCATATCCCTGACCACCAACTAACAGATCATCGCCATTACCACCGATTAAAGTATCATTGCCGTCACCACCATACAGGGTATCATTACCGTTACCACTATACAGGATGTCATTACCGTTACCACCATATAGGGTGTCATTACCGTTACCACTTAGTAAGGTATCGTTGCCATTGTCACCGTAGAGAGTATCTTTACCTTGACCGCCAACCAGCAGATCATTATCATCACCACCATATAGGGTGTCATGACCATTACCACCTAGTAAGGTATCATTGCCACCCAGACCCCAGATTAAATCATTCCTGTTAGTACCAATCAGGATATTGTTACCGGGAGTACCAATAATGCCGCCAGTGGGTTTGATAGTCACGCTTACAGATGCTGTTGCTGTGCCACCCTTACCATCACTGATAGCATAAGTGAAACTGTCACTACCAACGTATCCACTATTCGGAGTGTAGGTAATCAAGTCATCATTAAAGTCGGTCGGTGTACCATTGTCATTGATCAGGGCAACACCATTAACAGGAGTAGATACCAAACTCAGTTGCAGAGGATCACCATTGAAATCACTGTCATTAGCTAGGACATTAATGTTGATGCTAGTGTTTTGATTAGTAATGGCTGTATCATTTCCGGCTACAGGTGCAGTGTTCAAGTTCAGCCCCACAACTACTGGGTCATGGTCTGAAGAACGGAAAGCATCGGGATGATATAAGTTGTTGATCTGTGCTGCTGACTTGAAGTTGGTGTTGTAGTCTAGAACATTGGGTTCATCAGCATTAATATGCCACTTGGCTGCACCTGTTACCTGTGCTGCTAAAGAACCATTAGCTAAAGCATGGTCTAAAGAACCCCACTGACCATTGAAAACATAGGAGTAGGAACTATTTGGAACAAGGTTGGTATATCCTACATTTTCCAACACCTTGATCGGATCTTCCTGAGCGTAGGCGTTAATGTCGCCCATAATCAAGTAATCGGTGTCAGTAGTCCCAGTGGGATTTGTCGCTAACCATGCTGCCAAATCTTCAGATGCACGAGTCCGTGTCCCATTGGATAAACCTTGCCCATCGCCAGCATCAGCATCACCTATACCCCCAGAACTTGAACCCTTGGATTTGAAGTGATTGATGACAGCTGTGAATTGTTCACCAGTCGAGTTTTGTAGGAAGGTTTGGGCTAGGGGTTTACGATTATTGTTATCAAAAGCACCTTGACCAAAGCCATCAGGGACTGTGGCGGCTGCACCAACGGGGGTAACACTATTAGGTTTATAGATGAAACCAACAGCGATCGCATCCGTACCTAGTCTAGGCAGTCCTGGATCAATAAAAGCATAAGTACCAGCACCTGCAACCGCATTTAGTCCGTTGACTAAATCTTGAATTGCACTGGTAGCACCATAACCATCATTTTCAATTTCAATCAGACCAACAACATCAGCATTTAATCCCAAAATCGCCGCAATTGTTTTATCGCGCTGACGATTGAACTCAGTCAGGTTTTCTGCTCCCCGTTGTTCAGGACTGGTAAAACCACCACCAATTCCATCACCGTTGAAGTAATTAAGAACATTAAAGCTAGCAACCTTGAGCGTACCACCTACATCTGGTGTGGTTTCTGGACGAGGATTGGCTGGTGTAAAGTTTACACCCGTTGAGGTTTGAACGCGATACCCTTCAAAACGTTGGTCTAAAACGCCAGTGATACTAACAACGGTATCACCACCCCGCAGGGTATTAGTAGCACTAAGCGGTTCACCACCACGACCAAAGATAATGGTTGCCGGGTTTTGGACATTGCTACCGTCATCTAAGATAATCCGCCGCTTGGCAATTTCTTCTAAATAAGCAGCATAGCCAGCAACGCTGGGGTCATTAAATTGGGTATACTGTTCCAACCTGGCATCTGTGCCGGGTTGGTTACTAGCACCAGTGGCCGAGAGTACAACCTGACCAAAGCGACCAAGTTGAAAATGTTCGGTGACGGTTAAATCTCCACTAGCCGCACTGATATTTACTAGCATCCCTTCATAGCTTTCCCAGTCTACAACGCTAGCTACTGGTAACTGGATGGTAGTAACAGTAGGTAGAACATCTGCACCCAAGTTAATCACACTGCTAACTTGAGATAGTTGGGTGAGGCTGCTAGTATTACCACCACTGGTAAATTCGCTCACAGTACCAGTCACTCGGACTTTATCACCAACATTCCCAGAAAAGCGTCCTGTGGGGTCGAAAACAAAGATACCTTCGGAAGTTGTGGAGTTATCATCGGCATCAGCATCTTCTTCTTGAACAAAGAAACCACTCAACCCAGTACCACCGGGGAAAGCTGCAACTACAATACCCTCAATTGTGCGAATCCCACCAAAGGCCGAATTAAAGGCGGAACCACTGCCTTGAATTTGGTGAATTTTAGTAATGGTGAGGGCAACATCATTGTCAGTAATGGTGGCAGTGACTGAGCCAATGTTAATTCCGTTGTAGTTGGTATCATTACTAACTACACTGTGGTTGATAATACTGGTGTGTGTACCTTCTACTAAGGCATCATCTACTGCTGTCACTGTCACCGTTTGTGCTGTATTCCAGTTATCAGGGGTGAAAGTGAGGGCAGTAATGCTAGTTGTGGTTTGAGAATCGGGGGTGATTGTCACTATGACATCTGCTGTAGGCTGAGTATTCAGCACAATGGTGTAGGTATCTGTTGCCCCATCTTCGGTGACGTTGGTACTACCACCAGACTCAACTAAGGTGACACCAGGTAAGGCGGCGGTGGCAACCTGTAAGTGATCGATTCCTAAGCCATGATCAGCACCAGCATTGTCTACATCACTCCAGCGCAACCAAATTTCTTCACCAGGTGCGAGGGAGAACCCAGTCATAGTCCCGGAGAGACTAACACGGTTGCTGCTGTCATTACCATTCACAGCGCCTGCTGTGCTGGTAGCAACGGGGCCAATGAAGTCTAGGGAATCAACATCAATCCAAGTTCCAGTGTTGATGCTAGTAGCCCCAATTTGGTAAGCAAAGTCGAGTTTGTGTTGTGTTGTATTGCCACCGTTGCGCCATTGTTCACCAACATAGCTAATGGATAGAGATGTCACGGTAGTGCCAGTATCATTAAAGAACCGCGCACCATAGAAAATCGTTCCAGTACCACCAGAAGCCACTGATCCTAAAGCTCTATCTGAGTTACCAGATGCACCAAAACTGTACAGACTACCAGTGTTACTAGAACCCGTACCGGCATTAATTGTAGTTCGGCTGGTGTACCAACCCGTCAAAGTTTGGTTATCTGTCCAAGCTGTGTTACTGGTGCTGAGGCTATCGAAGTCTTGGAAGTAAGGCGTACTCAGAGAAATTACCCCTGTTGGTAGAGTGAAGACTGTTTCTAGTCCGTTGGTGGCGATCGCAATATCCTCAGATTTCAGAATTATAGCTGTCATGATTATTAATATGTAAGCAAAATGGTAAAAAATCTGAAAAAGCAACACAAAGCATTAGCCTATGCTTGAATAGGTCGTACTGGCTTTTTATGTTTTTGTTAGCTACAAAAAATCAACGCACAGTAATTTTATTCCTGTAAATAGGCGATAAAAATCTACTGATTTAAGGTTAAGAAAATACTAGGAAAAGGTAAAATTACTAATTATTTATAAATAATATTTTCAGATAAAAATTCAGGCGTTGCTGAATAGAAGGATAAAAATCAAAAATTCAAGCTCTCAAACTCTTATTCTCCACACCTCTGCGTGAAGCAAAAATCACCTCACCAATCAGCAACGCCCAAATTCATATAGGAATCCGGTTTGATTACTGTTCGTCTAACGTGGCGTAGCCAAATGATTTGCGTAGGTAGGCAATAGGCACTCTTGCAATAGGAAAGAAGGGGGGTAGGGGTATACTGAGTTTTTATGCGCTAGCGCAGGCTACGCCAACAAAAATCAAATATGATTCCTATAGCGGCTGAAATCGAACCCGTAAACCATCTTTAGGACGATTTGTAGGAATCCGCACTGTATCTAAACTTTGATTAGGCAAGATTTCCCAATGATACTTGCGTAAAAGATGGGCAGCTACAATCTTCATTTCCATTTTGGCAAAGGCTATGCCAATACAAATGCGTGGCCCACCACCAAAACCAATTAAACTAAAGGGGTACTTTTTATTTTCTTGACGCTGGGGACTAAAACGCTCTGGATCAAAACGCTCTGGTTCAGGGTAAATTTCCTCTAGACGGTGAGTTGTCAAAATTGAATATAAGAGTTGCCAACCAGCAGGTACATGAAAATCATTAAATTCAAAGTCTTTAATTACTCCACGAAAACCGCCACCAACAGGTTGATGTAATCGCTCAATCTCTAACAAAATTTGTTCCAAATAGGGCATTTTCCCTAATTGTTCTAAACTTAATTCACCTTGACTAGCAAACTGTAATTGCTCATCTCTAGCACGCTGCATGACTTCTGGATGACGGGCTAATTCTACACATAGCCAAGTCAACATAGAAGTTGTAGTTTCATGTCCAGCAAACAGTAACAAAACTGCTTGGGCAATTAATTCTTTCTCACTTAAACTGTTACCATCCTCATCTTGAGCTTGCACTAACAAACTCAGAGCATCTTTTGTGGGTTGTTGCTGACGTTCCCTGACTACTTGAGTTAAATGCTCTAAAATTTGGTTACGTGCTGCTACAGCTTTGTTAAACTTGGTAAATGGTAAGGGCAAGGGGTTAATGGCAAATAGTCCATTAGTTAGTGTGGTAAATAACTGGCTCAGACGGATACATTCCTCACCAGGATTAGTCCCCAATAATAATTGACTAGCAATATCAAATGTTAATTGTTTAAACTCTTCAAACCAAGTAAATTCTTGTTTATTCTCCCATTTTTGCAAATATGTTTGTGTGATATCTGCCATTGTAGATACATAATTTGCTAAGGCTGGCCCATGCAAAGCTGGCATCATCAAGCGGCGATTTTTACGGTGTTCTTCACCATCTTGTAAAAATAATGATTCACCTAGCAATATTTTGAAATTTTCTGGCCATCCTTCACGCCAAGAAAAATTTTCCATGTGGCTGGATAGAACAAACTCTACAGCCTTTGGCCCTACCATTACTACAGTTGGTCTGCCCAAAATATGAGTTTTAAAAATCTCTCCATAATGATGATATCGCTTTTCAATAAATTTCGGATCGAAAATAAATTCTAGGGATTCACCTAATATCGGTAAACCAAACTTTCCGGGAGGAATTTGATTACTTTTCATCTATGAATAAATTTTAAATTACACACTCGAAGATGAGTCGGAGACTCGGAAAACCGCTTGTGTTGCGATTGTATTCACTAATTTTCTCACGCTTAGGAGGGATTGGGGATTGGGGATTGGGGAAATCTCTACCTTGTTTCTTTTTCAAACTAAACCATCCATGCGGCTTGGAAAAATTCAAGTTCGCATGACATTGCATAGCGATAGGTTGAGTGAGTTGAGGGATTGGCAGCAGCGTAATTGTTGACAAGATTTTCTAATTGTTGTGTAAGTGGCAAGAAATCTGCGCTGCTGTAAGTACGAATCCAGTCACCATACTGATGATTGGGGATGCCATGACTAGCTAACTGTTCTCCTAAAAAAGCATACAGACGCATACAAGGAGACATCGCCGCCGCAGTTAAACCTACATCCCCACTCCAAGCAGTGGCTAACAAAAAGTCAGTGTAACGACGGGTAGCCATTCCTGGTTCTACGGTAGTTAAATCAACTCTCCACTTAGCAGCATAGCTTTCATGCAGTCGCAGTTCCTCTAAAACTCCCCCAGCTAAAGTGTGAAATGTCCTAAAACTTTCCCAATCAGGGGCTTTAGCTGCCGCAATACTATAAGCACGGGCAAAGGATTCTAAGAAAAAGGCATCTTGTCCTACATAGTAGGCAAATTTCTTCTGTGCCAAAGCACCATTACCAATGCCTTGCACAAAAGGATGCTGTAAGCAAGATTGGGCTAAATCTTGATTTGCTGTCCACAAGTTATTAGATAGAGTCATTAGTCATTAGTTAATAGTCATTAGCAATTTTCCCATGCACCTCTGTTTTCTAATGACTCTCAACACGGGCTACGGGAACAGCACAAAATAAATTATTTCAAATAAACGGTCTACTACTTCCCTCAATATACAAGGGTGCGTCAGTATGAATAGTTTCTTGGTACAGCTAAAGTTTCTCACACTGACGCACCCTACGTTTTGGATATTGTTTTATCTAGAAATTCCTAAAAGCACCTTTACCGCTAACAGCATTCAAAATGGTAAAAATTGCAGTAATACTGATCCGAGACTGCCTACAAAGTCAAAGAAACTGGGTTTACCAGCACTGACTTTTTCAGTGTAGGGGGTTTGGAGTTCTTTGATAAAGGCTTGGGCTGTTTGTGTTCCGGTGGTGTTTTGCTGGGTGGTAAATAGTTTCTGTGCAGCTTGAGCATCTTCAACTGCGCCTTGGCGGTCAAAAACTTGGTAGCGGGCAATACCACGAGCCAAGTATGCACCTGCGTATTCTGGTTGAGCGGCGATCGCTTGATTAAAATAGTCAATAGCTTGCTTTTGATTGCCTTTTTGTGCTTCGGCTACGCCCCAAGCATAAAATTGTTCGGCGGTAGCAATTTGCAATGGGATACCTACCGCACCTTGGAAGTTAGCGCCTTGTAAATAAGCACCGGTAAATTCTGTGTTTGCTAGATAAGTATTTCTCAAGTCTGCACTGGCGAGATTTGCACCGCCCAGTTTCGCTTCGCTCAGATTCACGCCAAATAAACCAGCACCAGCCAAGTTAGCCCCCCGCAAATCAGCACCGCTTAAGTTGGCACGGCTCAGATTAGCGCCTGCGAGATTAGCACCGCTTAAGTTGGCTCTTGATAAGTCTGCCATCACTAAACCTGCTCCCGTTAAGTCACAATTTTGACATTGTTTTGTTGACAATAATTGTCTTAGATGTTCGGGATTTGCGGCTTGGGCAGTACCTGTCAGACTCAGAATGGATAGCAATACGGAGGTGGTAAAAATTAAGTTTTTCATAATCTGTGAGGAAATTTTGTACTCAGTATTCAAATAAGTCCAGACACATTTATACCCAGCTTATGATATGAGTAACCTGAACCAATTGCCCTCCGTAAAGACCTAAGTTATTGATGAGTTTTACTCAGAGTCAGAACCTCTTTGTAGTATGAGTTTATTTGTTGGGTCATTTCCGCAGAAGACAACCCATGCCCTTGTGTAAATAAACTGAAAGTAAATGTTAATATTGCTGCTAAAAAAAGTTTCTCTAGCATAATTCGTACTCCCCAGCACAATTAAATCATAACTTGAAATTATGAAAAGCCTAAGTATAATTTATGTTTAGTTAAATAATGCGATCGCTGATGCTGTGGCAGTAATATCCATCAGATGTTTGCATCATATCTGTCATATATATCGCTAGTGAAAGCAGGAATTATGCAAGTGGCAATAAAAAACCCCGATCGCTTTAAGCAATGGGGTGATCGTATTTATTCAACTGACACAAAATATATAGCTGTAGACAAAGCGATTAGGGCATGACTAAAAGCTCAAACTCATTCATGGCATAGATTTTACTATTGCCTATTGCCTATTGCCTATTGCCTTCTCCTACCCAGGTAAAGGTAAGCCAGTGACGGCTACTATACCAGCGATCGCACTGGCTACAAGGGAAGACAACGCTGTACCAAATAGCCACCAAGCCGCACTAGCAACGGTGCTTCTGGTTTCTTCGGCTTGCTTTCTCACTTGTGCTTGCATTGCTTGGATGCGTTTTTGGGTTTCTTGTTGGATGCGTTCGGCGCGTTGCAATACGCTATCCCGTGTGGCTTCGATTTGGTTGATAATCCGGTTAGCGTCTTCTTGGGAAATATCTTCGCGAGAACTCAAGATGGCAACTAGGGTATCACGGTCAAATTGGCTGAGGCGATCGCGCAGGGCTGCAAATCCCACTTGCGGATCATCAAACAATTTTGCAAAGTCTTGTCTAATGCCTTCATAGCTGAGTTCTGGACGTTCTAGGGAATCTAGATAGTTGCGAATCCTAGCAAAAATTTGATCAATCGCTGACTGGAATCTTTGCTGAACTTGTTGAATTTGCTGGGCAATCGAGTTACGTACTGACTCGATTTGTTCCACAATGCGGTTAGCTTCCTCTTCTGAGATATCTTCTCGTTGGGACAATAACGCCACCATCGTTGAACGGTCGAATTTTGAAAGGCGATCGCCTAAATTCTCTACTCCCAAACGAGGGTCTTGTAAGAGTAGTCTTAAATCCCGTTTGATACCTTCAGGGTTAAGTTCTTGTTTGTTGGTGTGACGCAGATAGTTTTCCAGACTAGCTGCAAAATCTCCCACTCTTTGAGTAGTCCGGTTTGCCAAGCGACGTGGCGCTCTGATAATATTCCCAATTGCCTCTTGTACCTGGTCAATTGTCCGATTAATTTGCTCTTTACTCAAATTTCTCTGTTGGCTGAGGAGTTCCACCAAGGTTTCGCGATCTACTTGCGCTAATCTATCGCGTAACGCTTCCACACCCTCCTGTGGTTGAGTTAGTAAGGTTTCTAAATCCCGTCTAATACCTTCGGGGTTGAGTTCCTCCAAGTTGGTACTACGGAGATAGTCGCCAATGGCTGTGATGGTGCGATTGTACTGTTCTTGTACTGCTTGTGGTGCTTGTAAAACACTATTCCTGACATATTCCAACTGATCAATAATGCGATTGATTTGCTCCTCACTCAAATCTTGACGCTGACTGAGTAATTGCACAAATGTATCACGGTCAAACTGCGATAAACGCGATCGCAGTAGTCTAACTCCCAATTCCGGTTCTTCTAGCAAGGCGCGAAAATCCCGTCTGATACCTTCAGGATTTAACTCATCTTTATTGGTATTGCGGAGATAATTTTCTACTCTTTGCCAAAGTTGATTAACTCTAGCTGTAGCTTGTTCTTGTCTCTCTCTGGCTTGATTGGAGAAATCATCACAGATACCTTCGAGTTGACTAACAATATCACTCGCTTCCTCTTGGCTAAAATCTTGCCGTTGCAAGAGTATCTGTACAAAAGCTTCCCGATCAAATCCCTGCAATAGCGTGCTGAAATCAGCGAATTCACCGTCTAATTCTGCTAATAAATTGGCAAAATCTTGCTGAATTGTCTCTGGTTTCAGTTGTTCTTTACCAGTTGCACGCAGATAATTTTCAATACGCAGACGGATTGTTTGACCTTTTTCCACTTTTTCCGATTGGCGCACAGTTTCTAGAACTTCATGGCGGATGCTATCCATCTGTTGAGCAATTTCTGTCACCCTTAATTCACTGAGATCACCTCGTTGTGTCAGCCAGTTGCTAAAGTCTTCTTGTTGGAGTTGTTCTAGTTGCTGACGGACATTTGTCGGATCTGCTTGGGGATCATAGATGACTTCTGGGAATTCATCTCTAATGGTGATGCGATTGAAATGCCAAGGAAAAGAATTCAAGATATAGTCTTTGATGTCTGATTTGATGGTGTGTTCCCTAAACGGAGTCAATCTTGCAGCGATTTGCTCAGTAGTTTGCTCTCTGAGGTGTTGTATTTCGTGGGTAATTTTCTCGACATCGATATCTTGAACTTTGGTTTTTAACTGTTGAAGTTGATTAGTAATTCTATCCACATCGATATCAGACAGATCCACCCGATCTAAAACAGCCGGAATAGCAGCAGTTACACCATACTGCACAGCTTGCTTCAACACTCCATTTCTACCATTACCGTTTCTTCTGACGGTGGTGACTACTTGCTGTAATCGTTCACCCAAATTTTCCGATTTTAATTCTTCGGGAGTGGCAGATTGCAGTAAATTGATCACTTGTTCTGTGGGATTTTGACGAGCAAAAGTTTGTTGCCACGCTGCGTTTAATTGGTCAGCAATTTGGTTGATATCCGCCTTTGATAAATTGGTGCGGTCACTAATTAAATCCACAAAAGTTTGACGATTAATATTTTTGAGTAAGTCGCCGTCAGCTAAGGAGCGCCAATCTACATCACCCAGGATTTTATCAAACTGATTGCGAATTTCTGCTAAATCTGGTTTTGGCACTGGTAGAGATGCCAAAGAATTCTTCAGAGTTTCAGTAATACTTTCAGCATCCAAACCAGCAGTTAATTCTCGTCGGACTGCGGCTGTAATTTCTTCCGTTGTAGAAACTGCTTGTCGTTGTGCAGCACCAGCACCAATGGCTGTAGTGGCTGTTCCCATCAGCGACTGTAAACCAGAATTGATAGTGCTGATGATAGAACCGAGTAAAGAACCAACTGCGGCAGAACCCAACCATGCTACCAATAAGAAATAGGTAGACCAAATGACAACGCCAACAATAGCTCCTAGTAGCGCACTTTGAATGAAGCTCAGTTTAACTGCTAAAAAGCAAGCAGTAAATAAGGCAATACTGGCGGTGATGATTCCCCAAGCCCCAACTTTAGCCTCAACTTGGCGAATTTTACTGCCAACACTTTCTGATTCTCCGCCATCATCTATATCAGTACCTAAAGTTGAGATTCTGGCGGCAACTGAAAGGTTGGTTAATAATAATTGAAAAGCAACCGCCATTAAAGTACCAGCTAACAAAGCTACTAGAAACTGAGAACCAGAAAAACCCAACAATGGTTCTACTGGCACAATAATATCTGGCAATCTTGTTGTAGGTGCGACACCAAAAGATAGCCAAGGCTGTATCAAAATACTTTCCAAACTTTGAAACATAGTATTTTTTCTCTTATACCCACAACATTCAATATCCACTTCCTGGAGAATGGCTTATTTATCAGTCTATTTATTACTTGTAGTTGAGTTACACCTTCTTAGGTAAGAATTGTGATTACCAAAAGTTATATATTCTGCATAAATATTAAAATAAAAAATAAAATTCAATCACTTTTATAGACAATATAAATCCATTAATTTTAGGAAAAAATCATATTTAATAGTTATCTGTTTTTTAGAATTTTATTAAATTTATATATTTATTAAAGATTTATTAAGACTAAATAAAAGATTGAATATGCCATACATAAATAAATTTTGCGTTCTTACTTGTGCCTCTGGAATACCCTTCTATTTCTGCTTTTGGTATGCACTTAAATAATATTTTTAGCAACATCAAAGTATTCATACAAGAGGAATATTTTCTATAAGAATTAGATTTTATTTTTGTTGGTGTAGCCTGTGCTGGCACATAAAAACTCATTACACCTCTACCCCCCTTCTTTCCTATTGCCTATTGCCTACCTCCGCAAATCATTTGGCTACGCCACGTTAGACGAACAGTAATCAAACCGTATTCCTATATATCCCTTGGTAGAGCAAGAAATTACTCCAACAGATTGATGAAAAAATACTATAAAAAAAGTCGTAATTAAAGGTAATGACATCAATGTTTTTATTTATGAATGTGAATTTTTTAAATCAGTAATTATTGTGTTGATTCTCGGAGAAAAAAGACATGGTTGTAGGTATACATAGACGTGCTGTAGGTGTGTTCTCTAATCGTCGGGATGCTGAACAGGCGCTACATGAATTGAAACATTCCGGCTTTCCTATGGATCGAGTCTCGGCGATCGCACAAAATGTAGATCGGGATGATGATCTTGCTGGCACTCCTGTACAGGAGGAAGTAGGTAATAAAGCTGATGAAGGTGCAGCAGCCGGAGTAGTTTCGGGTGGAGTTTTAGGTGGTTTAGGTGGCTTGTTAGTAGGACTTGGCACTCTAGCAATTCCTGGCATTGGCCCCATCATGCTAGCAGGAGCAACAGCAACAACTCTGGCCACTACCCTAGCTGGAGCAAGTATTGGTGCTGTTGCTGGTGGCTTTTTAGGCGCACTGATTGGTTTGGGTATCCCCGAAGAACGAGCCAGAGTATACGAAGATCGGGTGCGAAGAGGACACTATTTAGTAATTATCGATGGCACAGATGCAGAAATTGCTCAGGCAGAGGCAATTTTACATCGTCGCGGTATTGAAGAATTCGCCGTCTTTGATGCCACTGATGTAGATAGAGAACACCAGCGCCAAGGGGTAGAACGACTCAAACAGGAAGATATTATTCGCACGGAAACCCCAGTTAAAGGCAATGGGCATGATCCTGCGGTAGTGATTATTGATCACCGGAAAGAACGTATTTAAAATACTCAGTAGATAGTGTAACTACTGACTTTTCTTGATTGACAATTGACAACGCAAATGATTATGTTTATTTACATCTGACTCACTTAGAAAAACTGTTGTGATTACCCGATAGAAAAACTATGGAAACCGAACAAAAGCAAGCGGAATCCTTAAATGCCAATTTACCACAAGGTACAATAGCACTACCCAAGGCAGAAAATGGTAACTTACCCAAGCTACCACCAGCAAATGACACTAATACTCAATGGCAACAAGTTGCTAAACAAGTATCTGATTTCTTGGCGCAACTACCAGAATATGTAGGTAGTTTTTATCAGAAATATAACCGTCCCATTGTCACAGTTTTATTAATCCTATCAGTCCTAGTAACGCTGAGGGTATTACTGGCTTTATTAGATGCAATCAACGATCTCCCTTTATTAGAGCCAATTTTTGAAGTGATTGGACTTAGTTACTCAACTTGGTTTATTTTCCGTTATCTCATCAAATCTTCAACTCGCAAAGAATTAGTGACAGAAATTAACTCACTGAAAAGCCAATTCTTTGGTTAATTACATTCAGTTAGTTTATTTTCAGACAATAGTACAGAAGTACAGAAAACTATAGATAAAAAGATAAGATGTTTATCATCATTGGTTAGTTCTGTACTGACTTAAACACTTATCTTGATAAAATCTGTACTATCTAAAACTACTTGTAATTTTTGATTGGTGAGCTTTTCCAAAGATACCCAATTTATTAGAGAGTTTGGGTATCTATTTTTTTTGGATTAAAACGAGAAAGCGTTATATATCCAAAGATAGAGAAAATTATTAATTTTATTTTTATAACATTCCTCAAGATAGTAGATTCAACAATGTGAAAAGTCTAATCTAGTTCTCGAAGTTTTAACATTTTTTTTAACGAGGACAAATTTATGACTAATGAAAAACATCAAGGCATAGACTCACATGAACGCGTAGAAGTAGATACATACGATAGAGGTATTATCCCTGCTGAAACTGCTGCCCGTCATGAAAGAGAGGGAGAATTATATAAAACACTCCCTACAGAAGAAAGAGAAGCAGATGCACCGACAGATGATCAAACAAAAACCCAAAGTATTCGCACTACAGACGGCTATACAGTAGACAAAGAAGGTTTATTAAATAACTACGCAGTTGAACCAGAAATGTACTACGACGTTCCTGGTGATGCCACAGCCGCAGCAGAACAAGACACTTCAACACGAGTTGAAGAATTAAGCGAAGTAAATGAAGATAAAGCAGGTGAATTAACAGAAGAAAGAGATGTCAGAGGTAGGGGACCAGGTTTAATCTAGTAATTGCTCAATTTGATTTTAGGGACTGCCAAATCACAAAATATCAAATAAGTAGGGTGCGTCAGGCAGAAGAACTCTGGAATTATCTGTAATTGATTTGTACTGACGCACCTTTCTAGAAACTGATATTGACCAGTTTTGACAGATAAAAATTCTTGTTAATTGGCGTTGCAAATCTGCATTGGAAATTTGATATTTTAAATCAATTACCGCCACTTTTCACTCCACGCACCTGTAACATCAAATCCACTAGGAACAGGTGTTAATTTCAATGAACCCCAATTAAAGGTGTTACAAATTGTGCCGAAAGTAGTGCCGCAAATATCACCAGCACCATAACCATTTAAAGAACGAGTTCCTAGATGAGAATAGGTAGAACCGCCCCAATTACCATTGCCAAACCAAGTAGTGTTTTTCGGTCCAACCCGTAGAACACAACGTAAGCCATCACCTCTACGTCTACCTGCCAGATCAGATACTTGATATTCATCAAAATATCCGCCACAGGTGGTTGGTCTGGATAAAGGTCTGTAATTAGTTGTTTTGACTAATTGCCATTGTTCATTCCATGCACCAGTCACGCGAATTGTCGATCCACCACCCAAAACTTTTACATTCAAATTTCCGGGGAAATTGTTGTTAATATCTTCGCCGTTACCGTGAATATCAGAGGCAAAACCAACCAGATTGCGACCTCTATATATAGCTTGTCCTACGTGACGATAGGTTGCACCACTCCAGTTACCTTCGCCGTACCATGCCAATCTGGGGATAGCTGTTCCTGGTTTGCCTTCGCTAAATTTGACGCAACGGATACCAGCGCCTCGACGGTTATCTAGAGGTTTGACGATATAGGTACTGAGATGGGGACCGCAACTAAAATTTGAAGCGGGAAGTAATCGCAAGTCTTGTACTATGGGAACTTGGGCAAAAACAGTAGTTGCAGTAGTTAAGGCAACCATGCTACCAAGTGTTAAAGATTTCAGTCCTAAGCGAAGCATAATACTTCTTCCTTGTAGTAAAGTTTGTGCAGGTGTTTTTGAACACCTTCTGTTGTCCTATAGATCGGCTTCTAGTTTTTTATGCAACCTCGGCAAAGCATTATTGAAATGTTTTCAACTTTTGTGCAGTTTGATGCCGATCGCTTCAGTCGGTGGGCGACGGAATCACGCTTGCGTCGCAGCATTCAAAGTTGTCTGAACCATACCCCCAAGGAAACTTCGGAAGGTTTTTGGACTTTGTATTGGTATAAGTTTTGGCAACTTCCCGAAACCAAAGCCTTAGCCAAGCAGCATCTCACCGCTTATTTGCAAGAACCTTGTTATTGGACATCCCAAAAAACAGCCGCTAGTTTGATTAGTACGCAGTACAAGCTCTCAGACTGCTTTCAAGTGGCGATCGCCCAAGTTGATCGAGTCCTCAAAGGGTTTAATCCCAGTCATAGCAGTAGCCTGAAAGGTTACGCCAGTATTCTTTTTGGTAGTGCTATCCGCGAAACCCTACGCCAACGCCAGGAAGTAGATATCTGCACTGATTGGGGTTTGTTACGCAAAATTAGCCAGAAGCGTTTGGATGAATCTTTGCAAAATGCTGGTTTATCCGCAGCCGAAACTCAGGCATACATCCAGGCATGGAATTGCTTCAAAACCCTGTATGTGCCAACCAAAGCGGCTAATTCGCGGCAATTGTCTCCCCCAGATGCTGACACCTGGGAGGCGATCGCTAAAGCTTACAACTCCCCAAGCACCCCATCAGCCAACCCCCAAACCTTAGAAAAGTGGCTATTGAATGCTGCTAAAGCTGTACGCAAGTATCTTTATCCCAACCCAGATTCTCTAAATATTTCTCAGGGTGGGGATGATTCATTTGAGATGTTAGATAATCTCCCTGGCACAGAACAGCCATCTTTAATTCAAGAAATCATTGCCCAGGAGGAAGAACAAGCCAGAAATATCCAAAAAAGAGAAATTAATCAAATATTAGTTAAGGCAATTTCTCAACTCGATTCTCAATTACAACAGATTTTACTTTTATACTACAACCAAAAGCTGAATCAGGATGCCATTGCTCAACAATTAGACACAAAGCAATACACTGTTTCTCGAAGACTGGGTAAAGCTAAGGAGATTTTATTGCGATCTTTAGCAAGCTGGAGTCAAGATACACTGCATATTTCCCTCACTCCAGACATACTCAAGGGTATGGGTACACTAATAGAAGACTGGCTACAGAATTACTACAATGTCTCCCACCCCTAACTTTGAATTTTGAATTTTGTAGGCGCAAGCCTTCTCTAGGAAGGCGTTAGCCCAGCCGTAGGCTATTTTGAATTGATTCCCCCGGAGTATCCGCCATGACTGCTAACCCTACCGTCTTCACATTTGCTGACTCAACAGACTTGATTTTAGAAATCCCTGATCATCCCCAAAATCAAATCAATCTTCCTAGTGAGTCTTTTTCTCATCCTAGTATAGGGTATCAAGCTTATTTAAACGAAATTTGCTTGAGTGCAGTCTTGCCGTGGTTACAAGAAGATTTTACACGCCAAGCAAAGGTTTGGCCTAATACCAATTCTCTAGCCAGCATTTGGGAACTGGTAAATGGAACTGCCATCACCCTAGACGTAACCAAATTTATCCTAGTTCCCAGTGAGACTATTGATTTAAGTGAATTGCGTGTACCCCAAGAATGGGTAGATTTACCAAATTGGGTGGGAGATTATTATTTGGCGGTACAAGTAGATCCAGATGCAGGCTATGTTAAGGTTTGGGGTTACTGTACCCATGCACAATTAAAGAATCAAGGTCAATATGATCCAGGCGATCGCACTTATACTTTAGATGCGAGTGCTATCACGACTGACATGAGTGTGTTACCTGTGGAATTACAATTCTGTATGCAGATAGCCACACGTAGCCAGCTAGCAGCGTTACCCACCATATCCCAAACCCAAGCACAAAACTTAATTACCCGTTTAGGTAATCCCGAAGTCATCACCCCCAGGCTAGCCATCCCGTTTGAATTGTGGGGGGGACTGGTAGAACATGGTGGCTGGCGCAAAAGCCTCTATGAACGCCGCTTAGGCTTACCAGAACAGCGTTCAGTGGTGCAATGGCTACAAAGTGGTGTTTCCCAAGGGGCTGAGGCTATAGGTTGGGGTAAGTTGAATTTACAATTAAGTGCAGCTGGAGCTAAGAGTGCAGAAGGAGTGCAGCCAGGAGTAACATTATCCCGTAGATTAGCGATCGCTGGACAAACCTACGAACTTTTAATTACTCCCCAAGGCGAAACAGATACATCCTATTGGCGGTTTGAGTTACGGAATACCAGCGTAGGTGCATCGATTCCCGGCGGTTTTAAACTCCGACTCCTCACCGAAGACTTACAACCGTTCCCCAACAATGAAGACGTAGCCACAACAGCCGTAGAACAACTCTACGTTGAAGTTGCCCTAGATGCTGGTGAAGGTATAGTTTGGGAAATAGAACCACTACCGGAAAATTATGACCAAGAAATTTTACGATTCTAAGCTGTTAGAGGTCTTTTTTTATTGATAATGTGGATAAGTATTCTTTCTCTATTCACATCAGATAAACAGCCATGAGAGAAACACAAAACCAACAAATGCGTATCTGGGCTATGTTGTGTCATCTCTCAGCGTTATTAGCATGGATACTTTTATTTACCTTAGTCTACTTAGGTATTCCTTTATTCTTGCCCCTAAATATTTTAGTACCGTTAATCATTTGGCAGTTACGAAAAGTCAAATATTCCTGGGTTGATTTTCAAGGTAAAGAATCTCTGAATTTTCAGATTTCACTAACCTTTTATACTGTAGTTGTCATAATTATATCGTTATTATTAGTGCTAGCGAGTTGTGGTATTGCAGTCACTACTAACGGTGAAATTAATGAAGTCAACACAGTTTTAGACAGCCTGATATTTATTTGGGTGTATTTTATGGCTGCCTTATTATTATTACAATTATTTTTAGTAACTTTTGCCGCCAGGAAAGCATATAGTGGTGAACATTATCGCTATCCCTTTACAATGCGATTCTTAAGGTAAGAGTGCAAGAGGTGTAAGGGTACGGAGCCGAGACGCTCCGCCTCCGGTAAGGTAACAGTAGCGCAAATGAGAATAAACCATTGCCTATTGCAAGAGTGCCTATTGCCTTCTAACTAATGACTATTTCCCCTTTTTTCTGTATGCTGACTTATGAAATACAGAGTAATTTTTAAGCAGTAGGATATATGGTTTCAGGCTTACAAACAAGTCAGGGTAACATTGGTGTAGCAATTGTTGGTACTGGATTCGGTCAAAAAGTTCACATACCTGCATTCAATGCCCACCATCGTACAGAAATAGTTGCTGTTTATCATCGCGATATTAATAAAGCTAAAACCATTGCCGCAGCTAATAATATTCCCCATGCTTGTGACAATCTTACTGATGTTCTAGCTTTACCAGCCGTGCAAGCAGTCAGCATCTCTACACCGCCTTTTCTCCACTACGAAATGGCAAAACAAGTTTTACAAGCAGGTAAACATTTATTACTAGAAAAACCCGTAACTTTAAATGTAGCTGAAGCGCAAGAATTGTATCAATTAGCCCAAGCAAAAGGGGTGATTGCTACTGTAGATTTTGAGTTTCGCTTTGTTCCAGCGTGGCAATTTTTTGCTGAATTATTAACATCAGGCTATGTCGGCAACCAACGCTTAATTAGAATTGATTGGTTAGGTTCTTCTCGTGCCGATACTTCCCGCCCTTGGAATTGGTATTCTTCCCAAGAGAAAGGCGGCGGTGCATTGGGTTCTTTGGGTTCTCACGCCTTTGATTATATTTACTGGCTGTTTGGGGCAGTTAAGAGATTAAATGCCCATTTGACTACTGCTATTCCGGCACGGCTTGAACCTGCTAGTGGGGAATTAAAGCCAGTAGAGACAGACGACACCTGTCTGTTGTCTTTGGAATTAGCCAATGGTACACCTTGCCAAGTTGCTATCAGTGCAGTGGTTCATGCTTGCCGTACACATTGGTTAGAAGTGTATGGCGATCGCGGTACTCTAGTTTTAGGCAGCGATAACCAAAAAGATTATATCCACGGATTTAAGGTTTGGGGTTCTCAAGCAACCCAACCCCTCCAAGAAATCGAAATTCCCCAAAGATTCCTATTTCCTCAACATTACCCTGATGGACGCATTTGTGCATTTCTCCGGGTAGTTAACCAATGGGTACAAGGAATTGATACCCAAACCCCAACAGTACCATCTCTGCGCGAAGGGGTTTATTCCCAGCTATTAATGGATTTATCTCATCACTCTCACACCACTTCAACCTGGGTAGATGTGCCAAATTTAGAAATATAGGTAGGTGACAGGTTACAGGTTACAGGTTACAGGTTACAGGTTACAGGTTACAGGTTAAAGGTTACAGGTTACAGGTGACAGGTTACAGGGAACAAAGGTAATGAGTAGAGGGTGGCTGAAAAATAAAGTTTTCTATAGGAATTATCAAGTTGATTGGCGGTTAATCAGCAGCAAGTAGTGATAAATTCGTTTCAACGCTTCATTGCGGACTAAACGAAGTGGATACAAATTAGTATAAATATGCCCTTTTATCCAATTGATACAAATAAGCAAAAATTACATTGCTTCAATCATGGTGATTTTACCGATGACATCCCACCTCTGCTAAGAAATGATTCTGAAGAAATTGATTCAGATCATGAAGTGATTGATTTAAGTGTATTAGTTACTTTTTCTCATGAGTGGTGGATTCAACAAGCCCAGCAGACTTTTCGGGAATTAAATTTTGACGCACACCTAGCAGTCTGTGAAGCAGAGGTGAAACATGGTATTAGCGCCAGTTTAGATGTCATGCCCCATCCTGAACCAGTAACGGACATGACGATTTATAATTTAAACGCGATTTTGGATGGATTGATTGATTGAATAGGCACATTATTAGGGTGCATCAGATGTCAAAAGTCTGTACATTTTTACCGAAATTTCCCTCTGACGCACCCTATCAGAGAATAAATTTCTCACCTAAAATGACATAGCAACCAGAAATTATCTCAAATTTCTGATTGCTACTAGAGGTTTTTAAGTTCTTAGACTGGTCGGTAACTACAACTTAGTCCCGCATTCAGAACAGAATTTATGATCATGGGCATTGGTTGTACCGCAATTGCTGCAATAAACTGGTTCTACACTGGCTTTCGGTGGTTGCTTGGGTAAACCAATCATTTGAGCATTGCTCTTACCAGGGGCTACCATTGGATAACAGTTCTCGTCTTTGGTGACATGAACATCCAAAATTACAGGGCCATTGTGGGCTAACATTTCAGCGATCGCATCTTTTAATTGCTCACGCTTAGTCACTATTATCCCCTTAATTCCATAGGCTTTTGCCAAAAACTCAATATCTGGCATCCCCACTTCCATATTTGAACATGAGTAGCGTTCGCCGTGGAAGGCTTGTTGCCACTGGCGTACCATCCCTTGCCAGCCGTTATTGATAATTATTGTCTTGACATTAATGCCATATTGTGCGGCAGTTCCCAATTCTTGCAAACACATTTGGAAACTAGCATCACCACTAATACAGACGACTTCATCATTAGGGAATGCTACTTTAGCACCAATAGCCGCAGGCAAGCCAAAACCCATTGTTCCTAAACCGGCGCTAGAAATCCAGCGTCGAGGGCCATTCTTGAGGAATTGGGCTGACCACATTTGATGTTGACCTACATCTGTAGTGTAGAAAGCATGGGGTGCTTGACGGCCAACTTCTACAATTACCTCTTGGGGTGAGATGCTGTCAGGATGTTGGGGTACTACTAAGGGATACTCTTCACGCCAACGGTTAATCAGGTTGAGCCATTCTGTGGTTTGGTTGGGTGTACTTTTGGCACCGATTTGTTTGCAGCGACGCAACAAGTCAATTAACACCTTCCGCACATCACCAACTATGGGTACTTCTGGGACGCGATTTTTACCTACTTCTGCGGGATCGATGTCGATGTGAATAACTTTGGCACGGGAGGCAAATTCATCTAATTTACCTGTTACGCGGTCATCAAACCTGGCACCCACGCAAATCAGCAAATCACAATCCGTTACCGCAAAGTTGGCGTAGGCGGTGCCGTGCATTCCCAACATTCCCAAAGATAGGGGATGATGTTCATCAAAAGCACCGATACCCATTAAGGTAGTTGTGACGGGGATATTAAATAGCTCTGCTAGTTCTTGAATTTCTGTGTGTGCGCCAGATGCGATCGCACCCCCACCAACATATAGTAGAGGACGACGGCTGTCTTGAATTAACTGAATCGCCGCATTGATTTGTTTGGGATTGCCCTTCACTGTAGGACGATAACCCCGTAACTTGACTGTACCTGGTTCTACAGGTACATAATCAAATTCTTCAAAAGCCACGTCTTTAGGCACATCTATTAACACCGGTCCTGGACGGCCTGTGCTAGCAATGTGAAAAGCCTCAGCTACAATCCGCGCCATGTCAGCCGGATCACGCACTACATAGGAGTGTTTGACTATTGGTAGAGTAATGCCATAGATATCAGTTTCTTGGAACGCATCCGTACCGATCATTTTCCGTGGTACTTGTCCTGTGACAATCACCATGGGAATCGAATCCATGTACGCCGTAGCGATACCTGTCACCAAGTTAGTTGCACCGGGGCCAGAAGTACCAAAGCAGACACCCACTTTGCCAGTAGCGCGGGCATAACCATCGGCAGCATGAGCTGCCCCTTGTTCGTGCCTCACGAGAATGTGCTTAATGCGCCCAGTTGCTTCTACTTTGTATAGATCATCATAAATTGGTAGGATTGCTCCACCAGGATAGCCAAAGATATACTCAACACCGTGGCGCAGAAGGCTATCTAGTAGTGCAGAACCACCAGTTACCCGTTTAGGGGTGACAACTGATGATGTAGAACTAGCAGACTGGTTGTGTTGCTCTATTTGTGAGGGACTAGTCGGGGAAGGCAAGCTCACAGTCACGATCAAACCTCGGAGGATAGCTAAGTTAATGCGGGAATTCTGTATTGAATATTTCAATTTTAATGGAAAATTCCACCAAGTTATGCCTGAAATTTCTGTCTTCAGGATGTGGCTAACGTAGAGATATCATGGTCAAAACCGACCATACAACATAACTTGTACTTTTAGTTTAGGACGGAAGCAGATGATATTAGTTAATTTTCCCTGACTTATGAGGGATGTGGGGGAGCTAATGACTATTGCCTATTGCCTATTGCCTATTAACTATTGCCTAAATTACATCTTGCAAAACTCGACGGGTGTTTTGCCATGCCCAAATACCTACAGTTGCAACTACAAAACTCATTCCTACTAAGACAGTTCTCAAGCCTAAAGCATCAGTTAATGGCCCGGTAATGGCTAAAGGTGCCGACAAGGCAATGTTCACAGCATGATTTTGAAAGCCGAACACTTTACCATACATATTTGGTGGTGTTTGGTGTTGAATGAGGGTTTGCATGGGTACACCGATTAAAGAAGCACCTATGCCCAACAATGCACAAAGTCCTAAAGCTAGCACGAGATTGTGGGTAAAGGTAAATAGTCCTAAAACCAACGCCATGACTAAGAATCCGATTAAGGGTAAGGGTTTGTGATGAAATTTATCGCCCCAGTGTCCCAAAATGGCTGCACCCAATACCATCCCTACCCCGGCTGCTGCTAAGAAAAAGCCAAATTGTTTTTCTTTTAAACCAAAATCTGCGGCTAATCTAATCGCTAAAACCATTAAAGCCGCAAAGACACAATATAAAGTGGTCAGTTGCAGCATGGCATTTAATACCAGACGATTTTTTTTGAGATAACGCAAACCTTCCTTTAAATCAGCCCAAGGATCGATTAATGAGCGGCGATCGCTGACAGTTTTGTGTTCTGATTTAAAATCAACTAACTGAAAGGCTAGTGCTGACAATAAATATAATCCCGCTACCACTGCTTGTTGACCATAGCCTTCTCCTAACCAAGTCTTCGCCCAACTTAATATCGGCTCCCCAATGGCAAACCCTACAATTAAAGCCCCCATCATGGTGCTACTGTAGAGAGCATTGGCTGCCATAAAATTTTCTTTGCGTACCAACACAGGAATAGCCGCCTGTTCGGCTGGGGCAAAAAACTGGGCTAAGGCAGAAATCGCAAAAGTCAGGATTAAAAATATTAGAAAATCTCGTGGTGCAAAGGCTATTAGTAATGTCAATATTGCCTGTATGACATCCGAGCCTACTAGGATGAGCTTTTTAGAGAAGCGATCAACAAAAATACCACCCGCAGAACCCAATAAAATTGCTGGTAGAGTGAACGCCACCATCAAAATTGAGTACATGGAGTTTTGTGCTAAACCCGGAAGCGGTGGGTAATTCTCCAACAAAGCCACCATTAAGACGAAAAAAACTTTATCTCCTAATTGGGATAGCAACTGTCCCATCCATAGGAGCATAAAATTCCGATTCTTTAGTAGTGCGCCAAACCCGTTATTGACAGCAGCAGGTTCAGTTGGAAACATGGGTTACGTTGGTATTTTAACTAGGGTAGATGGGGGGTGGGGATTGGGGATTGGGGATTGGGGATTGGGAATTGGGGAAGATAAGAAAGAATTGTTTTGCTTTTCTCCCTTCCTCATCTGCTTAATTATCGTCAGTTCATTGCCCAATATCCTCTATTTCTCACTCCTATGTGCTTATACTGTTTTCCGGACTATTTTTCTTCATAGTGTTTTAATAATAAATGCAGAAATTCAGCTGCTGTTAGACGGGTTTTGGGGGTGGTAATTTCACCTTGGGAGGAATCTACCCACCAGCCTTGTACACTATGTGGCGATCGCCACATAGTTAAATGATCAACTGCTGGCTCTGCATAAAAGTTATCTTGCCCACTACCGAGCAAAGATGAACTCCAATGCGTAAAATAATCATGACTGAGCCGATGAATGGGAAATTTCCCCCATAATGGTACTCCCCAGCCATCGATCGCTATAAATGCTTTGACATCACCTCCCAAAAGTTGCCATTGCCAAGCTGCGGCGATCGCTCCTACAACACCAGCACTAAAGCTGATGAATATAACTGGCGATTCTAGCCTATGGTGCAGGCGATCGTGCAGAAACTGCAAAATGTGAAGTGATGATAAAGCCAAAATCCCTGGCACTGGCGCAACTAATATATTCTCTGGACTGGGGATTGGGGACTGGGGACTGGGGATTGGGGACTGGGGACTGGGGATTGGGGACTGGAGGGATGTAGCTTTAGCCTCCTGTAGGGTTGAGGATGAGGAGGATTTTAAGTTATCTATGCTTGGGGATAACCACCCTGAAATAAAGCTTTCAGTTAAATCTGTTTCATGAATTCCAGGACAAATAATTATATTCATTAGTTTTTCTCCCCTGCCCCTCTGCTTCCCAATCCCCAGTCCCCATTCCCCATTCCCCAATCCCTACTCCCCAGTCTTCCCTATCCAATCTTGTTTAACACTCGGTATCAAGTAATAACACTAATATGACTTTTGATATATTATTGTCAATTTTGTAGTTATCCTCTCCGGGGGGATGGGATAATAAATAACTAATTAGTCAAAACTTCAGCTATTTACTAGCTGCTGATTTTGCTCTCTATTCTGGTTTATATTGAGGAACTCATTGTGGTTGCCACACCGGAAAAACTACAAAACACCCAGGAGCATTTATCCAATCAAGATCGAGTAGCTGTCTTGCTCATGGGCTATGGCGAAGTCGAAAGCTACGAAGATTTTGCCAACTATAACGAACAGGCTCTCAATCTACTCACAGCCAAATTCGCACCGGTTCCCACCTGGATTTATCCACCTTTAGCAAAAATATTGGCATTATTTGACCGCCACGAATGGGGACACCAACATCATGATTTTATTTCCCCTCATAATGCCATCTTTGAAAAGCAACGAGCTGGAATTGAAGAACAATTACAGGCTAAGTGGGGTAGTAATGTTCAAGTTTTCAAAGCTTTTAACTTCTGCGCTCCTTTTTTACCAAAACAAGTTTTGGCAGAAATCAAAAACCAAGGCTTTGATAAAATCCTGATTTATCCTCTTTTGGTGGTTGATTCAATTTTTACCAGTGGAATTGCGATCGAGCAAGTGAACAACGCTCTGGCTGAGACTGCTGAGGGTGAAAACCATTGGCTAAAAGGATTACGTTACATCCCTTCTTTCTATAATGAGCCGGAGTATATTCACTTAATGGCGCATCTAGTTGAGGAGAAAATTAACGCTGATTTAGCAGCCGCATACTTACCTTCTCAAATTGGCATTGTGTTGATGAATCACGGTTGTCCTCACAAAGCCAAAGGTTTCACCTCTGGAATTGACGAAAGTCAAGCTTTGTATGAGTTGGTAAGAGAGGAGTTAATTAACCGTTATCCTTTAATTTCGGTAGGTTGGCTCAATCACGATACACCCCTAATTGAATGGACGCAACCAAATACAGAACAAGCAGCTAATAACCTAATTCAATTGGGTGCAAAAGTGATCATCTTTATGCCCATTGGCTTTGCTACAGAAAACCACGAAACTCTATTAGATGTACACCACATTATTCATGCTTTAGAGAAAAAGCATCCTGATGTGGATTACGTACAAATGCCTTGTGTTAATAACAATCCAGAGTTTT
The DNA here is from genome assembly GCF_000316645.1 of Nostoc sp. PCC 7524. Classification (NCBI taxonomy): domain Bacteria; kingdom Bacillati; phylum Cyanobacteriota; class Cyanophyceae; order Nostocales; family Nostocaceae; genus Nostoc; species Nostoc sp. PCC 7524. Next base: position 5,314,151 of record NC_019684.1, read on the forward strand.
TAGCGATGGCTGCACAGTGGGCAATTCCCCACATTGCTGAGTTACAGAATGAGCAAGCAATGACTGTAAATACACATATATCTAGTCATCATCACCATCACCATCATCATTAAAAAGCTGTTATGTAGTAAGGACTTTAGTCCTTTTTTTCAGCACTGAAGTGCTTACTACAAACCGTCAAAACTCTCTAATTTACTCCTCGCAGCTTGCGGGTATTATCTACTAAACTCTGAGCGAATTGATCAAACCTTTGGGAAAGTTTTTCATCTAACAATTTGCCTTCGGAACTGAAAGCACCATAAGCTTGTCCAATCGCAATTTGCTCCGGAATCACCCAACCATGTACCCAACGGACAATTAGGCGCAGATCATTTAAGGCGTTGCTATTAGCTTGTCCTCCCAGTACACTAATCAAACCGGTGACTTTCCCAGACAATTCATCAAAACTCATTAAATCAAGAGCATTTTTTAGGACACCACTCACACCGCCATGATATTCAGGTGTCGCTAAAATTAATCCATCGGTATTACTAACAGTATCGCGCAATCTCTGCACATCTGGATATTCTGGATACTCTTTACCACCATTACAGAATGGTAAGTTTAGTTGGCGTAAATCTAAAATCTCGACATCTGCACCTATGGCTTCTAGTCTTTGTGCTGCTATTTGCAAAGCCAACTGGGTGTAAGAGTTGGCTCTTAAACTACCACCAATACCAACAATTTTCACCATAACCTACCTAATAGTTAAAAAAATACTAAAATGCGAAGTCATTATGACTATGTTTATAATCTTAACGATTTATTTCACCACAGTCAAATTACTAGAAATTTAGTATTGGAGAGAGATGAGTGCTGATTAGGGCATTTCTCCTTTTCTCCCCTGCTTTTTACCCAATCCCCAATCCCTTTGCCTTCTTAATTTGAATGTGGGAGTTAGACTAGATTAGACAGCAGTGACTACGAGTTATTGCAATTTTTGCTAGAAGAGTAGGCATAAACCAAAGCTCGGCCTATGGCAGCAGACAAAGGGTAATTGTTATGAAAAATTTTGGTAAAAAGGCATTGATGAAACAGCAATCACCAAAGCGTGTGGCTTGGACTAGCGCACTTGCAGCCAGTTTGATCATGTTGCCGAGTATTTTGGGAGGTAATCCCGCGTTGGCTCAAAAAGCAGAGCGCGACTCACTAACTTATGGGGAGTTAATCCAGAAAATTAATCAAGAGCAGGTTAAAAGAGTAGAATTAGACGAAACTGAACAGATAGCAAAAGTTTATTTAAAAGGACAAAAGCCAGATACACCTCCAATACAAGTCAGGCTTTTAGAGCAAAACACAGAGTTAATTAATAAACTCAAAGCCAATAATGTGGATTTTGGTGAAGTATCTTCTGCCAACAGTAGAGCCGCAGTTGGACTACTAATTAACCTAATGTGGATTTTACCGTTAGTGGCCTTAATGCTACTGTTTCTGCGACGCTCTACCAACGCTTCTAGTCAAGCCATGAACTTTGGTAAATCCAGAGCGCGTTTCCAAATGGAAGCCAAAACTGGGGTGAAATTTGATGATGTTGCAGGGATTGAAGAAGCTAAGGAAGAACTACAAGAGGTTGTAACTTTCTTGAAGCAGCCAGAAAGATTTACGGCTGTAGGCGCGCGTATTCCCAAAGGGGTATTATTAATCGGCCCCCCAGGTACAGGGAAAACTTTACTAGCAAAAGCGATCGCTGGGGAAGCTGGTGTACCATTCTTTAGTATTTCTGGCTCGGAGTTCGTGGAAATGTTTGTAGGTGTGGGTGCTTCCCGCGTCCGCGATTTATTTAAGAAAGCTAAAGACAATGCTCCTTGCTTAATATTTATTGATGAAATTGACGCAGTAGGTAGACAACGGGGTACAGGTATCGGTGGTGGTAACGATGAGAGAGAGCAAACCCTCAACCAGTTACTCACAGAGATGGATGGTTTTGAAGGCAACACCGGCATCATTATTATTGCTGCCACCAACCGTCCCGATGTCTTGGATGCTGCCTTGTTGCGTCCCGGACGCTTTGACAGACAGGTAATAGTTGATGCACCTGACTTGAAAGGACGATTGGAAATTTTAAGCGTTCATGCTCGCAATAAAAAGATTGACCCTAGTGTATCTTTAGAAGCGATCGCCCGTCGCACACCAGGGTTTACAGGGGCAGATTTAGCCAACCTACTCAACGAAGCAGCGATTCTCACCGCTAGAAGACGCAAAGAGGCCATAACTATTTTAGAAATTGATGATGCCGTAGACAGGGTTGTGGCTGGGATGGAAGGTACACCCCTGGTAGACAGCAAGAGCAAACGCTTAATTGCCTACCATGAAGTTGGACACGCTTTGGTAGGGACTTTATTAAAAGACCATGATCCAGTGCAGAAAGTCACCCTCATCCCACGGGGACAAGCCCAAGGTTTGACTTGGTTTACTCCCAATGAAGAACAAGGCTTAATTTCCCGTAACCAAATCAAAGCGAGAATTACAGCTACTTTGGGGGGACGTGCTGCTGAGGAAATCGTCTTTGGTAAAGCAGAAGTAACGACTGGTGCAGGAGATGACCTGCAAAAAGTCACATCAATGGCACGGCAGATGGTGACAAGGTTCGGGATGTCTGATTTAGGCCCCTTGTCCCTAGAAACTCAGAATGGAGAGGTCTTTTTAGGCAGGGATTGGATGAATAAATCAGAATATTCTGAGGAAATTGCCGCCAAAATAGACGCTCAAGTTCGAGAAATAATCAATAGTTGCTACCGAATTGCCAAAGAATTGTTGCAAGAAAATCGCCTATTGTTAGAGCGCCTAGTAGATATGTTGGTAGACCAAGAAACCATTGACGGTGAGGCATTCCGCAAAATTATGGACGGCAATAAACAAGAATCAACAAATGAAGAATTAACAACAGTGGTTAGTCAATAGTTATTAATTCCACAATTAACTAAAACTAGCAAAAAGATAGGCACAAACTGTTATTAGTTTTCCTATCTTTTCTTTATAGGATTGACTATGTGCCTATTGACTGCCCCAATGAAAAAACTATCTTATCCCTATTATCTTGACTTTTGTCTGGCGATTTGCTGTTGGGAAAACATTTCTTTTAACACCATTGCTGGATCAACATAGTTATTTGCATACTTCATGATCCAATGGAGGTGAGGGCCGGTAGTGCGCCCTGTCATCCCAATTCTGCCAATTCTCACACCCGTAGGAATAGTTTGACCTTCCCAGATTTGAATTCCTCCAGCGCGATCAATCAGAAAACGGCGACCATTGGCAGTTTCTACATGACCTTCCATGTGGCAATAGGTGTGTTCCCATTCCCCTGATTTGATGATGATGTGAGTACCACAAGCGCCGCTATCACCTACTTTAATCACTTTACCTCCCCACCAATTACGAATGTAACTACCTTGGGGGGCGGCAATATCTAAACCATTGTGAAATTCCCAACCATCACCACCAGTTGCAGAACGACGATAACCAAAGGGTGATGTATAAGCTTGAAAATTCTCTACAGGGAAAGAAGCTGCTAACCAACCGTTCCCTGTGGCTGTTTTATTTGACTGTGTTTCTCTAGCTCTAACAATTTCAATTTTTGGTAATAGATTTATACTACTGAAAATACTTAAACATACTAATATTGTGGCTCCAGAAAGAACTACTTTTTGTTGCCGCCTACTCATTATTTTTATTCCTCAAACCACTAAATATAATTAATTTTTGCTTCTTTAAAATTTCATGAATCTAACTACAAATCCATGCTAAAAATTTAAACCTACTACCTAAAAGTTGTGTCGTCTAATGAATGTTGACATTGGATTCATTTTTGTATAAATATTGAGCTTTTCAATGAATTAGCTTACGACATAAAGCTTTACAATGTCAAATTGATTTTTTCTTTAACAAGTCTGATGAAATTAGCATATTTTAAATGTTTGGTATTACTAGGAGTAGCTATCAGCTAGCAAGTAAACACTTGAATATATGTACCGTCTTGAGTTTATTAGAAATAGTGCTTTACGTATATACCTACATAATACGTAGGACTCCTATAGCAGTCCACTTTAAATGACTATAGTGGTCAAGTGGTGAAAATCTTGTGAGGTTTTAGACTTAAAATGGCTGAATAGGTTAATTGAAGCTCGGTAACGAGTCAAGTTGACCATTTGCAGGACGCAACCAAGCTATGCTGACTGAAATATTACCTTTCCGTTTTGAATTAGATACTGTAGCGATCGCCGGAGCTAGTCTGTGGTCTTTGGCAATATATCTAGGGTTTTCCCCGGTGAGTGAATGGGTAATCGAGCAACTCAACCGTTGGTTTAACTTTGCCGAGCGATCGCTTTACACTAGCGAATCAGAATTTGAAAAAACTCGCAAAGCCAGAGAATCACAAAATGCCTTTTACGCATCACTGTTTAGCATTGTGCCGTTTTTAGTAATTGGGGCTTTATGTAACTGGGGCGTAGAAATCAGTTTAGGACGCAGTTGGGCAATTAGTACAGGTATACTTGCCTGCATGGGTTGCGGTATTTATGAACTAGGGCGTAGAGATGGACAGTCTTCGGACTAATATCCCATGTCAAAATTCACAAACTCTGTATCTGTTCCTTGACCAAAATCGCCATCTTCTGGGCTGCGCCGCTTTCGCCTCTGGCGTTTCGCAACTTGCGGCGTATTGCTTCTAATTTATGTGGATCAGCCAAAAATTCTAAAACCATTTCTCCTACTGCTTCAGCGTCGAGTTTACCTACAAGTTCTGGGACTATCTCTGCTTCTGCCCAGATGTTTGGCCAAGCTAATAAACCTTTGCGTCTGAGAAACAGCCAATTAATGATTTTGGCAAAGGTAGAACCTAACCCCGGCAAATTAGCGAGTAACCCTGGTAAACCATCCCAAGAACGCATGGCATCAAGTTGTTGTGTGGGTAGTAAAACCAGCATTGGCACACCCAAAGCACCCAACTCGGCTGTGTTTGCTCCGACTGTAGTTAAGCAAATACAACAATGTGATAATAATTCATAGGCAGGATTTTCTTGGTGTAGCTCTACATTTAATCCTTTAAATGTTTGTAGTATGGGGTTCTGACTACTTTGTTCTGGGAAAACTAAGGAAGCACCAGAGAATTTAAAGGTTTCTACAAATGGGTTGTTTTGGGAATCGGCAAAACTGGCCATAGTCTGTAAATCCAAAGTTGGAGCTACGGGAATCACAAACTTAATTTCAGGTCTTTTGTTGTGGATATATTCAGCAATACTGAGCATTAGCGGTACACCTTGGGTTAATTTTGCTGCTTTTGAGCCAGGTAAAAGACCAATGATTGGGGATCGGGTATTAGATATTGGAGATTGGGGAGTGTTGATTTCTCTTTGGGCTTCTAACATCAGATCGCCCACGACTGTAAATTTGTCGATGTATTTAGGGGAGACTTGAGCGGCGACTTTTGGGTTCATGACTCCAAAAGAGTCAATGAAATTATGCCAACGGGCTTCCCACTCGGCGTAAACTACTGTGCGATATCCGAGTTTTTTGCCGATGACGACAGGGAAAATTTGATCGCCACCTAAGAAAACAATGACACCGCGATCGCTCCAATCCCAATTTTCTACAGTTTTACCCCAGAGCAAAAATTGCCAAAAATGCTCTGCTGATTGTACTCGGTCTACTTCTGGATAAGAAAGGGCGATCCCAACTTCTTTACCGCTAGCATTCGGACACGGTGATAAAACTACAGAAATCCTCACTTCATCACGGTTATTTCCTAACTGTTCTCGTAAAGCTTTCACTACTGGACGTACCCAAGTCGTTACTTCCCCTGGACCATTGGAGAGAATGAGAATATCTACTAAATTCATAAGTTAAAAGTAAACATTTATATAAAAATTACGTACGTAAAAGGGTACTGATAAAATTACAACCTATGTATGATAACGTCTGTAAGTTCCTTGCTGAATCATTTTCTAGTGACTTTGCAACTTGGCTGCTGAATGAGCCAATTGCACTCACTCAACTAAGTCCATCAGAATTATCCCTCGAACCCATACGGGCAGATGCACTAATTTTGTTACAGTCCGATGAAATTGTCCTCCATCTAGAATTTCAAACCAGACCAAAATTCGATATTCCCTTTCGCATGAGTGATTATCGCTTACGAGGGTATCGCAAATTTCCCCAGAAAAAAATACGTCAGGTGGTAATTTATTTACAACCAAGCGATTCTGAGCTAGTTTATCAAACAGAATTTGTCTTAGAAAATAGCTGGCACAGATTTGACGTAATTCGACTGTGGGAACAGCCAACAGAAATATTTTTCAATTATCCAGGTTTGCTACCGTTTGCAACTTTAACCCAAACCGATAATCAAACGCGAACCTTAGAAGAAGTGGCTGAGGTTATTGAAGCAATGGAAGACACCAGAATCCGCAGTAATCTTGCTGCATCAACAGCAGTGTTATCTGGGCTAGTATTAAATAAGGACGTGATTAAAAGAATCTTGCGGAGTGATATTATGCGCGAATCTGTAATTTATCAAGATATTTTACAAGAGGGTGTTAAAGAAGGCTTTGAAAAAGGAATTGAACAAGGAATTGAACAAAAAGCTCAAGATGTTGCCATCAAACTGATTAATAAAGGTATTAGTCTAGAAATAATTGTCGATGCCACAGGTTTAACTATTGAACAGTTGCAAAAATTACAGGCTCAAACAGAAGATATTCAACCCCTGTAACTTTATGCGTGAATCGGTTATTTATCAAGAGATTTGGCAAGAATGGTTTCAAGAAGGTTTTGAACTGGGTTTTAAACAAGGGTTAGAACAAAAAGCTCAGGAAATTGCCAGAAATATTCTAAGTAAAGATACTGCGATGGTCTACGACCGACCGGAGGTCATCGCATTAATTGTTGAATTTACTGGTTTAACTGTCGAACAGATTCAAAAATTACAAGCTCAAATAGAAAATACTGAAATTCAGTGATATAAAATATTTAATTCCTCATGTTTTATATTGACTTCTCTCTGCCAGTCGAAATGCTATTAGGAATGTTGGTTTGGATGGTGCAAGAGGGTTGGTCAAAATATAAATACTAATTACCTTGATAATTATCTAAATTATTTAATTCATCCGCTAAAGAAGATAAGTCTTGAGAAGTTGGAATTTTCATACTAATCAAAAATACTATTTGATTATTTTCAATATTTATATTAGTTACATTAACTACTGCTTTATCAGGAGATAAATCTAAACCTGGAACATTTATTGACTGATTTTTATACCCAGCATCATCAAGCCATTCTGCAATATTTCGCCAATTTTCTAATTTTTCATCAGACTTATCCAAAAGACTTTTGACATATCTATATATGGTTGCACAGAGGTCAGTTTCTACACCTTTGCCATTTTTACCGAGTTTTTCTGCTATTTCAGCCGGACTATAGCCACAAAGCAAACCTCGCAAATGACGCTTTTCTACAGGTGTTAAACGCTTACCTTTAACTGATGATAAATCTGAATATAGTGTTTCCAAATCCCAACTATTTTCTGCTTGCATGAAGGGTTCGTTACTCGATGGCATAGGCAAATTTTGCAAATTCAGTAAAATTTCCTGGTGTAATCTTAGCACTATTCCTGATGATAGCTAGGTGATACTTAGGTTTTAATTACAACATACTAGGAAGATGAAACAAAAAATACATTGTACACGGAAACATAATTATGGATAAGCTAGTTGATAAAATTGCGGCTTTGGGAGTTCCTGGCCTTGTACTTTTGGTTGCTATGGCGGTGACAGGATGGGCAGGAGCAGCAGCATTAACTACAGCATTAGCAATACTTGGTGGACCATTCGGAATGCTTGGAGGAGTCGCTGTACTGGGTTTACTTGCTCTGATGTCACAAGGATTAGCTGACTATGGATTTGAAGCAATTTTTAAGTCAACTGTAGAAAAACTGAGAGCAAAAGGTAAATCTAAGGCTGACATAGAACGCGAGATTGAATCTTACCCAATTTCTGGAGATTTGAAGTTGAAGATCAAGAGTTATTTGCACACACTTGCATAGTTATTATTTTCATTTTTTAACTAAGGGAGTAGGAAAACATAAATTATCCAAAATTGATAGTTGGGTAGGGTGCGTCAGTACGATAGAACCTAACTAGATTCAGAGATTATTCATACTGACGAACCCTACAGTTTGTACTAAAGTTTTGACATTGTTTATCTGTAATTAACTAATATTCCATACAACAAAATTTGCTATGAACACTAATCAAGAAGCAGAAGCAACTCAAAATCCTGGATCTCACCCAGTGGATAATCGTCAAATTATTCAAAAATTACTAAACAATGAGTTACATAAAAAGGTTATCTCTTTTTTGAAATCTACATTGTTAAGTTTCAATAATGTTTTTGAATCCGTTTTTAAACCTACTCCCCCTTTAAATCCAGTTGATGATAGAAGCTTTTCTGAAAAAACTGAGCGGATTCGTGCCTACAGTGATTTGATTAAATCTGCGTCTAAATTTATTTGGCTTGGTGTGGTTTTGATCATCATTCTTCAAATATGGGGAAATTTTTCACTTAAACACATCAGTCATTCATCTCAAAATAAATCAAATACTGTCACTATTAATATTACTAAACAGCAACAATATCAAATGTCAGATGATGTTGCAAATGCTCTAGGAAAAGCATTAGTTAGTTCCAGAGCATCTGCATCAAATAATTTTGAAAAATGGCATGATGAAGTAATGCAACGTGTAGACCATCCTTTTCTGGATTGGTACTACAATTATTTTACTCAGTTAGGGGTTGGGTTAGAAGCTATCTGGGTCAATATTAGTGCTACTTCAGAAGAAGACAAGGCTGAAAGATTAATTGGTAATTTCCAAAAAGAGTTTGCCAAACAAGTTCTGCAACCATCATTAATGCAGATTGAGATGGAACGTTTTACTAGAGAAGCAATTGATAAATATGTATCTGAAGCTAATCACGTATTAGCAGGGATTCAAACTAAATATCAGATTCCCCAGCCTGTTTGGGAAGAGTTTCTAGAAGGTTTAGGAAGCACAACATACAATACAGGTGGGAAAGATCAAAATCTTTCTCTTCGCGCACTTTCCCGTGGTACAGGTTATCTAGCTAGCAGCGCAATGATTAAAGCTGTCACGGTTATTGGTACTAAGAAACTGGCTACAGCAACTGTGAGTAAAGCAACTTCTAAAGTAATTGCTAAGGTAGCAACTAAAACAGCAACAAAGGTAGCAACAGAGGGAACTGGTGAAGTGGCCGCAGGACTTTTAGGCTTAGAATTACTTAATCCCCTAGCTGGTTTAGGTATTTTAGCATGGGATATTTGGGATCACTATCATACAGTGAAAGTTGAAAGACCAATTCTCAGAGAAAACCTCAATAACTATTTAAATGAGGTAAAAGACTCATTACTGAACGATAAAGAAAGTGGTATTTTATCTTCAATAAATCAATTTCATGATGCCATTCTAGATACTTTAAATACTAAAGCTATATTGGCTAAATAAAATTTGATGCTTCATTCATGAAAGAGAATAGGTACGTATGTAAAATTTTTATAATGCGTACCTGTTCTTTTTCTTAGTTATTAGTTAAGTTTTTTATTCTACACAATTACCAAATTCTTTGGATTGGGTATAAATCAAATACTGTATCTACACTTAACAAAGGTATTTTCTCAAATATTGACTGAGCTATCAAAATTCTGTCGAAAGGGTCACGATGATGATTTGGTAGCCCATCAAGAGTATAAATGTGTTCTGGCTCTATTGCTAATATTTGTATATTATTAATCTGTTTTTGACTTTCTATCAAATTCGGTAATGATAAATTTAGGCGTAGTTTACCGGACTGGACTTTGATTTGCATTTCCCAAATACTAGCAATACTGAATATGAGATTATTACTAGGATCGTTAATTAAGTCGTAAACTTTTGTTGAAAGTTTTTCTGAACTTGATGACCACCAAATTAATAAGTGGGTGTCTAACAGCAATTTCATATAAGTAGAACAGGGTAAATAATTAAAGGTTTGTAGTGAGAACTTTAGTTCTCTCTCCGAGACGCTCCGCGAACAAAAAAGGACTAAAGTCCTTACTACGAACTATAGTGTTTTTACATTATTTAACATAGTTTGGTTTTTTAAAGTTGTTTTACCTAGGAATCACATTTGATTTCTAAAAAAAATACAGTACACCCAAAAAATGCTCTTTCCTAATCCCTACTCCTAGCTTTTACAGATAATTTCAAAAATCAAACCGGATGCCTATATTTCTCCTTCACCCATCCAAAATTCATCAGGTAAAGGATCATTAAAATCATCGCTCATCCAAATTTCGCCTCGATTTAAGTCTGGGATACGTTGCTGAGGAGTTTCTTGGGTTTTTTCAGGTTGAGCATATTTTTGCATTAAAAATTCCACAAAATCTAAGACCTGCTGTTGCTGTTCTGGTGCTAGAGTTTGCAACTTAGCAATTAATTCTGAGGTGGTATCTACAACTTGAGCAGTCATCTCACCTTCTCCCTTGAGTACATATGATTTTATGTTAGTTCTTTAGTCAGGTGATCGCACTTTCTTTGCCACTAGCATTAGAACATAGGGAAAAACTAGGCAAATCCTGACCTCTTCACTCTGATAGGCTAGCTTTTACTGCAAATACTTGACAAAATTACATATAGATAGTAACTGATTTTCATTTTCCCGAATGAGCAATTTCCGATACAAAAACGAGAATTATTAAGAATTTGTTACATACAGTGAGCATTTACTTTTATTATTTATTAATGTTTGTTAACAAAGTTTGCGATTTTTATATCGATTTATGTCAGTTAGCCTACAAAATGCCCATTGGGTAAGGTTTTTCTGATAAAAAACTGATATTGCCGAAAAAAAATCGCTAAACTTTGGCGGCACTTAGCCGCAAAGAAATTCCATTAGAGAACACGCATCAAAGGAGCCGAGGAAGCATGTTCACCCACGTCAAGTCCACCATTAGACACATTGCGCCTGATAATCTAGGCGGACGTAACTTAATTAAGGTGGTCTATGTCGTGCTTGAGTCCCAGTACCAGAGCGCACTGTCGCAAGCGGTTCGCACGATTAACTCGAACAATCCCAACCTGGCGATTGAAATCAGTGGTTATTTGATTGAGGAACTCAGAGATCCTGAGAACTATGAAGAGTTCAAACGGGAAGTCGAGAGTGCCAATATCTTTATCGCCTCATTGATTTTCATCGAAGACTTAGCACAGAAAGTAGTTACAGCAGTAGAACCACACCGCGATCGCTTGGATGTAGCTGTTGTGTTTCCCTCTATGCCAGAGGTAATGCGCCTGAATAAAATGGGCAGTTTTTCCTTGGCACAATTGGGTCAATCGAAGAGTGCGATCGCCCAATTCATGCGGAAACGCAAGGAAAAATCCGGTGCTGGTTTCCAAGATGGGATGCTGAAACTGTTGCGAACCCTACCGCAAGTGCTGAAGTATTTACCAATGGACAAAGCACAAGATGCTCGCAATTTTATGTTGAGCTTTCAGTATTGGCTGGGAGGTTCGCCAGAAAACCTGGAAAACTTCTTGCTGATGCTAGCGGATAAATACGTATTTAAATCTGTAGATAAACAAAATTCGTCATCTCTCGCATATCAAGCACCAGTAGTTTACCCGGATATGGGTATCTGGCATCCTTTAGCACCAACAATGTTTGAGGATGTCAGGGAGTACCTCAACTGGTACACAGTCCGTAAGGATATATCCAGTGATTTAAAAGATCCCTTAGCTCCCTGTGTGGGTTTGGTATTACAACGCACACACCTAGTTACGGGTGATGATGCCCATTATGTGGCGATGGTGCAGGAGTTGGAATCACTGGGTGCAAAGGTATTACCAGTATTCGCTGGTGGTTTAGACTTCTCCAAGCCTGTAGATGCTTACTTCTACGAACCAACGACCAAAACACCGTTAGTAGATGCAGTCATATCTTTAACAGGTTTTGCGTTGGTAGGCGGCCCCGCTAGACAAGACCATCCCAAGGCAATTGATGCTCTCAAACGCCTGAATCGTCCTTATATGGTGGCATTGCCTTTAGTATTCCAAACTACTGAAGAGTGGCTGGATAGCGATTTGGGCTTACATCCCATTCAGGTGGCATTGCAAATTGCCATTCCCGAATTAGATGGAGCAATTGAGCCGATTATATTATCGGGTAGAGATGGGGCAACAGGGAAAGCGATCGCTCTCCAAGACCGTATCGAAGCCGTAGCACAACGCGCTTTGAAGTGGGCGAACCTGCGCCGTAAGCCCAAACTAAACAAAAAAGTTGCCATCACTGTTTTCAGTTTCCCCCCCGATAAAGGTAACGTGGGAACAGCCGCATACCTGGATGTATTCGGCTCGATTTACGAAGTGATGCAGGCACTCAGAAACAACGGCTACGACGTGCAGGACTTGCCAGAAAACGCTAAAGAGTTGATGGAACAAGTTATCCACGACGCACAGGCACAGTATGCTAGCCCCGAACTCAACATTGCCTACAAAATGTCAGTGCCAGAATACGAGGCACTTACACCCTATTCTCAACGCCTGGAAGAAAACTGGGGGCCACCACCAGGACACCTCAACAGCGACGGACAAAACCTATTAATTTACGGTAAGCAATTCGGTAACGTTTTCATCGGTGTACAGCCCACCTTCGGTTATGAAGGCGACCCCATGCGGCTGTTGTTCTCCCGTTCCGCCAGCCCTCACCACGGTTTTGCAGCTTACTACACTTACCTAGAAAGAATTTGGGGTGCAGATGCCGTACTGCACTTTGGTACTCACGGTTCTTTGGAATTTATGCCCGGTAAGCAAATGGGGATGTCGGGTGAATGCTACCCCGATAACCTCATTGGCACAATTCCCAACCTGTACTATTACGCAGCTAACAACCCCAGCGAAGCAACAATTGCGAAACGCCGCAGTTACGCCGAGACAATTTCCTACTTGACACCACCTGCGGAAAACGCTGGTTTGTATAAAGGGTTGAAGGAACTCAGCGAGTTAATTGCTTCTTACCAAACCTTAAAAGATAGCGGTCGCGGTATCCCCATCGTCAACACGATCATGGATAAATGCCGCATCGTCAACCTGGATAAAGATATTAACTTGCCAGAAACCGATGCCAAAGATATGACCCCCGAAGAACGGGATAATATTGTCGGCAGCGTCTACCGCAAGTTGATGGAAATCGAATCTCGGTTGTTACCTTGTGGCTTGCACGTCATTGGTAAACCCCCAAGTGCAGAAGAAGCGATCGCCACCCTAGTAAACATTGCTAGCTTAGACCGTCAAGAAGAAGAAATTCTCAGCTTACCCCGGATTATTGCCAGCAGTATTGGGCGCGATATTGACGAAATTTACCAAAATAGCGATCGGGGTGTACTAGAAGATGTCCAACTTCTACAAGACATCACCCTAGCAACCCGCGCCGCCGTTCGCGCCTTGGTACAAGAACAAACAGATGCTGAAGGCAGGGTTTCTCTAGTTTCCAAGTTGAATTTCTTCAACATGGGCAAAAAAGAACCTTGGGTAGAAGCATTACAAAAAGCAGGTTATCCCAAAGTTGATGCTTCCGCATTGAAGCCCCTGTTCGAGTATTTAGAATTCTGCTTGCAACAAGTTTGTGCAGACAACGAACTCGGCGCATTACTCAAAGGCTTAGAAGGCGAATACATTCTTCCCGGCCCTGGTGGCGATCCCATCCGTAACCCCGATGTATTGCCCACAGGTAAGAACATTCACGCCCTCGACCCCCAATCAATTCCCACGGCTGCGGCTGTGCAATCAGCAAAAATCGTTGTCGATAGACTATTGGCAAGAAATAAAGCCGAAAACAACGGTAATTGGCCGGAAACCATCGCCTGTGTTCTCTGGGGAACAGATAACATCAAAACCTACGGCGAATCACTAGCACAAATCATGTGGATGGTGGGTGTACGTCCAGTTCCCGACGCGTTAGGACGGGTGAACAAGTTGGAGTTAATTCCCTTAGAAGAGTTAGGAAGACCCAGAATTGATGTAGTCATCAACTGTTCTGGTGTATTCCGCGACTTGTTCATCAACCAGATGAACCTGCTAGATCAAGGGGTAAAAATGGCGGCGGAAGCGGATGAACCTTTAGAAATGAACTTCGTCCGCAAACACGCACTACAACAAGCCCAGGATTTGGGAATTAACCTCAGACAAGCAGCAACCCGCGTTTTCTCCAACGCTTCCGGTTCTTACTCGTCAAACATCAACTTGGCAGTAGAAAACAGCACTTGGGACAGTGAAGCCGAATTACAGGAAATGTACCTCAAGCGCAAATCCTTCGCCTTCAATTCCGATAACCCCGGAATGATGGACGAATCTCGGCAGATTTTTGAAAGCACCTTGAAAACTGCTGATGCAACTTTCCAAAACCTGGATTCCTCCGAGATTAGTTTGACAGACGTTTCCCACTACTTCGACTCAGACCCCACCAAGCTTGTAGCAAGTCTGCGTGGCGATGGTAAAAAACCAGCATCTTACATTGCAGACACCACCACAGCTAACGCCCAAGTCCGCACATTATCAGAAACCGTGCGCTTAGATGCCCGTACCAAATTGTTAAATCCCAAGTGGTATGAAGGTATGCTGTCTCACGGTTATGAAGGTGTACGCGAACTCTCCAAGCGGTTGGTAAACACAATGGGTTGGAGTGCAACAGCCGGCGCAGTGGACAACTGGATTTATGAGGATGCAAACGAAACCTTCATCAAAGATGAAGAAATGCAGAAACGTTTGATGAACCTCAACCCCCATTCTTTCCGCAAGATGGTATCCACATTGTTGGAAGTGAATGGTCGCGGTTACTGGGAAACTAGCGAGGAGAATTTAGACCGCCTCCGCGAGTTGTACCAAGAAGTTGAAGACCGAATTGAGGGGATAGAATAGGATTATATGGGCAGGCTTTACGCCTGCCTTAATCTTTCAGTCTGGAATATCACTATGAATGCTTTAACCGTCAACCTTCAATCAGTATTGGAACTGACAGATGAGCAGTTTTTTAATCTATGTCAAGTAAACCGTGACTTGAAATTTGAACGCACTGCTACGGGAGAATTAATTATCATGCCACCCACGGGAGGAGAAACGGGAAATAAAAACGCTAGAATTACTCAACAAGTAATGAATTGGACTGATGCTGATGGTACTGGCATTGCTTTTGATTCTTCTACTTGTTTTAAATTACCTAATGGTGCAGACCGTTCTCCTGATGCTGCTTGGATAAAATTGTCAAGATGGAATGCTTTAACTGACGAACAAAAAGAAAAGTTTCCCCCCATTTGTCCTGATTTTGTAATTGAGTTACTTTCGCCGAGTGATAGTTTGAAGGTTGCACAGGAAAAGATGAGGGAATATATAGACAATGGTGTGCGGTTAGGTTTGTTAATTAATCGTAAATCTCGTCAGGTAGAAATTTATAGACAAGGTAAGGAAGTTGAGCTTTTGGAATCTCCTGTTACAGTATCAGGGGAAGATATTTTAAATGGTTTTGTTTTGAATTTGGGAAGAATTTGGTAATTGATTTTTTGATTATGAATAATTGGCAAAATATTACTGATACTAGATTAGTCAGACTAATACATCCTGGTGAAGTAATTGCAGATATTCTAGATGATTTAGATATTAATACTGCAAAATTTGCAGAAATTTTAGGAGTATCTAATCAAATAGTTAATGAAATTATTAATGGTCAAAGAGCAATTACGGTAGATATAGCAATCCGTCTTGGTAAAGCGTTAGGAAACGGGCCAAGACTTTGGCTCAATCTTCAGCAAAAGGTTGATATTTGGGATGCTTTGCAAAGCCATAAGGAAGAATATGAGCAATTCATAACACTTGTTTAGAAGAAGATTAAGAAATGCAGAAACACTTAGTGAACATCAAACCGCATTCTTTTCACAAGATGGTATAAAAATTGTTGGTATTAACATTATATATATGTTTAATTTTTTTAGTTCAAATAATAAAAAAAATCAAGAATATATTATTTTTGAATCTAGAGAGTGGCTAGTTGAGGCAAGGAGCTTAGTTGCTCGAACTCGTGCTTCTAATAAGAGAATTATAGAAAGAAATATATCTTATGTAGAAAGATTATTAAAGTCTTCTAGGGAGATGCAAAGCTACACACTTGAAATTCAAGATATTCTGAAGATGTTTCCAGAATCAAAAGATGTGCGTAGTTGGATAGTAAAAGAATTTGTTTATCGTGTATTACTTGAAGCGTTTGAATTCAAAGTAGGCACATTAAGGGAGTGTTTAGAAAAAAATATTTTAATTCAAGAAGAATGCAATTTTAGAAAACAAAGTCCTGAAGATATATTTAAATATTTAAATCTCAAAGTATCTGAAGCTTATTTAAATAAATCAGTTTCAATTATACAGAACAGTTTAAGATTATATAAAATTCCAGAAAAAATAATTAATGATATTTCTGAAAAACTAATTGAGTATGATAAAAAAAATATTGATACTATTAAAAATTATATTAATGAAAAAACATATCCAAACCTTTACAGACAAATTCAATGTTATCATAAAGAAAGTTTAAATAATCAGAATCAAGTAAATCATATTGTGAATGATTTAGAGAATGAAAAACCGGACAAAGATAATATGATAAAAATATTTATAAGTCACAGTTCTATTGATAAAGAGCTAGTTTCAAAACTTGTTGAACTTTTTAGGGCTTCATTAAATATTCCTTCCAGAGAGATAAGATGTACAAGTTTGGATGGCTACAGATTGCCTGGGGGAGCTAATTTCAACGACCAGCTTCGTCAAGAAGTTTAGAGGATGTTTGAAAAGTTTTAGGGAGTCAAAAATTAAGCCAATCGCTTCACCATAATACGGATCATTGCAAGATAGATAAAAGTTTCTGAGGTTTCGGGCAATAATTCATAATCTCTGACCAATCGCCGACATCCCATGAACCAGCCAAAAGTGCGTTCCACCACCCAACGTTTTTTGAGTAAAACAAAGCCCTTGCTTTGCTCTGGTCGCAGCACCACCTGTACAATCCAGCGACAAAAATTCATGACCCACTGCATGAACGGTTCCCCATCAAAGCCACCATCAACCCAGATGGTGGTTAACCGAGATTGTGGCTGAGACTGTTTAACTCGTTGGAGAACTTGTTTGCCTCCTTCTCGCTCACCGACATTGGCTGCTGTTACCAAAACCCGCAGCACTAACCCCAAGGTATCAACGGTCATAAATCTCTTGCGTCCTTTGATTTTCTTGCCAGCATCAAAGCCTACTGATTGACTCACCATTGCCGCACTCTTGACGCTTTGGCTATCAATTATCGCTTCCGATGGACTCGGATGACGTTCAATTTCGATTCTCGTCCACTCTCGGAGACTATCGTGAATGTGCAACCATGTCCCGTCTTTACGCCAGTTTCGGAAATATGTGTACACTGTTTGCTCTCGTAGGAAAGTCCCCAGGTAGCGTAGGCGTAGCCCGCCGTAGGCATCGCCATCTCACTCCTTCTAGCAGGATGTAAAAAATTGCATTCAGGACTTCCCACATATCGACTTCACGCTTACGACCACCCGGTTTCCCTTCTGGAATCAAGTCGCTAAGAAATTCATATTGTGCGAGGCTCAGGTTACTGGGGTAAGCTTTACTCATGTCGCTCTCTCGGTGCTGTTGATTATCTATTCACAGCGTATACTGAGAGAGCTTTTTTACAACATACCTGACTTTTCAAACACCCTCTTATGATTCTCATGTGTTTATAGGAGTAATTTCTAAAGCGAGCCTTCAATCACAATATGTCTTATTTGAACTTGGAGCGCGGTGGGGAGCGAAAAAGCATCTTATTCCATTACTATCTCCAGATATGAATAATGAACTTATTAAAGATCCATTGAAATCGCTAAATGCTTTGCGATGTGATAGTGCTTCTCAAATCGTGCAGCTAATAGAAGAGCTATCAGAATTTTTGAACTTAGAACTTGATAAACAATCAGCATATCAAAAGTATATTGATGCTATTGTTGGCTTGAGTCCCTGATATTGCTAAATGCGGTTCTTGCATTGGTTTTATGGTAGAGCATTAAAACCGCACAAGATAATGGTCGTTCAATTCCTCAACCAAGGCAGCGTTTGATGTCTGCTTAATAGATTAAAACATAAACAGAGATTATTTTTTCACACAGGCGTTAGCGTAGCTTACCGTAGGTATCGCTCATCTTTTCCAACAGGCGATCGCTTTTGGGAATGTCGAGTGCGTTAGCGAAGCTTACCGGAGGTATCGCTCATCTTCCTATACAGGCGATCGCGTTTGGGAGTGTGGAGTGCGTTAGCGCAGCTTACCGAAGGTATCGCTTATGGTAAATAATGAGTCAATTTCTACTATCAGCCAATTTTGTTTGAATTAGGCAAGTTTTTCACTAAAGTTTTAATTGCTGTAGAAGTAACAGGAACACTTTGGGCAAGTTTCTTCAGTAATTTGGGATAAAAAGTTAGGTAGATGTCTAATTAATTGGGATTGCTAAAAGCAGGGTTATGAATAAATGTTTCATCAGTTAAACTTTTTAGGAAAGCTATCAGGTCATTTTTTTCAGCTTCAGTTAATTCAAAACCGCTAATAAATTCACTCTTGAAAGGATTTTTGCTGCCTACTCCGGCAAACTTTCCTGTATGAATCGTTCTCCCACCTGCTTTATAGTGGTCGATAACTGCTTCTAGAGTAGGGATACTACCATCGTGCATATAGGGAGCAGTGAGAGCAATATTTCGCAGAGTTGGAGCTTTGAAACGTCCCATATCGGAGGGTTTGGTAGTAATTTCATAAACACCAGTATTATCTGGTGGATAAGCTCCTTTGCCGTCAATATTATATAGGCCAGTGTTGTGAAAAGCGATTTCTACAAAAGCCAGGCGATCGTGCATCACCGAATCGCTAAAATTAATCCCACCATGACAATGAAAACATTCCAGACGTTCGCTGTTGAATAACTTTTCCCCCCGTTGAGCAGCTTTTGAAATAGCATCAGAGTCGCCACCGAAGCGATAACGATCATAGGGAGAATTCACGGAAATCAAAGTACGTTCAAAAGCTGCTAAAGCTTTAGTCAGATTACTCAAGCTAATCGCTTCCTGACTTTCTCCAAAGGCTATTGCAAACATCTGTCGATATTTGGAGTCATCCCGCAGCATTGTTAATATTTGTTGTTCCCTTCCTACCATACCCATTTCTACCGGATGTTCCCCAAACATGGGTACTAAAGCTTGAGTTTCCAACCTTGTTATCAAAGGGTTAGCCCAAGTTAATACTGGGTTGTAGCCAATATTAGCGAGACTCATGGAGTTACGGGGGTGTTTTTCGCCGGTTGCTCCCACCGCCACCGTTTTCCCATCAGTGAAAGCCAAGGACTGAATATGGCAGGACGCACAAGAGAATTCACCCGTGATTGATAACCGCTTCTCATAAAAAAGATGCCTTCCCAACTCTACTTTTGGCGAACTCATGGGGTTATCGGCTGGGACAATTGGCTTCGGCATCCAAGCTGGGAGATGCCAGTCATATTCTGAAGTCGGTGATTTGCCAAATGCTTTACTTAGCCCCATTGAGAGACAAATTGACAACAGACAAATTACTGCGAGGGTAAACAAACGAGTTAATTTCATGTGGGAATGCGGAGGCAGTTAAGGGCTAGGAAGAAGCAGGGGAGGCATCTTGCCCAATCCCCATTCTCTATTTTTCTATCACTCCACTCTGAAGAATTTCTGTTTAGAAGCAGGGCGATCGCCAAATGGTAGACCAAAATTAGTCATAATGCCCACACAATCGCTATCATCGGGAGATGACATACAACCTGGAGCGGTATTTGGTTGGTTGATGGTTAAATTTGTGTTGGTTAACAACGCTGCTAAGTCTGCAACCACGATATTTTTGTTGGTGTCAAATTTAGTTAAGACAACCTTCACGGTATTGGGATTTTTACAAGATGAGGGTTTTTGACTACCTGTTTGAGCTTGACAACCAGTGCTACCCAAATGGATGGGGAAACCCTGCGCTTGATGATTGGGTTCATCATGTTTCGCGCCTGGGCTAGTGTGACGATGCTTCTCTAAATCAATGCGAGCAAATTTGTAACCAAATCGCCAATTCCACCAGAGGGAGGTTAAATTTAGGGGTGATGGGGCGATGACGGAATCCTCATGATTGAGATTGAAGGGGATACCCAGAGTAAATTGCAGTCCTTGATATTGTCCTTTAGGTACTGTACCTATCACTTGATTACGTGTTTCTACTGTGCCGTTACTACAAGCACCGGATTTGTTTTCAAAGTCTAGCAAGGCGACATTTTGGTATTGCCATTTCCCATCTTGGGCTAAGGTTAGGGGTACAGCTTTACCTTTAGCATCGATTAAAGCTACATCAGATATATAGAAGCGAAAGTCAGAGAGGGTAAATTCTTTGGCTGGTTTACCTAAAGTGTAGGTTTTGCCACATTCAAAAGGCTGTTGACCAACTTTGCTATTAAATCTAATTGTGACTTCTTGAGTTTCAGTAGTAGAAGCTAAACTGATGGCATAATTCCCCAGAATTGCGGTACAGGGAATTGTGACTAATGTGAACACCGCTAATTTCGCAGACAACTGCATCACTTCACCTGTGCGTTAATCAAGGTATCTTCTAATTCTCAGTAATGGATGCTCTGTTGTCAAACGACCAATTGTCAAAGTAGAAAAGCGTTGAACTCGTTAATTTTGACAGGTTGTCTTTTGACTATGCTAGGGATGAACATGAAAATAAAGTTGTGTAGTTGATCGGCTGTTATTTCTCTTCATTCCATGAACCGATTCATCTTGAGTTTTAGTATTGCTGTGATGTTTGCTTATCTTGTTTTCGCTGCACCTACATACTCATTATCTACAGTGGAAGAGCCAAATGCAGCGAGTGTATTTCTCCAATCAGGAATAGAGAAATTGTTGCATGGTAATTACCAAGAAGCTATCGAAAATTTTAATACGGCGATTGAGATACAAAAAGATTTTGCGCCGGCTTATAGCGATCGCTGTCTAGCTTATCTAGAATTAGCAGATTATCAAAGTGCCATTGCTGATTGCAATCAAGCTCTCAAATTGACCCCTGACAATGTGGAAGCACATCTTAATCGGGGACTAGCATACTACAGGCTAGGGGAATATAGGCAAGCTATCGCTGACAATAACCAAGTTATTGTTCTCAAGCCTGATGATTTTAGAGCTTACTACAACCGAGGTATAGCCCAGGCAATGTTAGGTAATCATCAAAAAGCTATTTCTGATTACAATCTGGCATTAATCACTATTCCCCAAACATCTACGTTACGCCTAGCAGATATTTACAACGACCGAGGATTAGCTTGGTTTGAGTTATCAAATTTGCCAAGTGCTATGGATGATTTCTCCAAGGCAATTCATCTCAATCCCCATGACTATAGAGCTTACTATAATCGTGGTTGTGCTTGCGGTAGAAGTGGCGATAACTCTTGTGCCATTAGAGATTTTACAGCATCACTTCAACTTCAGCCTGACAATGCCCAAGCCTATCTGAATCGAGGTATTGCTGACCATCAACTTGGTTATGAACAAGCAGCGATCAAAGACTTACAAAAGGCTGTAGAATACTTTGCCCAAGAGGGAGTAACTACAAGCTATGAGAAAACCTTAAACTTACTCAAAGATTTACAGCAACAACTCTCATCGCAGTTAGAAATTGCTCTCATCTAGAATGGTATTGAGAAGTAACAATAACATCAACAAAGCCAAATCATAAGTTTTCCTGAAAATATAAATCAAGTTAAGTTTGACAAAATGTCGTTTGACATCAGTAGTAATTTTACTTATTCTCACATTGTTTACTTTGTGGTGTAATTTACCGTCAACGGTGTGAGGAATGAGGTGAAACAACATAGTTTATTCGCTTATCTGTGGCTAACTTCTACCATATCAATTTTTAATTCCTTCCCTGCATATGCAGAAGAAATAACGATTAAAGACATACCCCAATTAAGTGAAATACAGCTTCCTCACACAAGCGTTAAAAAATTATTTGCACAGCAACCAAGTCAAGCTATTCAAGTAACAGGTGTACGTCTCAATCAAACTCCTAGCAGTTTAGAAATCATATTAGAAACTCCTGCATCTAATCAGTTGCAAGTTTCTAACAAAAGTGAGGAAAATCAATTTATCGCAGATATTCCCAACGCTCAATTGCGTTTACCTAGTGGTAATTCATTTCGTCAAGAAAAACCATTCGCAGGTATTGCAGAAGTAGTAGTCATAAATCAAGATGCAAATACTATCCGAGTGATGGTTACAGGTGATGTAGATGTTCCCAAAGTCGAGTTAGATGACAGCGATGAAGGTTTAATTTTGGTCATCACGCCAGCAACATCTTCCACACCACAAACACCGGATACCTCTCAACCGAGTAGTGAAACACCACCCACACAACCATCATCTAACGCCAATGAACCGATTGAATTGGTAGTCACCGCTCAAAAACGCCCGGAAGCATCACAGGATGTTCCTCTGAGTCTCACGGTAATTCCTCAGCAGGAACTCACAGATGGACAAATCAATTCCCTGCAAGCGATCGCCAACAACACACCCAATTTTACTTTTCTTCCCACCACAGCAGGAAGTGCTGATTTTAGTTACTACAGTTTGCGGGGGCTAAATAACTTTAACTTTTTAGCCAGTCAAGACACTATTGGCTTTTACATTGATGATGTTCCCTTTGATTACGGCGGTTTTCTAGACGTTGCTTTAATTGATTTAGAACGGGTAGAGGTGTTACGTGGCCCTCAAAGTACCCTCTATGGTAGAAGCAGTCCGGCTGGGGTAGTGAATATTATTTCTCGTCCCCCTAGTAATCAGCCAGAAATCGGCATTACCGCAGGTTACGGAAGTTATAACAGTCGGGAATTACAATTATCGCTCAGTGATGCCATTATCCCTGATCAACTTTCGTTTCGACTGGCGGGAGCATATAACGCACGAGATGGCATATTTGACAATATATTTCTGGACAAAGCGGTAGGAGAGCGATCGCAAATCACTGGACGCGCTCAAATTCTTTGGACACCTACCCCAGAATGGAATATATCATTTAACGCCTATGCCAGCGATAACGATAATGGCAGCCCGACCTTTTCCCGTCAAAATGCACCTGACCCTTTTAGCGTCTCTCAAGAAGTCGATGGTTTTAATCGCCTCAGCACGAACACCCAGGCGTTGAAAGTTAGCTATAACGGTAATGGCTTTCGGGCTACATCCATCACCACACGGCGATTTAGCAATCAAAATACCTTAGTCGGTGATAACTTCCCCGGTGACTTGTTGCAGCAAATCATTGGTATCAATTCAACTTTGTGGTCGCAGGAGTTTCGCCTGCAATCTCCCGAAAATGCGGAAAAGTTTCGCTGGCTGTTGGGTGGATATTACGAATCACGAGACTTTCAAGTGATTGATGATACTTTTAAATATACAGAAGCGGGTGCAGTTGCCTTTGGCGTACCAGCACCGGGAAGCGATCGCGTGTCCGCAGAACAATACCGCCACACCTACGCCATCTTCGGACAAATTGACTACAAACCAGTTACACCCCTGACTTTATTTGCTGGTTTGCGCTACGAAACGGCTGATACTGACCTCGACCGTCGCCGTGTATTTGAAAATACAGACGGTAGTGTAAATCCCCCAACTGCTGAAGTACGCGGTGCGACCCTGAATAGTGATGAATTTATCCCCAGGTTTGGCTTACAGTATCGCTTTAATCAAAATGTCATGGCATACGCCACCATAGCCAAAGGTTAT
Organism: Nostoc sp. PCC 7524; assembly: GCF_000316645.1. Taxonomy (NCBI): domain Bacteria; kingdom Bacillati; phylum Cyanobacteriota; class Cyanophyceae; order Nostocales; family Nostocaceae; genus Nostoc; species Nostoc sp. PCC 7524. Next base: position 5,338,082 of record NC_019684.1, read on the forward strand.
AGACCAAGTGGATTCAACTACCGTGCAGATACAGAAGATACACGGCGATTTCAAGAGGAAACCTCTTGGACTTACGAAGCGGGTTTAAAATCTTCTTGGTTAGATGACCGCTTGACAGCCAATCTCTCGGTTTTCCAAACTGATGTGGATAATTATCAAGTGCTGCTAACTGATGATTTTGGCTTTTTTAGAAACGTGACTAATGCCAATGTGCAAGTCACAGGCTTAGAATTTGAACTCACAGCCAAGCCAGTACAAGGATTGAATTTAATCGCTGGTATTGGCTACGTAGACAGCAGATTTAAAAACTACAGAAATCCCTTTACAGGTGGAGACTTTAGCGATAATCGCGTTCCTTTTGCACCAGAACTTACTTATAATCTAGCGGCGCAGTATCGCAGTAGAGGCGGATTTTTTGCCCGTGCAGAACTACGTGGTTATGGTATAACTTATTTTGATGATGCCAACCAAGTTAAGCAAGACCCCTATGCCTTGGTCAATACCCGCATTGGTTACGAAGGAGATAAATACGGAATTTACTTATATGCCAATAACCTGTTTGATACACGTTACATCACCTCTGGGTTTCTGTTCCCAGCACCTAACGTCACAGCCGGATTTGGCGACCCCGTAACTTATGGTGTTCAGCTGCGGGCGAAACTTTGATGATTATCTGGATACCTAATGTGGATTACTTTACGTTTTAAGTAGCTGCTGCAATTTAGCTCATTGCCGTGGTATTATTTGCTCAATAGCATCTCGGTTCTGATGGGGAACAGCCATCAGAGGTAACGGGGAAAGCCCGGTGTAAATCCGGCACTGTCCCGCAGCTGTAATGAAGCTCATGCTTCCAAGTCAGAATGCCCGCCGAAATTACAACTAACTCCCATCTGCGAGGTACAGATGAATAACTTTGGTAATACTCTCTTCATTAATAAGTATAGCTTTCTCATAGTTGCAGACTCAAGCCACGCGATCGCAATTGCTATGAGATTGTAGACTTTTTCCTACAAATATTAATACTGACACAAGGTTATAGATACAAGCCTGAAAACCCATTTGTATCCTAATCTTGGCCTTTGCATATTTACATGATCTCTAGCCAAGTTTTCGCCTGTAATTCCCGCAAACCTGGAAAATTCAGTGTGCATTTCTTGTCTTCATCAGTAATGTTTCAAAATTAATGAACAACAAACAACATACTTTATTCGTCTGCACAACCTGCGCCAGTGTGTGGCAAGATGGCAAGCGGGTTGGTGAAAGTGGCGGACAGCAATTATTACAACAACTGCAACAACTTGCAAAAGATTGGGAATTGCAAAATAAATTTTCGGCGTTGCATAAATGCGGGATGAATTAAGCTTCTTGAGCAAAGTAAACTACCAATTTTTGCGGCTTTGCGCCTTTGCGCGAAACATAAATCATCCCATTAATCAGCAACGCCAAATTTTCCATTCAAGGCGTTGAATGTATGAGTGCTTGCAGTCATGCTTGCGTTGTCGCCTTGCAAGGAGAAGAGAAACTCACCTATCTATTCGGCAATTTAGCAGTTGATGATAGTGCATCTGCTATTCTGCAATGTGCCACTCAATACTACAGTAAACCAAATGGATTACTCCCTTGGTCAGAACGTCCAGAAGCGTTAAAAAGAGGCATCTTAGCCAAAATCCCACCCCTCAGTAAATGGGCAAAATTACATCAAAATTGCTGTTAATTCAACACCAGTAGTTCATCAAGTTCGTAGTAAGGACTTTAGTCCTTAGAACTCCCAGCACTAAAGTGCTTACTACAAACTGAGAAACTAGCTTGCAAATTGCACCATAAATATGATAATAATAATCATTATCAAAGTGCCTCCTGGCTAAGAGTTTTTGCAAAAAACCTCACATCTTTTTTGACAACCAAGTTTTTTAGTTATACAGGTGGCTGAAATTACCAATGCGTAATCAATTTATCGCCAGATGGGGAACTCAACTTATCATCTCCAGCGTGACTATCACCACAGGAATGCTGTGGGGAAATTCCAGCATCATCGCTACAGAAATTGCACAAGCAGAAGAACAAGAACCAGATATTGAACTCACAGTTATTGACAAACTCCTCAATGAACCAGTGTTTTCCCCCTTTCGTCGAGAAGGAACAGTCAAAGATTCCACCCGTCCGGTGTATGTTATTACTGGCGAAGAAATGGAAGCGCAAGGTGCAAGAACCGTCAGAGAAGCACTGCGATTTCTTCCTGGTATTTTAGGTGACGGTACAGTTGGGACAGAAGTAAATGCTTTAAGCGGTCAATTTATTCGTGGTTCTAATACCGGACAAGTTTTAATCTTATTAGATGGCAGACCAATTAATAATTTAGGTGGTGGTGGTTTCGATTTATCAGAATTTACCACTAATAATATTGAAAGAGTCGAAGTTTTACCAGGAGGTGGTTCAACACTTTATGGTTCAGACGCAATAGGTGGGGTAATTAATATTGTTACCCGTCGTCCTACAGAGCAAATTACCACAGAAACCAAAGTTAATTTTGGTTCCTATGGACTTAACCAACAAAGCATTCAAAATAGTGGGAAATCTGGTGATATATCTTGGGTAGTTGGTTATAACCGGACTCAAGCACAAAATAATTATCCTTTTACTATTCCTGAAGCTAACTTTGAGGGAACAAGAAGAAATAATGACGCACTCTACAATAATTTTAATGTCAAACTAGAGGCAAATTTAGGTAAACGCAACACCTTAACTCTATCCACCCTATATTTAGGGAAAGAACAGGGAGTACCGGGAGGCGTACCAATTCCTTTCCCCCAATTTGGACAGGGATTTTTTAACTCTCTGACTGAGAATAATCGCAAATATACAGACCAAGTTCTTACAGATTTAACCTGGAACTCCAAATTAGGAAGCGGCGATGATTCCCTATTAACAGCGAGAGTTTACGCTGATTTTATCAACACTCGCTTTGATAATCGCAGTGGTGCAATTACCTCTCAAAACCGCTTTGATACTAAACAGGATTCCTATGGTATTCAAGTTACCCATAATTGGAATGTTGCGAAGAATCAGACTTTAGTTTATGGCTTTGATTATCGCAATACTAATGTACGCAACACATCATTTAGGTATAGTACAAATATCACCACAGAAAATTATGATGATGCCATAAGTCAAGGAGCAATTTTTGGCAGATATGAAATTAATTTCTCTCCTAGTTTTAGTATGAATTTAGGAGTACGTCAGGATTTTAGTAGCTTAGTCAATGGTTCATTTACTTCACCATCTGTAGGGACAAAATTTGCAGTTTCAGATTCAACTACACTCCGAGCCAACTATATCAGAAACTTCCGCGCTCCAACCATAGCAAACTTATTTAATAATAATCCTACTAATATTGGTAATCCTAACCTCAAACCAGAAAAAGGGGATAGTTTTGATGTGGGTATTGACCAAAAGTTAGGGAATATCGGCTTGTTGAGGCTGACATTTTTTAGTAACCGTGTTTCTGATACAATTGCCTTTACAAGACTCACTCCACCTGTGAATGGTAATACAGGCACTTGGGAAAACATCGGGTTAGTCCAAACTACGGGAATTGAAGCTTCGTTAAATTTACAAATAGCAAGAAATGTTTATGCTTTTGTTAATTATACGGCGAATGATCCGCGTATTTTAGAAAGTGCCAATCCGGTGGAGGTTGATAAGGAATTGCGGTTTGCTGGTGCGGATAAATTAAATTTGGGTGTGTCTTATGAAAATCCTCAAGGTTGGTATTTTGGTGTGTTGATGAATTCTTTAAATGGGTATCCGACTAATAATATTAATACGGAGTTTCTTTCGGGGTATACTACTTTTGATTTAAAGATGCGTGTACCTATTAGTGATAGTTTGATTTTAACTGGGAGTTTGGATAATCTGTTTGATCAGCGTTATCAGTTGTTTCCTGGTTATCCTGATGGGGGGATGGTTTTTCAGGTTGGGTTGAGTTCTCGGTTTTAAAGAGTTTTTTCACGCAAAGGAGAGTTATAAATGAGTGAGTTTAATTGTTGGGTGACACCAGTTAATGAGGTAGTTAAGGAAGATTTAGCTACGGGGGGGTTTATTGAGTATGAATATTTTGATTGTGGGAGTGATGTTTTAGCATCGTTAGTTTATACTTTGTTTGAACAAAATTGGCAGCAGGTTGGGATTGCTCATATTGTTCAAGGTAGTGTTTTGGAGTTGGAATTTAATGCACCGCCAAAGCTTTGTATTCTCTATGATGGCTATTTGACGGTGGCTGCTGAGGGTTGGCATTTACATTTATGTATTGATACTAATTTTGGTGGGCCTTTGTGTAAAACTCCTGTGGAAGTGAGGAAGCAACGGTTAGTTTCCCGTGCGGCTTTTTATCGGCGGTTTAATACAGAAGGAAATCCTAGAAGTTGGGGGATTCAGTTTTGGAATGGTGCGAATGAACAATTGATGACGATTTTATTACCTAATCCTTTGGTAGATGGAGAAAATTTATTACCGGAGGGTAAACCAAATCTAGATAAGTTAGCTCTTTATCAAGATTTGCGAGATATTTATGTATTAGGTAAAAAACCCATACCCTTTAGCAAAAATCCTCTCAAACATTCCTATATTTCCGTTTGTACCTCTACACGCTGTCTACCTTCCCGCAAATGGCAACCTACATTTGATGCTTTAAAATCAGCAGTAGAAAATGCAGGTTTAGACATCGAAGTCAGAACATCTGGCTGTTTAGAAGTATGTCAACTCGGCCCAGTTGTTTTTTATTCCAATGATAGAACTTGGTACACTCGCGTTAACCCCAACGTTGCCGAAAATATCGTCAACGAACACCTCATTAAAGGTAACAAAATCACCGAAAACCTCTACCCACCCCAAACCCCCTAACTTACCAAAACCCACGCTAAAATCTCTCCCTAACTCTCTGCGCCTTTGCGTCTCTGCGTGAGATAAAAAACATGAAATTGGTAAAACTCCCACACCAAAAACCAATTATTTTCCTTTGTCAATTATGCCTCATAGCCACCCTGATCATCTCCTGTAATCACACCACAATTCACACATCAACTAACACCTGTACCACCAACTATAACCCCAACCAAGATTACTTCCCCAATAAAATCAAAATCACCCACGCCAGAGGTTTGGCGGTAGAATATCACAAACATTACAAAGTAGTCACCATTAAAAACCCTTGGCAAAATGCTAAAACCCAGTTTCAATATGTTTTAGTCCAATGCGGAACTCCTACACCCCAAGGATTTAAGCAAGCACAAGTAATTACAGTTCCCATTAACTCTATAGTTTCTCTATCAACTACACATTTACCCCACTTAGCTAAATTAGGTGTAGTTGATAAATTAATTGGAGTGAGTAATATTAACCAAGTCAATACACCTGAAGTAGTTGAGAAAATTAAAACCGGAAATATTACCCAAGTCGGCAATAATTCCAATGTAGACATAGAAAGGTTATTAGCATTAAATCCCGATTTAGTAACAACCTTCGGGACAGGTAATTCCCAAACTGATAGTTATAGCAAACTCACAGAAGCGGGGTTAAAGGTGGGGATAAATGCTGAGTATATGGAAGATACACCTTTGGGGAGAAGTGAATGGTTAAAATTTACGGCTTTGTTTTTTAATCAAGAAGCCAAAGCAGAAAAGATATTTAATCAAATTGCGAATAGATATACAGAAATAGCTGCAAAAGCTCAAGCTGTGAAAAACCGTCCGAGTGTATTTGTTGGCTTTAACTTTAAAGGTACTTGGTTTATGCCAGGTGGTAATAGTTACGTAGCGAAATATCTGGCTGATGCTGGAGGAAATTATCTTTGGAGTGATGATAAATCTAATGGTAGTTTACCGCTTTCTTTTGAAGTGGTTTTAGAACGTGCTGCTAATGCTGATTATTGGTTGAATTTTAGCCAAGGTTGGCAAAGTATGAAGGATTTAATTGCAGATGATAACCGCTATGGTGATTTTCAAGCTGTGAAAATAGGCAATCTTTATAATAACAATGGGCGTGTAAATGCGAATGGTGGTAATGATTACTGGGAAGGGGGAATTAGTAACCCTGATATTGTGCTTGCAGATTTAATTAAAATCCTGCATCCCGAAATATTACCGAAGCATCAGTTGTTTTACTATCGTAAATTTAGCAAATAATGTTACTTAAATACCTACCGCCTAATTTATTAATACTTTTTAAATCTACTTCTATCAGAACTTTAGTATTTTTACTGTTAATTATCGGTTTGGTTTTGGCATTTTTACTAGATTTGACTTTAGGTTCTGTTTCTATTCCTATTCAGGAAGTTATCAATATTTTACTGGGACAAGAACCAGAAAAAGCAACTTGGGCGAATATTATTCTCAAATTTAGACTTCCGAAAGCTTTGACTGCAACTTTAGCGGGTGCGGCTTTGGGTGTGAGTGGGTTGCAAATGCAAACTCTGTTTAAAAATCCCTTGGCGGGGCCTTTTGTGTTAGGAATTAGTTCTGGTGCAAGTTTGGGTGTAGCTTTGGTGGTGTTAACTGCAAGTCTAACTACACCAACTTTATTAAATGATTTGGGAATTATTACTGATTTTGGGTTGGTGATAGCTGCTAGTCTTGGTGCGGCTTCGGTTTTGGGTGTGATGTTAGTGGTGGCGCGTCGGGTACAAGAGACGATGACGCTGCTAATTTTGGGTTTGTTGTTTGGTTATGCTACGAGTGCAATTGTCAGTATTTTATTGCAATTTAGCTCTAAAGAACGGATTCAAAGTTATATTATGTGGACTTTTGGTAGCTTCGCTGGGGTGACTTGGAAACAGTTAATTGTGTTGATTCCGGTGATAGTTTGCAGTTTATTGGTAGCGGTATTGCAATCGAAATCTTTGAATGCGCTGTTGTTGGGGGAAGCTTACGCGCGTAGTTTGGGTTTAACGGTGAAGAAAGCTAGGTTTTCTATTATTGGTAGTGCTTCTATTTTAGCTGGTGGAATTACGGCTTTTTGCGGGCCGATCGCATTTTTGGGTGTGGCTATTCCTCATTTGTGTCGCAGTCTGTTTATGAGTTCTGATCATCGGATTTTAATCCCTGGTGTGATGATTATGGGGGGAATATTGGCTTTGGTGGCTGATTTATTTTCCCAAATGGCGGTGAGTCAGATGGTTTTACCGTTGAATGCTATTACGGCTTTGATAGGAACTCCTGTGGTTAGTTGGGTGATTTTGAGGCGGAAGTAATTAGGAGTTTTAACGCAGAGGTAGGCGCGGTGAACCAGCGTTGTAGGAGGGTTTCCCTCCGTAGACGACTGGTGAACCCGAAGGGAGGTAGGCGCAAAGGTACGCGGAGAGTTTTTATGATTTTGAGGACTCAGGATTTATGTATTGGTTATAAGTCGGGGAAGGGGTTGCGGTGTGTGGCGAAGGATATTTCTGTTTGTCTGGAAGCTGGGGAATTGGTGTGTTTATTGGGGCCGAATGGTGCGGGTAAGTCTACCTTACTGCGATCGCTTGCGGGAATGCAACCACCTCTAGCGGGTGAGGTGCGGTTTTTGGATGATGATATCTATAAATTAGCACCACAGGACTTAGCCAAGCGGTTGAGTTTGGTGCTGACGGAAAGGGTGGATGTGGGAATGTTATCAGCCTATACTCTGGTGAGTTTGGGACGACATCCTTACACCGACTGGTGGGGAAGCTTAACGCCTGAAGATGAAGCAATTATACATTGGGCGATCAAATCTGTAGGTGCGCTACATTTAGCTGCGCGTCAAGTTAGCGAACTCAGTGATGGTGAACGTCAAAAGATTATGATTGCGCGTGCTTTGGCGCAGTCGCCGATGGTGATGTTATTGGATGAACCTACGGCTTTTTTAGATTTACCACGACGGGTAGAAATTATGCAATTGTTGCGTCAGTTAGCACGGGAAACTCACCAAGCAATTTTACTGTCTACCCATGATTTAGATTTAGCTTTGCGGCTGGCTGACCAAGTTTGGCTGTTAACATCTGAGGGTATTTTACAGGTTGGCGCACCAGAAGATTTGGTATTAAGTGGTGCATTTGCTGATACCTTCCGCAGTGAAGGTGTGGAGTTTGATATGCTTTCTGGTGAGTTTCATTTACATACCCCAGTCCAGGGAGAAGTTCATGTCGTCGGAGATGATATTGCTTCGATGTGGACTATTCGTGCTTTAAAACGTGCAGGATTTCAAGTCGTTAAAAGTAACAGTGACTTACCGATTTCAATAGAAATAATATCAAATACAAAACAATTATTGTGGAAAATTACCAATAACCAAACCGTAAATATTTATAATTCGCTCTACGATTTGATTAAAGTTTTAAACTGATTAAGTCTATCACTTTACTTGTACTAACTACTAACGATCATATCATGAATGAAAGGCTTTATTTAATAGTCTTTAATACTTTCATACTCCTCTATATTGTGCGCTAAATTGAGAATAGACCAGTCACAAACATTTTTTAAGAGGGTGGAAAGGGAATAATTGACAAGTTTTAGCTTGAAGATATTTAGCAACTTGTGGGTCATGACTGGTGAGAATTAAAGCTCCTGCTTTTTGAGTAAAATTAATTAAAACTTGTAACATCAACGCTAATGATTTAGGGTCTTGTCCGACAGTAATTTCATCGAGTAGGCATATCTTTGGCATTCTAGCTAATACTGCGGCTAAAGCTAATCGTCTTTTTTGTCCTTGCGACAGAGATTGGGGATGGGATTGACTCAAAGCTTTTAAATTCAAATTTTCTAAAAGTTCTTCTGCTATTTGAAGGGAAACATTTGGTTGTATGACTTCTTGATAGACAGTTTCAGCAAATAATTGATGATTGGGATTTTGCAGCACAAATCCTATATTCTTAGCTATTTGGACAACACTCTTTTTGAGAATACTTTGTCCACAAATTTCGATGTTGCCTGTGGTTGGTTTAATTAACCCACTTAGTAATTTAAGAAGGGTGGTTTTTCCACAGCCATTTTCACCTTGAAGTAAGAGAATTTCGCCGCTATGTAATTGTAAATCGGGAAATTGTGGATATCCCCCCCAACTAAGTTGATGTGTTTGCAGGATGATGTTAGATAAAGTAGGTGATTCACTAACGGAAATATCAGGAAAAAAAGTTGGGGGTATTTCTGATTTCAGTTTACCATTATCAAAATAATATGCGCGATCGCAAATATCTGTGACTAAATCCCGCCTATGTTCTATTAGTAACACAGCTTGTCCTTGATGCGATCGCTCGACGAGTAATTGCTTTAATAATTCACTCCCTGCACGGTCTAGATAAGCAAAAGGTTCATCTAGTAAAAGCACTGGCTGATTCATCGCCAAAACGCAAGCAATGATTAAACGTTGCTTTTGTCCGGCGGAAAGTTGGTTAATTAACCAGTTTCCCTGGGGTAGCAAACCAAATTCTTGTAGTTTTTGATGAGCTAACTGTGATATAATCTCTGGAGATATACTGAGATTTTCTAAGCCGAAAATTATCTCCTCTATTACTTTATCGGTAAAAATTTGGGTTTCGACATTTTGTAAAATCGTGCCGATATACTGCGATCGCTCTCTCACAGAAAGCTCTAAAATTGAATTATTCTCATATAAAATATCTCCCGTTAAATTACCGCCAATATGGTGCGGCGAAATTCCCGCTAAACAATTGAGGAGTGTACTTTTACCGCTACCCGTAGCACCCCCTAAAAAGACGATTTCCCCCGCAGACAATTCTAAATTTATATCTTGTATAGTGGGTTGAGTTTTACCGATGTGAGTAAAACTGAGATTTACAGTTTCTATTAACTTCACCACTGCAACCATCCAACAATTATTAGTAGCAACGTTGCACCCACTGTAAAGATAGTATCTTCCAGTCGCCATCGCAGAGGTTGAGCTTGAGTTCTGGGAAAATTGGGATTATAACCTCTAGTTTCTAAACCAACAGTAACATCATCAGCATAAGTGACAATGCGAAAAATTAGGGGGACAAATAAACTGTTAAACCAGCGTTGGGGTTGACGCGGTAAATCAACTCCCCGTAATTGATTAGCTTCGATAATCCGTTGTGCTTCTTGATAAAGAATAGGAAGAAATCGCCAAGTTAGCATAATTCCTAATACCAAAAAAGCGGGTAAACGTATTGCTTGTAAAGCCTTAATTAAATCCCCAGGTAACGTGGTGGCTGAGAGTAACGGGGTAGGTAATATAATTGCTAACAGTCTCAAGGAGTTAATGATAGCTGCGCGAAAATCTCCTAGAGTCCATGCTGCTAAGGTTGTAAATAACATTAAACCTAAAATTGCCAAGACTAAAGTTTTGAAATTAATTCGCACAGATAAAAATAAGAAAATTAACAAAAATCCCACCAGTAAAGATGCAGCCAATAAATCACGTAAAGCCAATGCAATACTAACTGCAATCGCAGTGAAAGCAATTTTTAATAAGGGATTTATCCTGACTAAAAAACTTTCCCTATGCACCACCGATTTAGTTATCAACATCTAACTTACCAGCACGCTGTAATTGCTTAATAACTAATTCACCTAACCACCAACCAACTCCACCAGCTACACCAGATAGTAGCGTCATGGGTAATAATATCCACGATTGAGTTAACCAAATAGCGAAATTTCCCCCAGCTACGTAAGCACCAACTATAGCACCTGTGACTGTGGTTGTGCTGAAAAAGATAACGTTTCCTAGTAAACGGTTAGTTTTGGTTTTGTAACCGCCTTTTGTCCACATAATTAATTCAGTTAGTAGTAAAGCTGCAACTAAAAAAGCAGTAATTACTAAAGATATGCGACTTAATAATAGGGCTAAAGTACCAATCATTAAAGCCACACTACCACTACGCTTTAATCTAGCCATTCCTAATGTCAAAAAAATCCCGGCTAAAGGGGCCCAAACAATTGTGCGAATCCCAGGTAAAGGAATAGCAATAGTCAGTGGTACTGTTAGAGTAGAAGAAATAACAATACCAATAGTCATAAACGCCGCAAAGACGTAATCTTTTAATTGCCAGCGTTGTTTGGTTTTGGTTTGGGGATGGGAAATTGGTGTTTTCATTATTGAAAATTTATTTTTACTTTTAGGAGTATGTCAACCTGTGCAATCAGTTTCAATCAGTATTCTCAAAAGTCAGCGCGTATCCCTGCTAAAACTCTAGTTCCTGGCGCGGGAAAATTGACAGTGGGATAGATATATTCAGCATTAAATAAATTTTCTACACTTAAAGTTAGTTGTGTGCTGGGTGTCACTTTATAGCCAATAGCTAAATCAAATACCGTCGCCGCCGGACTACCATTTCCGACTCGATTATCAGATAATAGAACAGTTCCTTGACCACCATAAAAACGCGATTGAAGATAACCGCTAAATTGATTGTTGTCGTAGAGTAAACGTATTAAAGCTGTTAAGGGAGATACTTCTAACTGACTTAAGGGTGTACCAGATTTATCTTCACCATTTACATAAGTAAGATTCCCTTCCACAGTTAAGTTACGAGTTAACAAATAACTCGCACTAAATTCAATTCCTTGCAATAAAACATCTTTATTGGCGACGCGAATAGACGCAGCAGGTGCGCCAAATCTTGGTGGTGGTGGGGGGGTGATACTTTCAAATCCGATGAAGTCGGAAATGTCGTTGCGAAAATAAGTTACGCCAGCCCTAAATGTATTACTAGAGTAATTTAAACCAATATCAAAGTTATTTGCTCTTTCAGGTTTGATGTTGGGGTCTGCTAAGACTCTACCGCGAGTTGGGGCAAAAAAAGTTCTGTCATTATCACTCCCAAATAAGTCTACTAACCTGGGGGGACGGAAGCCTTGAGCGAAGTTAACTCTAGCGGCTAAAGTATTAGTTATCCGATAAATACTCCCAATATTGAAAGTGACAGCGTTAGTGTTGTTTTCTGCACCTGTACTTTCTTTAAAGTTAAAAATATCGTAGCGTAGACCACCAGCCAGGGTGAAATTTCTAGCTAGGTCATAAGTTGACTGGACAAAAGCACCGTAAAAGTTGCGTGTTCCTAATGACCCGGTGGTGTTATTAATGAGGTTGTCAGAAATAGAATTATCTTGACTGATATCAATACCGTAGATTAAATTGCCAGCATTTCCCAAGGGTGTATCAGCAGAACCGGAAAACCCGTAACTTTCGGTGAGGGTGAAAGTAGAACTGGGTGTGGTAATAGTCTGTGGTCGGAAGGTGGGGGGTATCGAAACGGTGACTTGGGTTGCATTGTCGAAACGACGCGCACTTTTTTGGTAATAACTGCGTAAGTTAAAGCTAGTACCACCATCTTTATTTTCATTAATATAACTGAGAGAATAGCGATCGCGGTCTCTAAATACGTTCTTGGCTGCAATAAACGGTGGGCTAGGAAATCCGTTTAAGTCGGCGTTATCCTGACGATAGCGGTCAAAACGTAGCTCTAAACGTTGGTTTGCATCTAAATCAATTCTTCCTGTCCCATAAATATCAAAAATTTCGTAAGCAGTCCCCTGGGGAGGAATTAAGTTACCCGCCGCATCTGTAGCATCCCCCGCAACTCGACGAGAAGTACCAATGACAAAATTGGGGCCTGTAATTTCCAAGTTTCCGCCGTACTCTGCAAAACCACCACCATAGACGTAAGCCCGCGCTTGTAATGGTGCATCGGGTTGGGGTGTGGTGGTAATAATGTTAATCACACCACCAAAAGCATCAGCACCATATATTGATGAGGCTGGGCCTTTGAGAACTTCTAAGCGTTGGACGCGGAAGGGGTCTACACTCCCTAAGTCTGGGCCAAATTCCAAATTGGGAAGACGTTCTCCATCTACTAATACCCCAATACGTTCACCAGTTAAACCGCGAATGTTAGCCGAACCACTCAATAAACCCAGGCGATTAATCACAATTCCTGGTAAAGTTTGTAAGGCTTCCCCCACAGTCCGATTTAAAGGTTGTTCCCGTTGCAGTTCTTCTCGTGTTTTAATCTCTACCGTTGCTGGAGTATTTTCTAAGGGTGTGCTGCGACGGTTAGCAGTAATTACCAGTTCAATATCTGTGTCCGGTGGTGATTTTGAGTCTGTGGTTTCTGGTGTCTCGGTAGGTGGGGCTTCGCCTGTGGTTGTTGATGCTGCTGTGGTGGCGATAAACAGGAGAAACTCTTGGTCTTTTTGTTCAACTTTGACAACTGGTGGTGCGGATTCTCCGGTTACGATTACCCTGACACTATTAGCATCGGGGGAAGTCACTGTTATTTGCGTAATTCCTGGTGCTGGATTTTGGATAGTAAAATCCCCACCAGATTGTAAACGTAACTGTGTATTAGCAATATCAGCAATAAAATTTTTATCTTCAGTTGATGTAGAAACTGATGACATACCGTTATTGCTTTCAAGACTTAATTCGATACCATCATCGGTTTCGTAAACAACAACATTAGTTATTTGGTTAATATTAGCCCAAGCTGGTTGATTAATGAATAATATAGTGCTGGCGATCGCTAGATTACTAAAAGTTGTTAATCTTTGCACAAACCACACCCCTAATAACTAATTCATATCAGTTGATATATTACATTTTTTCTCATCAAACCAGTATTTTTACTATTATTTAATCTTACGTCTTCATTTTCTTTTGTTATCCCCCTCCCCAGCATTGAAAGATTGGAAACTTAATGATATTCTGTATGACGCGATAGCAAAACTGCTTTTTTAAATAACTAAAAATATTCAATAAAAATAGCAAACTTTTTGTCAGCAATATGCGGATAAAAAAAAGATATGTATTGAAAAAATATGCTTTAATTATCAGTCTTTATGCCAGTTAAATTTTATTAAAAAAATTTTAGATTTTAGATTTTGGATTTTAGATTAAAATCAAAGTCTAAATATCTAAAAACAAGGTTTCAAGCCTCTCCATTTATGGAGCTACAAATGTTTTTGGACTTCAAGCCTCTGCTTTAAAGGAGAGGATAATCTACAATACTCGCTGCGTACGCTTCGCTAACGTCAATCCAAAATCCAAAATAGATTGACACCTCTAAGTAACTACTTATAGTGGTAGATAACTATTAAATAATTAATAATTTTCCTTATCCTACCAGTATTTTTATATTTTTAACCCAAAAAATTATTATCTTAATTTTCTATATTCAACAAAAAATACTCACAAAAAAACACAGAAGAAAGATGATAAAATACAAAGTCTCTCCTGTGTTAATAATTTTTCCATCTAGATTTTTAAGAAAAATTTAATGCGTAGTTGCTGCACCTACCGCCGCAGGTTGTAAGAGACTCAATAGATGTCCATCGGGGGTACGCATAGCGGCGACTTTGCCGAAGGAAGGTTCGCGGACACGCCCTTCGAGTGTCGCACCAAGGCTTTCTAAAGTGCTGATACTGCTATAGATATCATCAACATGAAAACTTAAAATTGGTGATGAACCAGTGGTAATATCGCCTTCGATTGAGTGAAAGGCTATGGTTGTTCCGTTAGCATCAATTTCACCCCAACCAGGACTGGCAACTTTTACTGGTAATCCTAATCCTTCGCTGTAGAATTTTACAGATGCAGGGACATCTTTCACCATTAACATTACGTGTCTAAATTCTGCTGCCATAGTTTTTTTAGATTTAAACATCAGCTTTCATAATTAATATCATGTCTTTCCATATCTTGGTAATTAGTAATGGTTAGAAACTATTACCAATTACCAAATAAAATTAATTTCTCCTAATTAATTTACTTAGGCGAAATCGATATTATTGATGTTGTTCTATCCAACTATCGATATCTATATATGCGGCTTGGAGTTGTGCTTGTTCTTCTGGTGTAGCTTGCCAATAGCCACGATAATTAGCCTCAGATAATTTTTTGATCACTTCGGCTTCTGCATAAGGATTATTTTCCCGCAAGCGATCGCGCATTTCGGGATTAAATACAAATTTTTGTGCTACTTTACTCCAAGTTGCAGTACCAACACTGTTGGTAGTCGCATCTAAACCTAAAAGATACTCTACCCGATCTGCGATCGCTTGTCCTCCTTGATGGTCGTGTTGTAACATTGCGTCTATCCATTTGGGGTTAAGAAGGCGACTGACAACACCTTGACGGACAGCTTCGGCAATGGTTTTTACTTGGATACGTTCTTTGGTAGTATCGGCAATGACAACATCAGGACGATGACCACTGACTACGGTTGTGGCTTGTGCCATACCGCCAAAATATTCATAATAATGGTCTAGGTCGGTGACTTCAAACTCGTGGGAGTCTCGTACCTGGGTGATAAATTTGTTATGGCTTAACGCAGCTTTGAAGATTTCTGGTGCTGGTTGTCCGTTGATATTGTTACCGTAAATATATTGAGTGCGCTTGATGTACATATAACCTAAATCAGCCTCGCTTTCCCAAGCAGCCGTTTCAATTAAGGTACTGAGGCGATTTCCATATTCCCCAGGAGGAGGGCCGAAAATGCGAGAAGCGGCTAAGTGCTTGTCTGCAATTTCTTGGGTCAAGGCTTGTGTATGACGACGGACAAAGTTCATATCTGAGGGTTCGTCTAACTGGGCTACAGTCTGAAAAGCTAAATCAATCAACCGCACCAAGTTAGGAAATAAATCACGGAAGAAGCCGCAGATATTCACAGTGACATCAATGCGGGGACGACCTAATTCATTTAAAGGAATAACTACGGGTTTCATGAAATAGCCTTGACCCCGTTCTACTTTTACACCGATGTAACGTAATACTTGACCAACAGTTTCCCCTAGAGTTTTGCAGGTTTCAAAGCCCCAAAGTATCACCCCTACTGCATCAGGATAGGTATTATGTTGTTGATAATAACGCTGAATGGTTTCCTCTGCGATCGCTGCACCTCGTTCATAAGCACTATCTGTAGGTAACTTGGTCGGATCAAACTGAAAGGTATTGCGTCCTGTAGGATAGGTAGTAGGAGTCCGCACAGGGTCGCCACCACAAGCCGGTTCAATGTAACCACCATTTAAAGCGTGTAATAATCCCTTGATTTCGTCGGTACTGCTGACTAAATTAGCTACATCCTGTAAATAAGTCAAAGCTGGTCTTAAATCTGCATCAAATATAGCGTCTCCCCTTAACACAGCTTGAATAATTTCCCGGCTTTGGTCTGATAATTCTTGCCAACGGGAATCAGCCGTATCTAATAAACTGTCATAATCAAGGTTGTGTTTGTGCGCGAGTAGTCTCGGTAAAGCTGGGGTTTCACTACGGTCATAACGGGCAATTAAATTGAGATAATCAACTAATGCTTCACCCTGTAACTTTTGTCCAAAGGTGTGTAAACCCATCGGAATTACCACCCGCTTGAGTTCAAATAAATCAACGTGGAGTTTTTCTAACGCTGCTTCGTAGGGTGTGAGGTCAAATTCTGCTGGTACTTCTTGCTGGAGTTGGGCGCGTAACTCATCTGCTAAATCTAACGGGATATCGTGTTGCTCACAAACGGCGATAATCTGCCGTAAAATACTCACCACACGGGGTAAGCTGTGGCGTTGCTGTTCTTCGTACTCATCTAACAAGTCTTCTAAGGAGTCAAAATGTTCGTACAAACCCGCCGGTACAAAAGTCGGGGAAGCGTAACTTACTAATTGGGCGTAACTGCGACGTTTAGCCATCGTCCCTTCGGAAACGTTGACGACGTGGTAAACGTAGGTATGGGGTAAATCTCCCAAAAGTGCATCAGTAGTACATTCACCAGATAACCCTACCTGTTTGGCTGGTAAAAATTCAAATGTCCCGTGAGTCCCAATATGTACCACTGCGTCAGCATTCCAGCCGTCCGCTTCTTCTAACCAGCGATAGAAAGCATTATATTGATGATGGGCGGGTAAGCTTTCGTCATGATGTACCTTAGCCGGGTCTTCGTGTACGCCCCGTGAAGGTTGGACAGCGACAACAACGTTACCAAATTCTATCCCTGCAATCAGGATATCATCACCATCGACCATTAAATCCCCTGGCGGCATCCCAAAAAGTTTTTCTGTCTTATCCCGTAAAACTTCCGGTAATTGCTTGTACCAACGCAAATAAGTTTCTAAGGGTATGCGTAAGGCGTGTTCGGCTGTGAGATGATGTCCGGTAAATTCGCCATTATGTACCAGTCCCCGATGCAGAAACATCTCCTTGAGAGTTCCCCTCTGGGGTGGGGTGATGTTGTACCCGGCGTTTGCTAATTCCTGGAGAATAACTTCTACAGAAGCGAAAACATCCAAAAAAGATGCAGTCCCTAAAGTACCTTCACTGGGTGGATAGTTAAAGATAACAATGGCGATGCGTTTATCGGCGTTGGGTTTGTGGCGTAAGGCGATGCGGCGGATAATACGGTTAGCGAGTCTCCTACCTCTACCTGAAATTGGGGAATGGGTTTGACCAAGATTACTATTGCTATCCAGCCCATAAAGAAATACGGGGTCTATTGCACCATCCATTTCTGGGAAGGCGACTGTAGATAAAGTTTCTACTGGTGGAAGCCCTTGGGGGTTGCTGCGCCAAGCTGCAATTTCTCGATTATTGGAGGTAGAGGCGACATGATAAGGGACATCCAGCTGTTTTAACAAATTAATGGTTTTCTGGGCATTGCCGCCCAAAGGCCCTCCATCTAAACGAAACCACAACAACGAAGCGATCGCATCACAAATCGGTTTATCATTATGGAAAAAGTGTGTAGCGATCGCCTCTGTCGTTTTAATCCCATCAGCATAGAATGGCAATACGTTAGCTTTTTTACCCAGTTCCGTAAAAAATTCCTCACCCCCAACTAAATTTGCACTCATACTCGTACCACCGTAAAACAGCACCGCCACGCTCGGCAAATCTGGGTTTAAGGGGTGAGCAGTAATATAATCTCTATAGGATTGATAACGCTGACCTGTAGCAATATCTATAAACCCCGCATCTGGATAAACTATAGGTTCACCTGCTGTCACGCTCACACCCGCATACTCATGGGCTACAAAGCGTAACAAATTCGCCAAATTTTCTACACCCGCATTAGTCCAATAACTGACGCACTTCGCCAAATTTTGGGAATGATACATCTTTTGCGGTGACATCTTCTCTTGTACCGATGTCAAAGAATCGCCGAATTGCTTAATTCGACGATAATCTGTACCTGGCAAATTAGTAAATGCAAACTCCCTCATCCGCGTTAGTGCCATCACACTTGGCCCGCCACCAAACACAGGAATAAACGCAATATCCTGTGCTTGAGTGGCGACAAATGCCTGTTGTAAGCAAGCTAAAACCTTATCTGGCGTACCGCGCAAATCAAACATTACTGCCTTGGCAGCACCAATGGTATTCAGAACTTGTGCAGGTGTAATAATACCATCTTGAATCTCATGCGTAGGTAAGATATCTAATTCTAAAATCTTCCCATTTGTTGCTTGTACCTGTTTGTGGGCAAGATATACATCACTTAAAGGAGAAGCAGAAGAAATCAGGACAAGACGAGGTATATCAAAATTAGACATAATCTTGTATTCTTCCTGAATTTTAATAATTAACAATATTTTTTATCTTAGAAGAAATCATTCACTAATTATCTTTAGATTATGCAATTAATGGCTGTTGTATTTTTCTTTTTACATACTATAAATTCAATTAAGCTAGGCGATCATCGTAGCCATTCTGTTGATATTACCATATGCCAATTAAAATGGATCTCCCAGATT
Source organism: Nostoc sp. PCC 7524 (assembly GCF_000316645.1). NCBI lineage: Bacteria > Bacillati > Cyanobacteriota > Cyanophyceae > Nostocales > Nostocaceae > Nostoc > Nostoc sp. PCC 7524. The sequence goes on from NC_019684.1 coordinate 5,356,807, forward strand.
GGTTATGATAAATTCAGTAGACCTAAAAGTTTTGCGATGCCTGCGGCGGGCGTAGCCATCGCTAAAAAATAGTAGTCTGTGATACCGTTTTTGGAGAAAAGTGCCAAAGCTGAAAGACTTGAATAAATGATAAGTTTGGCTTATCAAACTCCTCCAAATACCAACTAACTAACATCAGCCGGACGGTAAATAAACTTCGCAGGCTACCCCATAGTTGCGGTCTACTGCTGGGCGTAAAAATTCAAGCATCTGTTTGAGAGTAAATAAGTGAGAGAAAACTTGTCTATTACTTCTTTTTAAATGACTGAGATAATGCCATACTAGATAAATCCAAATATTAATAATTAAAAAGCTAAACCAACAAACGGAAGCCGAATAATGGGATTTTTAATAGTAGTTTTAATCCAGCATTGATTTTTCATCCGATAGCTGCTTTCAATTCCGAAACGAAGACGATAGTCATCATGTATTGAATGTAATGACAGTTTAACTTTATAGACAGCATAAACAAAAAATTCCCGCCCATGCTCTCGTCTTTTACCATTTTTATATGTGCAAACTATCCATCCACTAAAAGTTACTGAACCATATTTATCGCTGTTTAAAGTGTAACTAGTTTTGTAACTCCGCCCACCTCTAATTAATTAGACATCTCCGGTAATTAAATGTGCGTGGTTTGAAACCCTTGTAGAGACGTTCTATAGAACGTCTCTACATTCATTTTCGGAGAGGTCTAATGTTTATCAGGTAAAGCAAGTGCGTGAAGTAATTCTCAACTATGAACTAGGAGAACAAGATGAATCTGCGTTATGAAATTAATCTCTATTGGAGTGAAGAAGACCAAGCATTTATAGCAGAAGTACCAGAATTACCTGGATGTGCTGCTGATGGTGAAACTTATCAAGAAGCACTACAAAATGTAGAATTTCTTATGCAGGAATGGATTGAAACTGCTCAAGAATTAGGTCGTCACATTCCTGAACCAAAACAGCGTTTGATGTCTGCTTAGGTGATTAAAAACATATAAATCGTGTTCATATTTTTATCAAGAAAGGCAGAGGGCAGAGGGCAGGAGGCAGAAGGAATACTGGCCTCTGTCCTCTGCCGCGACCATTCCCCGAAGGGGTTCCCGCAGGGTAGGGAGCAAGGGTTTAAGACCCCCACCAAATTGAAAATTTGGTGGCTCTTGTTTAGGAGGGGTCGGAATCCCCTTCTAAACAAAACCTTCTGCCCTCTGCCTCCTGCCTCCTGCCTTCTTCAAACAGGCGATCGCGTTTGGGATTGTGGAGTGCGATCACTCTTGGCCAATGGCATGATATAGGAAGTAAGCAATGAGTGATGCTGCTTGGATAAAGTTACAAAAATGGAATACTTTAAACAGATGAGCAAAAGGAACAGTTCCCTCCTATTTGTCCTAAATTAAATATAAACACTCTCTTGCAAGGTTTGAAAGGGCTAAAGCCCTTACTACGAACTTTTATCCCCTGTTAAATTGTTCTCAGGCTTCAGCCTAAGAACAACTTCAACAACATTAGCCAATTATTCCTCGGTTTGACCAACGCGGCGGATATTGAGAATATCACTCATCTTTTTGATTTGGGTGAATACTTGCTCTAGTTGGGAGCGATCGCGGATTTCAATACCTAAGTCCATTAACGCAGGTTGACCACTAGAGGTTTTCACTTGAGCATGACGCACGTTAATTCCTTGGTCACTTAACCGGGATAAAATATCTTTTAAAACCCCCACTCGATCAAGAGCCTCAATTTGGATATTAACTGGGTAAGTGTGGGGACGACCACTATTTTCTGCGGCTGGGTTCCAACTCACTGGCACTAAGCGATCGCCTTCTACCGATTCTAAATTATGACACCCTTGGCGATGGATGGAAATTCCCCGACCTCTGGTCACTACACCAATAATTGATTCCCCAGGAATAGGAGTACAACATCGGGCTAGGTGATACATTAACCCTTCTACCCCCACAATGGGCGAGTCGCTAGCGCGGGAAGTGGTGATAGATGTTTTTGGTGCTGATGATTCTTTCGGAAGGAGGGGAATGACTTCTGCTACTGGTTGTTGTGCCTTGACTACTTCTCGCCAACGATTTAACACTAAGTTTAAAGTGACCTCACCGTAACCCAAAGCTGCTAGTAAATCTTCGGCACTGTGATAATTGCATTTTTCGGCTACAGTCTGCATCGCTTCCGACTTCAGCAGATTGTCAAAACCTGTTTTACCTAATTCTTTTTCTAATAACTCCCTTCCACGGGCAACATTTTCTTCCCGACGCGATCGCTTATACCATTGTTTAATCCGATACTTCGCTGTAGAAGTTCTGGCGAAATTTAGCCAATCTAAGCTGGGATGACCATTCTTTTGGGTAATAATATCTACAATATCGCCATTATGAAGACGTGTTGACAAGGGAACCATTCGACCATTTACCCGCGCCCCTGCACAGTGATTTCCTATTTCTGTATGGATACGATAGGCAAAATCTATAGTTGTTGAACCTGGACTTAACGGTACAACATCCCCCTTGGGGGTAAAGACATAAACATCATCTTCAAATAAATTATCTTTGACGCTATCAAGATACTCTTGTGCGTCCTTCATGTCACTTTGCCATTCCAACAGCTGCCGTAACCAAGTGAACTTCTCATCGCTGGTTGTCAGTTGGCTATGAGAACCACCGGTTTCTTTGTACTTCCAATGGGCAGCAATCCCGTACTCAGCAATGCGGTGCATTTCCATTGTGCGGATTTGCACTTCTAAGGGACGACCGGTTAAACCAATAACTCCTGTATGCAAAGATTGGTAACGGTTAGGTTTGGGCAAGCCGATATAATCTTTAAATCTACCGGGAATCGGACGAAAGGCATCGTGGACAATTGCCAAAGCCCGATAACATTCCTCATTACCTTGGACAATAATCCGTAGTGCTGCTAAATCATAAATTTCATGAAATTCTTTTTGTTGTCGCTGCATCTTTTGATAAATGCTATACAGATGCTTGGGACGACCACTAATATCTAAACAACGAATTCCGGCTTGCTGTAAACGCTCTTGTAAAATTGTTGTCGCTTTAACTAATTTTTCTTCCCTAGCTGTGCGTTTTTCTGATACGTGCTGCTGAATTTGGCGAAAAGCTTCCGGCTCCAAATACTTAAATGCTAAATCTTCTAATTCCCACTTAATCCGCCAGATCCCCAAACGATTGGCTAAAGGTGCAAAGATATCTCTGGTTTCCTGGGCGGAACGGCGGCGGCTGTCTTCTGACATATATTGCAGAGTTCGCATATTATGCAAACGATCTGCTAACTTCACCACAATTACCCGGATATCTTGCGCCATTGCCAAAAACATCCGCCGGAAGTTTTCCGCTTGGCTTTCGGTTTTGCTTTTGAAATTAATTTTAGAAAGCTTGGTGACACCTTCCACCAACTGACGCACTTCGGGGCCAAAGTGCTGTTCAATTTCTTCAATTGTGACATCTGTATCTTCAACTACATCATGAAGAAATCCAGCTGCTATCATAGCAGGACTACCTCCTAAGTCTCGCAGCAAACCAGCTACAGCCACAGGATGGCTAATATATAATTCTCCTGACTTGCGATATTGACCTTTATGCAGTTGATAAGCAAATTCAAATGCCCGACAGATTAAAGTGTTATCACTATGCCTTCGGTCATCTTCTGTTTCGTTGTGTTTGGCTGATGTATCCCTCAAACATTTATTTAGCCAATCGGGAAGGGAAAGATCAGTTGGGGAAGTTATAGCTATGCTGCTCATACAGTAGGAGAGGTGATCTGTGGATAGATGAAAAATAGATGCAATATACAGCATCATCCGGCGGAGATGTTGCTGTCCTGGTGTGGGGGTAAAAGTAGTATCAGGATGATTCCCTATATGCCTATGGTACTCATCCACTGCGAGTTTTCAGAAACATAATCATGAAAAAATGTAGATTGCAAACACAGCCTCAAAACAAAGTTTGAGGCTGAGAATGCTGATAAGAGCCTAAGATAGATTATTGTGTCAGGAAATTTTCTTGAAATTAATAGTATCTTAAATAGCAGTGAATGTCTTTAAGTTCTGATAAATATCAAGCACTGGTAAATTTACTTGAACAATTACGTACAGATGTGAGTAATCTTCAAGTAAGTACACCTGAACTAAAAGAACGTGTAGCCACCCTACAGGAATTTTTTGGGCAGGAAATTGTCCCTTTGGCAGAAGCAGCAAATTCACGGGAACAGTCTTATCAAACGGAAATGAGTAAGCAGCTGCGGCTGTTGGCTTTAGATGTGATGTTTTTGCAAGGGGCGCGGCAAACAGCAACGACACAAACAAGACTGAAAACAATTAGCGATCGCCTCTCTACTTTAATTCAATATTGCCAAGCCGTACTGCAACAAGGGACACAATGAAGCAGGAGGCAGGGAGCAGGCTTCCGCCGTCAGCATCAGCCTGCTCCCTGCCCCAATTACTCTGATCCCAATGTCCTATACCCTAATCTTTTGACGTTTAACAAATATGAATAATGCTGCTGCACCAATAGCTAAAATCCAGCCGCCGGAAGGTTCGGGGATGCTGGTTTTTAAGGGGTTATTGGGTTTTGTGAGGGTTTCTTTACCATTTTCTATTTTGCGGTCAAAGCGATCGCTTGCGGCTTCGGCTTCTTTAAGTAAGCGTCTTTGTTCATCGTTGACTAATACCAACATGGAAGAGTACGGGCTGACAATCTCATACTTTTTAGCGATGGTGTGAATTGCATCTAAGCTGTTGAGGTTGTCTAATGTGATTTGTTTACTCAAGCTTAAAATTAATTGTCGAGCGGCTAATGGCTGTAAATCTGCTGGCTGTTGCGGATTATTTACCTCTGCGGTAGGGAGTTTTTGCAGATACCAGGCATAATCATCTACCACATTCACCACAGAGTCGTCTAACGCTGATTTGGTGGCAATTCTGCGTAATACCTCGGCGATATCTTCCGAGACTCCACCGCCAGTATCTTGGATAGATTTGATGATCCCGTCGTTGTAGGCTGCGGGTAATCCTCCTAAATGCACCATCCATAAAGGCGCAGGTGAGACAGGAACAGTTTTGTTATTGCGTGATAACTCGTAACTTCCCTCATCACTCAGTAGTAAAACTGCATCGTAGGCTGTATCACTACGCAGTTGATTAAACTGTGCCAGCATTTCCTGGGGTTGAATTGTGCCGTAAAAGGTGACTTTTTCAGCTTGAAATTGTTGGATATCATCTAACCGTTGGGGTGCTGCACCTTTAGCAACACTAATGTATAAATCAGCATCATTATTGGCTAAATTTTTGTCTGCAAAGCCGTGTTGTTTCAGCCAATCCCAAGTTTGTGATAATTCCTTGATATGGTTGCCCATACTGCGAGAAGTATCTAAAACTAAGGCGATGCGGGTAGCTTTAGGTAAGGAGTAATCTTTTGGGGATAAAGGCTTGATGACGATGCGCTCGCCATTTTCTAAATCCACTTCATGCAGTGCAGCTTGGACTTTACCACTGGCGGTGACAAATGTTTCTAACCAAGTATCCTGCTTAAGGTTGATGGCTTTACCGTTGCGGGTGCGTTTAGTGTCATTAGTCCAGAATATATTGCGTTTTTCCCCTAAATCGGGCATTGCCCAACCTTGAGCTTTACCTATCACCTTGTAGGTTAGCCATAGGTGCATTTCTGTGGGGCGTGGTGCTTCACCTGGGAATTGTCGCACATTGTTAGGAGGAATGGGAAAAGCCCGTAGGCGATAATGTCTTGTCCCCACCTGTTCTAGTAAAGCGGGATCTACAGGGCGTTCTCTTCTGACTTGGGAATTATAAACTTTCTGGGCAGCGCCGCGAGGGGAAACCGTGAAAGGGAAACGTTGGGATAGTTTGTTAGTATCGCCCAACCATAACCCGGTAATCACAGCACTTTCTGGTAAAGAAAAGGAGTAAAAAACTTCTTGAACTTCTGGAGTTTGGTTTTTGTAAACTTCGTATAACTCTACATCAGCCCAATCACCATGTTCTTTGACGGTAACTTGTTGTGATGCCAACCAAACTTTTTTCTCGTTGATATTTAATAAACCAGCTTTAACTTCTTGCTGGTTAAAAGTAGATTGTACAGCGTGAGTTACTGCTGTTTTTTCAGCTTTTTGTAATGGGGTATCAAAAAATTCAGCATAAAGTTTTTCGGCTTTGTCAGCATCTTTGGCTGAACCTTGATATAAAAAGGGCGACATCAGAAAGTTGTAGCCATTTTGGATGTTATTAGCTACGGATTTATCTAAGCCTAATACCTGTCGATACATGGCACTAATATGATTATTTTCTTCTCTGCTACTGAGGTAGCGATAGGAAGATAAATAAGCATTCACTAAACCATCACGAATTGCGTTTGATTTGGTGAGAATAATCTGGCGATCGCTCTCAGTTTTGGGAGTGTTAGTTAACAGCGAAAAAGCTAAGACTTGGGGCTGGTGTTGTAAGGATACAAAGCTAATTGCAAAGGCAATAAAAACGGCACTAGCACCAACTAAAGCCTTTTTAACGCCGTAATCTCTAGCAAAAGCTTGTAAAATTCTAGAGCCAGAATTTACATACATCGCTGCTAGTGCCGACGGCATCAAAATAAATAAAGTGGCACTAAAAGCAAACAGAATGAGCGAAAGGCTGAGAAGCCATAACCCGCTAATTAAGGAAACATCTGTCAATACATACCATAAACCTTTGAGCCACTCAAATTTAATGAACTCTTGCATTAAGAATACTGCTAAAGGTAAGGCATAAAATAGTAAAATCACACCTGCATAGATGCCGAATAGTAGCATTAAACTATGCGCTACCATTTGCACCCATTGCAGAATATTTTTTTGTCTAGAAGCATAGCCAAAAAATAATTCTCCACAGAATGCCGTAATACATATACCAATTGTGGCGAGAATCTGGGTACTAGCGGGTGTCAATTCCCTAATGACGAACAAACGCAGCAAACACAAAATAAATAGTGGTGCTTCTACGCCATAAAATAAGCGGATGAGTTTTAGAGGTTGTTTGATTAAAAACTTGCCACCAATAATCGTAGAAACTGTTGGTATAGCGATTAAGGCAACTAAAGTTAGCGAAAATTCTACTGGAATATCACCTTGTAAAGTGGCTTGGAATAGTGGCACAGTTAGCCAAGGCAGTATCCCAAAATAGACAATCATTAGAAATGTTAAGTTCCACAGCCAAAATATGGCGTAAAAAGTCGCATTCCAGAAAACTTTCATAGCCTTACCTCCTCCTTTTAGCAGTCATTAATGCTGCTACAAAATCTAGATGGTGTATTCCTGGTTTTTTACAGTGTTGCTAGAAAACAAGGCTGTAACTTTATAGTTCCCAAAAAGTTAAGGAGGGTGAAAATTTAAACGCAGAGGGGTGCATTCGCCCAGCGTCTCGCAGAGAAGGTAGGCGCAGAGTTACGCAAAGAAATGAAATTGGGAGATTTCTAATTATGGTAGGAGTTATAATTGGTGGTTGAACAGTAATTAAACTTGTTGATGCTAAATTCTGCATATGGCGTAAAGCCCATGCACAGAAGACAGGTTTAGAGAACAGAAAGCGATAATGCTTTGAGACTATTGGTGTTGCTGAATCAAAGGATGAAATTGATATATTGAAATCTAAAACTCATTATTCTCTCTGGTTGTCCGGATCTCTGCGTGCCATAAATCATCCCGCAATTACGTAACGCCTTAATTTAATATCCTCGAACAGTAACTTTAAAGAATTTGATACACTAACTTAAATTTAAAATTATCCCAGCTAGCGGCTTTGGGCTGATAACTAAAACTATGGGTAAAGATTTATTTTGTATCGAAAATTTACGCGTCGCCTATCCACAACGTAGTGATGAAGACTTACGGTGGGCAGTTGATGATGTATCTTTTACCTTGCAACCTGGTGAAAGAATGGGGTTAGTAGGTGAGTCTGGTTGTGGTAAATCTACCTTGGGGCGGGCGGCGATGCGTCTGCTACCAGCTTCTAGTCGTGTGGAAGGGCGAGTGACGTTTCAAGGAGAATCGGTATTTGATTTAACACCAAATCAGTTGCGGAAATTTCGAGGGGAAGCTGTAGCATTAATTTTCCAAGATCCAATGACGCGGCTTGATCCCCTGATGACAATTGGGAATCACTGTATTGAAACTCTGCAAGCGCATTTACCAGAGTTATCAGCTAAGGAAGCGAAGGAAAAAGCACTGGCGACTTTAGAAAAGGTGAAGATTCCCGCTAGTCGTTGGAATCAGTACCCCCATGAGTTTAGCGGTGGGATGCGTCAACGGGTAGCGATCGCCCTCGCTTTACTCCTCAATCCTAAATTAATTGTCGCCGATGAACCCACCACCAGCTTAGATGTCACCGTCTCCGCCCAAATTTTACAAGAATTAACCCGCCTGTGCAGTGAAGAAAATATGGCGTTGCTGCTCATTTCTCATGATTTGGCAATGGTGGCGGAATATTGCGATCGCATTGGGGTGATGTACCACGGCAAAATGGTAGAGATGGGTGCTACAGATGCTGTGTTTAGAAACCCTCAACATGAATATACGCGATCGCTCCTGCAAGCAGCATTACATATTCAATCTGTCGATGAGATAGCAACTGAAGATGTTTCCCAGTCCCCAATCCCTAGTCCCCAATCCCCAATCCTGAGTGTTACGGAACTAAAGCAGTATTACACTATCGAACCGAGTTTTATCGAACGACTGTTTAAAGCAGAAAGTCAAACCATCAAGGCTGTAGATGGAATTAACTTGGAATTGTATCCAGGGGAAATTTTAGGATTAGTGGGTGAATCTGGCTGTGGTAAAAGTACACTATCACGGACAATATTACAGTTAATTCGTCCCACATCTGGTAAAGTTGAGTTTTTAGGTAAAGACTTAACTCAGCTCTCACGTCAAGAAGTGCGCGCTTCCCGGCGACAAATCCAAATGGTGTTTCAAGATCCCCATGCTTGTCTCAACCCAGCGATGACAGTAGGGCAGAGTATTGCTGATCCTTTATTAATCCACAATTTGGCTAATGCAGGCGCAGCCAAAGAACAGGTGTTGTGGATGTTGGAGAAAGTCGGGCTAACACCACCGGAATTATATTACCAACGTTATCCATCAGACTTGTCTGGGGGACAGCAGCAACGGGTGGCGATCGCTCGTGCTTTAATTACTCGTCCTAAACTAATCATCTGTGATGAACCTGTGAGTATGTTAGATGCGAGTGTACAGTCGCAAGTGCTGGATTTGATGTTGCAATTAAAAGACGAGTTTGAGTTAACCTATCTGTTTATTACCCATGACTTGTGGTTAGCCAGATTTTTGTGCGATCGTATTGCCGTCATGCACGGTGGTAAAATTGTCGAACTTGGCCCGACTAAACAAATATTTGCCAATCCACAACACCCATACACTCAAACTCTCTTAGCTGCTGCACCCTTACTAGCACGCACTTAAAATATCAATTGATCACCCCAGTTATTTGAAAAAACTGGGGTTTTTCCACCCTCAACTAAACCATATTGAGCTTTCAAATTACCATCAAAATTCTCCCAATCCCCAATATCCAGTTCCTAGTTCAATCACTGCCTGCAATTAATTTCCTTTTCTCTCTACTTGAACCATATAGTTCTACAAATCTTTTAAAAAGTAACATATTAGCTTGTCTGGGAAACCTACTTACTTTAAATAAATGCTCTATATCGATTTCAGCTAAATTACGTAAATAAGGTAAATCTTCAAAGAGAGTTAAACAAGACGCAAAATGTAATAGGATTTGCAATATTGGTTTAGGCCATTCGAGGTCACTATAAATTTCTATAAATAATTGATGTTCTTTCTCATTTAATGGAAAAGCATAAAATATTACAATTATCCTTTTGTTATCGTAGACTGGAATGCTCAATTCAATAGTATATGGAGTATGTAATATTAAATCCACCTCAACTATAGGTTGTCTCCAAATTCTCAAAGCATTCATGGGAGAATCTAAAAGGGTTTGAAATTTAATGATTCCACCAATATTAGTAGGTCGAAAATCACTAACATTCAAAATTTTCAAATTGTTTAAACTAAAATTATGAACAGTTTCTAAATGTTTCAGATTTAAGAGATGATAAATTTGGCAGAGATAAGGGAAAGGTAAAATATACTCCTGGCTAATCATATGTCTTTTTTTGAGATCAAACTTATTAGTCTGAGCTAGACATGAACAGCCATGATATTGGTTGATACCAGTATTTTCATCTAAATTATCTTCTGGTTTGAGATATAACCAAACTAGAAAAAAGAAAGATGTTGTAAAAATCTGCAAGATTTCTGTTGCTGATAAATACCCATCAGCAAACGCGGCCATACTTCTATCAGTAATCCCAAAAAGCCAGGACGGAATCCCAAAAACCCAAACACCTGTTTTAAACTTATTGATGAATTGATAAAATTCAAATTCTACGGCAGTATTTTCGCTTTGCTTCTCTTGGTGCTTATCATGATCTCTAAAGGTTTTGATAGACATGGAGAATCCTAAGTAAAGATTCATTACCATTCCCATCTTATTTAGAGATAATCTGATAACACTCTGCCTCTAGCTGTAAAGTATGGTGGAAAATATTCTTGTTGAATCCCAAAAAAAAGACAAAATTTTAGGACTTTAGAGAGAGTAAATTATCACTTATCTATTAGTCTATAGTTATATCTTTTGACTAGAGACCTATCATTATGGGGAACACCAAAAAATAAATTATCCCCAATTGACTATATAGTAGGGTGCGTCAGTACGAATAATTTCTAGGTATATCAAGGATTTCTCTGACTGACGCACCCTTGTATGTGAGAAGAAGTAGTAGACCATCGCGCTATAAAATCGCAGTGAATGAAGATAAATTATACTGTACACACGTAAACTACCTATGCTGTTGCCTTAGCAATCCCTTGAGAAGCACCCGTAATAATTACTGTGGGAGACATAGAATTATTACTGTGAACAATGTATTATTTGTGAATGTTTGATCAAAATTCTCTGCAAAACGGCAGTAATGACCATCCGTCATGCGAATGAAACTGATTTGCCTGCAATAGTGGCAATATATAATGCTGCAATCCCTAGCCGTCTCGCAACTGCTGATTTAGAGCCTGTTTCCGTAGAAAGTCGCCGTGCTTGGTTTCAAGCGCGATCGCCTAACTTACGTCCCCTGTGGGTAATTGAACAACAGGGAGTCATAGCAGGCTGGCTGAGTTTCCAATCATTTTACGGACGACCGGCTTATCATACCACTGCCGAAATTAGTATTTATATTGCTCCAGTTTTCCATCGGTGTGGTTTAGGAAAACAACTATTAGCCACAGCCATTCACGAAAGTCCCAAATTAGGTTTAAAAACCTTATTGGGCTTTATTTTTGCTCACAATCAACCCAGCTTAAAACTATTTCAATCCTTCGGCTTTCAACAGTGGGGACATTTACCCCAAGTAGCAAACTTGGATGGAGTGGAACGAGATTTAATCATTATGGGACTACGGATTGGGGAATTGGGCGCAGGAGAGCAAAAATCAGTAAACAGTGAACAGTTATCAAGTGACAGGTAACTGTTAACGCCTATTGCCTATTGCCTATTGCCCAATAACTATTGACTCCCACCCACACCGTCTACTTTTCCAGCATTTATAATTAATCTTGCCCTATTTAGTTCGTTACCATGTCGGAAGAAGATATCCGTGCCGCCAGGCTGGAGAAAGTAGAACAACTCAAGCAGCTAGGGACTAACCCCTACGCCTATCGTTGGGAATCTACCCATCATGCAGCCCAATTGCAAGAAAAATTTGCCGATTTACCCAGTGGCGAAGAAGTTGAATTAGAAGTAGCCATTGCTGGACGCATTATGGCGCGTCGGGTTTTCGGTAAATTGGCTTTTTTCACCTTGGAAGATGAAACAGGCACAATTCAGCTGTATTTGGAGAAAAATCGTATCCAGGAAAATATGGCAGAGGTTGATGCCGATGCCTTCAATCATCTCAAGCAACTCACAGATGTAGGGGACATCCTCGGAGTTACAGGTACTATCAAACGGACTGAAAAGGGCGAGTTATCGGTTTACGTCAAACAATACACCATCCTCACTAAATCCCTTCTGCCCCTACCCGACAAGTGGCATGGGTTGACGGATGTTGCCAAGCGATACCGTCAACGCTACGTTGACTTGATTGTTAACCCCGAAGTCCGCCAAACTTTTCGTCGTCGCGCCCAAATTACGGCGGGTATTCGTCGCTATTTGGAACAACGAGATTTTTTAGAAATTGAAACGCCAGTTTTGCAAAGTGAAGCAGGCGGTGCTGATGCACGTCCGTTCATCACCTACCACAACACCCTGGAAATGGAGTTGTATCTGCGAATTGCCACAGAACTCCATCTCAAACGGTTGATTGTGGGTGGTTTTGAAAAGGTGTTTGAACTGGGGCGAATTTTCCGCAATGAGGGAATTTCAACACGGCACAACCCCGAATTTACCTCAATTGAAATTTATCAAGCCTACGCCGATTACAACGATATGATGGCGCTCACAGAAGGTATTATCACCACTGTGGCGCAAGAAGTTCTCGGCACACTGCAAATTACCTACCAAGGTGAAACTGTAGACTTAACACCACCTTGGCGGCGGGTGACAATGCACGATTTAGTTAAAGAATCTACCGGCTTAGATTTCAACTCTTTCCCAACTTTGGCAGAAGCTAAAGCAGCTAGTAAAAATGCTGGACTGACAGGTATAGAAGATGTAACTTCAATTGGCAAACTCTTAAATGAAGCCTTTGAACAAAAGGTAGAAACCAACTTAATTCAGCCTACCTTTGTGATTGACTATCCTGTAGAAATTTCACCACTCGCCAAACCTCACCGTTCTCAGCCTGGCTTGGTGGAACGCTTTGAGTTATTTATAGTTGGGCGGGAAACTGCCAACAGTTTCTCAGAATTAACTGATCCCATCGATCAAAGAGAACGCCTAGAAGCACAAGCCGCGCGGAAAGCTGCCGGGGACTTAGAGGCTCAAGGTGTGGATGAAGACTTCCTTGCTGCTTTGGAATATGGTATGCCACCCACTGGGGGCTTAGGTATTGGGATTGATCGGTTAGTCATGTTATTAACTGATTCTGCTAGTATCCGCGATGTCATTGCTTTCCCCTTACTCAAGCCAGAAAAATCAGAACCTGCCCCAGAATCAGCACCTTAGTCAATCGAAGGCAGAAGGCAGGAGGCAGGAGGCAGAAGGAGGAAAAAGCCACCCACAAGGGGGAGCTAGTCTCGTGGGCGGGTTTCCCGACTTAAGAGAACTGGCGTTCGGGCTTGAACCCAACAAGCAGTTTTCTTCCTTTCTACCCTCTGCCCTCTGCCCTCTGCCTTTCTTTTGTCAATAGTCGTTAGCAAATTATCAAAACCTGGAGAAACTTGACATTTTCAGTTTCTACAGGTTTTTATCTTCAGCTTGCAATAACCAAAAACCACTGTAAGTCATACCAGAATCATCAGGTTGTACTATCAGAAAATGTAGTCCTCGGCTTTGCTGTTTGCGCTGTTCATAAACTTTCGCCGCCGCCGCTACTTCTGCATCTTCAAAAGTCACAACAATCCATCTATCTGCTAAACCTGCTTCTAGTACCAAACCATCCGGCGCACCAGCTATGTAATTAAGTGATACAGGACGGGTTTGTTGTATCCATTGTGCCAAACGTAGCGATCGCCTACCGCCATAAATGATGACACCAGGAACGGCAATTGTGGAAGCTAAACCCAGGTTAATCGGTTGCAGGGATTCTGGCACAGACAACATGGGAATGGGGCGATCGCTAAATAAATCGACAAGATCACCAGCAGCAATTGTGGCAAAACGCCACTCTTCCCCCCATAAGTTGTCAGGTAATGGCGCTGGGGGTGGCTTATCTATAGCTATAGGATATTTTTTTTCCTGCAACCATTGCTTTAAAGCTGAAGTGCGGCGCTGAGGTTCGACAGTGATACCTAAATTTCGCCCAGCCACTTCCATTAAACTTAAAGATTGAGGACGAAACACCTGTATAACATCTGGTAGGTTTTCACCAGCCGCCTGTTGAATTTGAGCAGTTAACCAGCTAGAATTCGCCTCCGATTGGAAACAAGTGGCAACATATTCAAAGCTGCGATTGACATTACAAATCAACAATTCCCATAGCGCCTGTCCTGCTGCATCTTGTTGGGGACTACGATAAAAATCAGCTTGCCAAACCAGACTCATCTCATACCCCCAGAAGACTCCCGTCACAGTTTACTAAAAAACGAATTAACGCCGTGTGCAACTTTCTCTCAAACCTAACCCCCAACCCCTTCCCTACAAGGGAAGGGGAGCAAGAATCAAAGCCTCTCTCCTTGCAGGGGAGAGGTTTGGAGAGGGGTTTCAAAAATAAGTTGCACATCGCGTAAATTATGTTGATTTTACGATCAACACCGCAATTCGTAACGATGCTCCCGCCACGCTCGTTGTTCTTACTCAAAGGGACATAATGTTTCTAGTTGGGGAAGTAAAGCGGCAAAAGCCTTACCACGATGACTAACTGACTTTTTTAACTCCGGTGTCATTTCGGCAAAAGTCAATTGCTTGTCGGGGACGTAAAAAATTGGATCATAGCCGAAACCACCATCACCACGGGGTGCATGAAGAATTTCACCGGGACAAATACCTTCGGCTTGGATAGCAATATTACCATCAGGAGAAGCGATCGCTACTACACACACAAACTGAGCTTTGCGGTTAACTTCACTACCTAATTCTCTGAGTAATCGCTCAATCCGATCTGAGTCGCTAGTACCGTAACGGGCAGAATATACCCCTGGTGCGCCATTGAGGGCATCTACTTGTAAACCAGAATCATCTGCGATCGCCCAGTTTCCCGTAGCTTGAGCAATTTGTGAGGCTTTCAGGCAAGCATTCTCAGTAAAGGTGTCACCTGTCTCTTCAATTTCTAATTCTTCCGGCTTGAGTTGTAATTCCCAGCCAGTATCTTTGAGGTAAGCTTGCATTTCTCGCAACTTACCAGGGTTACTTGTAGCTACTATGAGGATAGTCATTGCTTAATAGTTTATAGGGATTGGGGATTGGGGACTGGGGATTGGGCTAAAATCTCCCCCGCTCCCCTACTCCTCTACCGTCTTCACTCCGCCCAGTCTTTAGCCCAAGCTAGGGTTTTATGCACTTCTTCAATGGTGGCGGCTTCGCAGTAGAGGCGTAAAACTGGTTCTGTGCCACTGAATCTGATCATTAACCAACTATGATCAGCGAGGCGGAATTTGTAACCGTCGATGGTTTTACAGTCAATTACGGCTTTACCTGTAATTTCTGTTAATGGTTGGGTTTGCAGTTGTTGCAGTAGCTTGGCTCGGACTTCCATGCTAGCTAGGGGCAAGTCAATGCGATCATAAGCAGAAGTAAAGCCTGTCCGTTGTTGCAGGTGGCGATAATAGTCTCCTAAATCTTGCCCAGATTCAACGATCGCTTCTAAAACATATAATGCTGATAATAGGGCATCCCGTTCGGGTATATGGCTACCATAACCAATGCCTCCCGATTCTTCCCCACCTAATAATACTGGTGCGACTAACATCCGGTCAGCAATATATTTATACCCAACTGGTGTTTCAAATACTGACAGGTTATGTAGTTCTGCTACCTTGGGTATTAAATCAGAACCACTGACGGTTTTGACAATTTCCCCTGTAAAATTACGTCTGAGGGTTAAATGGTCTATTAGTATTGGGATTAACACTTGGGAACTTAAGAAATTCGCCTCTCCATCGACGGCGGCGATGCGATCGCAATCGCCATCAAATACTAAACCCACCGTTAAACCTGATTGATTGCGATCTCGATGTGTTTTGATCACATCAAAGAGCTGAGATAGGTATTTAGGTAAGGGTTCTGGCGCACCGCCACCAAATAAGGGATCGCGGTTGCTATTGATTTCTTGGACACGCTCACCTAATAATCTACCTAAACCGCTAGCGGCTGCACCGTGCATCACATCCACGAATACGGTGAGTTTACCAGAGGCGATCGCTTCTCTGAGGTGGGCAATATTAACTTTTCCTTCTAAGCCTTGGATATAACTTGGCCAAGGATCAAACTTTTCTAAATTACCAGGGGTAGCTGCTGCTGGTACACCTGTTGATAACAGTGCTTCTATATCTTTTGTCACTTCTGGTGATACTGAACCACCAAAATAACCTTTAACTTTTAATCCTAAATACGCCCCTGGGTTATGACTAGCTGTAATTACTAGCGCCCCCAAAGCATTGAGTTGTTTAGCTGCCCAACTAAAAGCCGGGGTTGGGGCATAGCTTTCACTTAACAGCACATCAAAGCCGACTGCGGTGACAGCATCAGCCACAACACGGGCAAATTCTTCTGCCATAAACCGGCGATCGTAACCCACAATAATTGTGCGACTACCAACCGTCGAAAAATATGTATCATATAATACTTTTGCTGCAACAGGTGCGACCAAAGCTAGACGTTCAAAGGTGAATTCATCCCCAATTACGCCCCTCCAGCCGTCTGTACCAAACTTGATTATGCTCTCTATAACTGGCATTCAGGTATCCTCAGCATACACTTGAGGATTCTAGCATTTGTACAGTCTGAGAAGTAACAAAAGAGGCAGGGAAGGTGACAGGTTATAGGTGACAGGTGACAGGTGACAGGTGACAGGTGACAGAGGAAGAAAATCCAATGCCCAATGCCCAATTTAAAATCTATAAATATTAATAATCCTTAATAGGTAAACTATTAAGGAATTTTTATAGGAGCAGAATCTGCTCACAATTTATGATTTTTTGTTAAAAATCATCAAGATACTGGCTTAAACGACTGATCAAGGGGTCAACCTCTTCAGGAGGGTTTACAGCATAAGTAGGAGTAGTGGTAGTAGGGTTAACTACTTCTACTGCTGGTGCGGGTGGAGGTGACGAATAAACCACGGGTCGCTCTGTCACCATAATTGCCAGATGCGCCATCTGTTGAGTCAGTTGTAGAATCTGGCGTTCGAGTGCTTCTAGTCGATTTGATTCTTTGGCAAAGAAACGTTCCTCAAGGTCAGCTACTTGACGTTGCAGGTCATCGATTTTTTGTTCAACCGATCCTGTCGCTGCTGCTTTGAGACCAGGTTTTACAGATTCCGGTACGCATAAAGTTTGCCACAAGGCTTCTTTACAGAGGTCGCTAAAAGTTTTATCTGGTTGTTTTTCTAAATAGTTTTCTACAACCGCTAACAAGCTTTCGTCAGCGACCTCTGGGTTGAACGTAACCGATTTAACTACCTTTTTTGACCATTGGAACATTCTGTTTAAGCCCTAGAAGAGCGACTGGCGGATAATTGTGCCTCTCCATAAATATACTGCCCCAAGGCGTTAGCTTGTCGAGAAGGAGCTGATAGGTGGGCGTTAATTTTAGCTTCTTTGAGTAGACGTTGTACATCTTCCCAGAAGAATTCTCCACCGCCACCTGTAATAATTACGTCGGTGACGCGCTCTGGCAACCAAGCTAAAACCCGACTGCAAATTTCCCGTGAGAACTGCTCGATTAAGTTGGGTAGGAAATCATCTAGGTTGGTAGGTTTGCTAGCACCTTTGGGACGGTAGAAGCGATCGCCTTTGGGTTTATTCACCGCAGAAATTAAGGCTAGAGATTGACTATCTGCGCCATCAATTTCGGCAGCTACCATCTCATAAAACTTGCTCATACCGAAGTCTTCACTCTTGGAAGCACCACGAGCAAACCGGAAGTTATCCACCATCAATAAATCGATGGTTTGGTGTCCGATATCGACGATCGCCACGGATATTTTTGTAAAATCAGGGCTACTACCACTCTTTTTAGGTTGGGCTTCTGACCATAACAGACTGCCATAGCCTTCTGGCATTACCCAAACTTTAGAGATATTCAAAGATACAGCTTCGCCCCGGAAGTTCAACACATGAGGCCCGGTAACTTGACTGATTAACTGGGCTTTTTCCCGTTCAAATTGCTCTAAAGAGAGGAAAGGTAGACCCAGCACTACAGAAATTTCATCTCTGAGTTTGAAGTAGCCAGCACAAGCCAAAACTTTCACGAGTGCATCTTCCACTTTGGACTGGCCAACTCCTAAGTTAGCTCCAAAGTCTGCTGCCAATTGACCGACAGCGTAGCCTTTGCCTTGATACTCCAGCCACAAATCCATCAGAGGATCAGTAGCACGAGCTTCAAATACGCCGCCACGTACTTGCTCTATAGACATTTGTTTCACGTTAGCAGGCACGAACATCACATTATTAGGTTCGCGACTCACACAGGTTTTTGTGGAAGTTCTGCCTAAATCAACGCTGAGAATAGATTTGCCCGAACCGTTACTAGCTTTAGGGGTTGTGGCATTAATGGGGGTAGATGCTGACACCCTGTTCAGAGGTATGGCAGCAGCATTCATGGGGGTAGCGGCGGAAGGTTGGTCTGTCATACAAGCTCCTAGTCCTTAACTTAACTGTAAAAAGTTACCATGCCTATCGTACAAATATGCGGGATACCAGAAATTATTGGCTTCGTCAAGTGTAACTACAAATACGCCAAATTTTAAAGTTTTAGTAAAATTTAGGCGATCGTCAATTCAGCATTATTTGGCATAGTGTAGGCGAATTTTTACCAGATGTAACCCCCACAGCCCAATTAAAGGTAAATGTTTTTTAAGTTTTTGTGTTTCTGCGCTTACGTTTGAGTAACCAGACGACAAATGCTATAACCAAACTCCCAAGTACAATTTTAGATACAGGGGCTAGGTACTTATCCACAAGTTCATACTGACTACCCAATGCGTAACCCAAGTATGTTAACAAACCCACCCAAAGGGCGCTACCTAAAGTTGTATAAAATAAAAATGGTAGCAACCGCATATTGCTTATCCCTGCGGGTACGGATATCAAAGTACGAACGCCTGGAACTAGACGACCGATAAAAACCGCTTTGTTACCTTGATGATCAAACCACCGCTTGGCTTTGATGATGTCTTTGCTAGATACACTAATCCATTTGCCATACCTATCGGTTAAATCTCTTAAACGCTTTTCACCTAAAAACTTTCCTGGATAATACCAGATAAGTGCGCCTGTAACAGAACCTAACAGTCCCGCCACAAAAACACCAGTGATATTGAGCTTTGACCCTGGCAGATTGGCTGTATATCCTGCTAGCGGCATGATTAATTCTGAAGGAATTGGCGGAAACAGGTTTTCTACAAACATCAACAGCCCAATTCCCCAATAGCCCAAGGATTCAATAATATTTTTTACCCAGTCAGATGACATGAAATTAGTTGTTCAGACTCTGGACAGTTTTCGTTACCCAGTTTAACGGAACACCAAAAAATAAATCATCCCCAGTTTTCTGCTAGTAGGGTGCGTCAGTACGAATCAACTCCCTGTAATTCAAGGGTTTCTCTAACTGATGCACCCTTGTATATTCAGAGAAGTAGTAGTTTCGAGGACTAAAGTCCTTACTACGAAACAAAAAAAGGTAAAAGTCCAATTTTTTACTGTTGACTTTTACCCTTTATTTTTTAATTTGTAATTTTTTATGCTGTTGGAGTCAATGATTGCACTCTCGATTCAGACTGCCAATCTAATGGATTCCACACACGTTCCTCCAGAGCCATCTGCTCGATTAAACTAGCTAATCTCAAAGCTTTCAGTGCCTGTTCCCCACCCACGGAAGGCTGATTACCACCGTGTACACAGTTGACAAAATGTTCTAATTCTGCATTTAGGGGTTGAATGTTAGTAGTATAAACTTTTTCAATCAAACCATCTTGCCGATACAACACTTGCTTATGGTCATTTAGAGAATTAGCAGGTGTTTGTCGATGAATCAAAATTTCATTCTTGAGAAAATCGGCTTCTGTGAATGAGTTTTTACAGTGGGCAACAATGCGGCGAATTTTTCGGTGAGTGACTTTGCTGGCTGTCAAAGTTGCAACAATGCCATTAGCAAAACCCAAAGTAGCAGTCACATAATCTAAATAACCGGAGTCTAAGGCGCGAGTCCCACTGGCAGTTAAGTTTGTGACCGGCGAAGCAGCCAATTCCAGTAGTAAATCGATATCATGGATCATTAAATCCAACACCACTGAAACATCATTAGCTCGGTTGGAGTAAGGACTCATGCGATGAGCTTCCAGTGCTAGAACTTCTTCTGTTTTCAGCACTTTATGTAATTCCCGGAATGCTGGATTGAATCGCTCAATATGACCGACTTGCAGAATGCACTGAGATTCAGCCGCAGCATTCACTAAAGATTCTGCCTCAGAAATACTAGCAGCGATGGGCTTTTCAATTAAGACATGAATGCCTGCCAAAAGACAGTTGATGCCCACAGCATAATGCAAGCGAGTGGGAACAGCTATGCACACCGCTTCTACATGGGGCAGCAGGTCACAGTAATCTTCAAAAAAACGCACCTTGTATTTACTGGCGGTTTCTAAGCCTCGTTCGACATTAATATCTGCCACGCCGACCAGTTCAACATCCTTCATTGAACTCAGTGTTCGGGCGTGATGCTGTCCCATGTTACCTACGCCGATTACACCTACGCGAATCGGTCGTGGCTGGTTGCGTTGTGTGTATGAATTTGGTTCTGCCACTGACATGCTATTTTGCACTATTGTTCTCTCCTCAACCACCAAATTTAGAGACGCTATGGCCGTTGGCGTTTATACTCGACAGCCGATTATGCTCTGTCTAAAACCATCCAGATGGTAACATAGAGGCCTTGTTTATGAAGAATTTCAAAGTTTGCGTTCAGTTCCCGTAATCTAGCTGTCTTTTGTATAGACATTGTTAAATTGCTCGGTTTTTTCTGCTTTACGCAAACTACAATACGTCTTTACTATGACCTTTAAAATCCTAGTAGTTCTAAGTGGAAATTCTGAAAAGACATTTAGGTAATAAATTATCTGGGTTGAAACTTGACAATCTCATTGTTAAGAAGATTACAAAATAATTATTAAAAATATCATACTGGAATGTTTACATAAAAAAAGATTTATTTGAGACTGCTAGCACTGAATATAATCGGATAATTTTTGCATAATTATGGGCAGCACCCAAGAGTTTTACCGTCCATATGTACGGAAATCAAATTTATGTGTGGTATAGAGAAAACTACCCTTTAATCTGGGGGTATGATTTGGCGTTGGATATCCACAATTTAAACCTGAAATGAAAGCTGTAATTTTGTTATCCGGGGGATTAGACTCTTCGACAATTCTGTACCAAGCAAAGGCCGATGGTTGTGAGTGTTACTCGATGTCCTTTGATTATCAGCAGCGACATCGCAGAGAGTTGCAATCAGCTTTGCTGGTGGCTCAGAAAGCTGGGGTGGTACAACATCAGGTAGTTAACTTTGATTTAAGGCAATGGGGTGGTTCAGCATTGACAGACGATGCGATCGCCTTACCTCAAGAGCGTTCTTTAGAAGAGATGTCACAAAATATTCCCGTTACCTATGTACCTGCACGGAATACCATTTTTTTAAGTTTTGCTCTTGCCTACGCCGAAGCGATCGCAGCTGAACGTGTCTACATCGGGGTTAACGCCTTAGACTACTCAGGATATCCCGATTGTCGTCCCGACTACATCCAAGCCATGCAAGAAGTGTTTCGCCTAGGTACAAAACAAGGACGCGAAGGAAAACCAATTCAAATTATTGCCCCCCTGCTAGATCTAAAAAAAACTGAGATCATTCAACTTGGTAACAAATTAGGTGTCCCTTGGGAACTAACTTGGTCTTGCTATGCTGGCGGTGATGCTGCTTGCGGTGTTTGTGATTCTTGCAGCTTAAGACTCGCAGCCTTTAAGGAATTAGGACTGGTTGATCCATTGCCATATGCTTAAGATGGGCATTAGGAGCAGAGGACTTGGGGTAGGGAGCAGGGGAGCAGGGGAGAATACTAATATTTATCTAGCCCAGTCCCCAATCCCCAATCCCCAGTCCCTATTCCCCAATCAACCGCCGCAACTGAATCTGATGCAAGCGCGGCCCGTCAACAGATACCACTGTAAATTCAAGATTGTCGTAGTGGAAAATTTCGCCTGGGTTGGGCATTTTCTGCCATTGATAAAGTATAAAACCCGCTAGGGTCTGATATTCCTTAGTTAAGGGTAAATTGAGATGTAACACTTCATTCAAGTCTTCTAAGTTGACTTGGGCTTGCACCAAAAATGTTTGTGGATCTAACATCTCAATCAGCAAATCATCGCTGCTTTCCGATTGCCCGGCATCGCCAATAATTTCGGCAATCACATCTTGGATAGTTACTAGCCCTACAGTTCCACCAAATTCATCCACAACTATGACCATAGCTGGCTTTTCTTGCTGCATCATCGGCAGGAGTTCACTCAGGGGGGTGTTTTCTGGTACAAACCGAGTCGGACGCATCCAAGGTTGAATTTGGGTGTCTATATTGAGCTTCCCTAATGCTAAGGGTTTGGCTAAATCCCGAAAGTAAACAATTCCCCGAATGTCGTCTAGAGATTCGCCAACGATGGGATAACGAGAGTGTCCAGTCGTGAGCATTTCCTGGAGTAACGTCTCAAATGTGGCATCTTTGGATAAGGCAACAATACCAGTACGGGGAGTCATCACATCTTCCGCCGTGACATCACCAAATTCAAAAACGTTATTGAGTAATTCTCGCTCTGTTGTTTCTAAACCAGTAGATTCCCGTTCCGTAGAGATAATCAGCTGTAGTTCTTCTGGAGTGACGGGTGGTCTCCAACTTTGACCAGTGTATTCGATGCCAAATAGTCGCAACAGATAACTGGTTGATTGGTTAAGAATCCAGATAAAGGGGCTAAAAAAACGGACGATCGCTTTCATTAATGGCCCTAAAAACCGCGCTAGCTGCTCAGAGTAGAGCATGGCTACTGATTTAGGACACAACTCCCCTAATACGATTTGCAGATAAGCAATTAAAAAAAAGGCGATGGGAATTGCTATGGAATGAGCGATCGCATTACTCATACGGTAGGTTAACGGTAAGGATTTGAGCCATGAACCGATAACCACCACAATAGAACTTTCGCCCATCCACCCCAGAGCCAAACTAGAGAGGGTAATACCCAACTGGGTTGTCGATAACACTCTATCAATACTGCGTTGTAGTGTCTCGACAGCGATCGCCTGGATATCACCAGCCTCAACCAACTGATGAATGCGCGATCGACGCACCGTCACTATAGAAAACTCTGCCGTTACAAAAAAAGCATTGATTGCAATCAGCAGCAGCACTGACAACAACCGTAGTCCCACATCTGTCAAGCTCAAATTAGGAAATTCATTCACCGCCACAACTCATGCTATTGGGGATTGGGTACTGGGAATTGGGTAGTCAGCCGCGTGGTGAGGTGGTGCCAGACTCGCGTGACTGGGTACTGAGAAAAATATTGACTATATTTCTTGTCTCCCTTGTCTCCCTCATCCCCCTCATGTTCCTCATTTCCCTCATCACTGCCTATCTACAGGGATATTCGCTACCTCTAGCTTTAATTTTTGATCAGGATAATCTGTAAGAGCGAGGGAAATTTTCTTCACATCATCCAGTAAAGCTGTAGGGATGCTCACTGTACCAGAAAATGCTGGGCCATTGGCTGGTAATTCGGCTGGTAATCCCTCTGTACTAGCACTCAGGGTTCTACCTTTATCGTCAGTAACATCTAAGAAACTATACAAAAAGCGGACAGAATCAGCACCTTTGTTTTGCATTTTGACTCTTAGTAGTAAATCGCCACCAGAGTAACGAGCGGACTGTACAGCAAAATTTACCCCTGCACTTTCAGCAGCAACAGGAAATCCTGGTTGGAGTTTTTCTGCAACCACTTCCTCAGACTTATTCTCCTGCTTCTGCTTTTTGACAGTAATTTCCTCTTCATCTTCCTCTAGCTTGTCGGATTTAGCGGCTTTAGTTTTACCTTCAATTCGCGATTTGACAATTTTCAGGATTTCTTCCTCTTTTAAGAGTGTTACTTCTCCTGATGGTGAATTAGACGATTTACTGCTAGTAAACTTGCTGGTAGGACGAGCATCTGGGGATGTGACTCCTTTGAGTGCAGAGCTTCCCAAATTAAATCCTAAGAATGCGCTCACAGAGCCTGCGCCTAACATCAGGATTAACAAAACCAAAGTAAGAACGACAGTAGAGTTAATTTTCATTGCTGACAAGCTATTGCATAAGAATGCTGGTCTATCTTAGCCGGAGTATATTAATAGTGTTGAAGCCATATGCGTAAATCTTTAAAATAACTTAATTAAACATAATTTGCACTATCCCATAAATAAATTGTGTAGTATAGAAACTGATCAGATTGTTTCTGATGGTACACAGGCCATAAATATAGGATACAATCTAAATCTAACCAGGGTTGGCCGAGCGGTTGAGGCAGCGAACTCATAATTCGCCCAAGGCAGGTTCAACTCCTGCACCCTGGATTTGATGGAATTCTAAGTTGTGAGTGCTGAGTTATGAGTCTTGAGTTTTAAGTGAGTGCAGTAACAAAACTAGGTCTACAGACCAAATAACATAACTCGTTTTACTTATTACTCAGCACTCAGCACTCCTATGGTTGTAGTGAACTCCCAAAGCGGAATTCTGTCCCTAGCTGTAATTTATTGGCATTCATCCGGGGGGACATGAGCAAGGATGTGTTGTAAGGATTGGGTAAGTCGGGTGTACGAATATAAGGATCATTCATTGCCTGTTGGGTAAGAACATCTCGGTAGAGTGTGTTGACTAACTCAGCATCACGGGCAATTTCATTTTCTGGGAAGGAATTGCGGAAACCAGAACCAGAACCCAAAAATGAGTCTAACTGGCGCTTGGGAGTGGTATTTTCGTAAAAGTTGCGATCGTGCCGAAAATAAGCACGCTCAAACACATCACTCGTGCTTTCATAATTGGGTACTTGTGACTCAGCATTTGCGATCGCTGGCAAAGCAATGCCTGTAGCTAAAAATACTAATAAGCCAGCAAAGGTCTTAAATTTTATACCCATCTTGTTTACTCCTCAATTTTTGGGCAAATCTTAACTTATGCTTAATTTCAGAACTCCCATGAGTTCAACCTTTGGTGTAGCACAACTTTCAATAATTTGTAATGACGTATTCTACTGAAACCCTTACCCAATCAGATATTTGGGCGGCCACTGCCGATATCTCCACTCTGCGCCAAACACTACTGGATTTATTTTGTCAACTTGCCTATCAAGAGGGTGATTTTGTCCTTTCTTCTGGACAACCCAGCTCTTACTATATAAATGGTAAGCAGGTAACACTTCATCCCCAAGGTGCTTTAGCAATAGGTCGTATTCTTTTATCTCTATTACCTTCAGAAACTCAAGCTGTAGCTGGTTTAACACTGGGGGCTGATCCAATTGTGACGGCGGTGAGTGTAGTGTCTGCCTATGAAAATCGACCAATTCCAGCTTTGATTATTCGCAAAGAAGCTAAAGGTCATGGGACTAAGGCATATATTGAAGGTCCCAACTTACCTGAAGGTGCAGAAGTGGTGGTGTTGGAAGATGTCGTCACGACTGGACAATCGGCAATGAAAGCTGTTGAGCGGCTAAGATCTGCTGGTTACGTGGTTGATGAAGTAATTTCGTTAGTAGACAGACAACAAGGAGGAGCAGAATTTTACCAGTCTGTAGGGTTGAAGTTTGAGGCTGTGTTTACGATTAAGGACATTCAGGAACGATATCGGGAATTGCGATAAGATGAGTAATAAATAAGAGATTTGCAACAATCGTTTACAAGTTGTACGAATAAAAGTAACATCCTGAAACACCAACTAGCTTTGAGCTGAGTTGAGGAGTATCTATATGCACTTTTGCCGGAAAATTCTTGGTTTCCCAGTCAATAGTGCGTATCTTCAATGGCAAGGGTTCAACTTATTGTCGTTTTAGACAGGAGCTTGTGGTCAAAAAACTCACAAGCAGTGTCTTCGCAATTGGACAAATCTACTGGAATGAACACTAATAAAGAAAGTTCCACTATCCTAAAAAAAGAGCATAGGGGCTTGAGAATTGACCATCTCAAACAGGACTTAAAGAATGACTTGATTGCTGGGTTGTTAGTAGTGATTCCACTAGCAACTACTATTTGGCTAACAATCACTATTGCTAATTGGGTGATTAACTTTCTCACCCAAGTTCCTAAACAACTCAATCCCTTTGATGGGCTGCACCCGATTTTAGTCAATATCCTAAATTTAGCAGTAGGACTAGCTGTACCCCTGTTCAGTATTTTGCTGATCGGGTTAATGGCTAGAAACATTGCGGGTAGGTGGTTACTAGATTTTGGTGAGCGATTCTTACAGGCTATTCCCTTAGCTGGACAGGTGTACAAAACCCTCAAACAGCTTTTGGAAACACTACTCAAAGACTCCAATAATAGATTTCGCCGAGTCATTTTAGTAGAGTATCCCCGTCAGGGGATGTGGGCGATCGCTTTTGTGACAGGTGTGATTGGTAGTGAAATTCAAGCCCATATGTCTCGTCCCATGTTGAGCGTTTTTATTCCCACCACCCCAAACCCCACTACAGGATGGTATGCCATAGTTCCAGAAGAGGAGGTAGTCAACCTCTCAATGTCTGTAGAAGATGCTTTTAAAGTGATAGTCTCTGGCGGTATTGTCACGCCTAATACTCCTTTACCCCCCCTAGTGATCACCAAAGAACATAGTTTGGAATCACCAACCCGCGACATCAAACGACCAATTGTTCCCATCGAAGAAACCTAAAAACCATCCGGTAAATCGATAGCCAAACAGATAATATTGTTGTTTGGCTCTATCAAAACTGATAGATTTGTAACTCTGAAATTACATTATTACGGAAAAACTTAACTTTTATGCAAGAACGTAAACCTCAACAAATCGCCCGTGAACTGGCACTTTTAAGCCTGAGCCAGTTACCAGTTAACCCCAAAAAGTTAACTGAGGAGCATCTGCCTAAATTGGTACTAGCAACAGTACGTACTCTCAGAGCAGAAGTTCAAGATACCTTAGATAACGCTACTGGTGAACTGCAACGTAGTCATGATCGCCTATTAACCAGTGAAACCCGTGCCTCAGACCTCAATACAGCTAGAACCATGCTCAAAGAGGCAATGGAATATACCCAAACAGCGATTAATCAATTAGGATCTGCCCTTGAATTCCCAGAATTAATTCAGCTAGCCAATCAGGATCGGGAAGTGGGTAGATATGCCATCAAACTTGTCCAAACCATCACTGAGAATCGCAGTATTATTGACGAACAAATTTCCACCGCTTTAGTAGATTGGCAAGTTACTCGTCTAGCTCAAATCGACAGAGATATTCTGCGAATCGCTGTAGCAGAAATGCTATGTTTAAATCTCCCCGACAGAGTGGCTATTAACGAAGCCGTAGAGTTAGCCAAACGCTACAGTGGAGATGAAGGACATCGGTTTATTAATGGTGTTTTACGCCGAGTGACAGAGCAGAAGCAGACTGCTTAGGGATTGGGGATTGGGGACTGGGGATTGGGGACTGGGGACTGGGGAGAAGAAATAAAACCTATTGCCTATTGCCTATTGCCTATTACCTATTGCCTATTACCTATTGCCTATTGCCTAATCAACAATTTTGATTTTGCATTGCTGATGAGTGGTAAGTTTTGAGTTGAAAGTGAAGAGGCGCTAGTTGCATTCAGGGGCTTTTCCTATTGAGCAAACTGGCATTGAGAGGTGAGGATAACCCGGAGGTTTTCACCCCAGGTAAGAGTAAAGAGTTAAATTAAACTCATAACTTAGATACTCATAGCTCATACTCACATAAAAACTAACACCGCTAGCTGCAATGGTTTTTAATTGGTTCCGTCGTCAATATAACGATTCCTCAGATACCCCCTCGGAAACACAACAGGGAGAAACACCACCAGTCACAGAAGAATCTCAGCCAGAGTCAGCCGCAACGTCACCTCCAACAACAGAAACTGCACCAGACTCAACGGCCGACTTGTTGGCATTTGCTAAAGCCGCTTATAAAAATATTCAGGAAAAACAAAAATCCGAAACAGTAGAAACTACAACTGACTCAGCAGATGAGCAACCACCTACTGCAACGGCTGAGGTAGAAACTACAACATCTACAAATGAAGTTATAGAAACTACCCCATTCCCAGAAGCACAAGTAACTACTTCTGTTGCAGCTACTGAAGATGTAGAAGAAGTAATTGTTACTACAACAGAAATAGAAGATACAACTTTTGTTGCCAGCGCCTCAGATGCAGAAACTGAGCCAGAGCCGACAACATCAACAACTACTGAGCCACCACCTGCAACTTTATCCTTTTTAGAACGGGCAGCAGCTGAACAGCAAGCCAAGCAAGAAAGATTAATGGCCAGTGCTATTGAGGTGCCAGAACCAGAAGTAGTACAGCCAGTAGGTACTACCACCGAAGCAGGAGAAGAAACAGGCGGACTGGTTTTTGAT
Organism: Nostoc sp. PCC 7524; assembly: GCF_000316645.1. NCBI lineage: Bacteria > Bacillati > Cyanobacteriota > Cyanophyceae > Nostocales > Nostocaceae > Nostoc > Nostoc sp. PCC 7524. Next base: position 5,385,404 of record NC_019684.1, read on the forward strand.
GAAGGATTTGTTTGGTCAGCAGAAGTATTAGCAGCTCAAGGTAGACGGCCAGAAGACGTTTCGATTGAAGAAATTACCTGGCTGAAAAAACTCCGGCAAGGATTAGATAAAACACGCCGGAATATCCTCAATCAACTGAAGGCAATTGTAGGGCAAGGGCCTCTCAACCAAGCGGCTGTGGCAGAAATTGAGGCTGTACTCCTGCAAGCTGATGTAGGTGTAGAAGCAACAGATTATATTATCAACGCCCTCCAGAAAAAACTGCGGGAAGAAGTCACTCCACCGGAAGAAGCGATCGCTTTCCTGAAGCAAATCTTGCGGGATATGCTAGAGGCACCCCTGACAAAATCTCACACAGCTAACTTTGCCCCAGACAAAGAACAGCTAAATATTTGGTTAATTACCGGAGTTAATGGTGCTGGTAAAACTACCACCATCGGTAAAATATCCCACTTAGCTCAAAAATCTGGTTATAAATGCTTGATTGGTGCAGCTGACACCTTCCGCGCTGCGGCTGTGGAACAGGTGAAGGTTTGGGGCAGAAGAAGTGGTGTAGAAGTGATTGCTAATCCTGCCAAGAATACAGATCCTGCTGCTGTGGTTTATGATGCGATCGCAGCTGCTCAAGCACGCGGCACAGAATTACTGCTAGTTGACACCGCCGGCAGATTGCAAAATAAGAAAAACTTAATGGATGAACTCAGTAAAATCCGGCGAATTATCGACAAAAAAGCCCCTAATGCCAAAATAGAATCGCTTTTAGTTTTAGATGCCACTTTAGGTCAAAATGGATTGCGACAAGCTGAGGTTTTTTCCCAAGCAGCCCAACTCAGTGGCGTAGTCCTAACCAAGCTAGACGGCACGGCGAAAGGAGGCGTTGCCCTGGCAGTTGTGCAACAGCTAGGCTTACCCATCCGCTTTATTGGTGCAGGCGAAGGAATTGAAGACCTACGTCCTTTTTCTAGTTACGAGTTCGTCGAAGCCCTATTAAGTTAGGGATTGGGGATTGGGGATTGGGGATTGGAGATTGGGGGAGACGGCTCTCCCTTTGCCCCCTGCTTCCTCTGCTCCCCCATCTATCTATCTCGCTTCAACAAAGGGCAGATAATAAATTTTCTACAATATTTGGATATTATTTGCTAAAATTTCACTCTAATACTGCTTTTTCCATTCCCATCGGGATGATTTTAAATACGGTAAAAGCATATCTACTGGTATCCACAAATATTTAAATTGGGGTCAGTAAACTCAAGCAGCACTAATCTATGTTACATTCAGTGTCTACTTTTCAAAGTATATCCTAAATATTCTCTGTAAGAAAATTAGAGGTGAGCAACATGAGGTTAAAATTTAAAACTCGGCAGCAAGCTGGAATTAATTAAATTTCTGAGGAGAGGCTTTTTTTGATTTATGTGTTATCAACTGTATAGTTCTTTTTTGAGTGCGTTAAACACCATCTGTTAGATTGCAGTATGCACATTGATAACTTTGTTGGCTTCTGGCTCATTCTTACCTAGATCAGTCTTAGCCATTAACTTGATCAGATATAGCAGTTCCCAATTACATGAGGTATACACTAGCCTGTAGCCCTTGGCCTCTAGCCTCTGAATTTAATGAGATGTATCTCACTAAAACGAGAAACACCATATACTCAAGTCTTGATGAATGGCATAGAAAAATTTATCTCCCAAAGTATATTTTTATGCCTGAAGATGTATGATTTGCTAATTCAACCATGCAAAGATTAACGTCTTTCTATTTGGGAAGGGAAATTGCTGATTTTGCTACAGCAATTTTTGCCTAAAAATCCATTGATTAAAATTCCTATCTTGAGGTAGAAATTTATAAACAAATACAATACTTGATAGACTTATGTCTTACGTCTTTCTACTCTTGCTAAAGCAACAAATCTTGACCCAATATGGTTTAGCAATATCAAAACAAAAAGTGTATAAGTAATCTAAAATCTGTTTTTTCCAGTGCGATAGTAACTGTAACTGTGTCTCAAGTACCTTCTCAACCTACCGAAAGCAATAATAGTGCTACAACGACAGATGTCACACCAGTCGTAGCACTCAAAGAACTTGTGTCACGACTGCACCGGGAACAGAATAAAATCCAAGATTTACTCAGTTCTCTAGGATTTGCCCTTAGAAGCTTTAATAATTTGAATCAGTTTTTGGAACTGATTCCCCTGATGGCTACAAGAGTAACAGATGCTGATGGGAGTGCTTTATTTCTTTACAAGCCTAACGGTCAAATCAGGTTAGAGCAATTACACTGGCAAGATAGCCGTCAACGGAAAAATATCCGCAAAGCTTTAGAGACAGCCAGCAGTCAAGTGACACTTGCCTCTAACACTGCACCTTTAGCCACGGCTACAGGAATGTTAGATGCACAGATGCACCACCATTTGGGGCCGGATGTGCAAATTTTTGGCACAGCCATTTTGGTTAAGCATACAGAGCGGGGATGGCTATATGTACTCAGTCGAGACCCCCAATATAGCTGGACAGAAACCAGACAAAAGTTAGTGCGGCTAGTAGCAGACCAAACGGCGGTAGCGATTGAAAATGATGAATTAGCAGTAGAACTGAGGAAAAAAGAACGTTTAGACCAAGAATTAGAAATTGGTGCGGAGATTCAAAGGCGACTTTTACCGCGCCAATGTCCTTCTATTCCTGGTGCTATCCTAGCGGCACGCTGTAGACCTGCCAATCGTGTAGGTGGAGACTACTATGATTTTATCCCCACTAATCACAGTCAAATTTACCCACACAACTACAGAGGTAGTCAAGATACTGGACGTTGGGGTTTGGTGATTGGGGATGTCATGGGTAAAGGTGTTCCGGCTGGGTTAATTATGACCATGATGCGGGGAATGCTACGAGGTGAGGTCTTGCATGGCAATTCTCCTGGAGGAGTTCTGCAAAACTTGAATCGAGTCATGTATGCGGATTTGGAAAATTCTCACCGCTTTGTGACGTTATTTTACTCAGAATATAATCCTCAAAATCGCATTTTGTCTTATAGTAATGCTGCACACAACCCCCCTCTGTGGTGGCACGCAGCTACGAAAAGTATTACCCGCTTAGATACTTTGGGAATGTTAATTGGGTTGGATGCGAATAGCCAATATGAAGATGCCCAGGTGCAGTTAGAACCTGGGGACACGGTTATTTATTATACAGATGGCTTGACGGATGCGGCGGCAGCGAGTGGCGATCGCTTCGACGAAGAAAACTTGGTTGCTGCTTTCCATAACGCTTGTAGGTACTGTAATGGGCCGCAAGAAATGGTTGATTACTTATTTGATCAGGTGCAGCAATTTATCGGTTCTGAGAGACAAAACACGGATGATATGACGCTAGTTGTTTTGCAAATTGAATAGTTAATCGTCAATAGTTATCTATTGAGGTTGACTAGGTTCAAAATACAACTGTCCATCCTTGCTTTTGGACATCTGTTTTGGTGTAAGCAACACCGTCAATTTTGATACCTTGGTTATCTAGAAGGGTAATGATGCCTCCATTATTACTTAGTTGAATACTATCTTTACTTATAGAGACCCTGACAACTTCACCTGGGGCAATTATGCCACTGAGGGGCTGTTTACGTTTGACACTATCTGCCAATGCCCAACCACTCAAGTCTATGTTTTGCGGTGAAGTGTTAAGTAATGTGACTGTCTCTTTACCTACATCATCTCCTACAGGATTGACTAAAGCAGCCACAATACGAACCGCCGCAGTTGTGACGATAGGCGTGATGACACTGACATCATCGATTCTGTCACCAGTGGTATCGTTGGTATGGAAAGACTGGGATTGGAAGGCTAAAAATACACCCACCCATTGATTACGCGATGGATAGTGAATCAGCAATCCTCCATCTTGCCAAACACCGTTATCTTTTTGGAATTGGGCAGCGTTACCCTGGTTCATGTGGATGTCATGGATACCATTACCAGGGAGAAAACCAAAATATTTATCTTTAATAGTTGTTTCTGGCCCCCACTTTTCGCCAAAAGGATAGAGGACGGCATCTGGAGAAGCTAGCGATCGCGCGATGTATAATTCCAATAACTCATTCAGGTCATTATCAGGCCCTGGTACGTTGTAGGGCAAAGGTTTCATCTGTTTTGGATCAAACAAATTGCCTCGGATGTAATCTAAAGCCATCCCTTCAGGTTTTCTAGGTAACTCGTGGAAGCCAAAATCTAACTCTTGTAATTCTTTGGTGATGGGGTGTGAAAAATTTTCGTCTACAAAATACAGTAATTCTGATGGACTTTGCTTGGATTTAACGTTGATGGCAATCCGGTGTTTTTGTTTTTCGTCAGTTACTAACACTTGGTAATGAGGAGTAGGGCCTTCGCCTAGCTTTCTATCTAGAGCGCGACTTTTCAAAACACCGTAATTTTTTAAGGGCATTCATTTCTCCTAGATTTCAGGGTGTAAAATTAGTCAGAACATACCAGCCCTAACCAATGGGGATAAGCGTAGGAATTGGCGGCTAGTAATTTTGCACCTTGGTAAGTCCGGAATACCCAATTAGCTGTGGCTTGAAGATTTGCCGCCAATTGCTCATCTTCACCATTGGCTTCCAAGGCTAAACTCCACCAAGCATGATCTTGAACTAGCAATTGCGTAATTTCTACACTACAGCCGTTATTGATACTTTCATCGGCAGCTACTGGTTTTACTGAAAAGTCAGATAAGATTTGATAGTTTTGTAAGCTACGAACTTTGCGTATACTTACCCAGGAAGAAATGCCTACTACGGTGGTAGGTAGAAAACTTTCTCCTGTGGTGTCACTACATGACCACTTACCCCATTTTTCGGCTTTTCCTGCTACTCTTTCGCCCAAATCGATTACACCCAGTTCGGCTTTGCGCCATTTGATTTCCAGCCTGCCTTGTCGGAGTTTAATGCCTAAAAAATCCGAATCAGGGACATATAAATACATATCTTCTCTATCTTCTGGTAGTTGCGACTGGTCATTCAAACAATGTTGCTGGAACCAAATTTGAATATCTTCCGGTATCGTACCAGGATGAAACCAGCGCAATTCGTGAGTTATGAGCATAAATTGGTTAACCTACGCGAAGCGACACAGTTGATGGGACAATGAAAACGTGAAATTATACTTGTCTTGTGTTGCTTCCAGCCTCAAGGAATTGGTAAAAATGTGGAAAAAGATTGTACTTATTTTGCTATTAGTGTTAAGTTTCAGCCTGACTAATCCTGGTGTGGCTACGGCCGCTGGATTCAAAAGCTTTGTAGACACAACTGATGGCTATGAGTTTTTATACCCTAATGGCTGGTTGCAGGTGAAAGTCGCTAACGGCCCTGATGTAGTGTTTCACGATTTAATTGAGATATCAGAGAATGTTTCTGTAGTAATTAGTCCTGTTCCAGAAAACCAATCCTTAAAAGAACTGGGAACACCAACGGAAGTAGGATATAAGTTGGGCAAAGCAGCTTTAGCACCTCCAGATTCTGGTCGTTCAGCTGAATTAGTCAATGCTTTGGAAAAAGAATCAGAAGGGAAAATTTACTATATTCTTGAGTATTTAGTAAAACTTCCTAATCAGCAACAACGGCACAACATTGCTAGTGTAGCTGTTAGTCGTGGTAAACTTTTTACCTTTAACGCCTCGATTCCTGAGAAACGTTGGCAAAAAGTCAAACGGACTATGGAAGATGTTGTAAATTCTTTTTCAGTCTATTAATAGGCAATAGGATTGGGCATCAGCAATACTTTTGCTCATGCCCAATATCTGAAATTCCACTTGTCTGAACATCATGAAAATCCCCCAATTCGTACTCGCCTCTGCTTCCCCAGCCAGACGGCGCTTGTTGCAAACTGTTGGTATTGAACCCATAGTTAGCCCTAGTGATTTTGATGAGTCACAAATTCAAGTCACTGAACCCGGAGCATTGGTGCAAATTCTAGCCCAACGCAAAGCGGAAACTGTTGTACCACAGTTTGCATCAGCTTTAGTGATGGGTTGTGATTCGGTATTGGCTATTGATGGTAAGATTCACGGCAAACCAGCAGATACAGCCGAAGCGATCGCACGTTGGCAGATGATGCGCGGTAACTGTGGCGACCTTTACACAGGTCATGTTTTGATTGATACTTTACAAAATAAAACCCTAGTCAAGTGTCAGGTAACAAGGGTTTACTTTGCACAGATTAGCGATCGCACCATTCAAGCCTATGTAGCTACAGGCGAACCCCTAAAATGCGCTGGTGCTTTTGCTCTAGAAGGCTTTGGCAGTTTATTTATTGAAAAAATCGCAGGTTGTCACAGTAACGTCATCGGACTAAGTTTACCCCTACTCCGCCAAATGTTAGAGGAACTAGGATACAGTGTTACTAACTTTTGGCAAACAACCTAAATCTGCCTTTGTGCTATGTACATTCTGCTCAAAAGCTACATTTGGGCTGAACTTTTGTTTAAGTCCCGCTATCCCTAATTTTGATGAGCAGAAGTTGTCCAGTTTTGGCGTTAATTACTTCTAAGTAATCTCCTTGGTTAAGACCAAACTGTAGCAAATCTGTTGTACATTGTCAGAGAGTCCCAAGTTTGCAATCCCACTATTCCATCTACTTTTAAGTTTTTCTGAGCTTGAAAGGCTTTAACCGCACTCTCTGTTACAGCACCAAAAACTCCATCTACTGGAACAGAATAGCCGTTAGCCACTAACAGCCGTTGTAAAGCTCTAACAGCTATACCCGAACTTTTAAAACGTAGACTGGGTAATGTTTGGTTATTTAAGCTTTGAGAAGTGGCAACAATATTATCATTACTATTTTGTTTGTTTATTAACTTTTGTGTATTAAGAAAACTCACCTTTTGAGATTTTCTAAAAATGAGCTTATCTCTGCGTTGTTTAGCCACTAAGCGTTTTTGTTCAGAAAACTTATCCCTGAGAAAGTTAGAAGAAGATAATTTAGTTAATTTATCTAAATCTTTTGCAAATATTTGCTTGATTGTTGTAATTCGGCTTTTTTGAGGCTTGAACTTAAGAGCTAATGTAGCTGGAAAATTATTCATTGGCCGAATGGCTCGATATGAGGCAAATTTCGCGGCTGAAATTCGTTGAGAGGATTGGCTATTTTGTTCTTGCCTAATTACAGGCAGTTTGATCAAATTAGATGACGAAGGTTGCCTCGTCATTAACACACCCGACATCAGTATTGCAATATCGCTCATTGTAATTGCTATGTAAGTTTTGACTATATAAGAAAAACCGTGGATGATAATGCTTTACAAAAGCATGAAATCTTTGTATCTTCTACTAAAGAATGGTTAAGTGCTAAAGCCATTAGTAAGTGTAACGGCTTAAATATAAATTAATTTATAATACTTTTTAAACAGTATATATACGTAAGAATATCAAGCAAGAGCCTGATTCGCATTTTGATTTAGCAACACCATAAGTGTTACTGTGGGGTTTAACCCCTCTTGCCAATCATTCAGAAAATCATTATGATTGCAGCGCCTACGTAAAGAAATTGATTTTCGCTGTATTTGTTGCAAAATTCGTTACGTTTTTTGGATAAAATTTTTACCAAAAAGAAACTTTTAATATAAAAATATACATTTTAAGATAGAGGAAAGTTTGTAACTATTAATTAATATAAGAAAATTTTATGTTTAATTAACATATTGTATTAATATCTGATGGAAAAAGCCTTAAGTAGTAGGCTTTGTCTAATAGTAGTTTAAGCCTGAGTATAGTTATTAAAAATCACACCAGACTCCTAGACATGGGGTAATCCTCAATGGGAGAATATTCGATGCAGAAAAAAATCTACTAGCAGAAAAATTGGCACTGGCCTATAGGTACGATACATAGCTATTGTATTGATGCGATAATTTTTCTGTTATTTAGAGTATCTAGAACAAAATATATAACAATAATCTAGCAGTTGATAACCATTCATGGATACATCATTAATTGGGAATCAGGTAATTAATTTTTTGTCTACTATTACGGGACAAAAATTGAGTCAACGTGATGTTAAACCACCAGTGATATTCGTAGCTAATTTGATAGCAGTGTTGCTAGGAGTGATGTTTGCTGATGGCATCGTTACTGAAAAGGAAAAACAAAGATTACTGGCAATATTGTATCGTTTTAGTACACCAGAAAGCGATATACGCCAATTGACACATTTATTGATTAAAGGAATTCGGAAATATCACCTTTATCGGCGATTTAATGATTTATTAACTATAATTAATCCCCTTTCAGAATCAGAACGACTGTTTTTAATTGGATTTGGCTATGAAATGTCTACAAGTGATGGCAAAATTGACTTGCGTGAACAAAGATATTTGGAAATTACATCTCATTATTTAAAGATTAAACCGCAACATTTGGCAGTATTAGAATCTGCATTTAGAATAAAAGAAAACTTTGAGATGGACGTTATAGATGAGGTAGATGAATTACTAAATCCAGCAGTTTTAAAAGAAATAAATACTGGTATTATTCAGGCATCATATGAGAATTTAAACTCTCCTCATAATCACTCTACAACTATTCATGAAATAGCAGTTGTAAATGAGGTAGATGAATTACTAAATCCAGCAGTTCTTAAAGAAATAAATACTGGTGTTATTCAGCCATCGTATGAGAATTTCAATTCTCCGCATAATCACTCTACAACTATTAAACCACGCCTTTCTATATACTATGGAGGTTTAAAACAATTTCAAGAATTTAGCAAACAGTTAGGTACATATTGCGATCAGATTTTTCAGATAGTTCAGACTTGTCATGAACGTGGCTTGATATCAAAGGAGTTAATTGATGAAGTTAGTGTAGTATCAACAAAAATCCAATCACATCAATTTCGATTAGCGGTCGTTGGCGAGTTTAGCCAAGGAAAATCGACTTTACTCAATGCTTTGCTGGGTGAAGAAATTCAACCAATGCGAGAGGTTCCCTGTAGTGGTACAGTTGCAGTCTTAAAGTTTGGAACTCAAAAACGAGTAGTCTGTCGTTATAAAGATGGAAGGGAAGAAGAAATACCATTTGAAGAGTATAGGCAAAAAGCAAGTATTTCTGAAGATGCTGCTATTGGTTCTTTAAATGAGAAACTAACACAATCTGCAATTGAGGAAATTATTGTTGAACACCCTAATTTAACATTGTGTAACAGTGGTGTAGAAATAATTGACTCTCCAGGATTGAACGAAAATCCTGAGCTTACAGCTATTACTCAAAAGTTACTTCAAGATATTGATGCTGCTATATTTATTACTAATGCTTCGCGATCGCTAACACAAGGTGAGCGTGAATTATTAGATCAATTAAGAATAAAGCTCAATAGTGGTAAAAATCAAGAACCTGCAAATAACTTATTTATTGTAGGTAACTTTATGGATTTAGTACGTACAGAAAAAGGTCGTGAGCAGGTAAAAAAAAGGATTCAAAACTTTGTTGAAGGTGAGCAACCAATAATTGCAGGAAAAAATCGTGTTCACTTTATTTCAGCCCAAGCTGCACTTAATGCAGTTTTGCATGGATACCAAGATGAATATCAAATATCTTTTGAGAGTTTTATTAAATCACTAGAAAGATTTTTAATGCTTGAACGTGGAAGCTTAAAACTTCAGAATTTATCTGAGCAGCTTAATACATTAATTCTAAAAATCATTAGTGATTTGGCACGATTTAAAGATAGTTTGGAATCAAAAATTGAGATTGCTGAAAATGAAAAGCATAAAATATTAGAGCAAATTGGAGAGTTTAGTGGACGTGATGTTAAAATATGTTTATTAACTATTCAACTTATAGAACAAGCTCTAGAAAAAGCTAATGTTTCTTGGAATGAGTGGTATGTAGATTTAGATGAACGCATGGCGTTAAGAAGTGAGCATTGGCATTCTGAGCATAAGCTACTGTGGAATCAAGACAAGTTAATTCGTGACTATATTCAGTGCTTTGTTCGAGACTTATCAGATGAAATTGATCAGTGGGTTAATAATCAACTGAAAGATGTAATATTACAAGAAAATTTACAAGATTTAAATATAAATATTAAGTATGAGTTAGATGCTATTCAATCAGAGTTTAATTTATTAGATATGAAAAGTAATACAACATTCAGCGAAGAGCTAAAACTTTCTATTAATGATATTACTGATCAATTGATTGAATTGGATAATATCGATTTTAGTGCGGCTTTACAGGAAGAACTACTGGTGTTTACAGGAATTGGTTTTATACCAGTTGCCTTAGCTAATGTTACTGCTGTTATTGGTAGTTCTTTTGGTTCTAGAATGTTGGATAGCGATAGATTTCATCATCAGCTTAAAATGTCAGTTTTAGAAATAGGATTACAAAAATTTGATGAATCTGTAGATAAAATTTACGAAAAACTACAGGAAAACATTGAAAGGTTTTTTGATACTAAAGTCGAATCAGTAAGCCGAGTTATTGAAGGAGCTATATCTGTGTATGAAAAACTTCTAGAACAGCAGGAAAAATCACATCAAGAAATGCTAGAACAACATTATGCAACTAAATTTTGGATTCTGCATAAATGCAAAGAACTTGAGCAAATAAATGACAGCATTAGTACAAATATTTCACGCTGGTATTCTGAAGTGATTAATAAAGTAATTATTAAGAGAGAGTATGATTAACTGCTTAACTTGATAGATAATAAGACAAAAGCAGCATCTGAATGTGAAACAGAACCCTAGGACAAATAGGGAAGCTCAAGTGCAAGCATCTTGTAGGGAAAGTGGTTTACCGATATTGACATTAGCCTAATCTACAAAAGTAACTTTAGGTGCAACTGGCGGTGAAGCTTTAATAACATGAGGAGTGTTATCCGCAGGGTATCAATGCTGAAGTTAGGAATATTGTGTATAATCTTTAACCTGCTAAAAATTTTAAAATATTCTCTAAGGCTGATAAAAATAATCTCAAATAATCTCAACATAGCTTCACAATTATTTTTTGAATAGTGGGCATAAACTCATTTATATGTAAGCTAGTGATTAGAAATTAGTAAGCATTATTACGGCGGTTTATCGACAGACATTTCCAGCAGTATCTCTCATATTTTGAGCCGATTCAACAAAAATATCCATGATAGAGCCAGAAACTTCTTGCATTGTCAAAATGATGCTAATCCAGTGGTAATACGGAGGTTTTTATTTTTATTGATAATTATTTTATTTATTTATTGTTATAGTTTTGTACTATCTCTTTCTTTACTTTTTCAGGGTTTCTCCACTTAGGTGCAACATCTACCTTTTACAAAGTACAGTATGCTGTTTGAATTTACACCCACCATTAAAGCTGGCATTGAAGCTGGTAACTACGCACCAATCTTTAGTAATGGCATCCCTATTGGCATAGTGCAGGAGACTGCAACGGGGCGCTCTTTTGCCCATGCTATTGGTGTTTTAGTCGATCATTATCCGTTATCACCGTTTATTCTACCTGTTCAGTTCCTAATGACAAGAGCAAACATGGTACAAAACCATGTAGCTTTACCTCAAAGATATCAACAAAATAGTTTTGTAGAAACTGGGTTACAATCGCTGCAAACAACCGTAGGGGTTCTACAGGCAACTACAGCCTTGATTGAGTTAGGAAAGATATCGAATATTGCATTAGAAGCAGTCAACTTGCATCAGACGCTCAAACTTAAAAAAGAAGTTGAGCAAATGCGATTTGAAGTTAAAGACGGCTTTATTGATTTGCAACAAGCTCTCAAAGATCAAGGAGCTGAAGTTCGACAAATTGTTAAGGAAGTAGCCCACGATATTAATTTTGAGCAGCATCGCATAGTTTTAGTGCGCGCATATGGACTGTTTATACAGGCGATTAATCGTTTAAGACTAGCATTAAAATTACAAGATATTAGCCAGCGAAATTTTGAAATCGATAGTGCTAGAAAAACCTTACTTGAGGTATTAGCAGAGTATATTAATCCTCGGCTAATGCCAAAAACCTCTGCACCTGGTCAACTCCGCAGATTTGAATGTGCTTGGGCAATTGAACAAGCAATTATTATCACATATCAAGTACAGAACGAGATGTTAGCTGTTAGCGATCGCCTATGCCATCTCCGCACTAAAATTAAGGAACAAATTTGTACTGTGATTAGCAATTGTGAATCATATGATGAATTGAATTTTCTCTTTCCTGAAATTAGCCGGATTTGCAAACACGATTTAGCTATTTTGGAGATATGGCAGGCGCGGGTTGATTGGATACGCTCACTTTCAGCAATGGACATGAAACTCTTAGCTAGCAGTAATGGCAACACGTCAGAATTTGCTGATATCTTGGATACTAATCAAGCGGCCACTGTGCAATCAGTACCACCCGAACAACTAGCATACGAAAATTTAGCGGAAAAATCACATTTCTATTCTCTACTTGATCAGTTGATATTTATGTTCAAACCTGTTTTACGTAAGGAGTACGAAGTTTATATCAACCAACAAGCTCATGTTGCAGGACACAAGATATTAGTTCCGAAAAACTTACAACAAGCCTCTGATTTAACAGTTGCCAATCTTTATTACTATTTTAAAGTCAGAGACGAATCCAACACACAGCAAACTTTAGAGGTAATCACCGCGTAATTGTCCTGTCTATACAAAAGACTAATTCGGAAATTAGGTTTTGGCCATTACTAAACAAGACCTCAATGATCATTGATGGACAAGTCTCTATATCTAGGTTGGACACATAATTCTGATTAGCCCTCAAGCTTTAGCTTGAGGATAAACAAACAATTCTAGCCTGCCTCCACAGGCTAGGATTGTGTAGCTGAATTGGTAAGCCATTGGGTATTTCTTAACTTGTCGTAATTGCGGTATAGACTCACAGTCTGAAGGGGTTGAAGAGATAAGTTAAGATTTTTGTCAACTTGTGTACAAGGTCAGCACAAAGACTAAGGTATGTTTGTGAACGAGTGTAGCTGGTAGTGTAAGCAGAAATCTGACTCACGCCAGTGTAAACGCAGACAATCGTTATGACCACTGTCAAAATCACACGAAAATCTGCTCACCAAGTATACTGTAATATCGTTAATTGAGTTTTATGGTCTAACTAGAATTTTTCACCTGTGAAAAATCCGGTTTGATATATTGAATGAATTGGGAAATTTTTATCTGTGAGTAGGCAACTACCCCTGATGAATGAGAGACATAGAGAATATCCTGATCTCAGGATGTACTACTATGAGCTAATATATTAGCAATGGATTGTTAAAAAGATTTAAAAATAGCTCAGATTTTTGGATTGGAACTAATTTACATTTCCATCCCTACGGAAAGTTTTCTTCAGAAAGTTAGCCAATAATTTACCAGCGAAGTTTTAGGGAGGCAGCATGAAAAGGGCTATATTGAAAAATACCTTTGCAGGTATTGCTGCAACAGTCGCTGCGGTAAGTTTTGGCTACTTGGCAGTTCAGTATTTGGGGCGATACATTATGTTTGCTCTCGGTGCTGGGATGTTTGGTTTAGGTGCAGCAGTACATCGAACTCAGCAATCGCTACCCCAAACATCTCGACCAGACACACTGATTTTAACTGAAATTCAACCCCAGGTAACACAATCAGAAAAAGAGCTAGAACAGCAGCATCAGAATTTTAAAAACCATAATCCTGCTACGGCTAGTGGTCACTCAATTACAAATACTTCAAGATTGGTTAAACCTGGAGTCAAGATTACCAAAGTTGCAAGTACATCTCAATCTGATGGCTACTGCCGTAAACGTCTTGCTCTATGTCATAAGGCTAAAGCTGAGAGTTCAACAAAGATTATTCCAAAAAAATAGATCCTGTGGAGCAATGGCTACAGAATAAATCATCTTGTGTCCAGTTAAAGATTGAACATGAAGGTAGCAGTAGAACAGTACCGCTTCGCAGAACCCGCAGGTTGGAGAAGTGTTTTTTGAAGGAACTTGATATTAACTGAAAAAGAGAGACAGATTGTTTGAATAATCTTAACTACTATTAGAAGAGACCAAAAATAGTAGTAAGCGTTTATACACCTATTTTTTGTTGATCATGTAGATTGATTTCCATAATTCGGATCTATTGAAAAAATTTATTTACTTTTTCATTCTTAAAAAAAGTGCTACTATCAGTAGAATCTACCAAGTATTTCTACTTGATAGGAAGCTAAAAATTAAACATCTGTTATAAGTAAGCTTGTAATCTGAGGGTTATAAGTGTAACAGAGTTTTTCTTAGTAGAACAATTTCAAAATATTTTGGGTGCGGCTGATGGGTTTAGATCAGGAGTTATTAACAAAGTGGCGATCGCTTCCTCAAGATAAACAGAAGCAAGTTTTAGATTTTCTGGATTTTCTTCACTGGCAAGATGTACCCAATAAAGCTATCTTGGAAGAACGCCTCCAGCAAATTCGGAATAAGATCGTCAATTATGGTAAAGATTTATACACTAAATCTAGTGTAAATCAAAAGAAAACTCCATACTCATGAAGGATTTCTACTTCCGAAGCACAGGGGAACTAACGATTTGGAACGTCAGAGTGCCAGTGGTCACTGTGGTATTCTAATACGATTTTTGAGAATAGTCTGGGGAATTTAATCAGCAACTGCGATCGCTTCTCTTAGTTCATCACACAGTATAGGTGAGGCGATCGCTAATATAGATATATTTACTCATCTTCAATTCCACACCATGACAACAACAGCAGTCAATCCCTATTTGGATGGTAACTTTGCCCCTGTACGGGAAGAAACTACTACTGATACCTTAAAAGTAATTGGTGAACTACCAACAGACTTATCAGGGATGTTTGTCCGTAATGGCCCGAATCCTCAGTATGCACCGATTGGTCATTATCACTGGTTTGATGGTGATGGAATGTTACACGGTGTCAGAATTAGTAACGGTAAAGCTACTTACCGTAATCGCTATACCCGCACCCAAAAATGGCAAATGGAGCATCAAGCTGGTAAAGCTATCTGGACTGGGCTAATGGAAGCACCAAAACCAGACCTACCCAGTGGAAATACTGCTAATACTGCCCTCATTTGGCACGCCGGACAACTATTAGCACTGTGGGAAGGCGGCGCACCTCACGCGATTAAAGTTCCAGAGTTAGAAACTCTTGGGGAATTTACCTATAACAACAAACTGACTTCTGCTTTTACAGCCCATCCGAAAGTAGATCCGGTGACAGGTGAGATGATGTTTTTTGGGTACTCATTTGCATCCCCGTTTTTAAGCTACGGTGTTGTGTCAGCCCAAGGCGAATTACTACGGACAGTACCAATCGATTTACCAATGGCTGTGATGATGCACGACTTTGCCATCACCGAAAACTATACAATTTTCATGGATTTACCGTTGACTTTCAGTCCAGAACGGATGCAACGGGGAGAACCTATGCTGATGTTTGAGCGCGATCGCCCCAGCCGTTTCGGTATTTTACCGCGTCATGGCGACAACAATAATATTCGCTGGTTTGAAAGTCCCTCTTGCTATGTCTTCCACACCCTCAACGCCTATGAAGACCAAGACGAAGTAGTGTTAATTGCTTGTCGCATGAGTTCCACCACTGTCTTAGCTATTGACAATTCACAAACAGATCCACAAGCAGATATCCCGCTTTTACATCGCTGGCGATTTAACCTCACAACTGGGAAAGTAACTGAAGAAGTGCTGGATGATGTCGCCGCAGAATTTCCCCGTGTCAATGAAAACCTCTTAGGACGATTCACAAGCTACGGTTACGCGGGCAAAATGGCGAAAGGTTCTTTACCTTTATTTGAAGGTGTAATTAAATATGACTTCGATAGTGGTAAATCCCAAATCCACACATTTGGTAAAGGACGTTATGGTGGTGAGAGTGTATTTGTACCCCGTCCTGGTGCAACTGTTGAAGATGATGGTTGGTTAGTTACTTACGTTCATGATACTGCTGAAGATAGTTCAGAATTAGTAGTAGTAAACGCCCAAGATGTGAGCAGTGAACCTATAGCTAGGGTGTTAATTCCCCAACGAGTGCCTTATGGTTTTCATGGTGCTTGGGTGACTGAAGCACAATTGAATTCTGAGGCTGAGTGAGAGAATGTCACAGAATTACCGCAGGTAACAGGTGATACCAATTCACAACGATGCTCCCGCCCCGCTCCGCTCTAAGCGTAGCTATGCCGTAGGCTTTACGCAATTAAAAAACTTAGATGCAGCAAAGCTTTCAGGGTTTACATCTGTATCAGGTTTTTCGTGAAATGGTATGACAGGTGACAGACTTGAAAGCTCATTAGGGTAAGGGTTTTATCCAGTTTTTGAGGAGGAGGAATCCGTTAGTTCTAATGCAACATTTTAGCTGTGTCAGTCCAGTACAAGCATATTTGAGTTCGTTTTAACGGAATTACGCTATAAGACTCGGAATTTATTCCGAGGCACACTTCAGTAATTTCTTCCCGCTCAATACCTGCTCGCGGTATCTTAATCGTGGATACTCTGAGGAGTTCATGTTTCATGAAAGGGAAGCAAGTTTTACTCACAGGCGGTACTGGTGGGCTCGGTTTAGGTGTCACACCAGCAGTTCTCGCCCAAGGTGCAGATTTAACCATCACTTACCGCAATCCTAAAGAAGTCGAACGCCTCAAGGAAATCCTTCCCCCCGCAGACTTCGCCAGGGTGAATTTTATCCCCGCTAACCTGGAAGAAGAATCTTCGGTAGACAATCTCATTAGCCGTATGGGAAGGGTAGATGTGTTAATTCATCTCGTGGGAGGATTTTCAATGGGTAAAACCCATGAATACAGCTTTTACAGTTGGAAACGCGAGTTTGAATTAAACCTGAATACCACTTTTTTAACTTGCAAGTATAGCCTACAAAAGATGCTAGAACATGGCTATGGGCGCATTATCACCATTGGTTCTAGGGCAGCTTTAGAACCGGCGGGACAGCTAGCAGCCTACTCGGCGGCGAAAGCTGGTGTGGTAGCCTTAACAAAAGCGATCGCAGATGAAACCAAAGGCACAAATATCACCGCTAATGTTATCTTACCCTCGGTGATTGATACCCCCGCCAACCGTCAAGCTATGGGTACAGAAAACGCCGATAAGTGGGTAAAACCTGAAGCCATAGCCCAGTTAATCTGCTTTTTAGCCTCAGATGCAGCTAAAGATATTCGCGGCGCGGCGATTCCCATTTATGGAAGTGTTTAGGGGATGAGGGGATGAGGGAGATGGGGGAGATGGGGGAGCAGAGGAGCAGAGGAGCAGGGGAGCAGAGGAGCAGGGGAGCAGAGGGGAACAAGAATAATTTTTTACTCAGTACCCAGTACCCAGTCCCCAGTCCCCAATCCCCAGTCCCCAATCCCCAATCCCTATTTCCGAATTGGTGTCCCACAGGGATAAGTAGCTACCTCTGTATCAGTGGCAACTTTCTCTACAGGCTGATCTTTAGCGGCTAAATAATCTGTGCGGAGTTTATCGTACAGTGCTGGCATCTGGTCATACAATCGCTTTAGGGGGCGAGGTTCGCACTGGTTGAGAACATAAGCTGTTACCAAAGGTAAGGCGATTGTACTATCGGTATAACAAACGATGGTGCTGGGTAATTCATCTGGGTCAATCTTACCCCAGCTTACCGCCTCCGAAGGAGTCGCCCCGGATAAACCACCGGTATCCGGACGCGCATCGGTAAACTGGACAAAGAAATCATGTCCCCTTTCTTCTAATCCCAAAACCTCGTGAATCTGCGGTTGGGTTTGTAGCAAGAAGTTTTTGGGACTACCACCACCCAAAATTACAGCTGCGCTTCTACCTTCTCCTTCTCTAGCATTGTAGGCGATCGCAGCTGTTTCATTCACGTCAATTGCTGGATCTAATACTAATTTTGAACCTTCCAACGCTAACGCCGCTACGTTCATTCCAATGGAACTGTCACCAGGAGAAGATGTATAGATGGGTACGCCGCATTCATAGGCGGTAGCTAGCAAACAGGAATTTTGGACTCCCAATTGCTTCTCAACTTCCCGCACATACTTACCCAGTAAATAGTGAAACTCAGCCGTACCCATCCGTTTTTGAAATGGTTCTGCTTGCAAAATCTTGCGGATAAATGCGTCGGTTTCTAGCAACACATCATAACCAAAGATGATGTCATAAATTCTGATTGTGCCTTCCTCACGCAGCTTCACATCATCTAAGAATGGGTTTCCTGCGAACAACTCAAAACCCAAGCCATAGTGCATATCATGGTAAAGATTTGCACCAGTGCTAATCATCCAGTCAATAAAGCCGTGGCGAATTAAAGGCGCAAGTGCAGATACGCCAAACCCGGCTGGTGTCATGGCACCGGAAAGGCTAACTCCCACAGTGACACCATCTTTGAGGACATCACGACTCATGAGTTGACACACTTCCCGCAACCGCGCCGAGTTGTAGGCGGTGAAGTAATTGTCAATCAAATCCACCACACTGATATCAGTTGACATCGGTACAGGTGTAATTTTCTTACCCAAATGTTTTGCCATTCTGAGATTCCCAAACAGTAAACACGCACGAATCTAATGTTAACTATGTTTCAGCAATTTCTGACATCGCCAGAATGTACGAATTATAGGCGCGGGTGAAGTGATGTAGGGGAGTCAGGATGTAGGGGTATCAACTTCAGTTCAAACGCCTGTCCCACATACATTTTACCTTACCTCTGTTTTCACTCTGCTCTGCTGTTAGCTGGTACATTCTATTAGAAAATTAAAATACCGTATTTGAGAATTGGCACATGGACAAAAAAATGTTTATTGGAACGTGGAAATTAGTGTCTTGGGAAACACAAACTGCGGATGGACAGATAATTTACCCGTTTGGAAATCATCCTATTGGTTATATTACATACACCGAAGATGGATATATGAGTGCAAATATTATGAGGTCTAATCGCTTGAATCTTGGGGTTGCTTTTGAGGAATTATTACGAGCCAGACAACTATTATTAAAACCGTGGTTATTACTAACTGCTGGGAAGTATGTTAAAGCTATTTTTAGGTATTTTCAAGCATCTGCTAACTATGTTTCCTATGGCGGTAGATATGAAATTCAATCCGAAAAAGTAATTCATTATGTTGATATTAGCTTAATTCCTGATTGGACAGGTACTTATCTGGAACGTACCTTCAAATTCGTAGACAATAAGCTAGTATTAATTACTCCACCTATGAGTGGAAATGCTCAATATTTGACTTGGGAACGTGTCTAATATCAATTATTTGTAACGATGCCATTAATTCTAGATGATTGGTATAACTTTAATAATTTTTGAAGTTTATGCTAGTCATCAGCAGATTCTGCCCGCTGTTTTTTTATACTGAATTTAGCAGATTTAATAGCAAATTTCCATTTAATGAAATAAAATTTTTGGGCGATAAAATTATAAAAATAATCTAAATTGTCAGTAACAACTTGAGTTTATTGTTTAAATGATACTGCTCATCTTGTCTATTGCCATTGTTACAAGAAAATATAAAATTTCCGTGATGAATAATCATCTCATTTTTAGCAAATTATTTAGAATAAAAATAGATAATTATATTAAGCATAGTTTGGACTTTATATATCGTGTAGATTAGCTTTCTCCAAAGCTGATGTTAATGAAGTCCCAGCTATATCACTAGCTATACCAGTAGTTTTCAGCATGATTTAACTAAGTAGGTCTGATCATAGCGTCTCAGGAAAATCAGGTAGTTATATTTGGCTGCAAAATTTATTTTCAGGCGAGGTTGATGAAAAGCGATACACCAGAAGCATTAGAATCAGATAAGGAAATTGAGCGTTTAATTGATGAAATAATGTCAGCTAATCTGACTAATGAACAATACAGGGAAAAAATGCAGCGCCGAAAAGCAGCACAGGATCGGCGCATAGCAGAGGCTTTACCAGAAAAAGGGTTAATTATTGTTAATACTGGTAACGGTAAAGGCAAAACCACAGCCGCACTAGGGATGGTGTTACGATCGCTTGGTCACGGTTACAGAGTAGCGATTGTACAATACATCAAAGGCTCGTGGGAACCCTCAGAAAAAAGAGTATTCAGCCTTTGGAAAGACCAAATAGAATTTCACGCGATGGGGGAAGGCTTCACCTGGGAAACCCAAGACCGCGATCGCGACCTCGAAAAAGCCAGCGCCGCCTGGGAAAAATCACTAGAATACATCCGCAACCCAGATTTTCAGCTAGTGCTGCTAGATGAAATCAATATTGCGCTCAAAATGGGATATTTACAAGTCGATGACGTACTAGCCGGTCTAGCAGAAAAACCAGACAATAAACACGTCATCCTCACCGGTAGAGGCGCACCAGCAGCTCTCATTGATCGTGCTGACTTAGTTACAGAAATGACTCTAGTGAAGCATCCCTTCCGCGATCAAAACATCAAAGCACAACCGGGGATTGAATTTTAATTAAGGCATGGGGCATTTTCCCCAGTCCCCAATCCCCAATCCCTTATCGACTACACATTTGGAGAATGCGGTGATCATCGCTGCTGATAGCGTTAATTTGATGATAGTCTTGCAGTGTTACAGAGTGAGCATAGTTAACTGGCTCATCTGCTGAAAATCTAGGTATTCTACTAGCTGTAGCTACATCTGGTGAAATACCTGCATCTGGTGTAGCAGTAACAGTCATCGCCAATTCGCCGGATTTGTCGAGTGTGCCTTGGAAGCAGCTAAACTCGGATCTAGGCATATACAGCGCACCGACTATCCTACCTTGCCGTTTTTGGAAGACAACATACCCTTGGCCTATCTGGTTTGGTTGAGGTGATTGACCATACAGATATACACCATCTCTTGTAGGTAAGTTAACTTTGCGGTGAATTCCTGAATCTTTTGCAGCTTTTTGAGTGTTTGTTAGCAAAGCTGTAGTCACAGCATCATCATATATAGATGTGTCGGAACTGTTTTGTTGTTGATGCGTCAATCTGGGAAGAGAAGCGGCGATCGCTGTCGAGTTAGGTACTGCAATTTGATGACTGAGTACAGGCGTTGCTTGTTCGCCCACCATGCTAAGGGTGAAGAGTAAGCCAATAGCGGGAATTCTCAACTGGCGTAAAGGGGAAAATTTAGAATTGTTGTTAAGCACCCGACTCCTCCTGTTAAAACCTAGCGACTTCCTCTGTCACATGACTTAAACCATAATAAAATTCCTATCGTTTAAGGCTCGGTCAAAGGTTTGATTTATGTCTTGGAAAATAAAAATTGCTAAAAAATGAAGCTTTGATTGAATTTTGCGGGATAATCAAACCCTACCATTAATTAAAAAATTTCTGCTTCACCCAGGAGATTCATACTATTGGGTGATGCTACTCAGAGATTCTCTCCCTGAGCGGGTTTGGCATCTCACTGTGATACTTGATCCTGTTCAAAAAAATTGATGTTTAGCTTCAAAAACATCTCGCTTTGTTAAGTACATAGGAATCTACAACCGCTACTGATTCTATTTCGGAAAAGTCACAATCTTTTTTTGGGACTGCTCTACAAAGTTAAGTTTTTATACTCATTCAACTCTATATGCAGATAATTCGAGGTAAATACTTTTGGTGCTACAGATGAAGATCAAAGTGCGATCGCCAAGGCGGGGCGGAGCATCGTCGCGCTATGACATCCACAAAGAAAATCCCCACATTTGAGGCAGGGACTATAGACTCTAAGCAGCTATTAATACAATTGTACTATATAGATTTACCCAAGGCAAGCATCGCCTGGCTCTGATACTTTCAATTGCTGCCAGAGAATGAGTTGCAATTGAGAACAGTAGCAAGCTCCATTAATGATTTCTGGTTCAGTTTCAGCTATCCAATCATAAATTTTTGCAGCTTTTGCTAATGCCAGTTGTTCTGAACGATAAAGCTGAGGAGTAGGACAGAAAGCTTGGCCATTGATGTGTATAGCTGCAATATGCCAATAATCGCTGTCTTCACCCTCCGGTACAACTTCTAAAAATCCGTTACTGTAAGGCTCGATTATTCCTATATTCATCCGCAACCATCAAACTTTCAACAAAAGCCACAACATTTAGATGCCAGCCATTCAAGGGAAGAAAAGCTAGAATCGCGAGGGAATGCAGTTGCACCCCTGCTAATGATTTTGTGTTGATAGTCTATGGAAATCTGATTGATTAGCTACTTTTTAGCTAGTTGGATTGCTGCTTTTTTGCTGAGATAGTTAATTGTCTTTGTCTTCAGTATCAAAATAGCAACCTAGCAAAAAATAGCAAAAAATAATGTGTATATAAATGCCATAAAAATCTACCTTTGGCTTTGGATAAACATTTCAATTCATCCCGCAAATACGCAAACCTGGGCTGAGAAAGAAAAAATTTTCTAAACTCCCCAATCCCCAATCCCCAACCTCGGCAACCTTACTCAGTAAAAATGTGTCAACATAGTCAGTGCGTGATGGGCTACATCCCGCCAGTTGTTGTCTATACAGAGAAGCAGATTTATAGTGGTCAGAACTATGCGCCCTTGGCTCAGTACATTGTCTTTAGTGCTACTACTCCAAAGCTTCCCGGTAATTGTGCAAGCGCAAACCACCGAAACTACTGCGGGAGCAACATCAGCAGCAATTCAACAGGTAGTTGCTGCGAGATTAATGACTAATTCACCGGATGGTAATTTTCATCCAGAACGGTTGATGAGTCGTGCAGAATTAGCCACGATTTTAGTCAAAGCCTTTCATTTAGATAAACGAGAAGCAGCTAAACAAGAAAAATCTATATCTGTACCGGATGTTCCCCCTTCTCACTGGGCATATCGAGATATTCAGATAGTTCTAAAAACAGATGTGATGAGAGGTTATCGAGGGAATTTGTTTTTCCCTAATCAAAGAGTGACAAGGGCAGAAGGTTTGGCTATTTTCGCTCAAGCTTATGGAGTGTTTCAGTTTGGTGATGATACTGTGAATGAAATTCTGGCATCATACCCAGATGCGACATCTATACCCAATTGGGCAAGAAGAGCGATCGCTACAGTAGTGACAGAAGGCTTCATCAACACAGATAATCAACAAAATATATCCCCCTTAAGACCGATGACTCGTGGGGATATGGCTCATGTTTTGAGTAAATATTTGCAAAGACAGCAAAAGCAACCGGAAATGCCGATAGTTCCCGGTGCTACTAACCCTCCAGATTCTCTTTAATCTCAAACTGCATCAAATTAAAAAGCAGAAGTGAAAATATTACATATCTAGACTGCGGGGTTTGACAGTGCTGTTAGCTTTCTTCGGGGCGTAGTCCGATAATAGTAATTACTCATTAGTTCTTCTCCCCTGCTCCCCTGCTTCTTACCCAGTCCCCAGCCCTTGCCAATCTTTCTTTGTCATCGGGACTGCCTTGGCTGAATAACTGTCTATTTTGTTACTTTTAAAGTATGCAACTAATTACATACTGTAAAGTGATTTCGCGGTATGAGCTTACCAGCATACTTACTCAGAATAAATGCTTAAAGCCTTGTGCCTAATTACCCACTTCTGCCAATTAAATTTTAGACTGCTACTTAGTAACAGTCTCATTCTGCCGGCAACCCGACCGTGGGAAAATCAGAATACCAAAAGTTAGAGATTAGAGAGGAAAACACTATAATATGCATCTGAGTGAAATCACCCATCCTAATCAGTTACACGGTTTATCTATCCGGCAACTGCAACAGATTGCCCGCCAAATTCGAGACAAACACTTGCAAACTGTAGCTGCAACTGGTGGACATCTGGGGCCTGGCTTGGGTGTTGTAGAGTTAACTCTAGGGCTTTACCAGACTTTAGACTTAGATCGGGATAAAGTAATTTGGGATGTAGGACACCAAGCTTATCCCCACAAACTCATCACAGGACGCTACAGCGATTTCCACACTCTCAGACAAAAAGATGGAGTTGCTGGTTATCTCAAGCGGTGTGAGAACCAATTCGATCACTTTGGTGCAGGTCACGCTTCCACCAGTATCTCCGCAGCCCTTGGCATGGCTTTAGCACGAGATATGAATGGGGAAAAATTTAAAGTTGCGGCAGTAATTGGTGATGGTGCTTTAACTGGTGGTATGGCCTTAGAAGCTATCAACCACGCTGGACACTTACCCAAAACTAACCTGCTGGTGGTTCTCAACGATAATGAGATGTCCATCTCTCCCAATGTGGGTGCGATTCCTCGCTACCTGAACAAAATGCGCCTCAGTCCCCCGGTGCAGTTTATTAAAGATAATTTTGAGGAACAATTCAAACATATTCCCTTCGTTGGTGAATCTTTATCACCTGAACTAGGACGCATCAAGGAAGGGATGAAGCGTTTGGCTGTTCCCAAGGTAGGGGCAGTGTTTGAAGAACTGGGCTTTACTTACATGGGACCAGTAGATGGACATAATTTGGAAGAATTAATCACCACCTTCCAACAAGCGCATCAAATTGCTGGGCCAGTTTTAGTTCATGTAGTTACAGTCAAGGGCAAGGGTTATGAAATCGCTGAAAAAGACCAAGTAGGCTATCACGCCCAAAACCCATTCAACTTGACAACAGGAAAAGCAATTCCTTCCAGTAAGCCCAAACCCCCCGCTTATGCGAAAGTCTTTTCCCATACTCTCGTCAAACTCGCCGAACAAAACCCCAAAATCATTGGGATTACGGCGGCGATGGCGACAGGAACAGGCTTAGACAAACTGCAAGCTAAGTTACCCAATCAATACATTGATGTCGGCATTGCAGAACAACACGCCGTTACCCTAGCTGCGGGTTTAGCTTGTGAAGGTATGCGTCCTGTAGCGGCGATTTACTCGACCTTCCTACAACGGGCATACGACCAGATTATTCACGATGTCTGTATTCAAAATCTACCCGTCTTCTTCTGCTTAGATAGGGCAGGAATTGTCGGTGCGGATGGCCCTACCCACCAAGGGATGTATGACATTGCTTATCTGCGTTGTATTCCTAATATGGTATTGATGGCACCGAAAGACGAGGCCGAACTACAACGCATGATCGTCACTGGTATTAACCATACCAGTAGCCCGATCGCTATGCGTTTCCCCCGTGGTAACGGCTACGGTGTACCTCTGATGGAAGAAGGTTGGGAACCTTTGGAAATCGGCAAAGGTGAAATTCTCCGCAATGGCGATGATGTGTTAATCGTCGGCTACGGCACTATGGTATACCCCAGTCTGCAAGCGGCGGAAATTCTCAGTGAACACGGTATTGAAGCAACTGTGATTAATGCCCGGTTTGTTAAACCTTTGGATACAGAGTTGATTGTGCCTTTGGCTAAGAAGATTGGGCGCGTAGTCACTCTGGAAGAAGGTTGTGTGATGGGTGGCTTTGGTTCAGCTGTGGCAGAAGCCTTGTTAGATGCCGATGTTGTAGTTCCTGTGAAGCGCATTGGTATTCCTGATGTGCTGGTGGAACACGCTACACCAGATGAATCAAAAGCAGAATTAGGGTTAACTAGCCGTCAAATAGCAGAAAGAGTTTTAGCAGCTTTCTTTGAGCAAAAAATATCTGCTGTTGTGTAGTTAATTCCTCCTAGATATCCTCTGTTTTCATCAGTTATTATCATCAAATAACCCCTATTTTGAGGGGTTATTTTTATATTGATTAATATATGACAAGTGTAATTTCTCAATTATTAAATCGGTGTCACCCAATAGCTAATACCTTTCTCAACTTGCTTTTTTAACCCCAATGCAAGTAAATCATCTTCGGTTAAACCGAGATAAGTCCAGTGAGGTATATCATTAACCACGGTTTGAAACCAACCATTTTCATAGAGTGCTTGTCTTTGTTTTGGCTGAGATACCCGTAAATCAATTGCTAATCCCCAAAGATGTTGTGAGGTTCCTGGTGGTGCAACTACACTCAGAATTGCTGTTTCTTTTCCTGCTCGAACTTTATCTAAAGTATTCTGGTTAGCATATTGATTCCAAAATCTTAAGTTAGTCGCAAAACTGCGAGTACAATCACCAGAACCATAGCCCGATTTTAAAGGAATATTTTGTTGCGATCGCGCTTGATTTAAAGCTGCTGCTGCTGCTGCTTGTAAGTAACAGTCATTAGTACCATTGACTTTTACCATTGTCAAATTTTCTTGAAAGGCTTGCGTCTCCTCCTCATTATTAAACAAAACTTTTACAGGCAATTGCACTGCTAAATTGTGATTTACAAAAGCAGCACCATAAGCACGCAGCAAAATATATTCATAAGTTCCGGGCTGGGGAATGTTTGTTAAATTAGTGGCGATCGCAGACAAAAATCTTTCTATCTCAGTTCCATTTATTTCCGGGATAGGTGTAGGTAACTGTGGCGTTATCGAAAGTGTCTGACAGTCTGCCGTACCTGTAATTAAACAATCATGTAATGCCTGAGTATTAGCATCTAACAAGGTATCATTGATAGTATTACTCCCAACCAGCAGAACAACCATCAAAATAGAAAGAACAATCATTTTTATTCTGTTGGTAATGCGCCATATGACATTAATTCTTCTAGTAAAATAGCGTTTAATCATTTTTAAAACACCGCGCACCTTTGCGTATACCTCTGCGTACCTCTGCGTTTAAAATAAACCTTTATGAAGCTCCTCAACCCAAAATTGCTTTTATTCTAAAACAACCATCAAAAATAATTCATCTCACAAAATAATCAATAAAACCTGAATTAAAAATCTCATATATGTTTCAGGATTATCAGTTAACTTGATTACCATTTAATGAGTCAGTCACAACCATGAAATCACTGTATCGGTTAAAATTGAAAATAACTCTCAGCTTGCTAATCCTGTAAGTATGACCATGCACAATTCCGTTGAATTCCAAGACGCTTTTGATGTCATTGTCGTCGGTGCAGGTCACTCCGGTTGCGAAGCAGCTCTTGCTACTGCCCGCCTCGGCTGTCGTACCCTGCTATTGACACTCAACTTAGATAAAATTGCTTGGCAACCCTGCAACCCAGCCGTGGGTGGGCCTGCCAAAACTCAGTTGACAAATGAAGTCGATGCCCTAGGCGGGGAAATCGGCAAGATGGCAGACCGCACATATCTGCAAAAGCGCATCCTTAATTCTTCACGAGGCCCGGCGGTGTGGGCATTACGCGCCCAAACTGACAAGCGGGAATATGCGGCTGTGATGAAAAATATTGTGGAAAACCAAGAGAACCTGAGCATCCGGGAAGGGATGGTGACGGACTTGGTGTTGGGTGCTAACGATGAAGTAATTGGTGTAGAAACCTACTTTGGCGTAGCCTTCCAATGTCGAGCCGTAATTTTAACTACTGGTACTTTCCTCGGTGGGAAAATTTGGGTAGGTAACAAATCCATGCCTGCCGGACGCGCAGGAGAATTTGCGGCAGAGGGATTAACCCAAACCCTGAATCGTTTAGGATTTGAAACTGGTCGGCTGAAGACTGGTACACCAGCACGGGTTGACAGGCGATCGGTAAACTATAGCAAAATGGAACTTCAGCCAGGAGATGCTGAAGTGCGGTGGTTTAGTTTTGACCCCCAAGTGTGGGTAGAACGGGAACAAATGCCGTGTTACATGACCCGCACCACTGCCGAAACCCATCATTTAATTAGAGAAAATTTACACCTGTCGCCTGTGTATGGCGGCTGGGTAGAAGCCAAAGGGCCACGTTACTGCCCCAGTATTGAAGATAAAATTGTCCGCTTTGCCGATAAGGAAAGCCATCAAATCTTTATTGAACCCGAAGGGCGCGACATTCCCGAACTATATATTCAAGGGTTTTCTACAGGATTGCCAGAAAACTTGCAACTGCAAATGTTGCGGAGTCTCCCAGGTTTAGAAAACTGCGTGATGTTGCGTCCAGCTTACGCAGTGGAATATGACTACTTACCCGCAACCCAGTGTTATCCCACAATGATGACCAAAAAAATTGCCGGGTTATTTTGTGCGGGACAAATCAACGGCACAACAGGCTATGAAGAAGCCGCAGCCCAAGGGATTGTAGCGGGAATTAATGCGGCGCGGTTGGTGCGTGGTCAGGAAATGGTGATTTTACCCCGTGAGCAAAGTTACATTGGTACATTGCTTGATGACCTGTGTACCAAAGATTTACGGGAACCTTACCGGATGCTTACCAGTAGATCAGAGTATCGCTTGTTGCTGCGGTCTGATAATGCTGACCAACGGTTGACACCTTTGGGACGAGAAATTGGTTTAATTGACGATCGCAGATGGGAACTATTCAGCAACAAGCAAGCCCAGATTATATTAGAAAAAGAACGGCTGTATGCCACCAGAGTCAAAGAACATGATGACATAGGTAAAGCGATCGCCTCTGATACCCAACAAGCCATCAAAGGTTCCATTACCCTAGCTGACTTATTGCGTCGTCCCGGATTCCATTATATTGACCTCGACAGATACGGACTTGGCAATCCTACTCTCTCCCAATGTGAAAAAGAAGGCGCAGAAATTGACATTAAATACTCTGGTTATTTGGCAAGACAACAAAGCCAAATTGAACAGATTGCCCGTCAAGCCAACCGCCAGTTACCTGCGGATTTAGACTACACAAAAATTGATACTCTTTCTAAAGAAGCACGGGAAAAACTCAGTAAGGTAAAACCCCTTACCATCGGTCAAGCAGCCCGTATCGGTGGTGTCAATCCGGCTGATGTCAACGCCTTGTTAATTTTCTTAGAATTACGTCAATCAAAGAGCCAATCAGGGTTTGCGGCTTTATCTTAACTTCACCTTCATGAAGGGTGAGTATAGTAGTAGGGGGGATGGGTATGATAGATGACAAGAATTCAGCCCTGGCATCATCAACGATCCCCAACAGGGAGTTGAATTTAATACACTCAACAATCAACTCGTCTAGCGTGGACGGAAGATTGCATATTTTTAACAATTCCTGATACCCAGGTGAACGGGGCGGCGTTGCCCCATCCTGGCAACTACCACCCAAAATGCTTATGTTACAAGAAGTTAGCACCCATCTCATTATTCCAGAACCATCAGAGGACTTAATTGTTAACGAGCCTTGGTCCATAGAATTCTATGCTGATGGCTTGATGGATGAACTTTTTGCCGATATCGACGATATTCTGGATTTGAGTAACAATCTGCCTCATCTCCGTAGCAGGCAACCACTACGGCAAGCTGCTCCAGTAGCAAGCGATTGGTCGTATAGTTCAGGTAGTCAGCAACGCACCCTAGAATATGAACATCTGCAAACCCTAGATTTGCCGCAGATTATTTTACCCAACACACTCAACCGTCCCGTACAGACTGTTTCAGCTATCAGGAACAAACAGGTTAGCGCCGTTGTAGTTGATCAACCTCAAGTTAAATCAATCCGTAAAACTACGCAAAAAGCTCAATTAACTTTGGGCAAACTGTTGATTGTGGGTACAACTATCGGTGTGGCGATCGCAGGTGCATTATATATAGTGCAATCAGGGGTATTAGTTCTCATCACGTCTAGACTCACCCAACCAGCTATTTATGTATCATCGGCACAATTGCCTACCCAACCAGATGTCCAGACAGAGTTAGTCAATTACATGATGGGAGCATTAGCTATCATCGATAAACAAAATGGCACAACTCGCCAGCCAGTCCGTTCTCAGGTAGCCAACCAAGTCATTTCCCCATCAACAGCCATTGCACTCAACAACAATCAAGCTGTTGACAATCTCCCATCACCCCTAACCGCTAACAATACCCCACCCAACCCTAGCAAAGCTACAAACGTTGTCGAGCGTATCTATATTCCCGTTTACCAAGCGCCATCACCCATGCGCTACGCTCCGCCATCTATTCCTGGGATTGCTTCACCTTTACCACCATTAGCTAAATCTCCGACTGCTCAACCTAACGCGGTTAAAAATGCCTTGAATCAAATCCCGCCATCTGCTAAACCAGCAACAGTCAATATGTTAGCGGCGGCTGTTCGTTCCGACATGAAACCTGTAGCTGTGCATTCTGCACCTATCAAAGTTCACAAGTCACCTAATTCTCTACCTAACTTACCAGTGATTCCTTTTGGTGCAACCTTACCTGACGCACCCACAAATGCAAATGTAGGAGCAGTACCAGTCGCATCACTCACTGTCACCCCGCCTGCACCCGCTCCTACCCATACTCTCGAAGGATTGCTAGAACTGGGTAATAAATCAGTGGCACTATTTCAAGTCAATGGTGTGAGCCGTCGCTTTAACATCGGTGAAAGCATTGGCGCTAGCGGTTGGACATTAGTAGATGTCAGTAACGGAGAAGCTATAGTTCGACGTAACGGTGAAGTGCGCTCTATTTTTGCAGGTCAAAAACTGTAGCAAGATTAGATATCATACTTGATTGTACTCAGACAGAATTCATCACACGGATTGTTTTTCTGTCCCCTGTTTCCTATTCCCTGACTCAAGATGTAGATTGGCTACGTTCAGATTTATGGTGCATCTCATTTCGGAAAAATAATAAAATCAAGCACAGAAAAACAACAAGCTAAACCGGGATAATCATGAGTCAAGCTGTTGGGGGAGTACGCTGGACAATCCATGATTTAGAAAATGTAGCTTGGGTAATTCGAGACCGACTAGCTTAAATAGAAGATGAAGTTGGACATTTTACAGGCGCACCAGAGTTATACCAATTCAAAATTTACGCATAGCCTATGGCATCGCGTAGCGTCTCGTAGAGAAGGCTTACGCCTACAAAACTCAAAATTAAGAAAGTGAGACTCAGCATACCTTGCATACCTTTTAGCGTTTGCATCTGTATCAAATTTTTTGTGAATTGGTATTAGTCATAGAAGTTTTATCCCCTGGTAGAAAAAATGAACTTCGAGATAAGAAAGCAAAACTAAAGCTTTATTCAGTTCAAGATGTAAGTGAGTATTAGATTGTGAATCGCTTCAGCAAACAAGTGGAAGTTTATCGGTGGGAAAAAGCACAACTGGTATTAGTTGCAACATTATTTAGATAGTGATGAAATCACATCGCCACTTTTACCAGGATTTTGTTGTGCTATCCGTTGCTGTTTTCCTGAATAAGAGGTTAATTTCTTTCTCTTGTTTCTCTCTATAGAGATGAGGGGATAGAGGCTAGAGACTAAAGGCTTCTAGTACCCTGCCCGAAGGGTAACGCCAACATGGGGAAACCTCCTTATCTACGAGAGGTTACGTTTTGGCTTAACCTCTCGTAGATAAGACCACGCCACGCTGGCTCACCAGTCGCCAGTCCCTAATCCCCAGTCCCTAATTACGCTTCATCTAAAGCAGCGATACCGGGCAATACTTTACCTTCAAGTAACTCCAAGCTAGCGCCGCCGCCGGTGGAGATGTGGCTCATTTGATCAGCCAAACCTACCTTTTCAACAGCCGCTACAGAGTCACCACCACCGATAATGGTAGTTGTACCTGTTTTGCTAATGTCTGCTAAAGTATGAGCGATCGCTTCTGTACCCACAGCAAACTTATCAAACTCAAACACACCCATAGGCCCATTCCAAATCACAGTCTTACAATCAGCTAAAGCTGCTTGGAAGACTTTCACAGAGTCAGGACCAATATCCAAACCCATACCATCAGCAGGAATATTTTCAATGCTAACGGTAGTTGCATTGGCATCAGGGGCAAATTTGTCAGCCGATACGATGTCTGTAGGTAGTAGGAAAGTAACACCACGTTCTTTCGCCTTAGCTTCCAAAGACTTTGCCAATTCCAGCTTGTCTTCTTCTACCAACGATTTACCCACATTTAAACCACGAGCTTTGTAGAATGTGAAGATCATTCCACCACCGATGATTAGCTTGTCGCACTTCTCCAATAGGGTTTCGATTACGCCGATTTTACTAGAAACCTTAGAACCGCCAATAATCGCAGCTAAAGGACGTTGAGGCTCTTCAATTGCGCTTTGCAAATACTGCAATTCCTTCTCAATCAAATAGCCACCAACAGCAGGACTTAAATAATGCGTCACACCTTCAGTAGAAGCATGGGCGCGGTGAGCAGTCCCGAAAGCATCATTGACGTAAAAATCAGCATTAGCTGCCAGTTTTTTGGCAAATTCTGGTTCGTTCTTTTCTTCTTCCTTATAAAAACGGACATTTTCTAATAACAGCACTTGGCCATTTTGCAAAGCAGCTACTTTTGCCGCTACTTCATCACCAATGCAGTCATCAGTTTTAATCACTTCTTGCCCCAACAACTCAGAAAGACGCTTTGCAACCGGAGTTAGGCGCAGTTTGTCATCCACACCCTTGGGACGACCAAAATGGCTTGCTAGAATGACCTTAGCACCCTTCTGCGTTAAATCATTAATGGTTGGTAGAGCAGCGCGAATGCGAGTATCATCAGTGATGTTGCCTTGGTCATCCACAGGTACATTAAAGTCAACCCGCACAAAGGCGCGTTTACCGGAAATATCAGCCGCAGATAAACTTGCTAAAGTTTTTTTGGACACAGCCAAACCCTCCTGATTGCCTTTTTGTTATCGTTTTGAAAGTATAACCATCAAGATTTTACCGGAGTACGGGGTGCTGAGGAGAGAGATATGTTCAAGACAGTGTTATTTCCAATTGATCAAAGTCGGGAAGCACGGGAAGCTGCTGATGTGGTTGCTAACGTCGTGCAGAAATATAGTAGTCGCCTAGTTCTACTGTCTGTAGTAGAAGAACCGACCTCAGATGAAGCCAATATTGATCCAATGGTGTCGCCTGAAGCGGTTGCTAAACTCTTGGCAGATGCCCAAGCTTTATTTTCTCAGCAAGGTATCCCATCGGAAATTATGGAAAGACAAGGCAAACCAGCCTTTACTATCTGTGATGTCGCCGATGAAATCGGGGCAAATTTAATCATCATGGGTTGTCGGGGACTCGGTTTAACTGAAGAGGGTGCAACTGATAGTGTCACAACTCGTGTGATTAACCTGTCACCTTGCCCAGTGTTGATTGTGCCTTAGTCATAATCATGAGTAGCTAATACTTGTCATGACTTTGGCACAAAGGTCTAAAATCAATCCCATTGCTCCCATTTCAAATGGTTAGGTTATGCTTCACTCATTCATTTGCTCACAAGGTGCTGAAACATTAAAGGTATCAGCTTAAGCTTTGTAAACTTTCAAAGAACCTCTAACCTTGTATATTAAGAGAAGTAGTAGACCGTCGCACTCTTGGGTTGGTCACAGAAAAAAAAGTGAATTTACCCCTTGACGAAGTTAGAAATATTCGCTAATCTAGATAAAGTGTCAAGGCGAGAGAGCTAAGACCACTGAACCGAGAAAAAAGAATACTTTGAAAGCGAAGAAGTAACCAACCTCGTCAAATAAATTTGGTTTTGGGAGTTCCCAAAAACATTAAAAAATTATAGCAAGGAATCTGAAAGACAAGTTTTTTTCAGATAACAAACTCGAAACACAACAAAACGGAGAGTTTGATCCTGGCTCAGGATGAACGCTGGCGGTATGCTTAACACATGCAAGTCGAACGGTCTTTTCGGAGATAGTGGCGGACGGGTGAGTAACACGTGAGAATCTGCATTCAGGTCGGGGACAACCACTGGAAACGGTGGCTAATACCGGATGTGCCGAGAGGTGAAAGGCTTGCTGCCTGAAAATGAGCTCGCGACTGATTAGCTAGTTGGTAGTGTAAGGGACTACCAAGGCGACGATCAGTAGCTGGTCTGAGAGGATGATCAGCCACACTGGGACTGAGACACGGCCCAGACTCCTACGGGAGGCAGCAGTGGGGAATTTTCCGCAATGGGCGAAAGCCTGACGGAGCAATACCGCGTGAGGGAGGAAGGCTCTTGGGTTGTAAACCTCTTTTCTCAAGGAATAAGATATGAAGGTACTTGAGGAATAAGCATCGGCTAACTCCGTGCCAGCAGCCGCGGTAATACGGAGGATGCAAGCGTTATCCGGAATGATTGGGCGTAAAGAGTCCGTAGGTGGTTGTGAAAGTCTGCTGTTAAAGAGCAAGGCTCAACCTTGTAAAGGCAGTGGAAACTACACAGCTAGAGTGCGTTCGGGGCAGAAGGAATTCCTGGTGTAGCGGTGAAATGCGTAGAGATCAGGAAGAACACCGGTGGCGAAAGCGTTCTGCTAGGCCGTGACTGACACTGAGGGACGAAAGCTAGGGGAGCGAATGGGATTAGATACCCCAGTAGTCCTAGCCGTAAACGATGGATACTAGGCG
Source organism: Nostoc sp. PCC 7524 (assembly GCF_000316645.1). Taxonomy (NCBI): domain Bacteria; kingdom Bacillati; phylum Cyanobacteriota; class Cyanophyceae; order Nostocales; family Nostocaceae; genus Nostoc; species Nostoc sp. PCC 7524. Next base: position 5,419,586 of record NC_019684.1, read on the forward strand.
TGGCTTGTATCGACCCGAGCCGTGCCGGAGCCAACGCGTTAAGTATCCCGCCTGGGGAGTACGCACGCAAGTGTGAAACTCAAAGGAATTGACGGGGGCCCGCACAAGCGGTGGAGTATGTGGTTTAATTCGATGCAACGCGAAGAACCTTACCAAGACTTGACATGTCGCGAATCTTCTTGAAAGGGGAGAGTGCCTTCGGGAGCGCGAACACAGGTGGTGCATGGCTGTCGTCAGCTCGTGTCGTGAGATGTTGGGTTAAGTCCCGCAACGAGCGCAACCCTCGTTTTTAGTTGCCAGCATTAAGTTGGGCACTCTAGAGAGACTGCCGGTGACAAACCGGAGGAAGGTGGGGATGACGTCAAGTCAGCATGCCCCTTACGTCTTGGGCTACACACGTACTACAATGCTACGGACAAAGGGCAGCAAGCTAGCGATAGCAAGCAAATCTCACAAACCGTAGCTCAGTTCAGATCGCAGGCTGCAACTCGCCTGCGTGAAGGAGGAATCGCTAGTAATTGCAGGTCAGCATACTGCAGTGAATTCGTTCCCGGGCCTTGTACACACCGCCCGTCACACCATGGAAGCTGGCAACGCCCGAAGTCATTACTCCAACCATTCGTGGAGGAGGATGCCTAAGGCAGTGCTGGTGACTGGGGTGAAGTCGTAACAAGGTAGCCGTACCGGAAGGTGTGGCTGGATCACCTCCTTTTGAGGGAGACCGAATCCACTCACAAATCGAAAGCGAAAGTGAATAGATTTGGAGATGGTCTACTCTAGGTCGGTCGCAGAGATTGGTAAAAGCTTTCAAAGTATTACTCTTCCGGTTTAACGTGATTGGAAAAGTCAGCAACTAACTATGGAGTTAGACTGCTGGGTGAATACCAGCCAGAACCTTGAAAACTGCATAGAAACGCGATTGAAAGCAGGCAGACACAGACATCCGAAGGATAAAAGTGTTTGCAATGGAGAAACCAATGAAATTGTGGTCAAGCTAATAAGGGCTCATGGTGGATACCTAGGCACACAGAGGCGAAGAAGGACGTGGTTACCGACGAAATACTCCGGGGAGTTGGAAGCAAACTATGAGCCGGAGATGTCCGAATGGGGCAACCCTAAATACTACCTGTTGAATATATAGACAGGAAAGAGCCAACCCAGCGAACTGAAACATCTTAGTAGCTGGAGGAAGAGAAATCAAAAGAGATTCCCTCAGTAGTGGTGAGCGAAAGGGGAAAAGCCTAAACCATTTGGTTTACCGAATGGGGTAGTGGGACAGCGATATCGAATCTAGAGACTAGACGAAGCAGCTAAATACTGCACCAGAGGAGGTGAAAGTCCTGTAGTCGAAAGTTAAAGGATAGAAGCTGAATCCCGAGTAGCATGGGGCACGAGGAATCCCATGTGAATCAGCGAGGACCATCTCGTAAGGCTAAATACTACTGTGTGACCGATAGAGAACAAGTACCGCGAGGGAAAGGTGAAAAGAACCCCGGAAGGGGAGTGAAATAGAACATGAAACCATGAGCTTACAAGCAGTGGGAGTCCGATTAAACGGATGACCGCGTGCCTGTTGAAGAATGAGCCGGCGACTTATAGGCACTGGTAGGTTAAAGCGAGAATGCTGGAGCCAAAGCGAAAGCGAGTCTGAAGAGGGCGATAATCAGTGTTTATAGACCCGAACCCTGGTGATCTAACCATGTCCAGGATGAAGCTTGGGTAAAACCAAGTGGAGGTCCGAACCGACCGATGTTGAAAAATCGGCGGATGAGGTGTGGTTAGGGGTGAAATGCCAATCGAACCAGGAGCTAGCTGGTTCTCCCCGAAATGTGTTGAGGCGCAGCGGTAATGAATATAGTCGGGGGGTAAAGCACTGTTTCGGTGCGGGCTGGGAGACCGGTACCAAATCGAGACAAACTCAGAATACCCGATGGACACATTGCCAGTGAGACAGTGGGGGATAAGCTTCATTGTCAAGAGGGAAACAGCCCAGACCACCAGCTAAGGTCCCCAAATCATCGCTAAGTGAGAAAGGAGGTGAGACTGCATAGACAACTAGGAGGTTTGCCTAGAAGCAGCCACCCTTGAAAGAGTGCGTAATAGCTCACTAGTCAAGCGGTCTTGCGCCGAAAATGAACGGGGCTAAGCGATGTACCGAAGCTGTGGGATTAAGTAATTAATCGGTAGGGGAGCGTTCCGTAGTAGGGAGAAGCAGTAGCGGCGAGCAGCTGTGGACGAAACGGAAGTGAGAATGTCGGCTTGAGTAGCGCAAACATTGGTGAGAATCCAATGCCCCGAAACCCTAAGGGTTCCAGAGCCAGGTTCGTCCACTCTGGGTTAGTCGGGACCTAAGGCGAGGCCGAAAGGCGTAGTCGATGGACACAGGGTCAACAATCCCTGACTACGATATGGGAGCATTGCTAGGGACGCATGAAAGATAGCTACACCCTGATTGGTTTGGGAGGGGTTTACGAACTCCGAGTAGTCAAGGATAGTGCCAAGAAAAGCTAGGAATGTGATGAAGATATTGTACCCGTACCCGAAACCGACACAGGTAGGGAGGTTGAGAATACCAAGGGGCGCGAGATAACTCTCTCTAAGGAACTCGGCAAAATGGCCCCGTAACTTCGGAAGAAGGGGTGCCCACTCTTGGTGGGTCGCAGTGAAGAGATCCAGGCGACTGTTTACCAAAAACACAGGTCTCCGCAAACTCGTAAGAGGAAGTATGGGGGCTGACGCCTGCCCAGTGCCGGAAGGTTAAGGAAGCTGGTCAGCGAAAGTGAAGCTGGCGACCGAAGCCCCGGTGAACGGCGGCCGTAACTATAACGGTCCTAAGGTAGCGAAATTCCTTGTCGGGTAAGTTCCGACCCGCACGAAAGGCGTAACGATCTGGATGGTGTCTCAGAGAGAGACTCGGCGAAATAGGAATGTCTGTGAAGATACGGACTGCCTGCACCTGGACAGAAAGACCCTATGAAGCTTTACTGTAGCCTGGAATTGTGTCCGGGCTTCGCTTGCGCAGGATAGGTGGGAGGCGAAGAGATATTCCTTGTGGGGAATATGGAGCCAACGGTGAGATACCACTCTGGCGAAGCTAGGATTCTAACTTGCTACCGTTACCCGGTAGAAGGACAGTTTCAGGTGGGCAGTTTGACTGGGGCGGTCGCCTCCTAAAAGGTAACGGAGGCGCGCAAAGGTTCCCTCAGCACGCTTGGAAACCGTGCGGCGAGTGTAAAGGCATAAAGGGAGCTTGACTGCAAGACCGACAAGTCGAGCAGGTACGAAAGTAGGCCTTAGTGATCCGACGGCGCAGAGTGGAATGGCCGTCGCTCAACGGATAAAAGTTACTCTAGGGATAACAGGCTGATCTCCCCCAAGAGTCCACATCGACGGGGAGGTTTGGCACCTCGATGTCGGCTCATCGCAACCTGGGGCGGAAGTACGTCCCAAGGGTTGGGCTGTTCGCCCATTAAAGCGGTACGTGAGCTGGGTTCAGAACGTCGTGAGACAGTTCGGTCCATATCCGGTGCAGGCGTAAGAGCATTGAGAGGAGCCTTCCTTAGTACGAGAGGACCGGGAAGGACGCACCGCTGGTGTACCAGTTATTGTACCAACAGTAGACGCTGGGTAGCCAAGTGCGGAGCGGATAACCGCTGAAAGCATCTAAGTGGGAAGCCCACCTCAAGATGAGTGCTCTCACTACATAAGTAGGTAAGGTCACGGGCAGAACACCCGTTCATAGGCTCTAAGTGGAAGTGCAGTAATGTATGAAGCTGAGGAGTACTAACAGACCGAGGGCTTGACCTCATCTTTAGTTAACAGTTAACAGTTAACAGTGAATACATTGGTGAATATCGCGTTTCTTGCAGTCTTCAGGGTTTCTGAATCAGTGACAGTTGTTTGATAACTGATAACTGCTCACTGTTCACTGTCTTTCCTGGTGCCTATGGCGCGGTGGAACCACACTGACCCCATCCCGAACTCAGAGGTGAAACACTGCTGCGGCTACGATAGTTGGAGGGTTGCCTCCTGCCACAATTGCTCGGTGCCAGGTCTTTTTTTCTCACCAAAAAGCTGTCTTATCGAAGATAAGGCAGCTTTTTGTTTTGGTGTTGTCCTACTATTGATGCTGCAACTATACCCTTAGCTTCTAATACAGATGCAACTCGTAAAATCAACGCTTCATTATATGGTGCGCCTATCAATTGCACACCCAAAGGTAAAGTATTTGAACGCTGAATTGGTACTGATAAAACAGGTAAGCCAATAAAAGATAACGGTTGAGTGAATAATCCCAAATGGGGGCGAACAAGAATTTCTTCTCCATCTAAAGTCATTGTTTGTTGATTGATTAATGGTGCAGAAATTGGTGTTGTCGGCGCAAGAATAACATCAACTTGTTGAAACACTTCGCGTATACAATCGCGATACCATCTCCGAAAGCGTTGTGCTTGCAAATACCAATAATTTGGAATTAACGCCCCTGCCAAAAAACGATCACGTGTTGCTGGATCAAAGTCTTGGGGGCGCGATCGCAATTTATCTAAATGCAGATTTGCTCCTTCACACGCTGTAATCACGAAGGCAGCTGCCCTGGCACGGTGTGCTTCTGGTAGCGTTACGTATTCATCTACATCTAAAGCCTCTGCTACTTTTTGTACTGCTGCTAATGCTTCTGGATCTGCACCTGTAGCAAAGTAGTCACCAGCAATAGCAACTCTAATACCAGAAATATCTTGATTAAGTTGAGGTAATACCAATTCTGGAGGTCTTTTTGAACAAACCGGATCGCAGTTATCCTCTCCCTGAAGTATGTCAAATACTGTAGCTATATCCCTTACTGAACGGGCAAAGGGGCCAATGTGATCAAGACTGCTAGAAAATAAAGCTACACCAGCACGAGATAAACGCCCGTATGTGGGTTTGAAACCAAAGACACCACATAATCCTGCTGGAACACGAATGGAACCGTTAGTGTCCGAACCTAGTGTAAAAGGAACTAACCCAGCCGCTACCGCCGCAGCTGAACCACCTGATGAACCACCAGCCACACGTTCTAAATCATGGGGGTTGTGGGTAGCACCGTAATGAAAGTTTTCTGTTACGAAACCGTAGGCGTACTCATCCATGTTTAAAGTGCCTACCAAAATAGCACCAGCCTGTTTCAACTTGGTTATTGCTGTGGCATCTTGGGTAGCTGGAGGATTTTCGGCATTAATTTTTGAGCCTGCTAAAGTTGTTAAACCTGCAATATCGAAGAGGTTTTTAACTGCAAAAGGTACACCAGCCAGTGAACCTGGATAATTACCTTGTGCTATTTCTCTATCAATGCGTGCTGCATCTGTTAAAGCCGTCTCAGTAGTTATAGCCGTAAAACTGTTAAGTTGGCGATCGCGTTTTGATATTCGTGCTAATGCCGTTTGAGTAACTTCGACTGCGCTAACTTGGCCAGCACGTATGGCAGTGGCAATTGATACAGCATCATTCATGGTTCAAAGACTGGTGCAGGTTCTATTTCTTCTGGTAAAGGGAATGAGTTGACAAGTTGAGCGATCGCGTTTATTCTCTCAAAATTCGCCACGACTCCATCCCGATACTCATCTTTTATCGGCAAATCTAAAAGCAACGCCATTTGCTCAACATAATCACCCACATTAAAATCTTGATTTTCCATGTCTCTGTAATGACTTTGTGATTAGTTATTCTAAACTGACAACTTCTGGCGGTAACTTAAATAAACCATCTTCTTCGGGTTCAAAGTCAATAACTTGATATACAGCATCAAGATTTACCTCACCATAGATATGAGGAAATAGTTCACCATCGGCAGGTTCAAAGATAATTTTAGATTTAACCTGAGCCGCATTGATAAAAAGCAATACTAATTCTGTGTGACTATAAAAAAATCTATTGGCAACCTTGATGATTTGTGTAGGTTGAGAACAATGGATAAATCCTTCTGTATCCAGTGAATCAGCATGATAGCTGCCAAGGTTTTTTGCTTGTTCCCATTTTTGGCGTTGAGTGATGTGGAGGATAGTGTTCATCTTATTAAAAACTGCTGCATAGATGCAAATATAAGCGTACAATCATTTCAATGGATTTATGTAAAATATTTATCTATTTTTTATTAAACAGTTTTTTATAAGTTAGTTTTAATTTTCTTGCGTAGGTCATCCAAAGGAGATTCCATATCAATAATTTCATCAGGGTAGAATTCTAAACTTACGGTATATTCTGGTTTCTTCCCGGTAGGTACAACAGATACTTGAATTTCCATTTGACCTTTCTGCCAATTTTTACCCCCTATTTTTAGAATTTCGCATTTCATACTCAACCTATATTCAACTTCTTGCACATATATAGAACTATTTCCAATACTTACATTCCGCATTAAACTATTAACATACCCATCGAATTTCTGCTTAGTCTGATCATAAGTTCCCTTATTCCATTTAGTTTCGATATCAAAACGAATCAATTGTTTTAATCGACTTACTTTAAATGTATCTTCTCCACAAAGTACAACATCATCCATATCTAGAGGAGTAGTTTTATAGTTCATAACAATCGAATTTAGGTTTTTTGAAATAAGAAATATCTGTAAAATAGCAATAGTTATAATTAATTTTACTCTATAGTTTTTATGATGTTTTTAGTAAAATTACTGGAATAAACAAACAAAAATTATAGAACATACAAAGTTCTTTTACCGTCTTTGTGCCTCTGTGCAAACTTAAAACTTATTTGGAATACACATATCAGGTGCACACAAACCAGGAAATTGCAAGGTTGTCACTTCCAGCGTATTTAAATCTACACGGCGGATAGCATGGTTATTGGTATCACATATATATAGATTTGAGTCCATAGCACTCAGTCCTGAAGGTTCAAAAAAGCGCGCACTTTTACCTTGGCCATCTTGTAATCCAGCATTACCATCTCCCAGAATGGTTTGACAATTACCAGTGTTGGGACTGACTAATTTAATTTTGTGATTGTAGGTATCTGCTACCCATAAGAAATTATTAGCGTGTTCTATTCCTAGACAGTGCTGCAATCGCACATTCTCATCTTGTCCATCGACATCGCCAAAACCAAATAAATCTCCACTGCCACAAATAGTCCTGACTTGGGATAGTTCTATTAATCCCACACCGCGAATTGAACTAATTTCACTATCAGCAATGAATAGCTCTTGTCCGTTTGTAGTGATCCCGCTAGGTTGAGCAAAGGCAGATTCAGTCAGTAAACCATCAAAACAACCTTCTGCACCTGTACCAGCATAGGTTGATATCATGCCAGTATCTAAGTCAATTCGCCAAATTTGATGGGAACCTGCCATTGCTATGAATAGGGTATTTCCCACTTTCACCAAATCCCAAGGCGAATTTAGCGCAGTTTCTAAGCCAACACCGCCATGAGGATGAATATTGCGGCTTTGTTCACCAGTCCCAGCAATGGTTTCTACTATTTGGCGTTTGAGGTTAATTTGGCGTACAGCATGATTGTCGGTATCAGCAACGTAGAGGATTTGATTAGCTGCATCAAATGTCATTCCTTGGGGTGCAGAAAACTGCGCTTCGTCAAAAGCACCATCAGTGAAGCCAGATTTCCCAGTACCAATTAAATGTAAAACTTCGCCCTTCAAGTTACTGAGAACTAGGCGATTGTGTCCAGAATCAGCTATGAATAAACCTACTGGGGTAGCTAGAACTTTACCAGGAAACGCTAATGGTGTAATTAATGGTTGACGCTGTTTTTCTAAAGTGAGGCTGAATTGTTGAAAATTAATTGTGCCTTTCTCTTGGTGTTTTTGAATTAATTCTGCAATGAGCTGGTCTAAAACATCACGATTAGCTTCACCAGCGATGTAGCCAATCACATAACTTTCTGGGTCAATAATCATTAAAGTAGGCCAAGCACGCACAGCATACTCTTGCCACACCCGAAAACCTCTGTCTACTAAAACTGGGTGTTCTATGTCATAACGCAATATAGCTTGACGAATATTTTCTGTTTCTTGTTCGTTGTCGAATTTGGCAGAATGAACACCGATAACTGTCAGGCTATCCTGATATTTATGTTCTAAATACTTAAGATGTGGGAAAACGTGGATACAATTAATACAACAGTATGTCCAGAAGTCTAAAATAACTACCCTACCCCTCAGTTGCCTGAGAGATAAGGGATAGTCAGTATTAAGCCAAGCATAATGTTGTGGTAATTCTGGCGCTCTTACACGAGGAATCATAAATTATTTTTTCAGGCCATATCTCTTGTGACAGGAATTGACAGACTAAACGCGGTGGAGTTTTCAAATTGGGTACAACTAGGGAAAACTCAGATACATCTGGGACGAGTTGCCGATCGCATTCCGCAATTAGCTATAGTTGATCCCCGTTTGTTTGCAGTTCATATCTGCTGTAAATCGGGAAAAACTTACAGTGAGGGAGATATATCTTCTCTCTTCCCATTGATGAGTGTGATTAAGCCATTTTCTCTACTGTATCTATTAGAACATCTAGGAGCAGAAAAGGTTCTTGCTTGGGTTGGGGTGGAAGCATCGGATGCACCATTTAATTCTTTGGAACAACTGGTGGCTGATGGCGGACAACCACGTAATCCCATGATTAATAGTGGTGCGATCGCTTTAGCTGATAAGTTACCAGGAACCGATGCTAATCATCGCACTCAGTCTTTTTGTCAATGGTTAAATCAATTGGCTGGTTGTCATCTCAAGTTAGATGAGGTGATGCTGGCTGCGGTGAGACAATCAAGATCGCCTGCTAATCAAGCGATCGCTAATTATCTCGCTGACAAACAACAGATAGAAAATCTTGATATAGCTCTTGACACTTACGAGCAAATATGCTGTCTATCTGGGCAAGTGGCAGATTTAGCCTTGCTGGGAAAACTTTTAGCCTGGGAGCATGATGAAATCAAATTACCACACCGTCAGATTGTCAATGCTATCATGTTAACCTGCGGTTTATATCAAGCTTCTAGTTTGTTCGCCGTCAAAATTGGACTACCGATGAAATCTGGGATTGGTGGGGGTTTATTAGCAATAGTTCCCGGACAGGGAGCGATCGCTTGCTACAGTCCAGCCTTAGATAGTATAGGGAATCCAGTAGGAGCGATCGCTTTTGTTGAGGTGTTATCCCAAAAGTTGGGATTGAGTATTTTTAGTTAGCTTGAACTGACAGAAGCCTCTCACTTACCGCAATAGCGGAAGTGATGAGATGAATGGCAGGGCGGTGAGGAGTCCCACCCCCGACCAATAACGACTATCACTCGTTGAGGGAGTGGGGTGGGCGACGAATCGCCAAACTTTGGACTAAGGTTCTCAACGCTTCAGACATCGGGATATCCAGAGTCTCTGCGAACTCTTTTAAAAGTCCCAATTCCCTGTCGTTAAGTCTTGTTTCAACCCTGTGTTTTCTTGACATAATTACGACAAATCACCGTAACCATGATATACTTAAGTCGTACAGGTTTAATCAAATTAATAGCTAACCGCTTCCTGTGCGCCGAACCTTGACAACTCAGAGTATGGGGTTCTACCCAGTAACAGACATTTGTTTGTCGCTTCTGTGGGTAGGTAAAACTCTGACAGTACAAAGGATTGAACATTTTTGTACTTGTTCAAGTCTGCGGAGGGGCATCTCGTGGACTCAAAACAAAGCTCATCGCCTCCGTTCGCGTAGCGTCTCCGTCAGGAGAAGCAATAGCTGGATTGGATGAGAAGCCCACACTGTATGCTTGCATCAGTGTGGGAGTATGTCACTTATCTGATTCTGATTCCCCTTGAACTTCCTCACTTGGCTGTTCTGTTACAGTCGGTGTAGGAGAAGCACTAGGAGATGGTGTTGTTATTGAACGCGATGGGCGTTTGAAATAGTCTCCTAAGTTGACTTTTTGACGTTGCTTGACTGGTGTTTGAGGTAATTCGGTCGCTTGTGGTGTCGGTGTTATCTCTGGCTGTGGTTCGGGAGTAATTACTGGTGTTGTAGTTGATTCTGGTACATTTTCTAACTCTGGCTGTGGTTCGGGAGTAATTGCTGGTGATGGTGTAGTGGTGACTTCTGGCTGTAGCTCTAGAATAGGCGACTCAATTACCTCTAGTGGTGTGGGACTCACACTAGGAGATGGTTGGGGACGTGGACGCTGGAAAAATCCACCAAATTTAGATTTATTGGGTTTAGGGGTGACTGTTTCAGGTGCAGCAGTAGCTTGAGGTGAAGGTATTACTTCTGGTTCTGGTGTTTCTGTAACTTCAGGTGTTGGTGTTGTTTCTGGCGGGAGTTGTGGCTCTGGTGTGGGTTCTGCGGTAGGAATTACAGATGGTGTAGGTGTCGGTATGGGTTCTAAAACTGGTTGTTTAGCCGTGTAATTTCGGTCTACAATGCCACGTAATTCATCAGCTTGTAATTCCCCTCTGGTAAGTCTTGAGAGAGTATCTTTACCCTTGGGTTGATAGTTAACGAGCCTAACCGTAGTGTTAAAGGCATTTTTGACTGGGTTTCCCTGGTTATCTAGAAATTCCAGCTTTACCCAATTTTTACCAGGTTTAAAGCCCTTAAGATAAACTGATTGCCAACGATCTAAAACGAAGCTTTCACCGTTGATGGTGCAACGAATCCGCCAATCACTAAATTGATCGTTAGGCTTGTCTTGATTAACTAAGTGTAGAGGCGCGTTGTTGAGGTAAAAATCTAACAATATTGGTTCTGCACCGTAAATACCTTGAGGACGGCTATAGGTTAACAGAGGTACAGAGGTATCAGGATTATTGTCGTCGGTTTTAGTCAATATGTGAAATGTTACCTGAGCGTAAGCACCCTCATTTTTAAAACTTTCATCCCAAGGACGTGAAGCGAAGACGCGCAGGGTATGAGTTCCTGGAGACAAGTCCGGCAGCACTAAAGGTTGTTCTAAATCGTAGACAGGGATATAAGGTTGATTGTCTAGAAAAACATGAAGATGGGGACCTAGTTCCCATTGAGGATGTTTAAAAATTGGCAGATCCTTCACCTGCAAACGCACTGTTACTGTGTTGTCATTGAGAACTTCATCAGGTTGAGGCGTAACTATTTTGACTTGTGGGCGATAAATTTCTAAGGTTGAGCGTAGTTCTTGGATGACTGCGGGTGGTGAGACTTCTGAGAACTGCTGAGAAATTTGTTGAGGTTTGTCTTGATACTTAACCGCTACTTCTTGGCTAGCAACTTTTTCTCCACAATTAGTTAAGCCCAAGGCTAACACCAGTATGATTAACCACCTAAAAATAGTAAAACTTTTAGGGAAAAGTTTCTCTAATCGTTTCTTATACCAGGGATTCATGCCTTATACCCAGTTATCTTTTTTAACAATTGATCAATTATTTTGGCTGAAATGATCTATTGCACACTATGACCTAAAAGGTGAAATTTTTAGCACTTAGCATGACTTTCTCTAAAAAATAGAATAATAGTATTTTTCTTTACAATTTTTATTAATTAAGTATTTAAATACCACACTAAAATTCTGGGAAAGCAAATATACCAAAGTCTAGAGCATCCAGTTTATTGGCTTTACGGTGTAAAAAACCATAAGTTTTACGAATTGTTATCCTTTGTAAATTAAATCGAGAAACTATTGACTTTTTGCTCAAGAGTTTGCAGTTAAAAGGCTGACAAGACAATTACTCTAGGGATTTTGAATTATTGTTAAAATGTGTCTAACAATGTACAAGTTAAGACTTTATAATTCAACAGAAACAAATTTTCCACATAGCGTCTTCATCGCAGCTCCAGCAAAATTCTGGTGGTAGCGATAGTGGTTCTCTTTGTGGTTTCATGATTCCTCATTCCTTATCAGAGAGGAGGTCGAATGACGATTAGTCCTCCGGAGCGAGAGGAAAAAAAAGCCAGAGTGATAGTTGATAACGATCCAGTCCCAACCTCATTTGAAAAATGGGCGCAACCTGGACACTTCGACAGAACTCTAGCTAGAGGCCCCAAAACCACCACATGGATTTGGAACCTTCATGCCCTCGCCCACGATTTTGATACACATACAAGCGATTTAGAAGACATTTCCCGCAAGATATTTGCGGCTCACTTCGGACACCTGGCCGTTGTGACCATCTGGTTGAGCGGGATGATATTCCACGGCGCGAAGTTTTCTAACTACGAAGCCTGGTTGAGCGACCCACTGAATGTTAAGCCCAGCGCACAAGTCGTTTGGCCAATTGTGGGACAAGACATATTGAATGGTGATGTTGGTGGTGGATTCCACGGTATTCAAATCACCTCCGGCTTGTTCCAAGTATGGCGGGGCTGGGGTATCACCAACTCCTTCCAGCTGTACTGCACCGCTATCGGTGGCCTAGTGCTAGCAGGCTTGTTCCTATTTGCTGGTTGGTTCCACTACCACAAACGCGCTCCTAAACTGGAATGGTTCCAGAATGTGGAGTCCATGTTGAACCACCACCTGCAAGTTCTGTTAGGCTGCGGTTCTTTGGGATGGGCTGGTCACTTGATTCACGTCTCCGCCCCAATCAACAAGCTTTTGGATGCAGGCGTACCCCTGAAGGACGTACCCTTGCCCCATGAGTTCATCCTGAACAAAGACCTGTTGATTGATTTGTTCCCCGGCTTTGCTAGTGGTTTAACACCTTTCTTCACCTTGAACTGGGGTCAGTACGCTGACTTCTTAACCTTCAAGGGTGGTTTAAACCCTGTCACCGGTGGTTTGTGGATGACTGACATTGCTCATCACCACCTAGCGATCGCTGTACTCTTCATCATCGCTGGTCACCAATACCGCACTAACTGGGGAATTGGTCACAGCATCAAAGAGATCCTCGAAAACCACAAAGGCCCCTTCACTGGGGAAGGTCACAAGGGTCTTTATGAGAACATGACCACATCCTGGCACGCTCAATTGGCAACTAACCTTGCTTTCTTGGGTTCCTTGACCATCATCATCGCGCACCATATGTACGCGATGCCCCCCTATCCCTACTTGGCAACTGACTACGCTACTCAGTTGTGCTTGTTCACCCACCATATGTGGATCGGCGGTTTCTTGATCGTCGGTGGTGCGGCTCACGCTGCCATCTTTATGGTGCGGGATTACGATCCAGTTGTGAACCAAAACAACGTTCTGGATCGGGTGATTCGTCACCGGGATGCCATTATTTCTCACTTGAACTGGGTTTGTATTTTCCTCGGCTTCCACAGCTTTGGACTGTACATCCACAACGACACAATGCGTGCCTTGGGCCGTCCCCAAGACATGTTCTCCGACACAGCAATTCAGCTGCAACCAGTATTTGCTCAATGGGTGCAGAACCTGCATACCTTAGCTCCTGGTGGTACAGCTCCCAACGCCTTAGAGCCAGTTAGCTATGCTTTTGGCGGCGGTATTTTGGCTGTAGGTGGCAAAGTCGCTATGATGCCCATCGCTTTGGGTACTGCTGACTTCCTAGTACACCACATCCATGCCTTCACCATCCACGTAACTGTTCTGATTCTGCTGAAGGGCGTACTGTTCGCTCGCAGCTCTCGCCTGATCCCCGATAAGGCCAACTTAGGCTTCCGCTTCCCTTGTGACGGTCCAGGCCGTGGCGGTACTTGCCAAGTTTCCGGTTGGGATCATGTGTTCCTCGGATTGTTCTGGATGTACAACTCCTTGTCAATTGTGATTTTCCACTTCAGTTGGAAGATGCAATCTGATGTATGGGGAACAGTAGACGCAGCTGGTAATGTGTCTCATATTACTGGTGGTAACTTTGCCCAAAGTGCCATCACCATCAACGGCTGGTTGCGCGATTTCTTGTGGGCGCAAGCTTCACAAGTAATCAACTCTTACGGAAGTGCGCTGTCTGCTTATGGACTAATGTTCTTGGGCGCTCACTTTGTATGGGCATTCAGCTTGATGTTCCTGTTCAGTGGTCGCGGCTACTGGCAAGAACTGATTGAGTCTATCGTTTGGGCTCATAATAAACTGAAGGTAGCACCAGCAATCCAACCTCGTGCATTGAGCATCACTCAAGGTCGCGCTGTTGGTGTCGCTCATTACCTCCTAGGAGGAATTGCTACCACCTGGGCATTCTTCCACGCACACATACTTTCAGTAGGCTAGCAATTAGCTCATCGAGTTATGAGTGATGAGTTGATGAGTTTCAAAATAAGCCCTTTAACTCAAAACTCATAACTCCCCTAAAGCTTGATAAATGATGGCTAAAGGTCAGAGGAAATATCAAAACCTATGGCAACAAAATTTCCAAAATTTAGCCAGGATCTCGCACAGGACCCAACTACGCGTCGCATTTGGTATGCGATCGCCATGGGCAATGATTTTGAAAGCCACGATGGCATGACCGAAGAAAATCTTTACCAAAAGATTTTCGCTACTCACTTCGGACACCTGGCAATCATCTTCCTATGGGCTTCCAGCCTCCTGTTCCATGTAGCCTGGCAAGGTAACTTTGAACAGTGGATTAAAGATCCTCTCCACGTCCGCCCCATCGCCCATGCGATTTGGGACCCCCACTTCGGTAAACCAGCAATTGAAGCTTTTACCCAAGCTGGCGCTAGCAATCCTGTAAACATTGCCTACTCTGGTGTCTACCACTGGTGGTACACCATCGGTATGCGGACAAATAACGAACTGTACATCGGTTCAGTTGGCCTGTTATTATTCGCAGCCCTGTGTTTATTTGCTGGTTGGTTGCACTTGCAGCCCAAGTTCCGCCCCAGCCTCGCCTGGTTCAAGAGTGCTGAATCTCGCCTCAACCACCACCTCGCTGGTTTGTTTGGCGTTAGCTCTCTGGCTTGGGCTGGTCACTTGATTCACGTTGCTATCCCCGAATCTCGCGGACAGCACGTAGGTTGGGATAACTTCCTATCTACTGCCCCCCACCCAGCAGGTTTACAACCTTTCTTTACAGGTAACTGGAGCGTTTACGCTCAAAACCCAGACACAGCTGGTCATATCTTTGGTACATCCCAAGGTTCTGGTACAGCGATTCTGACATTCTTAGGTGGCTTCCATCCTCAGACAGAATCTCTGTGGCTGACCGACATGGCTCACCACCACCTGGCGATCGCTGTACTATTTATCGTTGCTGGTCATATGTATCGCACCAACTTCGGTATTGGTCACAGCATCAAAGAAATGATGAATGCCAAAACTTTCTTTGGCAAAACTGTTGAAGGTCCTTTCAATATGCCTCACCAAGGCATTTATGACACCTACAACAACTCTCTGCACTTCCAATTAGGTTGGCACTTGGCTTGTTTGGGTGTTGTCACCTCCTTGGTAGCACAGCATATGTACTCTCTGCCTGCCTACGCATTCATTGCGAAGGATTACACCACCCAGGCAGCTCTCTACACCCACCACCAGTACATTGCTATCTTCTTGATGGTTGGTGCTTTCGCTCACGGTGCTATCTTCTTAGTCCGTGACTACGATCCAGAACAAAATAAAGGCAACGTACTCGACCGTGTGCTACAGCACAAAGAAGCGATTATCTCTCACTTGAGCTGGGTATCTCTCTTCTTAGGCTTCCACACCCTCGGTTTGTACGTTCACAACGACGTAGTAGTTGCTTTCGGTACTCCTGAAAAGCAAATCTTGATTGAACCAGTATTTGCTCAGTTCATTCAAGCTGCTCACGGTAAGGTTCTCTACGGCTTAGACACCTTGTTGTCTAACCCCGATAGCGTTGCTTACACCGCTTACCCCAACTACGGCAACGTTTGGTTGGCTGGCTGGTTAGATGCCATTAACTCTGGTACTAACTCCCTGTTCTTAACAATCGGCCCTGGCGACTTCTTGGTACACCATGCGATCGCTCTCGGTCTGCACACCACCACCCTCATC
Organism: Nostoc sp. PCC 7524; assembly: GCF_000316645.1. NCBI lineage: Bacteria > Bacillati > Cyanobacteriota > Cyanophyceae > Nostocales > Nostocaceae > Nostoc > Nostoc sp. PCC 7524. Next base: position 5,435,465 of record NC_019684.1, read on the forward strand.
CTAGTCAAAGGTGCTTTGGATGCTCGTGGTTCTAAACTGATGCCCGATAAAAAGGACTTCGGCTATGCCTTCCCTTGCGACGGTCCAGGCCGTGGCGGTACTTGCGACATCTCCGCTTGGGACTCCTTCTACCTAGCTCTGTTCTGGGCGTTAAACACAGTAGGTTGGTTAACCTTCTACTGGCACTGGAAACACCTGGGTATTTGGCAAGGTAACGTTGCTCAGTTCAACGAAAACTCTACATACTTAATGGGCTGGTTCCGTGATTACCTCTGGGCTAACTCCGCTCAGTTGATCAACGGTTACAACCCCTACGGCGTGAACAACCTGTCTGTCTGGGCTTGGATGTTCCTCTTCGGACACCTAGTTTGGGCTACTGGCTTCATGTTCCTCATCTCCTGGAGAGGTTACTGGCAAGAGTTGATCGAAACCCTAGTTTGGGCGCACGAACGTACTCCTATCGCTAACCTCGTTCGCTGGAAAGACAAACCCGTTGCTCTCTCCATCGTTCAAGCTCGTGTAGTTGGTTTAGCTCACTTCACAGTTGGCTACGTTGTCACCTATGCAGCTTTCCTCATTGCTTCTACTGCTGGTAAGTTCGGTTGATCTGGCTGCTAGTTTTGTAGGTAAGTAATAAAAAATCCCCTGCCGCAAGGTGGGGGATTTTTTCGTAGGTGGAATTAGCAAGGAATATAATGGACAGTGTTTTTGATGACTTGGCTGAATATAGACAGCATCTGGGTTTACCTCCTGCTGATAGTGAAACTGACGGCTCAACAATTGCTAAACTAGAAATAGATGGTCAGACTTTTTTTGGTGTAAATTCTAGTAGTAATCCTTATCGTCGGCAAATAACTCTGAAGGTTAATAATATTTCTAGAACTCATGCAGAAGCTGATGCTTTTCAGCAAGTATTAGATGCAGGTATTAAAGCAGCCAAAGCGCGTTTGACTGTAGATAGAGATTTATGTCGTGCTTGTGGTTTACAAGGTGCTGTTAATTCTATGGCTTATCAAGTAGGTATAGAAGAATTAGAAATTATTACTCCCAGTGGAAGTAAAAGCATGAAAGTTACCGCTCCCAAGACAAGGAGAACATAATGTTTGTATCTAAGTTATATACAGATAAATGGACAGGAAACAGAAATGAAGAAACTGTCATTGAAAATCCAAATTGGCAACAAATCAAAACGGCTATTTGTGAGTTAGATGGTAAAATCAAAACTTTAGTAAGTTTAGAAGCTGATGATCAAAGTTATATGATGATTGGTGGAGGTAATGATGGTCAATATATTGTGACTGTAACTTTAGATAACGAGATTTTTTATAGTCTTTTGCATCCGATTGATTATGAAATATCCAAATCAGATACTTCTGTTAAAAAAATTAATTTATCTATTTTTTATCAAGCATTAATAAAAGCAAAAAGCAATAATACTAATTCTGCTAATGAACAAAGATTAGTTGTAGGTGGACAAGCCGGAAATTATTCTGAGAAAATTTGTGTTAATTTACCTCAATGCTTAATAGCTGCAATAACATTTGCTGAATCAGGTGAACTTGAAGCATTATTTACTTGGGAAGAAGATGAATCTTTAGTTGTGGTATAAAAGCTTGTATTACTTTGCCTATTAATCATAGGTATGGATGAAATTGTGATGCGGTGACTACTGAAAATAATGAGAGAACAACTTATGCTTCGAGCATTTCAACTGACATCATAACAACAAGTGATCGCCTATAAACAGCTTTAACCAAAAAAACTTAAAACCATGACTAGTTGGCAAGAACACATTAGTATTAATCCTCAAACCTGTCATGGTAAACAGCATATTACAGGTACACAAGTGATGGTTTCAGTCATCCTTGATAGACTATCAGAGTCGGGAATTTATGCGAGGATTGTACTGTAGTATGACAATCCTGAATGAGATTAGCTGACTAGATTTTAAGGTTAAAATAATCAAGCCTTGGAGAAAGTCCAATAGGCAGCCCATAGCCCCCTCGAACAGATAACATCTATATTATGAACGCTACACAAGAACAACTAAAGGTAAAACTTGAGCAGGCAATGGTTGCTGCTTTTGGCGATGAGTACGCCGGAGTAGATCCGATTTTAGTTCCTGCTAGCAATCCTAAATTTGGTGATTATCAAGCCAACGTGGCTTTATCCCTGAGTAAGAAATTAGGACAGCAACCCAGAGTGATCGCCTCTGCTATTGTAGAAAAATTAGATGTCTCCGAAATCTGTGAATCTCCAGAAATAGCTGGGCCTGGTTTTATCAATCTGAAGTTGAAAACTGCTTACCTAGAAGCGCAATTGAACGCTATTCATGCAGATTCCCGACTCGGTGTTCCCACAGCGAAACACCCACAACGTGAAATAGTCGATTTTTCTAGTCCGAATATTGCCAAAGAGATGCACGTCGGACACTTGCGTTCTACTATCATCGGTGATTCTATTGCCCGCATTCTCGAATTTCGCGGACATGATGTATTGCGGTTAAATCATGTGGGTGATTGGGGTACACAATTTGGAATGTTAATTGCTTACCTGCGGGAAGTCTACCCAGAAGCCTTAACTACTGCAAATGCTTTAGATATCGGTGATTTAGTGAGTTTTTATCGCAAAGCTAAACAGCGATTTGATGCAGATGAAGCCTTCCAAGAAACTGCTCGTCAGGAAGTTGTCAGATTACAAGCAGGCGCAGAAGATACGCTTCATGCTTGGAAGTTATTGTGTGAACAATCACGCCAAGAATTTCAGGTAATTTATGATTTGCTGAATATCCAATTAACTGAACGAGGCGAATCTTTTTATAATCCCTTACTACCAACAGTTGTAGAAGGATTAGAGAAATCTGGTTTATTGGTAGAAAACCAGGGTGCAAAGTGTGTTTTCTTAGATGGTTTTACTAATAGAGAAGGTGAACCTTTACCCTTAATTGTGCAGAAATCTGATGGCGGTTATAACTACGCCACCACAGATTTAGCAGCACTAAATTACCGCATTCAAAAAGATGAAGCAAAACGGATTATTTACGTCACAGATGCGGGACAAGCTAATCACTTTTCTCAATTCTTTCAGGTAGCGCGTAAAGCTGGATGGATTCCTGATGATGTGGAGTTAGTTCACGTTCCCTTTGGTTTGGTGTTAGGTGAAGATGGGAAGAAATTCAAAACCCGTTCTGGTGATACTGTCAGGTTGCGGGATTTATTAGATGAAGCAGTTTCTCGCGCCCACGCTGATTTAGAAACTAGATTAAAAGCAGAAGAAAGAGAAGAAACAGCAGAATTTATTAACAAAGTTGCTGAGGTAGTTGGTATCAGTGCAGTGAAGTATGCTGACTTAAGCCAAAACCGCACCAGTAACTATATTTTCAGCTATGACAAAATGCTGGATCTTAAAGGGAATACCGCACCCTATATGCTATATGCTTATGCTCGGATTCAAGGCATTAGCCGCAAGGGTGGGATTAACTTTGCAGAATTGGGAAGTAATGCCAAAGTGATATTGCAGCATGACACGGAATTTGCATTAGCTAAATTCTTACTGCAACTAGGTGAAGTTATTAGCACTGTAGAGGAAGATTTGTTGCCTAATCGGTTGTGTGAATATCTCTACGAGCTAAGTAAAAAGTTTAATGTGTTTTATGACCGCAATCAAGGAGTACCTGTATTGAATGCAGAAGAACCACTGCGGACATCACGTTTGGTTCTGTGTGATTTGACAGCGAGAACTTTGAAATTAGGCTTATCGTTACTAGGTATTCCGGTGTTGGAGAGGATGTAGTTTTGCATAATGCGATCGCCTAGGTTGGGGCGTAGCCAATCGCACAACAACCGCCAACCCACATTGATAAACACGGATAACGCTGGCTAATTATCGGTATTTATCAACGGACATCGGCGGTTAAAACTTTACGGCATTGCTGATTAGTGGGATGATTTTTGTCTCACGCATTCGCCGCAAGGCGTTCTCGTATGCCCATTCTCTTGTCAGTAGTAGTTGTCATGATACCTTTCTCCACATCAAGTGATCACTACTAATTGACTGACTTGGCAATTACCCCCAACTGCAATCCAGGCGGATAACTACCTTCTGACTTAATGCGCTGAATTTCTGCATCAGTCATCCGCAAACCTAACTTTTGCGCTAAAGCTTTAACAATATCTCCTCTGTCAATGACTCCGGCTACAGCACCAGCAGGTGTCAGGACAGTCAGGCGCGGTAAGTTCTCATTTTCTAACTTGTTGATGACTTCCGCTATGGAAGTTGATTCTGTAACTGTGGGTATCTCTGTCAGAGGATGCACAATACTGTGGAGAGTTTGGGTTTCCCATTCACTTCTCTCTACTGAGCGTAAATCCTCAATGGCAACCATACCGCGATAACGTCCATCGGAAGCAGCAAAATAAACTGGTGTTGTTGTCTCTAATAGATAAGCATCGGCAAAGGAACGTAAAGTCTGGTTGGCATCGATGACGCGAAAATCACGAGTCATTGTATCGGCGGCTGTCACTTTCAGTAAGGTTTCTTGTAATGTGGTCATGCGATCATAGGTGTTGGCGTTACGAATAGCAAACCAACCTAACAACGCAATCCATAAACCAGTGACTAACTCTCTGGTAAAGTAATCTACCGCAAATCCTAAAGCGATCGCACTATAACCTAAAATCTGTCCAGCCCTAGCTGCCCAATGTACAGCCTGAAAGCGATTCCCGGTGATTTGCCACAGTGCAGCTTTTAAAACTTGTCCACCATCTAAAGGTAAACCCGGAATCAAGTTAAATAGGGCAACAACTAAGTTAATTCTCGCCAAATCGCCCACCATCATACTAATTGGGCTACTATCAGGGACAAAACTCCCACTTAAGCGGAGTAGTAAAAATAACCCAATACTCACCAACGGCCCAGCAATGGCTACTTGAAAGGCTTTACCGGGAGTTTTCGATTCTTCTTCAATGGCGGCGATACCACCAAACAAAAATAGGGTGATGGAATTAACTTTAATTCCTTGCGATCGCGCTGCTAAACTATGTCCTAATTCATGTAATAATACCGAACCAAACAGCAGCAGTGCCATGACTATCCCCGCACTCCAAGCTGTCATACTTCCCCATTCTTGGTAAGCTACACCAAAATTGAGAGTTGCTAACCCCAGAATTACAAACCATAGAGGGTCTAAAAATAGTGGAATGCCGAATAAAGACCCGATTTTCCAATTTGTTTGCATTACAACGCCCTGAAACTAAAGATTTTCAGCAGACATACCACACAGGTATGTGTGTTTTACATCCAAATTTTTTATTGTATTGGCATATAAAAGCGCGGTGGCTGTTTGATATGCCCTAGATTCTAGAATAGACAATCAAACTGGCTTAGGCGGCTAAAAAATAGAAAAGTATAAGTTTCGCGTATAGAGCATTAAACGTGGCTTGGGTCAAGCCTAGCACAACCCAACAAGGATCATGGTGTTGGGTTTATTCCGTCAGTGCTACTAAAACTAACTTACATTTAGGATTTCAACACCATAACCAGTAGCTTGTGAGCAGCATTTCTTTTAGCTTCTCTTCTTGAACCTCCAGTTCCATCGGCTGTTAAATACTTCCCTCTAAATATACAATTAGCTCTTATGGTAAATATTGGAGCATTATCAGGTCCTTTTTTTTCAATATCAATATATTGAGGTGGAGAGATACCATATTTAGCTAATAATTCTTGTAATGTAGAGATGGGATTTTCCACACCAATAATATTTTGTTCTTTTATATTGTTATATTTTTCTTGACTATCGGGAGCATGGATTTTATTTAGTTCAAATAGCTTTATAATTATTTCTCTGCTTTTGTCTAATCCTTGGTCTAAATAAATTGCTCCTATAATTGCTTCTAAAACATCAGCAATTACTCTATCAGTAATTTGTAGCCGATTACTTGTATTAGGAATAATCACTAAGGAAGCTAAATTTATTTTTCTAGCTATGAGAGACAAATTTTTATCTTCTACAAGTTTAGCTCTAACTTCAGTAAACCATCCTGGTTTGTCTACAGCATAATTTATAACTAAATATTCAGACACAATAAAACTTAGTATCGAATCACCGAAAAATTCTAAAACTTCATATTGTCTAGTAGTAATTGCTTTTCTGTATTTATGTAAATCTTTTGGAACAAAATCAAAATTACTTTTAATCCAAAGACTTAAATTTTTGTCATCCATATTGTTATCATTAGTTATTTAAGAAATTATAGTAAGAGTGATCATGAAACATGAACGCTCTTACTTAAATCATAATTTGCTTAAAACTAATGAATAACCGTGAATCTACGCACCTACAGCTTCCTTGGCAGCGTAAAGTACCTCAGCCGAGATATCTTTGATACCGCGATCGCGTGCGAATTTTTCGGTATTTCGCTTCACTTTACCGCGCACAAACCCAGGAATTTTATTCAATTCTGCTAAACCATCTTTTGTCCAATTCAAATCAGATTCCGCAGAAATTCCTTTAGTAATAACTTCCTTGGTATCGTGTCCACCAAATATTTCTAATAGATGATCTTCCATTCCTAAAGTGAAGGAATTATAAATTAAATCTGTAATTTGATTTGTCCCTTCATAACCCAAGAATGGTTTATAACCAATGGGGAAGTTCTGCACATGAATAGGTGCAGCAATCACACCGCAGGGAATATCCAAACGTTTACCAACATGGCGTTCCATCTGTGTACCGAAGATGGCGGAGGGTTCAACACGGGCGATCGCATCCCCAATTGCGCCATGATCTTCTGTAATCAAAATTTCATCACAATATTCGCTGACTTGCTCACGAAACCAATCAGCATCATATTTACAGTATGTTCCCGCCCATACAACATGAATCCCCATTTCCCGTGACAAAATCTTGGTGATGGCGGCAGCGTGGGTGCTGTCACCAAATACCACAGCTTTTTTCCCAGTCAAGTTTTGACAGTCAATGGAACGGGAAAACCAAGCAGCTTGAGATACATACAGGGTTTGCTCGTTGATGTATTCTTCGTAATCAACGTTTGCACCTTGCTCATTAATTATCTGCTGAATTTTACGGATACATCTAGCAGTTTCTACAACACCCATCGGAGTGATATCTACGTAAGGTGTACCAAATTCTGCTTGTAGATAATTAGCCGCCATTAAGCCGAGTTCCCGATAAGGTACAAGGTTAAACCAAGCTCTAGGTAAGTTTTTCAATTCATGAACTGACGCACCTTCAGGAATCACGGCGTTTACCTCGATTCCTAAATCAGCCATCAGCCTTTTGAGTTCTGTACAGTCGTGGTTGTTGTGGAAACCGAGGGTAGAAATCCCGATGATGTTAACTGAGGGGTTTTCGGTTTTGCTGGTGGGGAGTTCGCCTTTTCTACGGGCTTTCTCAATGTAGAATTGCACGATTTGGTACAGAGTGCGATCGCCTGCTTGCAGTTCGTTGACGCGGTAGTGGTTCACATCTGCTAGCATCACGTCACATTTGGCTTCTATTTGCGCCCGTTCAACAAAGTTGTGCAGGTCTTCTTGCAAAATACTAGAGGTACAGGTGGGAGTTAACACAATTAAATCTGGGTGTTCCTCTGCATCTTTACGGGTGATGTTATCAACTACCTTTTCTTGAGAGCCACGCGCCAACACGTTGCGGTCAACTACACTGGCTGTCACTGGGGTAAAGTCCCTCTCCCGCGATAGCATGGAGCGCATGACGTTAAAGTAATCATCGCCCAAAGGCGCGTGCATAATAGCATGAACGTTTTTAAAGGAGCTAGCGATTCGCAGAGTACCAATATGAGCCGGGCCTGCATACATCCAGTAAGCCAATTTCATTAATATGTTCTCCTAAATGGGGATTGGGGACTGGGGACTGGGGATGGGGGACTGGGTAAAAAAAGTAAGCAGAAATCCTTTTGCCTTTTACCTTTTGCCTTTTTCGGATTGTCCCAAAACTATCAGCTTTGATGAAGTGGGGTGTTTGGAGGTTTTTTGATGTGGCGATCGCTCAAAACTACTTCCTGATTATGATTCAGGTGGCACTTAAAACAACTTCATGCTTTTGAAATTACATGAATCTTAAAGTTCAGCAAATTTTGTTATCAATCTTGATTCATTTTGAATTGATTGATAGTACACAATATTACGCTGGGATAAAATTTATGGGAACATAATTTCTGTATAATTAGCCTTTTTGTTTTCATGGCAACAAAATACTCTGAATTGCAAGCTCAAGCTCAGAGAATCCTAGATGCGATCGCTTTTACTCCCTTTGAAGAATGTCAACGATTAAACCGTGATTTTAACGATATTCCTGCTCGTCCTGGTATCTATGCAATCAGACACAAAACCGATGGTTTACTATACATTGGGAAAACTAAAAGTCTACGCGGACGTTTCATACCAATTCACAATTCGCAATTCGCAATTCGCAATTGAGAAATCCTGACTTGACAAGGGGTTCCGGATTTGGATCTGTTTCAAGATTTTCGTGAATTGGTATCAGTGGTGGACACAAGGCTTTTCTGTGGGCATGGTTGGATAAGTATAGTGATGAAGATGTTCGGATTACCTGGCAGGAAATTTCTTACTGGGAGAACCCTGGGTTACTATTGGAGTTAGAAGCAATCATTCTGAGAGCGACTGAACCTCCATATAACGTCCAAATTCCCACTCAAAGGTGAAGCTATGCAAGCTAAACTTCAGGAACAACTTTCTGCTGTTGATGCCGAAGTTATTTTAGAGCGTCTACCTGAGCGCATTCGAGATGCTTTAGTTGCTCGTGCGGCTGAAATTGAGTATCCTATTGAAGCAGTGATTGAAATGGCGTTCACGTAGTGTCTCTGGAAGAGAATCGCTAGTTTTCTTGACACCGAAGCATTAGGTTTTGCCGATTGTCAGCCAGGACGTGGACTGTGAAATTTTAGCCACTTGCTTGGGTGCTTTAATTTCAGTAAATAGCTGAATTGCTCGACTAAAATTTATCTTACATTCATTAGAAGTTGACATCTTTTCATAGGTTAAAGCTAATTGAAAATAGGCTTCGGCTAGGTCACATTTAGCACCGATTTTTTCTAACAGTTCGATGGCTTCTTGATGGTGAGTTAGGGCTAATTGATAATCTTGGTGTTGACGATGAATTTCGGCTAAACTATTCAACGTTTTGGCTTTTACCTGCATATAATGACTGGCTTCGGCAAAAGTCAAAGCTTGCTCAAACATTGCTGTAGCCCTGGTAAAATCACCCAGATTAATATATGTTTGACCTAGAATTTGCATGAAATAAGCTAATCTGCCAGTTTTCACAAGTTTTTCGTTGGTAATATTTTGATAAGCTACATCTGCCAACGCGTGAGAAGAATCATATAAAGCTAAATAGGAATTGACTAAAGCTAAACAAACAGAAGCTTTTTCTGCCCAGCGATGATGGTCGGTATTTTGTGCTAGGTAAATGACTTGTTGGAATAATTGTGCAGCTTCTTCTAATTCCCACAAATCTATTTTATAAAGACCAATGCTTAAAAGTGAATCTACTTCTAACATTCTGAGATAGTAGACTTGATGTTTATTTTCTGGTTGAGGAACAAGGGATTTGAGGGCTTGAGTTGCTAAATTAATGGTTTTTTCTTGGCAGGCGATCGCCTGACTTATTTTCCCAGTAATCCAATATAAATCACCCAAAATATTGTATAATTCAATAATACTTTGGTCAGGCTCAATATTGTTGACTACTTGATTAATCGCCATCAAAATTGGCTGAATCAAACCCATCCGATACAGCGTACTACCGAGAGGTAAAAACTGTTGCCATTGATTATTTCGACTTTTGAGAATAACTTTACCTGCTAACTCAAAGGCGTTAATTTCTATGTAATGATAATATGCTTCTAGAGCTTGCAAAGCATCTTTAAATGTGGCTATCTGGGTGACGCTATCTGTCCAAAATTCGGCGGCTTTGTGGTTGGTAATTTCCCATTCATCACTAATGCGTAAACGCGCGATCGCCTCAGATCGAATTACTGGATGTAGCCAATATTCTCCCTGTTCGCACTCAATTAAAGAACGATTTCTGAGAGAAGCGATGATTTGACGATGTTCAGTTTTTGGGACATCCCAAAGTAAACAACATAGTCCTGTCGATGGGATTTTGGGTATGTCTTGATAACGGTAACATCCCAAACGACAAAGCAGGCGATAAGCTTGGGGATCGAGATTTTGCAGGCGATTGATTTGACTTACAGCTAAATTTTTTAAATCCGTTGCTGCTAAAGGATCAGCGTGATTTTCTTGCCAATATAAAGCCAAATTACCGCCAAAATCCTCTTGAATTGCACCGCAGAGAATGCCCATTGCTTTGGCATTACCGCCATAGGTACGATGTATTTGTTGCAAGGTGGGTGAGTCGATAGTTAACCCACGATGACTAAAAAACGTCAGCCATGCGCTTTCATCTAAACTCGGCAGCCGATAGTGATGTATATTTAACCCAGATTCACACAAGCGATCGCGGCTAGTAATCAAAGTCACAGATTGCACCCGCACATCAGCCAAAACCCGCAACAATTCTACATAACTGCGGTGAGGAGAAATCAACCGTCCTTGCTGATCTAATGCAGGTTCAAGGTTATCAATTAACACCCCAATGCGTCGATTATGCAGTTGGCGTTTGAGTCGTCCCAATGTCACCCCAAACTCCATCCCCGGTTCTTCCCCAAAGTCTTGTTTCAACCATTCCTCTACCACCCGTTCCACCGACGTGATATTTTGGGCTTCCTTCGCCATTAATAGTTCTAAAACCAAGTCAAAACCCTGAGTTTGTAGATATTGCTGGGCGAGAGTCGTTTTTCCTAAACCCCCCTCACCTTGGATGACAATCACTTTTGCGCCCTGATTTACCAAAGCATTGAGGTGAGCGATCGCGTCTTGTCGTCCAATAAAATTAGTATCTTCTAGTGTTGGAATAGTTTGTAAACTTAACCCCCCTAACCCCCCTTCCCTGCGTTCGCGGAGCGTGTCGAAGACAGGGAATGGGGGAATTTTACTCCCCTCGCCTTGTAGGAGAGGGGTTGGGGGAGAGGTTAAGCAAAGATTGGATGCTGAGTAATCAATCAGACCTGAGATAGCAGTAGTTTTTCTCAGAACCCGTTCCAAAGTAGCGCGACAATTACTTTTCGTAATCTTCTGTCGCAAAACCTGAGACAGTAACTTCCATAAATGTGAGCCAACATCCTTAACGTGTCCTTCTGTACAACCGTAAGCATGGGCGATATCTAAATATTTTCTACCCAACCAAACCTGCTGAAGAATCACTTTTTGCAAATCGCTCAACCGTTCCCCGGTGTGAGCAGGAATTATGGTTTCTAACCATGCTAATGCTGCTTCAGCGTTCATTCCGTGACAAGGCTAGTGAGAGTTGACAACCATAGATTAATCTACAGTCTCCTTACCCCAACTTTCGGATCAGATTCTATGAATCCGACTTTTTACCCGACTTTTACAACTACATCATAATAAAACTGCCGACTTCAGCCGACTGACAAACGCTGGTGCGATCGCTTAGGCTATTGGGCGTAGAGATAAAAGTATAAAAAACATGGTGAATACTACCAGCCCACTTACAGAAGATTTAGCAGGTCAAACCCATACCAGTCCTAACTACTGGCAAACACAACATCGTTTACGCTCCCTAATTGATCACTACGTATCCAGCGAAAAATTACACGAACGCCTACAAGATTTACCTACACAATTTACCAACCCCCAACCCCGTCCCTGGAAACCCATTGATTGGCAAACCATCAACCGCAATCAAATTATTGGTATAGAACCAGAAATATTTTTATCCGTCTTGATAGGTGCAATGGATACAGAAGCACCCATTCGCGGTTACACCCAAACCAGCCGCCAATATTTAGAAAAACTACATCCCCAGATGGCGCGCTTCGTCGGTGGAACAGTCAACGAAGATGGCGAACTCCAAGAAATCGGCCTATGGGAAAAAGAAGAACGCCAACACACACCCGCCCTAATGAAGATTTACACCCAACTCACCGGCGAAAAAATCACCCCCAAACACCGCACAGTTAGAGGCTACCTCCCCACAGACAACCCCCACGAAGACCTATATCGCCACGGCTTACACCGAGTAGCCACAGAATACGGTGCAACCTGCCTTTACCTATGGCTAATGGCACACACCACCGGCACACTTCAACACGTACTAGAAGAAATCACCAAAGACGAAATCAACCACATGACCAAATTTTGGGGTTTTGGAGTCTGGCTATTCCCCGACACCGGACTCATCCGCATCACCAAAACCCTCATCAAAACCCGCTCCCAAACCTATCAACGCAACAACCTCATCCGCACCCTGCGCCGCATGATGAACACCCTCAACTGGAACACCTGGACACCCACCAACAAAACCACCCTAATATTCACCTTCACCCACACCATGCACCACCTCTGGAAATGGCACAACACCCTTACCCCCCAATACCTACAAAACCTCCTCAAATAACCTTCCGCGCCTTTGCGCCTACTCTCCGAGAACGCCTTACGGCGAATGCGCGAAACATTCATACAATTTATTCATCAACACCATGACCTTACCCCCAGACCTAGACCCCCAAAAAATCCCCCAACACATAGCCATGATCATGGACGGTAACGGCAGATGGGCAACCAGCCGAGGACTACCCCGCATAGCCGGACACCGCCAAGGCGCAAAAACCCTCAAACAACTCCTACGCTGCTGCAAAGATTGGGGAATCAAAGCCCTCACCGCCTACGCCTTCTCCACCGAAAACTGGCAACGTCCCATAGAAGAAGTAGACTTCCTCATGCACTTATTCGAGCGATTACTGCGCCGCGAATTAGCACAAATGCACCAAGAAGGAGTGAGAATTTCCTTCATTGGCGACTTATCAGCCTTACCCCCATCTCTGCAAACCGAAATAGAACATTCAATGACAGAGACAGTAAATAATCAAGCAATTCACTTTACTATTGCCGTCAACTACGGTAGCCGCAGCGAAATTACAAGAGCCTGTCGTCAAGTAGCAGAACTCGTAGCACAAGGCCAAATCAGTGCAGGCGAAGTCAATGAAAACATAGTAGAACAACACCTCTACACAGCAGATACCCCAGCCCCAGATTTGCTGATTCGGACTAGCGGGGAGATGCGGTTGAGTAATTTTCTGCTGTGGCAAATGGCGTATACAGAGATGTATTTCACTGAGATTTTTTGGCCTGATTTTGACACAGAAGCATTGCATCAGGCCTTACTAAGTTATCAAAAACGCGATCGCCGTTTCGGTCAAGTGAAAACTTTACTCTCAGCTTAGAGTTTTATTTGACTGCTACTCAGGTAAATTAATCGCAGGATTACGGCTAAAAAATCCTCTAGGAGATAGCTTAAACCCAAGTTTGTGAACAGGCATCACCGGCCAATCTTCTGGTTTAGGCACATGAGTAATACCCATCGTGTACCATACTACGATATCTTCATTAGTCAAAGATTCATTGTCAGCAATATATTTTGGTAAACCTTCTCCTGGTGCAGCTTGATTGGGATAATTGCCGCCAGCATATAATTCATCCGGCTGATATTTTGTCACCCAGAAATGATGCGTCGCAAAACCAGCTTTCTGGCGAATTTTTGCCCCTTCTACTGGAAACATGACAGTATTACTTCCTGGCATCAGCATATATGCAGGTGCAGCACCTAAAGTATTCTTTTTCTCTGCACTGGTAATCATCCATTCCCGGCTGTGTTTAATATCTGCATCACGGATAGCCGCTTTTTCAGTTTTTAAGGGTGTATCTTCCACAACAATGGCATTTCCTAACGGGTTATTCTTACCCATTGGCAAGCTGTTCACATTCATTTCCATAACAGAATTAGCTTGTCCATCGATATCCATATCTAAGCGGTAGTTGAAAAAGTGTTGGTGATTTACCCCAAAGGTGTTTTTTGCTAACATCCGGCCATAGGAATTCTCAAAAGTTTCTTGTTCAGCAGTTGTTCCCTGTGCCAAAACAATCCCCGATAAATCGTTTTCTACCTCTATAGTCCCGTCTTGGTGGAAAATCCAGTTAATGCTGTAATCATAGTTGTCAATTGCCGCCGTCATCGTCATGACTAATTCTCGGTTACGGCGGACATCATTACGCTGGGTATTATACTCGTAGTGCTTCCAAAGGATACCGCGATCGCGTTCGTAAATACCAGCCACTCCCGGCATAGTATAAGGTTCACCTTCTTCATTAGCAAACACAGCATCAAGTAAAACCCCATTTTCAGGGACTTCTTTCCCTAACTCCATTGTGTTGGCCAGTAATCCCAGATTATATTCCCCCACATCAAAAGCATTTCTAAATGACCAAGTAGGATTAGGATCACCATATGGAACTACCATCTCAGATAAACTGGCACGGTATAGTACAGGACGCTCATTTTCGCCGTCTTTATAGCTGACTTGATACAACACCAACCCACTGCGGGGGTGCATCATGTAACGAAATTTCCAACCTTGCCAAGTAATTTCATTCCCCTTGATTTGGAAAGTTTTACCATTGGGTTGGAGAATTTTTAAAAGTTTTGGTGGCGACAGCAGTTTACCTAAAGACTGTAAATCATAGTTCCAATTAGTTTTGGAGATGGGAACTACGCCGTTATCTATAAAACTGCTGACTGTGTTGGTGTTTAAATTAACAGTAGCCAGTACACCCTCAATGGGACTGCCGTAGTAATTCCAGCCGCCCCTGTAAAATAATAAAGTCCGACACAGACGGCTACCTGCTGCGGCTTCTTCCTGACTTAAGATTCCTGCCGCCCAGCAACTAATCTGCACTTGGTTAAAATCTGTAATTCCCCGCTTTTGCATGGCTTTCTGCCATCGGGGGTCAGATTTGACTACTTGCCGAGCAATTTCATACTCTGATGCCAGAATTGCAGGTTGAGCATGGGGTATTTCTTGCCAAGATGCGATTTTTTGAGTTTTGAGGTTAACAATACCTTCATAGGTTTTATTTTGGGCGCGCTCATAGACTACCAAAAAAGCTTGGCGTGTAAATGGTTGTCCTGGTGTAAATTTCAACACCTCGCTTTTATCTGGTTCAGCCAGGGCAATTAATGGAAAAGCTGCCATATCAGTTAAAGGCTTTTCCTTTCTAATGACAGCCACAGCCGTTTTAATTTCTGCCTCTGTCAACGCTGTGAGGGGATGGGTAATAGCTGGCTGTTGAGCCGTAACTGTCCCCATGAATTTCAGGGAGAGAGCAAAGCAAAGAATAATGGTAACAACTAAACAAAAAAATAGCCGGAGCCGCTTATTCATGTTTGAGCATCTGGAAACAACTTGATTGTTATTTATTTCCAGAAATTCAGATAAAAAACAGAACTAAAATCATCCGTAACTGATAGTAATTACGAATTACGTAAATTGCTTCTCGCTTTGCGAGTATTAAGAATTAGGGCGTTGCTGATTAACGGGATGATTTATGTTTCGCGCAAAGGCGCAAAGCCGCAAAAAACCGATAGTTTACTTTGCTAAAAAAGCTTAATTCATCCCGCATTTATGCAACGCCAGAATTAGTAATTATATTCAACCCTTGCTCAAATTCGTCAATAGCTTGAATTGAATCAGAGATTGTCAGACATTGCTCTAGCAACACAATGTCTAATTCTGGTAGTATCTCACTTTTAGATAGAGCTTCATACCCATAAGTATCAGGGTAAACGGTGGCTTGCTCTTTCTGGTAATTGTCCCGGAGATGATATAGTTTCAACTGGTTTCTCTCCCAAAACCAGACTTCTGCAACTCCTAATCTTCGGTAGATTTCCAGTTTGCTTACACTACCACTGGTCAAAACTATTTCTATAGCTAAATCTGGTACTTTTTTTTCTTCACCTATGCAGTAACACTCATCTGGTTCTGCACCAGCTTTTTTTGCTTTGTTTTTAAAAGTGGAACTGCCCATAGGGACAAAGCGAATGCGCTTGCTGTAGAAAAAACGCTCTAACAACATTCCTAAATTCGTTTTGATTTTTTCATGCCTGATTGATGGCGACACGATTTCTAATATTCCATCTAAATAATTAACACGGTAATGAGAGTTGTTTTCTAGTTTCATCAGTAGCGATTCATAGCTGTCCCAACTCACACTACTACTGATAAACCTTTCTTCTCTTTCGTTACCATGAGCTAATTCTGGCTGATCAATTAGTTCTTTTAGACTGCTGATCATTGTCATCTCCCCTGTTAATTTTTGAGATAAAGGTGAGTTCTGCGTTTATTTCATCCTCATTTCGCAATAACATCTGTTTAGATATTATCCCTCTCTTATCATAGATTCGTAAGCAAGAGCGATCGCCTTTACTAATTCAAAAGCGATCGCCCCCAAGTTTCTTACAACTATCGAAGCATTAGTTCCTACTGATTACGCAGTTACCAAACGGCGCAAAGATTCAGCACGACGTTTAGCTGTAGTGTTATTGGGTTGAAATTTGAGTGCTTCTTCGTACATTTGTAATGCTTGAGCATTCAATTTTTTTCGCTCATAAGCATGACCCAAATTATTGAGTGCTACCACATAATCAGGTTTCAATTTCAGAGCTTCTTTATACTGACGAATCGCTAAATCATATTGCTCTTGGGCAAAATAAGCGTACCCTAAACCGTTGTAGATGGGAGCAGTATTTTCTTCTCCTTCTTCTTCAGCAGACTTGAGTGCTTTTTGAAACAATGGAATAGCCTGGGTATACACTTTTTTCTCAGAATAAATACAAGCTAGTTCGTAATATTCTTGAGCTGTACCCTTGTCTTTACTCAACTTGTTGCGTAACCGTGATAAAGAACTTTCCCGCTTGCGAGTTTTGAACAGCTGGCGGAGAACACTCACAGATGCGAATGCCAGTAAACCCACCAAAACAGAGAGATAAACAACCGCTAGACTGTTATCCATTACCTTCAAATCAAAATATTAAAGTTGCTTCTATATCTATTATCGGTCTTTCTGGGGACTGGGGATTGGGGACTGGGGATTGGGGAGAATAACTATTGCCTATTGCCTATTGCCTATTGCCTATTGCCTATTGCCTATTGCCTATTGACTAAACCCCAGTATTTGATTCTTTCTTTTAGCCAGCCTTTGGCGATGTAACCGGCGATCGCTTCATTCACTTTTCTTCTAAACTCATCGTACTGTAATCCTTTGGGCATGACTACAGATAAGGGGGCAGTTGATAGTTTTGTAGGTAATATTCGATACTGATTATTTTTTTGTACCCAAGCAGTCAGAACGCTAGCATCGGCGGCAAAGGCTACTACTGCATTGTTTTCTATTTGCTGTTGCGCTTCTGCGTAAGAATTAACCCCTACTAATTTTGCTTCGGGAATGTAGTAACGGATATCAGCGATGGTGCTGGAGTTGTTTAAGACAGCAATTTTCTGTGCTTTTAAATCATTCAACTGCTTGATTGATGCGTCTTTGGTAATTAATACAGTGCCATCATAATAATAGGGAACACTAAAACTCACTAAGCGTGAGCGTGATTCTGTAGCTGTCACCCTGGCGATCGCCATATCTACTTGATGATTGTAGACTGCTGATAAGCGATCGCGATTCATTACAGGTTGCAATTTTACAGCGTCGGCTTTACCCAACAAATCTGCTGCTAAACGCTGTGCTAAATCAATCTCTAACCCTTGCAGTTTCCCACTCACATCCTTAAATCCCAAGGGAGGCGAGTTATCTTTGACGGCAACAGTTATATAACCCCGCCGTTGAATTTCTGGCATTGGGGCGGCAGATGCAGCATTGCCTATACCAAAAAACACGCAAAAAATGCAAATAATGGTGGCGGATAATACCAGATGTAACCGACTAATTATTTGCCATCTGTTACATCCGTTATTCATCCGTTTTCACCTTTAACCTTGAACTTGACTGGCTATTTCCACAACTTTGCTGAAGCTAGCAGGATCGAGGACTGCTAGTTGTGCCAACATTTTCCGGTTGAGTTGGATGTTAGCTTTTTTCAGGTTGCCGATCAAGCGACTATAGCTTAATCCATGTTCTCTAGCAGCAGCGTTGATGCGGGTAATCCACAGACTGCGGAAATCGCGCTTTTTCTTTTTGCGATCGCGGTAAGCACTGCGGAGTGCTTTCATTACTTGTTGGTTGGCGGTTCTAAACAGAGTTGAGTGAGAACCACGGAAACCTTTAGCTAGTTTGAGAATTTTATTGCGGCGTTTACGAGCAACGTTACCGCGTTTTACACGGGTCATATTCTATTCCTAAAGAATCTACAAATTTACAAATAAGGAAGCATTAAGCGCACGTTTTCTTCGTCGCGTTCGTTGACAACCGCCATTTTGGACAGGTTACGTTTTTTGTTGGTAGTCTTGTGTTCTAAAAGGTGGTTTTTGAAAGCTTTGCGACGCACGATTTTGCCGCTACCAGTGGCGCGGAATCGTTTAGCTGCTGCTTTGCGTGTTTTGAGTTTAGGCATGGATTGGCTCTAATTCGACACAATCCCTCATTATATACTATTGAGTCAAGATGAGAAGCAATCACCCAAGTCTAAAAACCAGATGCTAAGGCTTAATTTATGTCTCAACTCTGGGATCTAAGATAATTTGAGAACCAGTTTGATCAATGTGGTAAGTCCAAAACTGATTTCGGACTCTGACAATCACTTCCCAGCCTTGGATGGGGCGATATTCCCTGGTGCAAATTTCGCCAAATTCCAATTCACAAGCATTACCAAAGGTTTTTGGTGTGGCTTTGGTAATCTCTAATTGCCGTAGAGATAAACCAGAACGTCTAATGGCATCATCAAGAATATTACTAGCGATCGCTCTGGGTAGTGTATTATTGCCCTCATTCATCGCTTTGGGATCTAAAACAATACGAGAACCAGTTTGATTAACATGATAAGTCCATGATTGGTTCCGCACCCTAACCACTACTTCCCAACCTTCAATAGGACGATACTCCTCAGTACAAATTTCCCCAAAGTCAAAGACACAGGAATTACCAAACACTTGGCGGTTAACACTGGTAATTTGTACTGCTGGTTGCGAGACACCAAAACGTCTAGCTGCATCATCAAGAATATTGCTAGCGATCGCTCTGGGTAGTGTATTATTACCCTCAATAATTGCTTTGGGATCTAAGATAATTCGAGAACCAGTTTGATTAACGTGATAAGTCCAGGAACGATTCCGCACCCTAACCGCTACTTCCCAACCTTCAACGGGACGATATTCCTTAGTACAAATTTCCCCAAATTCAAAGACACAGGAATTACTAAAAGTTCTAGCCTTGGCTGTGGTAATTTCTAATTCCCGTCTTGGTATCCTAGAACGCCTACTAGCATCATTCAAAACATCATTGGCGATCGCTTTGGGTAGGTTATTGCCCTCTACACTAACTTGAGGATCGAGAAGGATTCGAGAACCAGATTGATTAGCATGATATTTCCAAGACTGATTCCGCACCCGTAAAATCACTTCCCAGCCTTCGATGGGTCGATATTCTCTGGTACAAACCTCACCGAAGTTAAATATACAAGGATTGCCAAAGGTTTTGCGTGTAGCTTGGGCAATATTAATCTGACGAATTGCTACACCTGAACGCTGTGATGCGTCCCTAATGATAGCAATGGCAATTCTTCTAGGTAAGCGGTTTTGGAAGCGTTGAGATAATTGTATGGGTTCTGGTGTAGGAGATGCGATCGCAGTATTTTTACTAACCACATCCAATCCTGAAGTTAGCAGACTAGCTAAAGCCAGACTTAAAACCCAACTTTTATTAGCAGTCAAACGACATGAGTTATTCATGAATTTCATATAACCTCCCGGCGAGGCTTGTACTTTATAGAGTTGACGGAAGAAATACTCAATAGGTGTATCAAGAACCGTTAAGAACTTGATATTTATAACAATCATGAATTACCAAATACTTTACGCAAAATTCTCGATGAAGCATTTTCAACTCAATGTTCAAGACAAATGCAAAAAGCGATTCAGTTGATTACTGAACCGCCAATTATGGGATGATTATTTTTTTTTAAAGGAAGAATTTTCTCAAGACTTAATATTGCCGTGAGTATCCACCATTATTCTTTCCCCAACTACCACCGCCAGAACGAGTGCTTTTCTCTTCCCGTGGCCGAGCTTTATTAACTTTCATTACACGACCCATCCATTCAGCACCATCTAGGGCTTGAATAGCAGCGTCTTCAGCAGCCGATGATTCCATTTCTACGAAACCAAAGCCACGAACGCGTCCAGTTTCCCTATCTGTAGGTAACTGCACGCGTGTAACTGCTCCGTACTCGGCAAATACTTTAGTGAGGTCGTCTTGAGTGACGCTGTAGGATAGGTTCCCTACGTAGATTGACATGAAACTCTCCAGAATCCATTGATGCAGAGATGTCTATCCGGAGAGCCGCTTGCAATTATTACTAAAAACAAGATACGTTTCACCGAAATTAACTTCTCCAATTGATATGCTAGCACAACTTCATGAATAGCAAAGTCTCATTTTAAATATTTATTTAAATGTATGGTAAAATACCAAACTTTAAAACTTTTTACAAATTCCCTTTGCATCACAAAATCTTCTGTTCAATGCTGCAACTCACCCAGAGAATTGCTTCCCGTGCTGAATTAGTATCAGGAGTAACAAGTAAAACTTGAATCAATCCCGTGCTAGAGCAAGTCATTTTTAATAAAAAAATTGCCTCGACATCAATTAGGATTGTCAATCTGCAAAAGGGTATATTCGTCCCAACTATTGTGCTGGGTCTTTTTTGTATTACTTAGTCGTTATACTTAGTTGCTCAGTCACAGAACGCGTTAACTTTGAGCCATAAAAGTGGCATATGACTTCAGGCGACAGCGTTAGGATTAATATTTCTTAAAAAAGAATAATAACTATCTACCTAAAATATCCGGTTTTTTTCACTTCATGATGATCAATAAAAATAATACCCTATGTCATATTCGTAGCATTGAGCATCTCAGATCTGACTGGTAGCCGAATTGACCAAGCCCCGTTGGGGCGGGTGTGGGGTGCGGGGTGTGGGGTGTGGGGGAAAAGACAGCCCCAACAACCAGTGGGTACAAGCCCTGCCCTTAAGGGCAATTGTGTTGGTAGGGGTTTCAAGAACCTGACATCACCGTCTTCCCTACCCCCTACCCCCTACACCCCACACCCTGTTGTTGACAATTAGCTATACCGCTAAATCTGCTTTAATTGTATGTTGTCAATGCTACATTTTAATACGTGTGAAGAAGCCGCGCTTTTGTGTCTGCTTTAGACTCATAATAGTATTTATAGTGTTGTCTCATGGAAATTTAAAATACTTACTAGCGAATAAATACTAACTATGTCATTACATCTACCTTGAGATAGTATTACAGCCAAATATTGAATTTATTAATTAAAAATTAAAAATTAGCAAAATAATAATTACCTGCAATTCAATTGTTAGTAAAAAATTGATTTGAATGTGATTTATGTTACAATCTATATATGAAGAGGTTAAATATACATGAGTTAATTAAGTGCTAATAAGTATCTATAATATAGCTATTAAGTCTTGCTGGATAACAGTTGTAAGGTAAATATATTGTTGAGGGTGGGGGTTGTTAATATACTGATGCGAATATGTAGCAAAATTTAGTATAAATGATTTATTTGTCTGCTCAAAATCAAAATAATCCGGATGAGTCAAGATAAAACTTTTAAGATAAACTCTCTAACTTGGTTTTGCTCAAGCATGAAACAGTGTAAAGATTTTATAGAGAAAACATTAGAATTTAAAGTGAAAATAAAGGTCGTTTTTGCCATTTTGGCAGGTTTTAATGAGACAAATGAGATATTAATAGATTTGAACAAACAATATTGTTAATCACATACTTGTTGTTATCTACCTAAACTGAGCAATCTTGAGATTAATTAACTTTCCAGGCAATTTTACAAACTAGGAAATAATCCATGTTGTTACAACTGTCTTCTCACGACGTTATCCAGTATCTGCACGCATCAGGACTGTGTAGCTTAGAAGATGGCACATCAGATACATATGAGTTGCCAGAAACTAACAAGAAGAATTTCAACTTAGTGGTAAATTTAGGAGATAATCGTCAACTACTGATTAAACAAGAACGTGGTATTGAAAATGAGGGGATATCCCACGAATTGTTTAATGAGTGGCTGTTTTACCAACTACTACAAAAATTTCCTGTTCTCGGTAATATTTCTGCGATCGCTCCATTAGTGCTACATTTTGATGAGGACAAATCGCTCCTGATTCGGAGCTATCTTAGCGAATATGTAGAACTCGGTAAGTTTTATCAACATAGCAATATTTTCCCATCGGAAATTGGGACTGCAATTGGTACTACATTAGCGGCGCTGCACCGAGTAACATTCCAGCGCAAAGAATATCGTGATTTTATGGCTACAGCACCCCAAGGACAGTTTCGCTATAGCTTTTACAATCCAGCCCAAGGGGTAGGCTCAATTAGTCCAGAAATTTTTGGTCAAGTTCCCAGCGAGGCGTTAAAATTTTATGTTATCTATCAAAACTCTGAGAATTTAGAAGCTGCGATCGCTGACTTAGCTTATGAATGGCATCCCTGCTGCTTAACACACAACGATTTAAAGTTAGAGAATATATTAATTCATTCCCGTTGGCATCAGTTAGATAACTGCTTGGTGCGATTAATTGATTGGGAAGCTTGTGCCTGGGGAGATCCAGCTTTTGATTTGGGAACTATCTTAGCTAGCTATTTAAACATTTGGCTTTCGAGTTTGGTAATTGACCCAACTCTGGAATTAGCTGAATCTTTACAATTAGCAATGATACCACTAGAAGATATTCAACCATCATTAGTGGCTTTGTTACAGGCTTATCTTCATGCTTTTCCGATGATTTTAGAGTATCATTGTAACTTTTTAGTCAAAGTTATTAAATTTACAGGATTAGCATTAATTCAACAAATTCAAAGCAAGCTAAAGAATAGTAAAGGCTTTGATAATTCTGATACCTATCAACTACAGTTAGCCAAAAATTTTCTGACAATGCCTGAGCAATCTCTACTGAGTATTTTCGGTATGAGTGAAGCAGAAATTGTTAGTTCTGTAACTAACAACCATAAAGTACCTCAACCACAAAAGGAGCAAAAATTAGTTCCTCTTTATTACGAAAAAACTCGCTTGCGTGGTTGCTAGTAGCATCAGGCAAAATAGAACAGACTGAATTTTTAGTTTTGATGCTCATTTCTTGAGATTTTCGTCAATAGTAATACCAAATTTTGCGTATTGTAGGTGTTTCCCAGGTATCAATTGTAAATTTTGAATTGATTAATGCTAGATTCTTCTGCGAAAACAATGCTAAATTCCTTGATAGATATTGCCACTAATATCCAGATTGAGCCAAACTTTTGTATCTACCATCCCAACTATCAACCTTTTGCTCTACCACCTAAAGTAGCAGACAGATTTCAGCAAAATTCGGCTGACCTACAATATAAATATCTCAATTTATTGTTACGTAATTTTCTTTACGGTGTCTATTATAACGGGGCATTACAGAGCAGTTTAGCAATTGACCATAGTAATACTAATTACCCAGTACCACACAATTTAGCAACTAATGCGGTTGTGGATATCGATTGGGGTTTTTATGAGCAACTGCAAGCTAGCAATCATGGTAGAGGTTATTTTGATCCCAGTTGGCAAGTGTTGCGAAAAGAACCTGATGGGAGCATGGCTGTAACCAAAAATGGTTTAACTTTATATATTGAGCCAGATTGTCATCTCAAACCTGGGAAAAAATCAGCTAAAGTCGGTGAATCAGTAGCAATTTGGATGCCTAATAACCGACTACAAAATGGGTATTACTTAGCTGTCAGTGATGTAGGGCAAGAACAGCGAGGAAATCCAGATGTGGAATTGGGAACAGGCAGAGTCTATTTTAACTTCAATGCTGCTGGTGCGATCGCTCTCATGGATGGTTTAACCCAGCAATTAAATGCAGCCAATATTCCCTTTACATTTCAAGTCCTCTATAATCCCAGTGCCTATGAACGCTATGATTCAGGGTTACTCTACTTTGAGAGCCACGACTATCCAGAAATACACAAAATTTTACAAGTCATTTATCAAGAACATCAAGCTTATTTTCAGCCAGAAATACCATTATTCACCAAGTATTTAGCACCAGGGTTAGGATTAGCAGAAGAACCGACTCAAAAATTTGCCGCACAAGAAAGTTTTGGCATGAATCGCTGTCAAATTGTAGCCAATGCCTTATTAGAAGCCTGGCAAAAAGGTAAGAATGCCGTAGAAGAACGCATGAAAGTAATTCACCAACACTTTCAACATCACTCTATCGATTTGCAACGTCCCTACCTCAACCCTACTTCTGAAGACATATATTATCCCTTAAAGTAATCAATTTTGCCTTGGTAATACAGTAAAATTAATCCATATAGCAGGCAATTATCCTGCTATTTTTTATTTTTAAAATTTGCATTTTAGTTATGTCTTTTACTTATCATCGTACCGTGCGCTTTCAAGATACGGATGCTGCTGGAGTAGTATATTTTGCTCATGTTCTCAGCATTTGCCATGAAGCATATGAAGAGTCTTTGGGGATGTCAGGTATAAATATCAAAGAATTTTTTACTCAACCAAAAGTTGCTTTTCCTATAGTTCATGCTAGCGTGGATTTTCTCCGCCCCATATTTTGTGGAGACAAGTTATTAATTAGTTTAATGCCTCAGAAAATAGGTGCAGAAAAATTTGAGATTACTTATGAAATTTCCTCAGATGAGGTAATATTTGCGAAAGCTATTACTAGACACGTTTGTATTGACGCAAGTAGTAGAAGCAAGCAAGAATTGCCTACTGATATCATTCAATGGTTGGAAAGCAACCGTAAAGAAACAGAGGGAGCAGAAAGGAGAAAAGCTAGAGAAGCCATTTAACCAGGACTGATGCAACTTAAAGATTGAGATTGTGTCCGTATCAAATCATCACAGATTTGGATACATCCTTTAGGAAGATGACCTTGAGAAAGAGTAGTTCTAAATTAATTCTGGTGTGTCGAATAACTGCTTTCTATGAAGGTTTAGCAAGTGCTAAACCTTTTTTTGTCAACAAAAACCTGGTTTTGCTTAGTCCCTGCCTTGATTAGAACATGATCTGGAGCGATCGCTTTTGATGTCCATCTGCGTGAAAATTTGCTCAAGCCCAAACCATCCAGCAAGAATTTCTGGTAAAAAAACTGATCTGGTTGGAGAAGAAACCAGGATAATAAAGCATAATTAACCTTTATAGCTTTGAGCGGGCGATCGCCATCAGCCAAAATGGTTCATACTCAAAGCTTGTGATTTAACTTAACTAATTGACTATGATTACAGCAAATATTGCGCCAGCTATACGTGTAGGAGTATTGGGTTTTGGTGGACTGGGACAAGCAGCAGCCAAGGTGCTTGCAGGCAAAAGCCAAATGAATCTAGTAGCTGTAGCAGATCAAAAAGGCTACGCTTACGCTGCTGAAGGTTTAAACTTTAAAGATTGCATTACTACCTACCAGTCTCAAGGTTCGGTGGGTTATTTAGAACCAATTGGGAATTTAACCAATAACAGTATTCAAGATTTAATCGATAGCACACAACCTGTAGATGGGTATTTTCTGGCGTTACCCAACCTACCCAACGACTTTATTCCTTCTGTAGCACGCCAGTTTATTCAATCTGGTTGGCGTGGTGTATTGGTAGATGCCATTAAACGCACCAGTGCGGTAGAACAGCTAATTGCCATGAAAGACGAACTGCAAGCGGCTGGAATTACCTACATGACAGGGTGTGGTGCAACCCCCGGACTGTTAACAGCCGCCGCCGCCCTAGCCGCCCAAAGCTACGCAGAAATTCATCAAGTCGAGATTACCTTTGGTGTAGGTATTGCCAACTGGGAAGCTTACCGCGCTACCGTTCGAGAAGATATTGGCCATATGCCTGGTTACACAGTAGAAGCTGCAAGGGCTATGACTGATGCAGAGGTAGAAGCATTACTAGATAAAACTAACGGTGTGCTGACCTTGACAAATATGGAACACGCCGATGATGTGATGCTAGAGTTAGCAGGGATAGTAGATCGCGATCGCGTCACTGTTGGTGGTGTAGTTGATACTCGCAACCCTAAAAAGCCCCTCAGCACCAATGTTAAAGTAACAGGACGCACCTTTGAGGGTAAGATTTCCACCCATACCTTTACTTTAGGTGATGAAACCAGTATGGCAGCCAATGTCTGCGGGCCCGCCTTTGGTTATCTCAAAGCTGGTATGCAATTACATCAACGCGGCATTCACGGCATATTTACAGCCGCCGAAATTATGCCCCAGTTTGTGAAATAAAAAGTAAACAGGCACAAGGCTCAAGATTGAAATCAAATTCTTGAGCCTTTTGTCTTCATTAAGCTGGCGGAGTTTCTGAAGGAAAAGAATCAATAATACAATCTTCCACTAACAATGCGGGTGTTTGAATCACAAATGGTAGTTCTGTGCCGATAAGTCCCCGTTGAATACGTTCCGAAGTTTCGCTGAACAATACGAATAACGGATATACACTATTAGCCCCCTCACTGAGAATATGGCTGTGGCGATGAGGCATCAACCATTCATAGTCTTGCTCTAAGAACACTTGGGTTTGTCGCCAACGTCCCAATAAATCAGAGAAGTCCTCATGGGGACGATGAATAAAGAGTAAAATTTCGGCTCCAGTTTTAATTTTCCACTCTGGGTCACACATGACAATCGCTACATCACAGGGTAGACAAATTGCTTGTGTAGTTGCAGACACAGTGTTACGTAAACGAACAATTGGCAGAGGGATAGTGATTAAGCTTTCATCGGGACGGCGCAGACTGGGAAGCATTTCCAAGTATGGACGATGTTGCTTGAGTAATGCGATCGCTGCTTGATGATTGCTATACTCAGCCAAGCTGGCCTCATAGTAAGATTTTTGCACAGGCATAATCAATTCAAAAGATTTTCCGACTAGGCTAACGCCTCCGTAGGGAAGGCTTACGCCTACAAAATTCAAAATAACCAAAGTCTGATTCGATTTTGTCTCGAATCAGACTCCTCTCACAATTCAAATCAGATTTATGCTTCATCTATGCCAAAGTTTCAAATACCTTGAACAATGGTAAATACATCGCTAACAAAATTGTCCCCACCATGCCCCCTAGAACCAAAATCATAATCGGTTCTAAAACGCTGGTTAATGCTTTTACTGCCTGTTCAACTTCATCTTCATAGAAATCAGCAATTTTCATCAACATCCCATCTAATTCACCAGTTTCTTCACCGATACTAATCATTTGAATTGCCATTGGTGGAAAAACTGCCTCTTTTTGGAGAGCCAGACTAATCATTCCCCCTTGTTGAATTTCTGCCCGTGCTGCATCGATAGCATTAGCAACCACCTGATTTCCTGATGTATCTCGCACAATTTCCAGAGATGTCAGAATAGGTACACCAGAACGAGTCAAAGAACCAAAAGTACGGCTAAAACGAGCGACTGAAGATTTTTGAATTAAGTCACCAAACAAGGGCATTTTTAAAGAAAGACGGTCAATAGTTTCCTTGCCAACACGAGTTTTATAATACTGTGAATAGGCAAATTTAAAGCCTACAATTCCTGCTATGATTACTAATGACCAAAAACTTCTCAAAATTTGGCTACAAGTCATTAAAAATGCAGTTAATGCAGGTAATTCTGTTCCTAATTCCTCAAAAATTTTGGCAAAAATAGGAATCAAAAATACAGTCATACCTACAAAAATACCAGTAGCCAAAATTCCAACAACTACTGGATAAGCTAAAGCAGATTTAATTTGGTTCTGTAATCTCGCCATATCTTCCAACAATTTGGCTAGGCGATTTAGCACTTCATCGAGAACCCCACCAACCTCACCAGCCTGAATCATACTGACATATAAACCGTCAAAACAGTCAGGATGCTTACGCATGGCATCGGAAAGATTAACACCGCTCTGCACATCATTGCTAATATCATTGAGAGCCTGTTTCAGTTTACTATTAGTACACTGATCAGCTAACACTCCTAGCCCTCGCACAATAGCTACACCCGCATTTACCAAAGTGGCAAGTTGTCGCGAAAAAACAGCTTTTTCTTTGACAGTAACCTTGACGAGAGAAGTCTGGAATTTTTGGAAATCAAAGTTGGCAGAAAAACTTTGAGACTGCTTAAGTTCTTGAACTACAAAACCTTTGTCTCTGAGATTAGTACGAGCGTCTGCCAAAGATTCGGCAACAACTTTTTCACTTCTAGTTTTCCCTTGTGAGTCCCGAACACGGGCAACAAATGTTGGCATAGATCAATTCAAAATTCAAAATAGTCTGCGACAAGGCTTGCGCCTACAAAATTCAAAATTAAGTCAATAATCAATAGTTATTAAAATTGACTATTGACTGTTGATGGTTGATTAATTACTAAGATTAATGAGCTTTTACAGCACCGGGTTTTGCACCTGCCGTTTGCGGAGGAGCGGATGGGCCGATCAGGCGTTGAATTTCATCTGGTTTAGAAGTCTTAGACATTGCAGCTTCAAAAGAGATTGTTCCTGCTTTGTAATAATCTGCTAAAACTTTCTCTAAAGTTTGCATTCCTAATTTACCGCCAGTTTGAATAGCTGAGTAAATTTGCGATGTTTTACCTTCTCTAATTAAGTTAGAAATAGCGGGAGTTACAATCATAATTTCTTGTGCCATAATCCGACCATATTCACCTGGTTTAGGATTTTTCTTAGGCACTAAGGTTTGACTAAATACTGCTACTAAAGAGTTAGATAACTGCACCCGCACTTGGGTTTGTTTTTCGTGGGGGAAAACATCGATAATCCGGTCAACAGTCTGGGAGGCAGAACTTGTATGTAATGTACCAAATACTAAGTGTCCTGTTTCTGCGGCCGAAATTGCCAAAGAAATTGTTTCTAAATCCCGCATTTCACCCACCAGAATAATATCTGGATCTTCTCGTAGGGCTGCTTTCAAGGCATTAGCAAAACTCTTAGTATCTTCACCCAATTGTCGTTGGTGAACTAGACTTTTAATTGGTTCATAAACAAACTCAATGGGGTCCTCCACCGTCAAAATATGCTCGGCTTTTGTGCGGTTAATCAAGTCAATCATTGCCGCCAGAGTCGTTGTTTTACCAGAACCTGTAGGGCCTGTCACCAGAATTAATCCTCTGGGTTTATCGCACATTTCTCTGACCACATCTGGCAGACCTAATTTTTCAAAATTAGGAATTTTGGAACTGAGCGCCCTTAAACAAGCAGCATAAGCACCACGCTCTTTATAAACATTCACCCGAAAGCGAGCTAAACCTTTCACACCGTAAGAACAGTCTAATTCCCAGGTTTGTTCTAAGGTTTTACGCTGGGTATTATTGAGCATACTAAAAATTAGTCTTTGACACTGCTCTGCTGTCAATATTTGGTCGCCGATGGGTGTAAGTTTGCCACTAATACGGAAATAGGGAGGCAACCCTGCGGATAAGTGCAGATCCGAACCACCCATTTCAATCATCTGCTCCATCAAGTCTTCAATCATCATTTCCATAAGTCGTACCAATTCAAAATTCAAAATTCAAAATGAAAGACTTTCTAGGGTGTGTTGACTATTACCCAGTCCCCAGTACCCAGTCCCTAATCCTCAAACCGAGGTGTCATACAGTAGGGACAATCTAGCCATTCTGGTTGTAATACGGCGTTACAGGTGCGGCAGGTAAGTCCACTTTTACGCTTGGCTTTTAATTCAGCTTCTAAACCTGTGTCTGTGAATGTCACCCGTTCTACTTCTTCTAGGGTGGTGGAACCTTGGCGAACTAAGTCTAAGCTGTACGCCAGTAGGGTTTTCATGCCTTCTTCTACCGCTACTTCTTTGATGCGTTCTGTGGGAGCTTCTTCGTTGATTAAAGTTTGCAGGTTTTCAGTCACCCGCATGACTTCATAAACACCACAACGGCCTTTATAGCCGACACCGTTACAGCTGGGACAAAGCTGATTTTTGGCTTTGGTTTCAGCGATCGCTTCTGGTGGTACAGTATTAGCTTTATAGAAGGTAACGTTGACTTCTTGGGAAGCAGACATCCCATAACGTGCTAATTCTTCAGGTGTGGGAGTATAGGGAATGCGACAATCAGAACAAACACGCCGCACTAGACGTTGTGCCAATACCCCAATCAACGAACTAGAAACCATGAATGGTTCAATACCCATTTCTCCTAAACGTGCGATCGCACCAGGAGCATCATTGGTGTGTAAAGTAGTTAATACTAAGTGACCAGTCAACGCAGCTTCAATCGCTGTTTTGGCTGTTTCTTTATCCCGCGTTTCACCCACTAGCAGCACATCGGGATCTTGTCGCAAAAATGCCCGCAAAGCTGTCGCAAAATCTAAACCTTTTTCCCGAATTACCTGTACTTGTGTAATCCCTGGCAAGCTGTACTCAATGGGATCTTCTACGGTGCTGATATTAATCCCTGGTGAGTTCTTCTCTGCCAGTGCTGAATATAGTGAAGTTGTTTTACCAGAACCCGTAGGCCCAGTTACCAAAATTAACCCAAAAGGCTTACTTACCATATCTTGGACAATTTGCAAGGTTTCTGGGTCGGTAATTAACTTATTTAGTCCTAATTGCGTAGAAGAGTTATCTAAAATCCGCAGCACTACCTTTTCCCCGTAGCGACTGGGCAAAGTATTCACCCGGAAGTCTACTTTGCGTCCCTCGAACATCCGCCGAATCCTTCCGTCTTGGGGTAAACGTCTCTCAGCAATATCCAAGTTAGAGATGATTTTAAATCTGGCTGTGACGGCGGGAATAATTTTTTTCGGTAGGGGGTCAAAAGCCTCCCGTAATACCCCATCCTTACGAAAGCGAATCCGCAGATTTTCTTCTTGGGGTTCGACGTGGATATCAGAAACCTTATCGTGCAGAGCTTTAGCTAGGATGCGATTTACAAGGTTGATGACTGGCGCATCCTCTGCACCTTTCATTGCTGATCCTAAATCAGCCTCCATTTCTTCAGGCGCATCCTGAATATCGAGATTGCCGAGGTTTTCTAAATCCTGATTAATATCTGTAAATTTTTCTTGTTCTATATGCTTTTGGCGGACAGCCAACTCATCCAAGTATTGGTTGATTAACTGTTGGTAATCCTCCTGAGTAATTACCATGCGCTGTAATGCCAAACCTTGGGGACGCAAGATCCGGTTGAGGTCATCCGACGCTTCTAAGTTGTCCGGATCAACCATTGCCACTAAAACATAGGGCGGTTTTTGTTCATCATTTCTAGATAGGGGGACTAAACGATGGCGGCGACAGATATCCACTGGGATGAGGGTTTCTATCAGTTGCCCCACCATCGTATTGCCAAGATTATTGACTTCCGGATCAAGGAATTCAACACCGTATAGTATCTTCAGTTCAAATAATTGCTGTTTCTTGTACTGCCTGAGAAACTCAGGTGATAATTGTCGTCCAGTGATTGACTCTAGCACTTCCGTCAAGGGTCTACCAGACTTGCGACTTTCAATCAGCGCCTGCCTCATTTGGTCGTTATTTACATAGCCAGATTGCACTAGCTTGTTACCAAAAGGCGAAAACTCGGTTCTTGTAGTGAGTGCGGTACTGCGCCGTTGTGGTGAAGATTGAGTCATAGGTGAGCAATGAGTAGGGAAAACCTCTGCTTAGAGTATTCCCAACCTGAGTCATATAATTTTCATAGAGACTAAGTAATTTGAGGTAAAAATTTTAAACTTAAACTACGTAGGGGAGTGAGCAGCAGAGGTGTATGGGTGTAGGGGAGACAATATTTACCTCAATGCCCAATTCGGATAATCGCACCTAGAACATCTACGCTAATCTGTTCACCATTTGTCAAAATAAGATGTCGGTGACATCATTTCCAGGGAAATTTCGGCAAAAAAAATCGGCAGCAGTGTACAGCTATCAATTACAACGCTTGTCTACTCTGGCGGAAGAATGCCGTAAACAACGCCTGGGATGAGTAGACTTAAATAATGATGGACGAAAATAAACAGGTAAACAATACAAGCCAGCCATTGGGTGAATCAACAGAGGTAAATCAAGCAATGATGAGCGACTCCCAAGCCCCAATCAATTCTCACGAATCTGGCAGCGAGGTTACTGAGCAAGTGGCAGCCCCAACAAATGTACCGGGAGACACTGTACTCACAGAAGAAAATAACATCGCTGCACCAGAAACTGCTCAAGTCGATACGGCCGCGTTGACAGAATTGACTCAAAAAATTGAGTTACTTAAAGCGCAACTAGAAGAACGTAGTACACAATATATGCGGATTGCGGCAGATTTTGAAAATTACCGCAAACGGACGCAAAAAGAAAAAGAGGAATTAGACATACAGGCGAAGCGGAACACCATTATGGAGTTGCTGCCTGTAGTCGATAATTTTGAACGGGCCAGAGCGCACCTCAAGCCACAAACTGAAGGTGAGATGACAATTCATAAAAGTTATCAAGGGGTTTATAAACAACTCGTGGATTCACTGAAGCGATTGGGTGTATCACCAATGCGTCCTGAAGGTCAGGAGTTCGATCCCAATCTCCATGAAGCAGTAATGCGGGAACCTACGGATGAACATCCTGAAGGAACAGTGTTAGAAGAGTTAGTGCGCGGATATTACTTGGGCGATCGCGTGCTACGTCATTCTATGGTCAAAGTGGCTGCTCCAAAGGAAGACGCACCACCTGCACCAGAAAGTCAGCCGAGTCCAGCCGACAGTTAAGCTGTCTACAGCTCGCCTCGCTGACCAATAGTGCCTAGGTCATAGCAGAGGCGAGCATTGCTAGGGATGGGAAGGGACTGGCGACTGGGGATTGGGTATTGGGGAGGTAGTGCATTGGGAGGGTTTCCCGACTTGTAGCAACTGCCGTCATTGGGGAAAATTTTTCTTCCCTACACCCCCTAAACCCCTACTTTCTACCTCAAGGTCGTCCGCGTAACATTCCGGCAACAGCACTCAGTAAAAATACTTTAATATGGGAAAAGTTATTGGAATCGACTTAGGCACTACAAATAGTTGTGTTGCAGTTTTGGAAGGTGGTCAACCAATAGTGATCGCTAGCTCCGAAGGCGGACGAACTACACCGAGTATTGTAGGCTTTGGTAAAAGTGGCGATCGCTTAGTCGGTCAATTAGCAAAACGCCAAGGTGTCACGAATGCGGAAAACACGATTTATAGTATTAAACGATTCATCGGGCGGCGTTGGGAGGATACAGCTACAGAGCGCGATCGTGTACCTTATAGCTGTGTAAAAGGTCGAGACGATACCGTTGATGTGCAAATTCGTGGACGCAACTTCACACCGCAAGAAATATCCGCCATGATCCTGCAAAAGCTCAAACAGGATGCGGAAAACTTTTTAGGTGAAGCTGTCACGCAAGCAGTAATTACCGTACCAGCATATTTCACTGATGCCCAACGACAAGCTACTAAAGATGCTGGCACCATTGCTGGGTTAGAAGTTTTACGAATTATTAATGAACCTACAGCTGCTGCTTTAGCCTTTGGCTTAGATAAGCAAGACCAAGAGCAGCTGATTTTGGTTTTTGACTTAGGCGGCGGCACCTTTGATGTCTCTATCTTGCAATTAGGAGATGGAGTTTTTGAAGTCAAAGCTACTAGCGGCAACAACCAACTCGGCGGCGACGATTTTGATGGTTGTATCGTCAATTGGATGATTGAACGCTTCCAACAGCAAGAAAAAATCGACCTTGCCCAAGATAAAATGGCACTGCAACGCCTGCGAGAAGCAGCAGAAAAAGCCAAAATCGAACTCTCCAGTATGGCAAGTACCTCGATTAACTTGCCTTTTATTACATCTGATGAAACTGGGCCGAAACATCTAGAGATGGAACTGAGCCGTTCTAAATTTGAAGAATTGGTAGGGCATTTAATCGAAGCCACTATCGAACCGATGATTCAAGCCCTCAAAGATGCAGACCTGAAACCACAAGACATCAACCGCATGATTTTAGTAGGTGGTTCTACCCGCATTCCTGCCGTGCAGAACGCCTTGATGAAGTTTTTTAACGGCAAAACCCCTGACCGTTCCGTTAACCCTGATGAAGCTGTGGCTTTAGGTGCAGCGATTCAAGCTGGAGTTCTGGGTGGCGAAGTAGATAATCTGCTGCTGTTGGATGTTACACCCCTATCCTTGGGAATTGAAACCTTGGGAGAAGTATTCACCAAAATTATTGAACGCAACACGACAATTCCTACTAGTAAATCTCAAGTATTTTCTACTGCCGTTGATGGGCAAACTTCAGTAGAAATTCACGTTCTTCAAGGTGAACGAGCAATGGCGCGAGATAATAAGAGTCTCGGCAAGTTTCTGTTAGCAGGAATCCCCCCAGCCCCCCGTGGTGTACCGCAAATTGAAGTATCTTTTGAAATTGATGTTAATGGTATTCTCAAAGTTGCTGCCCAAGATAAAGGCACAGGTAGAGAACAGAGTATTAGGATTACTAATACTGGTGGTTTGAGTAACAATGAAGTAGAACGGATGCGTCAAGAAGCCGAAGTGTTTGCGGATGAAGATAGAAGGCGCAAAGAATTAGTTGAACTGAAAAACCAAGCAGATAATCTATTATTCAGTTACGAATCCACCTTAAAAGACAATGGCGAATTAATCGGTGAGCAGATGAAAGTTTTAGCCAACGAAAAAGTCGCTCTCCTCCAAAGTATTATGACTAATCCCGCCATTTCCCTGAAAGAATTTCAACAATGCTTAGAAGATTTCCAACAAACTCTATTTGCTATTGGTGCAAATGTTTATCAACGAGCTTCTGACCAAAATGGTGATGACATTGACTTGGGTGTAGATAGTTCTTTGGCAACAGGATTAGAATCTCCCATAAGTGGCACCTTAATTCCGCAATTTAATTTTGATTTTGATGAAGAAAGTACAGCACAAGCTGATTATGAAGCGATAGATTAGAGATTAGGCATATAAATTCAAAATTCAAAATTGAATAACTTCTGACTTTTCCCCTCTGCTCCCCTGCTCCCCTGCTCCCCTGCTTCTTCCCAATCCCCAATCCCCAACAAGGGGGGTTTTCCACACCTAATAGTGCGGCTAGCCCCTCTAGTTGATAAGCGGGGCTTTCGTCTGCTACGTAGCACAATTGTAAAAGAGACAGCCGATTCGGAAGTGAGAGGTTTAAGGTTATGCTGCCTCTGTTCCCAACTTCGGTGGCTTTTTTCGTTTTCCAGGAGCAAAGCACCTATTGCTTGCAACTTGCTGGTGATCTTTAGTAAAAGAGAACAAGGTAAAATCGATTATTACAATAAATTAACTTTTACCTTTTGCTGAACCTCTGGCAAGCCAACCCTGTAGTGTGTAATGCCTAGCCTCCGGTAACGGCTTACGCCGAACTGCTTTCTTCCCCCCTACTTTTACCTTTGCTATATGGCCCGCGACTATTATGAAATTCTGGGCGTCTCTCGTGACGCAGACAAAGAAGAAATCAAACAAGCATACCGCCGTTTAGCCCGGAAGTATCACCCAGATGTGAACAAAGAACCGGGAGCGGAAGAACGCTTTAAGGAAATTAACCGTGCTTATGAAATCCTTTCTGAGCCGGAAACTAGAGAGCGTTATAACCGTTTTGGTGAAGCTGGTGTCTCTGGTGGTGCTGGTGTTGGCTTCCAAGATATGAGCGATATGGGCGGTTTTGCCGATATCTTTGAAAGTATTTTTAGTGGGTTTGCTGGTGGTATGGGCGGCCCAACGCAAAGACGGCGTAGCGGGCCGGCGCGAGGTGATGATTTACGGCTAGACCTGAAGTTAGACTTTCGAGAAGCTGTATTTGGTGGTGAAAAAGAAATTCGGATTTCCCATCTAGAAACCTGTGAAGCTTGTAGTGGTTCGGGAGCAAAACCAGGGACTCGTCCCCGCACTTGTTCGACTTGTAGCGGTTCTGGTCAGGTGCGTCGGGTTACTAGAACGCCTTTTGGTAGTTTCACTCAGGTATCAACTTGTCCTACCTGTAATGGTACGGGCATGGTGATTGAAGATAAGTGTGATGCTTGTGATGGTAAGGGTACAAATCAAGTTACCAAGAAACTGAAAATTACCATTCCCGCAGGTGTGGACAATGGTACGCGCTTACGTATATCCCAGGAAGGCGATGCTGGTCAACGTGGTGGACCCCCTGGAGATTTGTATGTCTATTTGTTTGTCAATGAGGATGAAGAATTCCAGCGAGATGGTATTAACATTCTCTCGGAAATCAAAGTTAGCTACTTGCAAGCGATTTTAGGTTGTCGTTTGGAGGTAGACACGGTAGATGGTTTAGTGGAATTAATTATTCCTGCCGGGACTCAGCCCAATACAGTGATGAAGTTGGAAAATCGTGGCGTACCGCGCTTAGGCAACCCCGTCAGTCGGGGCGATCATCTATTAACAGTATTAATTGATATTCCAACTAAGGTGACACCAGATGAGAGAGAATTGTTGGAGAAGCTAGCTAAAATTAAAGGAGACCGTACTGGTAAAGGTGGTCTAGAAGGATTCTTGGGAAATCTGTTTAAATAATGACGCTCTCTTCTCTATTAACACCGGATGCTCAACTGGACTTGCGGGGTACTCCTTGCCCGATTAATTTTGTGCGGACAAAACTCCGTCTGGAGCAAATGCCCCCAGGAGCATTGCTAGAAGTATGGTTAGACCCCGGAGAGCCAATTGAGCAAGTTCCTGATAGCTTGACAATGGCAGGTTATCAGGTAGAAGAAATTACCGACTGCTCTGGCTATTTCTCTTTGTTAATTCGCCGTCCTGTGGCTGCCTCATGAGATTTGATGCTACTGAACAGTTAGTAGGTACGGTGTTAGCCGTGCAGGCGAATTTTTACAAGGTACAGCTAGATCAAGAGGAGGGGGAGATAGGGAAGATGAGGGAGATGGGGGAGATGAGGGAGCAAAATCCTCCTCATCTTCCTCATCCTCCTCATCCTTTCCTCCTGTGTACTCGCAGAACGCGCTTGAAAAAAATTGGGCAGCAGGTGATGGTTGGCGATCGCGTGGTCGTAGAAGAGCCAGATTGGTCTGGAGGACGGGGGGCGATCGCAGAGGTTTTATCTCGTCAAACCCAGCTAGACCGACCGCCAATCGCCAATGCTAACCAAATTATGTTAGTTTTTGCGGTGGCTGATCCGCCCCTAGAACCTTTCCAACTCAGTCGATTTCTGATTAAGGCTGAGTCTACTGGTCTAGATGTGGTTTTGTGTTTGAATAAGAGTGATTTAGTTTCCCCAGATGAAAAGCAAGAAATTAGCGATCGCCTATTAGCTTGGGGCTATCAACCGCTATTTATTAGCGTTAAAAATGAAATCAATATTGACCAAGTAGCTAAGGATCTCAACCATAAAATTACTGTTGTTGCCGGTCCTTCTGGCGTAGGGAAATCTAGCTTAATTAATGCGCTAATTCCCGACATTAACCTGCGCGTGGGAGAAGTTTCCGGAAAATTAGCCCGTGGTCGTCATACTACCCGCCATGTAGAATTATTTGAGTTACCCAGTGGTGGTTTACTGGCGGATACTCCGGGTTTTAATCAACCTGATGTAGATTGTAGTCCAGAAGAGTTAGTGTATTATTTCCCAGAAGCTAGAGAACGCCTTGCTGTTGCTAGCTGTCGGTTTAATGATTGTCTGCATCGAGATGAACCCGATTGTGTTGTGCGGGGTGAGTGGGAACGCTATGAACATTATGTAGATTTTTTGGATGAAGCGATCGCTCGGCAAACTCAACTTAACCAACAGGCTGATCCAGAATCTACCTTAAAGCGCAAAACCAAAGGCAAAGGTCAAAACCAATACGAACCAAAACTGGAAAGCAAAAAATATCGTCGGACTTCTCGACGTACCCAAGTGCAAGCTTTACAAGATTTGTACCAAGAAGACGATTGAAGAAGGCAGAAGGCAGGAGGCAGAGGGCAGAAGGTTTCGTACCCTGCGGGAAGCTGACGCAACAGAAGGAGATTCAAACCCCACCTGAACGAGAGCCACCAAATTGAAAATTTGGTGGGGGTCTTAAACCCTTGCTCCCTCCGGTCGCGCAGATGGTTCGGGCGATCAGGGAAGGGATAAATCCCTTCTGCCCTCTGCCCTCTGCCCTCTACCTTTCTTTGATAAATAAATAATTAAAAGTTTGTAGTGTTCGCGTAACATTTCGCAGGGGTACAAAGAAATGGCTAGAGCCTGTTAATTTTTATAATTTCATATTACTTAATATATTTTGATTTATTGCCACTGACTTACTTAAGTAATTAAAAAATATTACAATTGATAATTGCTAATTACTCAGATAAATCTAAAATTCATATTTAATATATGACTAACCTTACTAGCTTAGAATATATTCCCTACATTGATGAAAACGGTCAATTACCAGAATATTTGCAGGGAAAAATCGGAGTATATGCTATTTTTAATCAAGAAAAAATACTGCAATTTGTTGGCTATTCTCGTGATGTTTATTTAAGCCTCAGACAGCATTTAGTTCGTCAAGTACAACAATGTTATTGGGTGAAAGTGCAAACTATTGAGCGTCCTAGCCGTACAGTTTTAGAAAATATAGAGAATGCTTGGATTACTGAAAATGGAAGTATTCCCTTGGGAAATGGGGAAAATAAGGAACAATGGACACAACCCATTAATGTTAAAACTCTCATGACACCTGAAGAACAGGCAAGGTATCAAAATCCAGCTATTGATGAGTTAGCACAAATAGCCATTCTGAAAAATGTAGCTCGGCGAATAGAAGCAGAAATTTTCCAAGTTTTAGAAACTCGTGGTTTGCAAACACAAATGCGCTTTAATCCTAAATTAAAAGAGGAAGGATTACTTGATTTGAAGTGAAGTACCACCACTCACAGGGATTATATATCGGAACAATATGACAGCTAACAATATATCTGAAAACATAAACTATACTTGGGAGAGTCTGTATTAGAAAATTCAATACACCTTGTAAGTAGCCACAGGGTTTCCATGACAATAAATCTTTTAAACGATCGCTATCAAGTTATCCGTACATTGGGGGCAGGTGGTTTTGGCGAAACCTATCTAGCAGAAGATACCTATATGCCCTCAAAGCGGCTGTGTGTGGTTAAACAGCTTAGACCAATCCAAAATAATCCGCAAATTTACCAGCTAGTACAAGAAAGATTTCAACGAGAAGCAGCAATATTGGAAGAATTGGGTGGTTCTACAGACCAAATTCCCACATTGTATGCTTATTTTTGTGCTGATGAGCAATTCTATTTAGTACAGGAGTGGATTGAAGGCGACACACTGACAAAAAAAGTGCAGCAGCAAGGCTTATTGAGTGCTGATGTTGTGCAAGAACTTTTGGTTAACTTGTTACCCATTTTAGAGTACGTCCACTCCAAGCAAATTATTCACCGTGATATCAAACCCGACAATATCATTTTGCGTTATGGCGATGGCAAACCTGTATTGATTGATTTTGGTGCAGTGCGGGAATCAATGGGAACAGTAGTTAACTCTCAAGGCAATACTACCAGTTCAATTGTAATTGGCACACCTGGGTATATGCCGAGTGAACAAGCCGCAGGTAGAGCTGTTTATTCTAGTGATTTGTATAGTTTAGGTTTGACAGCAATTTATTTGCTGACGGGGATGCAGCCACAACAATTAGACATAGACTCGCAAACGGGGGAAATTATCTGGCGTAATTATGTGAACAATATCAGCCCCTTCATCGCCAGTGTAATTGATCAAGCGATCGCCTACCATCCCCGCGATCGCTACCCCACTGCTAGAGCCATGCTTGATGCTTTGCAGAGTACAATCTACTCCATACCACCAACTCAAGCAGTAGTACCACCAACACAAGCAATACAAAAACCACAGTTGCAACCAGTCGTCACAACACCAACACCTACCAAAGTCCCCGTTAATACTCAGCTGCAAACTTCAGGTAGTAAGAACGCCATGATTATAGGTGGGTTGATTGCTGCTGGGTTAATTGGTGGTTCTGTAATTATTAGTCAGGTATTAACGAAATCTCCTCAACCCATAGCCAACCAAAAAACTGCATCTTCTATAGCAACTTCAAATATTAATTCTCCAATGGTTGAAACGCCTGCTGTGACAACACCACCAGTTGTAACAACTACATCTTCAGTTTCCAAAGTTGCTCAACCTCAGCCTTTACCCCCAAGACCATTAGATCATCGAGAAAATCGACCTCCAAGGATCAGAAAACCACTATACCCACCTCCAGATTTGCCTACATCTACTAACAATTACTTTTGGCTTTCTGAACGAGCTGTCACCGATGCAGATTTACAAGGTAAAACCGGGTTTGAATTAGATATTATGCGAAATACAATTTTCGCGCTTCACGGTCGCCGTTTTGAAAATCCTGGCATACAAGATTACTTTAATAATCAACCTTGGTATCAGCCTCAATATTCAGCCAAGGATTTTCCTATAAAATTGCTTTCAAATCTAGAAATGCGAAATGCAGCATATATTGCTAGATATCAAGACATTTACAAGTTAAGACATTTTAAAAAATAAGTCTTTTTGTTTTTTGTTATTTTTGAATTTTGAATTGGTATTAGCCCATATTATCCATAACATTTTTTGTTATGATTGTTTGCTGAATCGGCATGGTAATTATAAATTTAGCACCCTCTCCGGGAGAGGACTTTACCTCTAAAGTACCTTGATGTTTTTCCACAATAATTTCGTGAGCGATCGCTAATCCTAAACCTGTACCTTTACCTATAGGTTTAGTTGTGAAGAATTGCTCAAACATCTTCTGCTGGGCTTCCTCAGATATACCTATACCATTGTCAGCAATTTCAATTAACACTGCTTTTTTGTCATCTAGAACTGTTGTATGAATCGAAATTGTTGGGATATCAGGTATTTGATGATTTAATATTGATTCTTCTATAGCATCAATAGCATTAGCTAAAAGATTCATAAACACTTGGTTAATTTGACCTGAGTAGCACTCTACTAAGGCTGATTTTTCATAATTTTTCACTATATTTATAGCTGGACGTTTTGGTGTAGCTTTCAGGCGATGACTCAAAATCATCAGTGTGCTATCAATGCCTTCATGAATGTCAAATAATTGAAATGTTGTATTATCTAACCGCGAGAACAGACGCAGCGATCGCACAATTTTTTCTACACGTTCTGTCCCTATAGCCATTGAAGATAACAGTCGGGGTAAATCTTGTTTAATAAAATCTAGGTCAATTTCATCAGAGTAAGCTTTAATCTCTGGAATTACCTGATTAGTATGATTTTCATATAAGGATAATAATTCTAATAAATGGGTTATATAGTTTTGAGCATGAATTAAATTACCATAAATGAAATTGACAGGATTATTAATTTCATGTGCGATACCTGCAACTAATTGCCCTAGTGAAGACATCTTTTCTTCTTGCACTAACTTCATTTGGGTTTGTTGTAGTTCTAAATGTACATTGATTCTGGCTAATACTTCTTCAGTTTCAAAAGGTTTAGTAATATAGTCTACTGCTCCCAGTTTTAATCCTTTAATTTTATTAACTGAATCAGAAAGAGCAGTCATAAAAATTACAGGTATATCCTTTGTCTTTGGATCTGCTTTCAGGCGATGGCAAGTTTCAAAACCGTCCATACCCGGCATCATGACATCCAATAAGATCAAATTAGGTAATGATTCTTTGATTTTCTCTAAAGCACTTTGACCACTTTTAGCAACAGAAACTCGAAATCCATAATGATTGAGAATTTCAAATAAAATTTTGATATTAGTTGGAATATCATCTACAATTAAAATAGATTTATTTATGAAGTTTCCCATCTAATCATCCCGTGAAACATTGCTGTTTTATCTCCATGATTGCCAACTAAATTTTAGAAAAATCACTATTTAAATAAGGTTGAATCATTTTCACAATTAATTCATCTTCAAAATCTTCCAGTAATTTATAAACTTGAGTAGTGAAGTTATGATATTTTTCATCTAATTGTTGAATGCGGTTGATTTCTTCTTGAATACCTACAACATAACCAGCTTTAGCAGCTTGATATAATTTAATTAATTCTGTAGCTGGAGGAAATATTAATTCCTCAGAATCTGGATAAAGTTGTGTAGAATATCCAATCATATTTTCTTTAACTATAGATAAATCTGATAGTATCTCAGTGTTGACTACTGGTATATCTAGGTCAAACCAAAACTTACTACCTTGACCATAGATACTTTCAACCTTAATTTTACTACCCATCATTTCTATAATTTGGTGACTGATTGCCAGTCCTAAACCTGTACCTTCTGATTTATGTGAAGTATTTCCTACCTGCTCAAATGGCAAAAATATTTTTTCTAATTGCTCGGCTGTCATACCGATGCCTGTATCTGCAATTTGGAATCTAATTTTCCTGAGAGGTAACTCCTGATGCAAATTAGAATTGACCATTGTGATATTATTTTCAATCATCTCCACAATGAAAGTAACTGTACCAGTTTCTGTAAACTTAACAGCATTACCTAAAAGGTTAATTAAGACTTGCCGTAGGCGTTTCTCGTCAGCATGAATAATATTTGGTAACTGATGATCGATATGGCAAGTAAAGCTGATTGCTTTTTGCTGTGCTTTAATACGGCAAGTATCACAAACACCTGACAATAAATTTTTAAAGTCTAATTTTATAGGATATAGTTCTAGTTTTTTGGCTTCGATTTTAGCAATATCTAAAATATCATTAATTAAAGTCAAAAGATGAGAGCCACAATCGTAAATTATATTTAGTCCTTCTATTTGCTCAGAATTAGTGTTTGCATCTAGTTGGAGAATTTGAGCATAGCCAAGAATGCCGTTCAATGGGGTGCGAAGTTCATGACTCATATTAGCCAAAAATTCACTTTTGGCGTGGTTAGCGGCATCGGCAGCTTCTTTTGCAGCTGTGATTTCTGCGGTTCTTTGGGCAACTCGGTTTTCTAATTCCTGATTTGTAGTTTCTAAGGTATAAAAAGATTCACGCAGTTGTCTGGCCATCTGATTAAAAGATTGAGCTAGAATACTCAATTCTTGAACATCAGAAATCATCACTTTTTGCTCAAGTTTACCAGAAGCGATCGCACTACTGGCTTGGGTTAACTGTAAAATAGGATGAACTATCCAACGGGAAGTGTATATGCCTAGTGTTGTAGCTAGAATCAGCGCCCCTACACATAACAAAATTGTCGTGCGAGTGTTGGCATGAATTTGTGCCATAAACTCACTTTCAGGGACAACAACAATCACCAGCCAATCTAATCCCAATGGATCACGCCAAGAGTTTACCTGAGTAAAATGGCGTTCATTTCTTAGAGTTAATACGAATTGTTGCGGAGATTTAATATTTTGGAGTTGACCGAATTTTTTTGTTAAATATTGTGTTGTGCCATGAATTAAATAATTTTCACTTTTCAATGCTGATAGTCGTTGTGCTTTACCATTAATTAACTTAAATGGTGATTCATGAGTTGAAGAAGCTACAATTAGTCCAGAAGGTTCTAGGATAAAGATTTCTCCGGTTTTACCAATTTTTAAATTTTCTAAAAAATTACTGATTTGTGTCAGAATCAAATCAACACTCATGACACCAATAAACTGATTATTGCTATTACTTACAGGATAACTGGAAGATATTGATAGAACTTCTGGTTTATCTTCCCACTGATAAATCTGACTCCAAACAGGTTTACTAACTTTAACAGCATCTGTATACCATGCTTCTACACGAGGATCATAATCTTTAACCGCTATGAATTGTTGACGATTAACTTGGCTATCGGTTTGATAAACATAAAGTTTACCCAAACCATTTTTTTG
Source organism: Nostoc sp. PCC 7524 (assembly GCF_000316645.1). Taxonomy (NCBI): domain Bacteria; kingdom Bacillati; phylum Cyanobacteriota; class Cyanophyceae; order Nostocales; family Nostocaceae; genus Nostoc; species Nostoc sp. PCC 7524. The sequence continues at coordinate 5,479,503 of NC_019684.1, forward strand.
AGAAACTTCATTAATTAATAGCTTGCCATTATCTAAACGTTCAACTCCTATAAATTCACCTTGAGGATTAGCAAAACTAATATAGCCAACATTAAATACTTGCATTTGCTGGGCAAAATAACGCCCTGTGGTTTGAAAATCTTTGAGATTCAGCATTCCTTGCTCGACAGCATCTAAATTAATTTGATTAATCTGATGAGGGGTTTCTAAATAGCTATCTAGGTGCTGATCAACAAGCAGATTCACTTGATTGATTAGCTGATGAGCAAGTTCATTAACAGCCTTCTGCCCATTTCTAAACGACAGATAACCCACAAGTCCCACAGTAGCGAAAATTTGAATGACAAAAGGGACAATTAAAATGAAGCGTAAGGGTAACTTTTGAGAAAGTTGAACATCACAATGCGTCATTGTTTTCAGTGATCAGATCCGCACAAAGCAGAGTGTAAATTTCTGGCATTATTTTGCCCATTATCCCAGCCGGAATATCATGAGTGCATTGAAAGACGCGATCGCTCCATTAGTGTCATTAGCAGTTTGTGATTGATAATTGCTGCTTATTCAATTGATATTGACCTTGTACAACGATTACTGAAGATCGATTGTTGCATTTGTATTACTCTATAGAACAAAAATTTTACATATATACAGCTACAGCAGTTGTCATGACAACATACCGCAACTACTAGATAAGTATCAACGCGATCGCTTTCTCCTCACACCGCTCCACTACAATATAGATAGACATTGTTGCGAATTGTATAGTTAGGGATTAGCTGTCATGGCTCCCGCCGTTTTAATTCAAAATCTGCAAAAACGCTACGGCACAGTGGAAGCCGTCAAAGATGTTTCCTTCCAGGTGGAGTCAGGAGAAATCTTTGGTTTACTCGGCCCCAACGGTGCTGGCAAAACCACCACTCTGCGTGCTTTGTGTACCCTCACAACTCCAGATGCTGGCAAAATCGAGGTATCTGGGATTTCTGTGTTGGATAATCCCAGATTGGCAAGACAACGGTTAGGCTATGTAGCTCAAGAAGTTGCCCTAGATAAAGTGCTGACAGGCAGAGAACTGCTGCAATTGCAAGCGGCGCTTTATCATCTTCCAGGCGCAGTAGCCAAACAGCGAATTGAGAAAGTTTTAGACTTACTCGGTTTACAAGAATACGCCGATAAAAAAACAGGAACTTACTCTGGTGGTTTACGCAAGCGCCTAGATTTGGCGGCTGGGTTACTTCATGCACCAGATGTTTTGGTTCTAGATGAGCCGACAGTCGGATTGGACATAGAAAGCCGATTTGTAGTTTGGGACTTCCTCCGGAAATTGCGAGCTGCTGGCACAACGGTTGTGATTACCAGTCATTATTTAGAAGAGATTGACGCATTAGCCGATCGCGTAGCGATTATTGACCGTGGTGTAGTAATTGCCAATGGTACACCCTCACAGTTAAAAGACAAAGTAGGGGGCGATCGCATCACCTTACGCATCCGCGAATTTTCCCCTACAGAAGAAGCAGAACAAGCCAAAACCCTCCTGCAAGGATTGCCCTTTGTCCAAGAAATCATCATCAACACGGCTCAAGGCAATTCCCTTAACTTGGTAGTCAAACCCCAAAATGATGCTTTAGTCACCATTCAGCAATCCCTCAACAATGCAGGTTTACCGATTTTTGGCATTGCTCAATCCCGTCCTAGCCTCGATGATGTCTATCTTGCAGCTACCGGACGCACCCTCCTGGATGCGGAACTAGCAGCAGTTGCCAATCGCGATCCGAAAGCCGAGAAAAAGCAGAACATGAGATAGCAGGGGGGCAGGGGAGCAGGGGGCAGAGGAGAGCAACTTTTACCCAATCCCCAGTCCCCAGTCCCCAGTCCCCAATCCCCAATCCCTATTCCCTACTCCCAAAATCACTATGAGTGTAACCCCTAAATCTGATATCAATTGGCAGCAAATCACAGCACCTCAAGACTACTCACCTGCTACACCTAATTTTTTCGGTGAATTAGTCCAAGAGACGCTGGCTTTAACTCGTCGTTTATTTATTCAGTTGCAACGCCGTCCTTCTACTTTATTGGCTGGGATTATTCAGCCTGTCATGTGGTTGGTATTGTTTGGCGCGTTGTTCCAGAATGCCCCCAAAGGGTTATTTGGTACTACGACAAATTACGGACAATTTCTAGCAGCAGGTGTGATAGTATTTACGGCTTTTGCTGGTGCTTTAAATGCTGGTTTACCTGTGATGTTTGACCGTGAGTTCGGCTTTTTGAACCGTTTGTTAGTTGCTCCCCTGGCTTCACGGTTTTCCATTGTCTTTGCTTCCGCCATCTTTATTGTTAGCCAAAGCTTACTGCAAGCAGCCGTAATTGTCGGTGCAGCAGCATTTCTCGGTGCTGGGCTACCCGATGTAGCTGGTTTGGGTGCGATCGCTCTCATCGTCTTCTTGCTAGCTTTGGGTGTAACAGCGATTTCTCTAGGTTTGGCTTTTGCCCTACCCGGACACATTGAATTAATTGCTGTCATTTTTGTGACTAACTTACCATTACTATTTGCCAGCACTGCTTTAGCGCCTTTATCCTTCATGCCTAAGTGGTTGCAAGTCGTCGCTACCCTCAATCCTTTAAGCTACGCCATTGAACCAATTCGCTATCTCTACACTCATAATGAGTGGAATCTCACCAATGTGGTGATGCAAGCTCCTTGGGGCGATGTTACCTTTGGTAGTGCATTATTAATCCTGTTCGGTTTTGCGCTAGTTGCTTTATTGAGTATCCAGCCCCAACTACGCCGAACTCTTGCTTAAGATAAAAGCAGGATGGTGTTAGAGGAATTTAAGGGTAAAAACCCATGCAAAAATCATTTTTAGCAGTTACAAGACTTTTAGTAGCCAGCATTGCCACCATTGGCATTACTTCCTTGTTCACAGTGCAACCTAGCTTGGCTCAACTAGGCACAGTCGATGCAGGTGGCAATAATGCAGACCAACAAAATAATTTAGACTTTAACTCTGGCAATTTCAATATGTTTGACCTGATTCATCGGGCAACCTTCGGCACTGGCTCATGGGATGCTAATCGCCAAAGTGATCAAATTGATGAAGCAGCAAAAGCATTTAGAGAAAGACAAAACCGAGCCAGAACCAACAATCAACAACAGGGGCAAACTCTACCATTGCCTATCATTATCACCCCTAGCTCAACGCAACCAGCCGTCACATCTCCATCCCCATAATGAGTAATGAGTAACGAGTAAGGGACTTCCAGTTAAAAAATTATTCAATATGTAGGGTGCGTCAGCTAGAGAAATCCTTGAATTACAAGGAATTTATTCATACTGACGCACCCTACTAGCTAATCAGCACTCAGTAGCACTAACTAATTCAATCCCAGAGCCGCTAAAACATCGCTAGCATGGGTAGTTGTATTTACACTGGCATCAACATGAGTGATTTTGCCATCAGGGCTAATGACGTAGGTGACACGCTTGGCATAGCCGCCACCATCAACATCGTAAGCTTTGATGAGAGTTTGGTTGGTGTCAGCCAATAGAGGAAAATTCAGATTATATTTTTGAGTGAAAGCCTGATGAGAGGCTTCATCATCAGCACTGACTCCCAGTACCACTACATCTTTATTTTGATAATCTGATTTGGCATCCCGGAAGCTACAAGCTTGCTTAGTGCAACCTGGGGTGTCATCTTTCGGGTAGAAATATAAAACAACAGTCTTTCCAGCAAAATCAGATAACGAAACGGTGTTACCGTTAGTATCTTTGACGGTAAATGCAGGTGCATCTGTACCAACCGCTAGAGGCATAATGAACCTTTCCTGTTTCAGATTTTTGATGACTCTGAAATTTTACAATAATTTACAATATTTTCATGACTTACTGAAAAAACTCAAGCTAGGGATATAGAAGCTAGAGAGGAGAGATAAAAGATAACTCTTTCCCAATCCCCAATCCCCAATCCCCAATCCCCAATCCCTCAAAACTATGTCTGTTATTGATTCCCAAAATCCCAAAATCCTTTCCTATCCCCCTAGCAGTGTAACGAGAGCAGAGCGATCGCTCATTTGTTCGCCGTTCCAGATAGGATTATTTGTCACCATGCGTCAGCAAAGTGTGTCTTTAGGTGCGATCGCCTCGGAAAATGGTGTTAAAAATGGTTACACCAAAAATCCGCTCTCAGAATTGGTTTGTGATAACGCATTGGGTTGGTTAATCCAAGTAGGTTTATTACGGCGCGAAGTTGATGGACAGGGAATTACAGATAGCTTTCGTCTCACGCCCCTAGGGCATCAACTGATGGAAAAATATCAAGGTCAAAACTTGCCTACTCCCTCATGGCGCGATCGCTTCTACAATGCTGTGATTCGTTGGTTGCGACTGCCCTTTTAGCTTGAACCACTCAAAAGTTAGGATGAGGTATTTCCAGGGAACAATATATACGGAGAAACATCAACCCATTTATCAATTCTTTACCATTTTCATCTCTAGAAATTGGGTGAGATTGTTAAGCTGGGTTGCATCTTTTCATCAACTTGAGGCAGAATGTCTGCCCACAGATTACGATGGTAGCTGCCCGATTTTGTGACTCTGAGCTAATGAGTTGCTATATTATCCCCCAAATATCCCACCTCTATATTTAAATAACTCACAGTGGCTATGAAATCTATTATGGTAGTGGGGACAACCTCCCACGCAGGGAAATCACTGATAACAACAGCTATTTGTCGGATTTTGTCACGGCGTGGTTGGCGAGTGGCTCCCTTTAAAGGACAAAATATGGCTTTAAATGCCTATGTCACAGCCAATGGGGGAGAAATCGGCTACGCGCAAGCAGTCCAAGCTTGGGCGGCTGGGGTAATACCTTGGGTAGAAATGAATCCCATTTTACTCAAACCCCAAGGAGATATGACTTCTCAGGTAATCATGCGAGGGAGATATGTCGGTAAAACCAATGCAGCCGACTACTATGAGCAATATTTTGACATAGGTTGGCGAGCCATTGAGGAATCCCTACAGCACTTAGGTACAGAATTTGATTTGATAGTTTGTGAAGGTGCTGGGAGTCCGGCAGAAATTAACCTCAAGCACCGTGATTTGACTAATATGCGGATAGCGAAATATTTAAATGCTCCCACCATATTAGTAGTTGATATTGATCGTGGTGGTGCTTTTGCCCATGTCGTTGGTACTTTGGAATTATTAGAGCCAGACGAACGACAATTAATTAAAGGTGTAGTAATTAACAAGTTTCGGGGACAGCGATCGCTCTTAGAATCAGGAATTAAATGGTTAGAAGAACGCACAAAAATTCCTGTAATTGGCGTTATCCCTTACCTAGAAGAAATTTTTCCCGCAGAAGATTCCTTAGATTTATGGGATCGTAAATCATCTAAAACTCAGACCGATGTAAATATTAGTGTAATTCGCTTACCAAGAATTGCTAACTTTACCGACTTTGATCCCCTGGAAGCAGAACCAACAGTATCCGTAAAATATCTGAGTCCCAAACAAGATTTAGGACATCCAGATGCAGTAATTCTACCAGGGACAAAAACCACAATTGCCGACTTAATCCTGCTGCAAAAAAGCGGTATGGCAGAAGCCATTCAACACTACGCTGCTTCTGGTGGTACAGTATTAGGCATTTGTGGTGGCTACCAAATGTTAGGACAAATTATTGCCGATCCAGAAGGAATAGAAGGACAAGCAGGTAGATATCAAGGCTTAAATTTGTTACCAATTAAAACCGTCATTACAGGTCAAAAAATTGCCCGTCAACGCCAAGTTAGCTCCAATTTCCCCCAAATGGGCTTACCAGTCACCGGATTTGAAATTCATCAGGGGCGATCGCGTGTAGAGCTACAAGGAGATAATCAAGCCTATCAACCTCTCTTTGATGATGCTAACTTAGGGTTAGTGGATAGTTGTCAATCCGTTTGGGGTACATATCTCCACGGACTGTTTGATAATGGCCCTTGGCGACGCGCCTGGCTAAATCGGCTACGTCAACAACGCGGTTTAAAATCCTTACCTACAGGCGTTGCTAACTACCGAGATCAACGGGAGCAAATGTTAGACAATCTCGCCACTGAAATTGAAAATCATTTAGATTTAACACCTTTTTTATAGTGTTTAGGCTGTATCCCATGAATGTTAGCGTCCGCTTTTTGCCAGATGATGTCACCATTGATGCCGAAGTCGGAGAACCCCTATTAGATGTCGCCCAACGGGCTGGGGTCTTCATTCCTACAGGTTGTCTCATGGGAACGTGTCATGCTTGCACAGTGGAACTAGATGACGGCGAAACCATCCAGGCTTGCATCACCGCCGTACCTCCAGAAAACGAACAATTAACTATCAACTTATTCAGTGACCCAACTTGGTAGTTTTGTACTTGATCATGGTTTGGATAGAGTGGCATTGCATGAACTAACTTAAATTTAATTTAGAATAATGCCCAAAAAAAATTAGGGAGCTTAAGCAAATGCTCCGCCTAGTTGGTTTTACAGAACTACCAGGTAAAGGAAGTCATACTAACTGGATACATCCCTTGTATGCTGGAAAAATTACACTTTCAGGCAAAGATGGCACAGATGCTAAACCCTACCAAGAAAAGGAAGTGAGACAGGCAATAGAGGCGATCAAAGGTAAGAAACAAGATGAGTAAACTCAAGTACCAAATGGTGATTCAGTGGTCAGATAAAGATAATTGCTTCTTAGTAGGATTACCTGATTTTCCTGGACAACGCTGGCGCACTCATGGAGATACTTATGAATCAGCAGTAACAAATGGTATTGAAGCTTTAGAGTCTTTGATTATCGCTTATGAAGCTGCTGGTGAGCCACTTCCAGAACCAACAGTTTGTCATGCTGCTTAAAAAATTCTGATCTTAATCAGTGTGCTGGATCTGATAATTTCACCCAACACACAAAATTGATTGCACTAAGTTTATCGTAAATTCCAGGGTTTAAGACCCCTACGCCTACACGTAGTATCAGTTGAGTTGGGGTTTAAATCCCCGACTCCAACTGTCTTTAATTTTGAAGTAATGAGTAATAAGTAATGGGTATTACTCATTACTCATTACTCATTACTCACTACTCATTACTCATTTAAGCTAATTCCGCGTTAGCTAACTTGCCTTAACATTCAAGGCGTATGCTTTAAACCTCTCTAAATCGGCTTGAATTGTTGATTCCACAACTCTTCCCAAAAACAGGTTATCCATAATCTTGCCCAGAATACCGGGAATAGCATAAGAAACGGTCATCTTGACAATACTGCTACTGTGGCGGTCATAAAAGCGGATGGCTCCCTGATTAGGTAAACCATCCACCGATTCCCATTGAATAATTTGGTTGGGAACAACCTTGAGAATGCGAGATTTCCAGGTAAATTCCAGACCCCCAGTATTCAGTTTCCAAAGAGAAATATCAGGATTCTCCGGCGGAATTTTCACCGAATCAATCCACTTCATCCATTTGGGCATTTGTTCCAAGTCAGACCATAAGCTCCAAACTAATTCTATAGGAGCTTCTACTTCTACCTGTACGCTATGCTCTAGCCAGTCAGCCATGACTTTTTAGTGTTTAGATTTAATTGGGTTAGCAGTTCTCACTCTATTTTTTAGTATTCTCCAAAATGACTTTTGCTGCCCGTCGTCCGGAAATTGTGGCTCCTTCCATGCTATCGATGTAGTCTTGTTGAGTATAACTACCAGCTAAGAAGAAATTAGGCACAGGTGTTTTCTGATTAGGACGATACACATCCATTCCTGGTGCTTCGCGGTAGAGGGACTGCGCCAGTTTCACCACGCTATACCAAGTCATATTTAATTCCCGTGATGAGGGGAATAACTCATGGACTTGCTTGAGGACGTGTTGAGCGATCGCTTCGTTATTTTCTTTAATAAAAGGATCTCCTGGTGTCAGCACTAGCTGTAATAATGACCCTTGTCCTTGGCGATAATAATCACTAGGGCTAGTCAAAGCCAAATCCGCAAAACAAGAAAAGTCAGCATCAGCAGTATAGAGTAAGTTATCTATCCCAGCCGCATGATTGAGTTGTTTACGCTGTTCGCCATCTTGCAGTTCTGTCACCCAACCATCAAATCGTAACTGTACAGTGGCAACTGGCACTGCTTCTAACTTATAAATATTGTCAAATTCTGACCACTTGCGCCATTCCTGGGGCAGAATTCTGTGAATTCCTGGAATATCGCAAGCACAGACATAGGCATCAGCCGTGATTACTTCTGTCGCATCACCTTGGGCAACTGCTATCCCAGTCACGCGAGTTTCTCCGTCTACTTCCGCAAAATGAATCTCTCGTACTTGGCGACGAGTATAAATTTTTGTACCTCTAGCTTCTAAATACTTGAGGATGGGTTTGTGGAGGTATTCATCGGGGGAACCTTCCAACATTCGCAAGACAGAGGCTTCGCTTCTGACTGCAAAGAACTGGAAGATGGTTAACATACAACGGGCAGAAATATTCTCACAATCAATAAATCCCAAAGCGTAAGCTATGGGGTTCCACATTCTTTTAATACTGCCCTCACTACCGCCGTGACTACGGAACCAATCAGCAAAACTAATTTTATCTAAGTCGCGGATGGTTCTCATTGCCCCCTCAAAGTCTACTAACCCCCGCACGATGGGGCTAGTACCAAGAGCGATCGCATTTTGCAGTTTATCCTGTACAGATAGTTGAGAAGTGGTAAAAAATGCTTTCAACCCGTTAAAAGGTGCGCCCGTAAAGAAGCGAAAATCCAAAGCACCAGTACGCCCGCCTTTGTTGATAAAAGTGTGGGTATGTTCTTTGAGGCGTAAACTTGACAACGCCCCCACTTTTTCCATTAACTCAAACAGTTGGTAGTAGCACCCAAAAAATACATGCAATCCCATTTCAATATGATTGCCATCACCATCAATCCAACTGCCAACTTTACCCCCAACAAACGGACGGGACTCAAAAATCTGGACTTCACAGCCAGCATCGGCTAAATCTACTGCGGTTGCTAGCCCAGCCAATCCCGCACCTACAATTGCAACGCGCATTCCGTTCTTCCTTTTCAGTTTCTTTACAAATTGTAACTGACTCGGTATCGGAATTTGCTACTTATCTCTAGTTACGCAGGATTTTAAGGGACGGCAAAGTCATGCACCTGATGATCAATCTGTTTGTGTTACTCCTTTTCATCCTCATGACTCGATGCAATTAATCTAACGTTTGTATTCCACTAGATAAAATTTTGTCAGTCAAGGTGGACTAAAAAATATGAGTAAGCTTTATTGAGTAGTCAAAAGATGTGCGGCAATAACATCAAAACACCTCCTATCTACTCACTTCTTTATTTTCATCTGACACAGGTAAGCTTCTAATCAGTTCACGAATAACATCAGTTGCAGGTCTACCTGTCTGCTGACAATATTTTTCCAGTTTTTCTGCTTCCTGTGCTGCTAAATTAACAGTGATGCGTTTAACGGCCCATTTTTTATTAGTCATTATCATGCTATTTGCTGTGTATTAACATCATCAAAAACAACTCAATTGAAGATGAAGACGATAAGATTATCAGAATCTGTGTCACGAAACAAGTGATACTGATAATACGAAAAATGTTCTTTTTGTCAAATTGTTCGGGGTTTTTCAAGGAAATAGAAGAACTGTCTAGCAACTTGACAAGGATAATAGTACAGACTCACTATTTAAGAGGATATCTTTAGCCATAGGACGCTCTAGTCCGACTACTAAATTTGCTCCATGAAGTTAAACTAATTATTGGCCATATAATCCATGTCTCCAGAGTTTTCATTTATCAAAAGTGAGGGGATTGTTATTCTATCCAATGTTATAGGTAACTTGGAATAGAAACTTATTCCATCAGTAATCACTTCAAAGTAAATCCCAACAAGCGATCGCGGACATGGCTGGTAGTATCTAATCTAGATATCTCCCTAATATATGACTCTTTAATTGTAGAGTCACTGCTTTCTAGTTTTTTGCCAATTTTCTCTAAGATGAGACAAATGATTTTAGACCCGAAATTAGGAACTATATTGTTGACTTAGACTCTTAGAGTCACCAGCCATACTGGAAAAAAGGCTTTTTCTTCAGCAGTTTAACGCTCTATAAAAGGAAACAATGCCTAACTGATTTACATACTTCCTCATATTTTATAATTTACATTCAAAGCATCAACTAATATTTAACGCAGACAGATCATTTGGGTAGAAATGTTTTGCGTATTAAATAAGATTGATGAGTTTTTCGTACTTTTGTTCCTGGTTTTTTAGCTAGACTTTTTCATATATTTTATTGCTTGTCTATTCTTGGATAGAATCACTATGTCACTAATTAAGATTGACATTTTGATAATCTTCACAAGTAGCTAAAAATATATGCGTCTGTCCTGGCTATTTAGTGGTAGATGCTCAACCATAATTTTTAGTTACCTCTGCAACTAAAATTAGGTTGTTGAGTGTCTGTAGTTATCTCTAACTAGCTTCTGAAGCTTGCTATTAATACTAAGCATTAGCTCCGGAAACTAGAATCTCTTACATCAGCTTTTTATGTGGTTGTTGTACGGCTATTATATCCATCTTTTTTGTGCTTTAGGAAATCTTTATTTAAGAAGTAAATTGCATTTTTTTAGGTCTTTGTAAGAAAATCATAAAGATAAAATGTATAAGTCTAAAATTTCAAATAACTTTATATTAAGTTCAAAAAAGAGATGATTAAAAAATATCATTTCCTCTTGAATATTTATCTTAGTTTTATTCCTATCAATCAACTAAGTATTGACATTAATTGTTGTTTGAGCAATCAACTAGCAATCTACATTCTTAAGTTACCCAGATAATTACTAGAAATTACGATGAAATAGGTCAGTTCATGAAAATTTGATAAAGTTACCACGTAATGACATCACCTGGGACAGGGGATAGGGAAGAAGAATTTTTGTTTTGAGTCCTGGGTTTTCTACCTCATTTCACTGTATTTAGACATAGAAGCGATAGCGACTACCCGAAGGATAGCCGCTATCGCACATGAGGGAAATAAGTTTTAAATTGATCGATGATAATGACCCCAATTGCTATTCCAATTGGAATTGGGGCATGAGTTGGAGAGTGCCGATACCTAAATCTTTGGGGGAGAGCGATCGCGCCTCAAATAGCGCCATCATGTCTCGCAATTGGGGATTACCACGAGAAGCACCTGTCAAACCTTTGGCGATAATTAAACCACAATAGCCGTTGGTATTCTTACAACGTTGATTCCATTTTTTGCGGGCTTCGACATGGACAGGATCATCATCTAAGAATTCACCAAACAGGAACAATTCACCATTTTGGGTTTGTAATAAACCTAAGTCGTAGCGATCGCCATCAAAAGGATCTGCGCCTGGATTAAAGCAAATAGCTGTTAACCCACCAGCTGCTTCCAGATTTTCTATAACAGTCTTAGCTTTGGGACGGGAAGTTTGAATTAAGATAACTGGCAATCCATCGCCTGCTTGTTTAATTTCACCAACTTGATGATAATTTACTCCTTGGCGCAGAGACTCCAGCATTTCCCAGGAGATTACTCCCAGGCTGAGGAAAGAGTCTTCTGGGATTAAGTCATCTCGCAAAGAACGAAACATGGTTGAGCCTAAGTCATCAAGTTCTGACTCTGACACTTCCACTTCTGACATTTCTTCTAATTCAGCAGCGAGTTGGGGCATGGTAGAGACAGTGACAGAGGCCGATTTCGTCCCTTCCTTAGTTTCAGGTATGGCAATGCGATAGCGATGGCTCAGGCTGGGAAATTCCTCACCATAAAGTTGACTACAGTGATCACGAATAAAGCGGCAAAGACTTTCTAAAGCTAGGAAAACAACCAGGGCTTCTTCTTCATAGAGAACAGACCGTAGTCCTTCCAAGGGATGAATATTACCAAAAGTTGGGGTGATTTCCGATACATCCAAATCTGCTAAATCGTCAAACTCATCTTCATCTTCATATTCATCTTCATCTTCACGTTCAAAAGTGAGAAACAAGCAATCTTGTTTGAGAAACGCTTCTTCTAAATGAGCCTGGGATTCGCCATCCTGTAAAACTGCTGATCGAAATCGCTTGAGGGAATCTTCGGAACGATAAAACAAAATGCCATACTCCATGCCCAGCATACCCATGATGGAGGCGTAGAGTGTACCGACATCCCACTTATTAATTTCTATGGCTACAATTTGCTGTTCTTCTATAAATTCCCAAGGAGCAGCTTGCCAAATTGCAAATGCTTTATCTTGTAAAGCCTGGGCATACTGGGGAGGTAAATCCGGGATTTGATTGTCGATGATTTCGGCAAATCCGCGAAACAGTTCATCAATCAAAGGTAATTCGGGTGCGTAGTCAATGGCGATATCTAAATCTTGCAGTACACCACGCAGATAAAATTGGATTTCCCGATCCCTGACAACAATTCTTTGGGGTCGAGCTGGTTTAGCGGGACTATGGGGATTTTCCATTGCCCGCATTAAGGTGCGAACAATTGCTTCCGGGCCGGTGTCTGGAGATATCACATCCATTCCCCGGACAATACCTTGTGAGCCATCTACCCAAAGAATACATTCGCCCTTGGCCTCTGAGTTGGAATGTAGGCCTTGTGATAACAACGGACGGCGATCGCCCTCCCATATAGAAGGAATTTGCGTTAATTTCTTCAGCCGACGACTGGTAGAGCGATTAAAACTTGTCATAGAGTAAAGTTAGTCAAAGAAGCAATTTAGAAGTAACCTTTTGGGAATGGCTAACCGAGGATAACATTCACCCGGCTTTACCTGAAATTGGTTGTGACTCAGGTTGCCACAGGGATGGATCTATAAAAATACCGAATCTATAAACACACCGAGTCTCTCAATTTTAGAATAAAAATCTTTCACTGCTTTTGACGGAGTGTTCACAATTTCGCAATTAGCAACATCATTCTCGCTAGAATAGGAACAAAAATCGCCAGACAACCCCAGGGCAATCACAAGCCCCAAACAGGGTATTTTAGACTACATAAGGAGTGGAAAACGCCAATGACACAAGCAACTCAATCTCAACAACGCGGCATACAGTTGAGTGAAGCAGCTCTTCGCCAAGTCAAATCTCTCCAAGAGCAGCAAGGACAAGACTTATGCTTACGGGTAGGAGTACGCCAAGGTGGCTGCTCTGGGATGTCTTACATGATGGACTTTGAACAAGAAAGCCAGATCACTCCCCAGGATGAAGTTTTTGATTACGATGGCTTCAAAATCGTCTGCGATAAGAAGAGCCTATTATATCTTTATGGCTTAATGCTTGATTATAGCAATGCCATGATTGGCGGTGGTTTTCAATTCACTAACCCTAATGCTAACCAGACCTGTGGTTGCGGCAAGTCATTTGGTGTGTAGTCAGTAGTCAAGCGTCAAGAGTCCACAGTCAATTTTGGCAGAATTTTTGACTGTAGACTATTGACTAATGCCTAGTATTAACTATTGACTATTGACTATTGGCTATTAATTAATATTCTATGACTCAAACGGTAGAAACCCTGTTTGATACAGGTTTGGAACGTTATAAAGCAGGAGAAGCGGCTACTGATTTAATCCCGGTGTTTAAAGAAGTGTGCGATCGCGCTCCGAAATTAAGTTCAGCTTGGATTTGTTTAGCTTGGTTGTATCTATTGGAGGATAAACCAAACTCAGGACTCAAAGCTGCTCAAAAAGCGGTAAAGTTAAATCCACAAGACCCCCAAGCAAGAGTTAATCTCGCTATAGCTATGCTGGAAACTAACCAGAAAGGTGTGCGGCAACACATTGATGTGACGCAGCAATTAATTTTGGTCAATCCAGAATGGCGGGAGGAAATTCAAAATAGTATTGCAGACGGTTTAAGCCGAAAACCAGATTGGCCGAGTTTAGTAAAAGTTAAAAACTGGATATTTGGCGACTAGAGACTAGGAAAAAGCAGGGGAGATAAGGATATCTATAGTATTAGATCAATATACTGAATTTCCCAATCCCCAGTCCCCAATCCCCAGTCCCCAGTCCCTTCCAATCCCCAGTCCCCAATCCCCAATGAATTTATGAAAGATAAACTATTAAACTGGCTCAATTTGATTTTAGTAGCGGATGTATTCTTGGTTTTGTTTGGCTTTGCTTGGTTTGCGATCGCGGTTATGGGTGATGCAGCCGGAGTCAATTTAGGTCTAGATTTGTGGCATAAACTTTGGCAACCTGTGTTTAACCCAGCGATCGGTATCCTGATGGGGGGTGCGATTCTCAGTGGTTTGATTAGTTGGGTATCTAAAAAGTTTATTTCTAGTCCATAATCAAGAGTCAATAGTCAACAGTTAACTATCTCCTCGACTTTTGACTATGGACTGTGGACTATTGACTCTATTGCAAAATTTCCTTCAGTGCTGGTTGTAAACTAGGGTACTGATACTCAAAACCAGACTCTAAAGTGCGTTTAGGAAGAACTTGTTGCCCTTCTAACACTACGATCGCTCCGTCTCCTAACAGTGCTTCCAAAGCAAAACTAGGAACAGGTAGCCAAGAGGGACGATTCATCACTTGACCCATAGTTTGGCTTAAATCATTCATCCGTATAGGATTAGGGGCAGTAGCGTTATATACTCCTTCCATTTGCGGCTTTGTTAAAGCTTGGACAATCAAGTTTACCAAGTCGTCTATGTGAATCCAGGAAAACCACTGCCTACCGCTACCAATAGGCCCACCAGCAAACAGTTTAAAAGGGGTGATCATTTTACCTAAAGCACCACCCAATCCCAGCACAATACCGAAACGTAAAATTACTAAGCGTACACCAGCATCTTTAACTTTTTGCGCTTCTGCTTCCCAAGCTTGGCAGACTTGAGCTAAAAAATCCTTGCCAGAGGTGCTACTTTCATCAAAGGTAGCAGTTTCACTTGTGCCGTAATAGCCAATGGCAGAAGCATTAACTAACACCCTAGGTTTGGGGTTGGCTTTAGCTATGGCTTCGACGATTTTTTGTGTGCCTAACTGACGACTATTCAGGATTTCTCGTTTGTGTTCTGGTGTCCAACGGGTTTCAGCAATGGGTTCTCCGGCTAAATTCACCACACCATCACAACCCCCTACTGCATCTTGCCAAGCACCGGATGTAGTGGGTGTATAAGCAACAATCTCTACATTGCCAAAAGCTTCTACTGGAAACATCTTGCGAGCAGAAGCAGTGTTACGGGTTAATACTACTATTTGATTACCTTCTTTGTGCAGTCTTTCTACCAACCGACTACCTACAAATCCTGTTGCGCCGGTAATTGCTATTTTCATCATGCACCTCCGCCAAACCCTTATTTTAAAGTTTTTTATCTAATTTTAAAAATATGTTACAGCATTGGGCATGGGGGAGTAAGAACATTATGTTTGAACGCAAATCAGTATTACTTTTTACTTTTAGTAGTCAGTATTGTGGTAAACATCATAAACATACCACCGACAAGAATAATGATTGCTAGCCCTCCTGTCACTAAGTCGAGTAAATTTTGATTTTCCATAAGTGAAAAGTCCATAGTCAAAAGTCCATAGTCAATAGTTTATAGGCTAATGACTAATGTACGGGCGAGTTAAGTAAGAACTCTCCTTGGCTCAAAGATGATCTGGCTAAACCCGCCCCTACTGACTAATTTAAAAATCAACTCCCCGTTTGAGTTCTACACCGTGGTTAGCATAGTGTTTGTGACAGTAAACTTCCGAGTGAATGCTAGCTAAATCAAAGTAGGCGGGATGATTTTGGCAGCGTCCGGTAATAATAATTTCGGTGTCGCGGGGTTTGCGGAGTAAAGCTTGGACAATCGGCTCAACGGGAAGTAGTTCTAAGTCAACGGTGGGATTAAGTTCATCGAGGATGATGGTTTTATACAAGCCAGAGGCGATCGCCGTTTTGGCAATTTCCCAACCTCGTTCAGCTTCTACATAGTCTAATTCTTGTCGGGAATTACGCCAGACAATGGCATCTCGGCCACAACGTTGATGATCTACTACTTCCGGATAGGATTGTCGCAAAGCGGCGATCGCTGCATCTTCTGTGTAGCCGCTACCACCTTTGAGCCACTGCATAATCAAGACACGAGTTGAGCCTGGATGGTTAATACCTCTACCAATGGCTTGTAAGGCTTTGCCTAAAGCACTGGTAGATTTACCTTTACCTGCACCTGTGTAAATTTCAATGCCTTTAATCAATAGTTCTGTAGCTGTGGGGTGATGTTGAGGTTTCATTTCTGAATGCAAGTCCGCAATATCTAGTAATTGCTGCGGCGCACCCCGTCCTGTGGCGATGATTTCTAACTCTTGGGGTTTAGATTTGATTGTCCGCACTACCTCATCCACTGAGAGTAAACCCAAATCTAGGACGGGGTTAAGTTCATCTAAGACGACGACAGAATATAAACCAGAGGCGATCGCGCCTTTGGCTACATCCCAACCCCTTGCTGCTTCAGCACGATCAAAGGCGGTAATTTCATCTAGCCCAAAAAATTCTGCTCTCCCTGTGCGGACTTGATCGATTAAATGGGGAAAACCGCGTTGTAAGGCCGCGATCGCGCCATCTTCGTCATAATCTCGTTCTGGCCCTTTTAAAAAGCGCAGTAGTAAAACCCGGTTGGAATTATTCGGTGTGTTGATTCCTAAGCCAATAGAGCGCAAAACCACCCCTAAAGCTGCTTGGGATTTTCCTTTGCCCACACCATCGTACACGTGTATTTGGCCAGTAAGCCGTTCCGAACGCACTTGCGCTGTGCGAATACCGATGCCGTTCCTTGTCATCTGTTGAAAAGCTGTAACGTGGCAGTCTCTAATCTTACCGGAGGTTCTGCACAATCAGCCAGTATAGAAAGTTCAAGATTAAAATACTTACTCCTAGAGGCTAATTATGAGAGTCAATCATCATTAGTATTTTCTCCCACCTGCGGGTAGGCTTACGCCTTTGTAAGAAAAGCAAGCTACATCTTCCCCATCTCCAGTTCTTGGGTATATTAACGATAAATTGGGGTATACTGACACACCAAGATAGCAAGCAGCAGCAACCGTGAGATATATTGCCTTCTGCCTCCTGCCTCCTGCAACTCTACTTTTGTATTTTTATGTTTGACGATTTGACTCTTCCGAGAATTTGGCCTATTGGTTTAATTTTGTTTAACTTTCTCTTCTTTGTGATTGCTATTCCTTTGGAAGCTTATGTTTTCCACAAAAGATTAAATTTTGATAAAAAATCTAGTGTATTTTATGCGATCGCAGTCAACCTATTTTCTGGAGTTATTGGTTGGCTGATCTTCTTTTTCTTAGAACCTAGATTACCAGTTGATCTGAAAACAGAACTAATTAACTATGTATTTTTTAATATTTTGCGTTCAACTAATACACAAGGTGTGTTAATTTTAACGACTATTACTATTTTCTTCGCCACCTTCTTAATGAAGTTTTTTCTGTTAAGAATTTTAGTCTTCACAATTAACGAAGATTTTACCAAAAAGCCAGAAGAAAATCCTAGTATTTCCCGTTCAAAATTTCGCTTTATTAGTAAAGCTCAATTCCAAAATACCAATTTGGTGACTACTACAGTCATAGCCAATTCATTGAGTTACACTGCCATTACTGTTATTTTATGGTTGCGTAACAGATAAAAGTCACTAACTATTGATGACAAAATTCTAACTTTCGATTGTTTGGAGGTGGCTAATTGAATTCTTTAATTAAGGACATTTCCGGGATATTCAAAATTTTTGAAGATGTTTATGAACGTCTTAAAAAAATCTTGATTCCGCCCAAAGCTTATTCTTGGCAAACTTTAATTTATTTAAGTGTTTTTTCTTGGGTATTATCTTATTTCGCCATAGGTTATATCAGGGATGCAATAGCACTTTTTGGCTGGTTATTTTTAATTGCTGGTACAGCTTGGTATACCACTGATGATCCTCTAAAAATACCAGGTACTTTTATGCCAGTAGGTGCAGTGATTACAGGATTTATCGTCAGCATCTTTGCATTTGGCAACCAAGAAACTGGCGTTACACCAATGACAATTGTTTTATGGCCAACAATATCAGCATTGATTACAGCGATTCCAGAATTTATTGAAGGTAGTGATACTGATTCTAAAGCGCGCATTCCTAAGCCAGAAGCTCGGCAAAAAATCATCATTTTAGTTGGTAGTTGCATGATTATTAGTTGCTGGTTTCAGTTTTATTTTGTCATGAATAAATGGATACAGGAGTATCCTAGTCTGCTATCAGATAACTTCCAGCGTAGTACCTTTGTGATTAGAAGGGAGGCACGAGAAGAAGTACCAGAGAATGGGGTTGTAATTCTGAATAGACTGCAACCATTAGTAGAAGAACAAATAGCTGACAAACCTTGGTCAGAAGTGGAAAGATGGTTGTTAGAGGCCAATGTCAGGTTAGGCCAATTAGGTAAGCAAGTTTTGGATACAAATTTAGCGCAATATGAAGAAAAAGAACTATGGCGGATTGAACCGCGTGTAGTGAATACTAAAACTGGGTATAGGTTAGATTTACTAAGTATCTGGATAGGCCCAAGTTCTAATCCCAAAGGTTATTATCTGAAAAAATCTTGCCAAATTGAACCAGTTGCTATTGCTACAGGACAAAGAAATACTAAGAAATTACCAGAAGATAAACCTGCTGTAGCAGAAATTGATTGTGAACGCTTAAGTAAATTTATTGCTGATTCACCGCCAGCGCAGCAGTAGGGATTGGGGATTGGGGATTGGGAAAGCAGGGGAGCAGGGGGAGCAGGGGAGAATAACTATTGCTTATTGCCTATTGCCTATTTCTTATTAACTAACGACTAATTGACTATGACTAGAATTTTCGTAATTGCCAAAAATGTGTTTCAGGAAGTGGTGCGCGATCGCATCCTGTATATTATCGGTTTTTATGCTTTAATCTTGGCTGTGGCTATCCGGGCTTTACCTGAGTATGCAGCTAGTACCGAAGACAAAATGTTTGTAGACTTTGGTTTGGCAGCGATGAGTGCCATTAGTCTCATTGTGACTGTATTTATTGGTACAGGACTGGTTAACAAAGAAATCGAAAAACGCACTATCCTGTTATTGATTGCTAAACCTGTCAGCCGTGGGGAATTTATCACAGGTAAATTCTTGGGTTTATCTTCTGTTGTGTTTGTCTTACTCGCCAGTATGACAGCTATTTATCTACTGTTTTTGCAGTTTGGTAATATTCCCTATTCAATGGCAAGTATTTTAATTGCATCGATGTTTTTATGCTTGCAATTGGCTGTGATGACTGCTGTTGCTATTACTTTTGGTGTATTTACTAGCTCTTTGTTAGCAGTCTCTCTAACATTTGCTGTATATTTGATGGGGAATATTACTCAAAATTTAGTACAACTGAGTCGGATAAGTCGCAATCCTTTAATGGAACGCATCACTCATACTTTATATCTGATATTGCCAGATTTATCTCGACTAGATTTAAAAAATGATGCTGTTTATGGACTGCAAGCAATACCTAATGTTACTACATTGATTAGCAATGCAGGTTATGGCGTAATTTACATTACCATGCTGTTAGCGATCGCAATTTTTATATTCTCACGTCGGGAATTTTAATCAAGAAAATGAACAGGATTCAGGTGCTAATATTCTGAATCCTCTATTTTGTATTTGTCTTTTGTGTAATCATTCAATAATGGCTATCTGATGGTGTTGAATTGTGCCATTAGGCTCAATTGTATCGCGCAATTTGGCAAAAATTAATTTGGTGTCTTGCAGGTTGGCATCACTCAAGTTAGCCTTGGTGAGATTTGCCCATGTTAAGTCAGCACCAGTCAAGTTAACTCCGGTTAAATTAGCTTCTAGTAGGATAGCTCCGCATAACTTGCTGGCGGTAAGATTAGCTCTAGTTAAATTAGCTTCAATTAAAGATGCTTCCACTAACTTAGCCTGAGTGAAGTTGGTTTCCTGTAAATCAGCTTCACACAAAGAAGCTCCCCAAAAGTTTGTACCATGACATTGCGATCGCCACAAAAAAGCTCGGCATAAATTTGCATAGGTTAAATCAGCATGATTTAAATTAACTTCTGATAAAGAAGCTTCATATAACTTAGCTTCACGCAAATTAGCTTGCATTAAATTTGCACCGTTGAGGTTAGCACCTGTCATTACACAACCGCATAAATTAGCAAAGCTTAAATCTGCTCCAATCAAGTTAATCCCACTCAAGTCAACTCCTGCCAAGTCAATACCACTCAAATCACATCCACTGAAATCTCGACGCTGACAAAATTTGTCTTTGATTTGACTCAATACTAATTCTTGTTTGCCAGCAAAATTTTTCATTGTATTCACCTCAAAGTGTCAATGATTACAAAAATCAATTATGAAACTTACTGTTTACCGATATTACACCTAAAAAACTGACTTTCCCAATCAGAAAATCCTCATAAATTGAAAAAATTTTTGCAGTACGAAAAAATAGCCTTGACAAGATATTTTAGCGACATCAGAAACAGAATTAAGTCAGGAAAAGTTGATAATGTCAAATAATTATATACTTAATAATCATTAGTTAATGCGTATACAAGTTTTATAACTGGCTAGATAATAATTCGGCAAATATCTAAATAATAAAAGCATGACTAATAAATACTGATACTAAAAAAAGATATGTTTTATTTAACATCTATCTTGAGGAAGATTTATTTTTTACGAAAATAAGTTTTTGCACTCAACTCTACAAAATGAGTTGCAGCCTGAGCAATAGTCATGGATCTTTGCTTTTGAATTAGTGGCAGTAAGGATTTTATTCTTGCTGAATAGGAATACCAAGCCAATCGCTGATTTCGTGGGCTAACCATTCAAGTTCTGCTTCCGATTGAATAGCCGTATTAATTCCAAGATGATACTTTTGTACACCCGCCCAAATATCTAATTGTGCTGGTACTTGAGTACGACTTCCTTCAGCATCTTTAGCCCAATGTTTTTTGGTGTAAACTAGCTTTCTAATACTTTCTCTGGTGGATGGTCGAGGACGATGAAACTTCAAGCCAAATAACTCTTGAGTAAAAGTAATTTGTTGACTATCTACACGCAAGCGGATACGTCCAAATAAACCCAGGAACAAACTGTACAACATAAAACCGCCAGCCCCCCAAAAAGGCAGAGAGAATAAAGCAAAGGGTAAATTGACGGGGAAAGGGGCTGATAATGCACCAAGTGTCCAAAACAGGATAAACGAATTCCAGGCGATCGCAAACAAACCTGTAAATATCATCGATGGCTGAAACCCAACCGGCGGGATCAGAACTTCTAGGGAATCCCAATTTTTAGTTAACTTAATCTGGCTACCAACTGGTTGAGTAGTAACTAAACTACTAACATCTGTTAGTGCTTGCGACTCGTCTAAAGCTTGTAGTGCCACACTTGCAGAACTGAATCGCCGTTCTACACTCGGTTCAGTCATCAACTTTAGCCAACGCGTCAAACCTGGACTCAGATGAGTAACTGACTCAAACTGAATGCGAAAGTCCTTTTGGGGTAAATCGGCCGGATTAGTACCCGTCACTAGGTAAATTAAAGTCCCACCTAAACTATAAAGGTCGGAAGCTGGTACTGTACGCCCACCAAATTGCTCAGGTGGCATATAACCGTAAGTTCCAACTACAGTTCTTGTCCCACCTTCTGTAGCCAAAGCCGTCTGAACTGAGCCAAAATCTACCAGATAAACTTCACCGACACTGTTACCAGAACGCTCTCCCAATAAAATATTGCTAGGCTTAATATCACGGTGAATTACAGGCGGATGCAACCCGTGTAAATATATCAAAATCTCTAAAACTGCTTGGGCTACTTGTTTAACGTCAGCTTCAGTAAAAGTTCTACCACTTTCTAAGTATTGCTCTAAAGTTGGAGCTGGGATATAACTCTGTACTAAGGCAAATCCTTTAATATTAGGGTTATTTACTTCAAAATAATCTAAATATCGTGGAATTAAAGGATGAGACAACGACTTAAGCGTTTCAGCCTCACGCTCAAACAGCTTGAGATCATCCCATTCAAAGTCACTGCTAAAAGACAGCAATTTGACTACCACCAATTCGCCAGTGACTATATCCCTCGCTAGTAGCGTCCGTCGTCCGGCTTTTTTGCCTAACTGTTGTTGAATCTCGTAGCGAGCATTTAATGTTTCTCCAATCATCATGATGGCTAATAACGCTACGTTACAAAAATTTATAGAGTGTGTCTTGCCAAATTAGACAAGCTGATACCCCTAGTATAAATGTGTATTCCTATGCCTTCCCAACTTTGGCCTTATGTCACTCCTGGTATTCCCGATGAATTATTCGAGCATTTACCAGGAATTCCTTTTAGCCAGCGAGAAATTAGATTGCTTTTGATATCTCAGATGCGGCTAGAACCTGATTCTGTGCTGTGGGATATTGGGGCGGGAACAGGGACAATTCCGGTAGAAGTGGGGTTATTGTGTCCTCAAGGCAAGATTATTGCTGTAGAACGGGATGAAGAAGTTGCCAACTTAATTAAGCGTAACTGCGATCGCTTTGGTGTTAAAAATGTCGAAGTCATTGAAGGTAGTGCGCCAGAGTGTCTACATGACCTCAAAATTGCTCCCCACCGTGTTTGTTTGGAGGGAGGACGAGCCATTCAAGAGATTTTGCAAGCAGTATGGCATTATTTACCCTCATCAGGCAGAGTAGTTGCCACAGCTAGTAATTTAGAAAGCCTATATGCTATTTCTCAAAGCTTTTCCCAGTTACAAGCCAGAAATGTGGAAGTAGTGCAGTCGGCAGTGAACCGCTTAGAGAAACGGGGATTTTCGCAAACCTTTGCTGCCGTTGATCCCATTTTTATCCTCAGTGGTGAGAAACTAGACTAGGGATTGGGGATTGGGGGCTGGGGATTGGGGATTGGGGACTAGGAAATTCAGTATATTGATCTAATACTATAGATATCCTTATCTCCTCTGCTCCCCCGGTCAGCGTCAGAGATTCCTGCTCCCCTGCTCCCCTTGTTCTTCACCTTCCCCCAATATTAAATACTTCTATGCCTTGGTCTCGGATTATTAGTGGAATTGTTGCGATCGCCCTTGCTTTAGGTGCTGTCTTATTGGGGGGTTGGTATTTTACGATCATGCTTGGTGTTGTCGTTTTTTTGGGGCAGCAGGAATATTTTGATTTGGTGCGAACCAGAAACATTTTGCCGGCTGCCAAAACTACACTATTTCTTAGTCTAGTCTTGCTGGCAATTTCTACCCTCAATGATGCTTTGGCTGATGCTGTGATGCCGATAGCTGGAACGGTGATTTGTTTTTATTTGCTGTTTCAGCCGAAAATGGCGACGATCGCAGATGTTTCGGCTTCCATTATGGGACTATTTTATGTCGGGTACTTGCCGAGTTATTGGGTACGGTTACGCGCCATTGGTAGTGTAGCCATTAGCAATATTCCTTTTGGCGGATATTGGCCTACAACCTGGACAGACATCCTAGCAGAGAAAAATCTTACCTTTTTACCACAAGGGCTGACAATCACAGTGTTAACTTTCTTGTGTATTTGGGCAGCAGATATTGGTGCGTATATTTTTGGTAAATTCTTTGGTAAAACCCGTCTTTCTGATATTAGTCCCAAAAAAACTGTTGAAGGTGCAGTCTTTGGGATCAGTGCTAGTCTAGCAGTTGCTCTAATTGGCGCGTATTATCTTCAGTTACCCAAATTTCTCCTCACTGGTACAACACTGGGTTTATTAATTGGGTTGGCTAGTCTATTAGGTGATCTCACTGAATCGATGCTCAAACGCGATGCTGGCGTAAAAGATTCGGGACAATTAATCCCTGGACATGGTGGTATTTTAGATCGCACCGATAGCTATATTTTCACAGCTCCCCTAGTTTACTATTTCGTCACGCTAGTATTACCAATATTAGGCAATAGGCAATAGGCAATAGTTATTCTTCTATGCTCCCCTGCTCCCCCTGCTTTCCCAGTCCCCAATCCCTCACGGATTAACGTTAACTTGTCCACGACAAACTAACTGACCGGGGATCAGGCTGAGTTCTTGGAGATCAACGTCTGAGCCAAGATGAAAATTGTAATTATCGCTACTTTCTAATATTAAGCTGTCATTTTGGATGACGTTAATTTGTGATACTTGCAACTCCTGCCCACTCAGCAGTTTTAAGGAGAAACTAATTTCTAAGGGTATAGGTTCACCTGTAGATGCTAGGATGGCATTCAGTGTGATTTGTTGATTTTCCAGAATAATCTTTTGCCAAAAAATAGACTTGGCATTTTGACAATATTCTGGTAAAAGTTTAACCAGTAAATCCTTTAAAGCAGTCGATAATAATTCAGAGGAGAGGGAAGCATTCAGCTCCGTCTCTTGTGCAATCAGTTCGCCAACTACTGGTACTACTTGCAACAATTGCAGTGGTTGACCTTTCAGTATTTGGCCGATATTGATTTGAATATTCTCTGCTGCTAGTTTAATTTGGGTAATATGGAGACCTTGATAAACAGCATGAGTGGCGAAGATGGAAACCCAAGGTATGCAACCGGAAAGGAGTTGGCGATCGCTAGCTTTGAGATCCACTTCTAGCTGAGAGACTTGGCTAACTTGCGCCTTTAACCATAGCTGCAATGCTGTTTTGAGGAGTTTCGTAATTATGCGGATTTTGTTAACACCTTGTGTTTGGGGATTCTGCTCTGGCATTTAACTCAAATTGCTGGGTAGTTGCTCAGTATCAACTGAACTTAAACAGTCCTTAACTGTAGCATTTATAGCTACCTCAGACAAAATGCCAATATGATGATTATTATCTAAACCAGTTAGATTATTATCAGTAATTTCCCTATGGAGGCTAGGTTACAAAAGGTTCTTTCTGAATTCGGTATAGCCTCACGTCGAGAAGCTGAAGAAATGATTCGGCGATCACGCGTGCGGATCAATGGTGTAGTAGCACAATTAGGACAGAAAGTTGACCCCCAAAAGGATAAGATTACAGTTGACGGTCAGCTAGTATCAGCTCGCGATCGTCCGACGCTTGTATATGTTTTATTAAACAAACCCCTTGGTGTCGTTTCCACTTGTGACGATCCCCAAGGCAGAAAGACAGTCTTGGATTTATTACCTCCAGACTTGCGTCAAGGTTATGGTATTCATCCGGTTGGTCGTCTAGATGTAAATTCTACAGGCGCATTAATACTCACTAATGATGGAGAATTGACCTTTAGGCTCACCCATCCACGTCACAGTATTCCTAAGACTTATCAAGTTCTAGTAAAAGGCCATCCCCCGAAAGCAGTATTGGAAGAGTGGCGGCAGGGTGTGCTGTTAGATGGGAGAAAAACCCGTCCAGCCCAGGTAAGCTTGCTAGAAAGTCTTGCTGAAAATACTCGTTTAGAAATTATTTTACAGGAGGGAAAAAACCGCCAAATTCGCCGTGTAGCAGAACAATTGGGATATCCAGTCATTAAGTTACATCGCAGTGCGATCGGCTCAATTGAATTACAAAAATCACAAAAGCCCTGCTTACGTGAGGGTAAATATCGTTTTCTCCAAGATGACGAAATTCGTTGCCTACAAAATCAGACTAAACACATACCTATTAAAGATTCTGCTGAGTTAAGGAGTGTCAAAAAACATGAAATGGCTAACAAGAAAGACAGATGAGCAGCCAAAACTGACAATAGAACAAGAAAGAGCCGAAAAACTAACCCAAATAGGCGCTCAGTTGTGGGCTTCACGTCAAGAACGGGGTTTATCTCTAGATGAAATGGTTGTCCATACTAAAATTCCCCGGCGACTATTACAGGCAATTGAAGAAGGTAATCTAGAGGATTTGCCAGAACCCATTTATATTCAAGGCTTTATTAGACAATTTGCTGATGCAGTTGGCTTCAATGGAGTGGAATTTGCCAGTAATTTTCCTATTGATTCTCAACCAATGAATCTACCCCAGGTAGGAACAACTAAACCATCAATTAATCAATTACGTCCACTACATCTTTATTTACTGTACATATTCTTGATCGTATGCGCTGTCAGCAGTTTGTCTCAGTTATTGAACAATACTGCCTTAAAAGCAAATAATAACGAGATTAAACCAGAGAATTTGGTTAAAAAACAACCAAATCAACCTAAACAGTTAACAAACACTTTACCTGTTAGCAATCGCCTCACAGGTGAAAAAGACAATCAATCCGTACAGATTGGTGTGACTTTAAAAGCGTCCTCTTGGATTCGGGTAGTCGCTGATGGCAAAACCGAGTTTGAGGGAGTTCTACCAGAGGGAGCGCATCGCGTTTGGAAAGCGGAAGAACAGTTAACCGTCAAAACTAACAATGCTGGTGGTGTGCTGATGAGTGTTAATGAGCAAGAAGCCAAACAAATGGGAGAACCTGGTAAGGAGGAAGAAATTAAGATTGCTGCTGCTAAACCTGAATATTGAAATCAAGAGGAAGATTTTAGGAGAACAGGGGAATCATCAATATCCATCTTTCTCCTCCACTTCCTCATCTCCCCCATCTTTCTTATCTCTCCTACTTTCCTTGTGGAGCGCGTCCGTAGAGCTTAGTAAGAATTTTGAGGCGATCGCTTAACTGTTCTGTTAACGCTTTCGGCTCATAACGCCAATCCCAGTTACCTTCAGCAGTGCTAGGAAAATTCATTCGCGCTTCAGTTCCCAAACCCAAAATATCCTGCAAAGGAATAATCGCTTGATTAGCAATAGAACTCAAAGCCAGTCTAATTAAATCCCAATGAATCCCTTCAGGGCTGACACACCCTAAATAAAGTAACAAGTTTTGTTTTTCGTAGTCATTGGCTTGATTAAACCAGCCGACAGTTGTGTCATTATCGTGGGTGCCAGTGTAAACAACGAAATTCCGCGAGTAATTGAATGGTAAAAATGGATTGCCGGGATCAGAACCAAAGGCAAACTGTAAAACCTTCATCCCCGGAAATTCATACTTATCTCGCAGTGCTTCCACCTCTGGCGTAATGATGCCTAAATCCTCGGCTAATACAGGCAGCTTACCCAATTTTTGTTTAATCGCATCAAATAATTCTTCTCCTGGGGCTTTTAACCATTCTCCCTTAATCGCTGTTTCTTCACCTTGTGGTACAGCCCAATAAGCTTCAAACCCCCGGAAGTGATCAATGCGGATGACATCCACATAATCCAGCATCGCTTCAAAGCGACCCAACCACCAAGAAAAATCTTGTTTTTGTAATTCTTCCCAGTTATAAACCGGGTTGCCCCATAATTGACCAGTAGCACTAAAATAATCCGGTGGAACGCCAGCCATTAATGCCGGTTCCATTGTCTCCTCATCTAAACAAAAGATATCGGGATGCGCCCACACATCAGCACTATCTTGAGCTACATAAATAGGAATATCGCCAATAATGTAAACCCCGCTCATGTTGGCATAAGTTTTCAGTTCCGACCACTGGCGAAAGAATTCAAACTGGATAAATTTATAATAGTAAATCTCAGCATTTAGTTTTAGTCTAGATTGCTCAATTACTGCGGGATCACGTTTGACTAATTCCTGTTCCCAAGTATGCCAACTTGTACCATCATGGGCATCTTTCAGCGCCATAAATAAAGCATAATCATCTAACCAATAAGCTTTGCTCTGACAAAAACCAGAAAACTCTTTTTGTTGTAAAGCTGTAGCTTTAACTTGAAAATTGGCACAGGCTTTTTTTAATAGTTCAGTCTTGATAGGTATAACTCGGTCATAATCTACTTGAAAAGCGTCAAATTCTGGTAAATTAGCAAAGTCGTCTTCAGATAAGAAACCCTGCTCTTGTAATTGTTCTGGACTAATCAGCATGGGATTTCCTGCCAATGCCGAATAGCAAGCATAAGGAGAATTACCGTAACCAGTTGGCCCTAAAGGTAGGACTTGCCAATATTGTTGGTAGCTTTCTCTGAGAAAATCAATAAACTTGTAGGCTTCTAAGCCTAAATCGCCAATACCAAATCGACTGGGAAAGGAGGTAGGATGCAGCAAAACGCCACTGGATCTAGGAAAAGGCATATTTAACTTCAAATATATGAGGAAGCGATCCCATCGAATCTATCATGACCAGGCTAGGTTGGAAAGCTATCTTTGGTGGGGGGTGGGGAGTGGGGAGTGGGGAGTGGGGGGAGATGAGGAAGCAGGGGAGCAGAGGAGCAGAGGAGCAGGGGAGCAGAGGAGCAGGAGAGAATGACTATTGCCTATTGCAAGAGTGCCTATTGCAAGAGTGCCTATTGCCTATTGCCTATTAACTATTGACTAATATGAATTACAGAAATCCAGCACCAACGGTAGATATCATTATTGAATTGGTAGATAGACCACATCGACCTATAGTATTAATTGAGCGACACAATACACCATTGGGTTGGGCAATTCCTGGGGGTTTTGTGGATTATGGGGAACCTGTGGAAGTAGCAGCTAGGCGAGAAGCTGAGGAAGAAACGAGTTTACAGATAGAATTAATTGAACAATTTCTGGTATACTCAGACCCCAAACGTGATCCGCGTCAGCACACTATTAGTATTGTGTTTTTGGCGACAGCAACAGGAGAACCCAAAGCTGGGGATGATGCCAAAAGTGTAGGCTTTTTTGAGCCTTGGCGTGTACCTAGTAATTTATGTTTTGACCACGATCGCATTTTGCGGGATTATTGGCGTTATCGACATTATGGGATTCGTCCCAGATTAAGTTTTGAGTAACGCACCCCAGAGGAAATATGAGTAAACAAATTATTCGTACTGATCAAGCACCTGCACCCGTTGGTCCTTATAATCAAGCGATCGCAGTTTCAGGACAAATGCTCTTTGTGGCTGGACAAATTGCCCTCAATCCTCAAACTGGGGAAATTGTGGGTGCAGAAGATGTTAAACAACAAACACAACAAGTGATGGCAAATCTGCAAGCCATCTTAGCAGCTGCTGGAGCCACCTTTGCTGATGTTGTAAAGACATCTGTATTCTTAGCTGATATGAATGATTTTGCGGCGGTAAATACAGTTTACGCTAAATATTTTGACGAAGCCACAGCCCCAGCCCGTGCTTGTGTGGAAGTATCGCGGTTGCCGAAAGATGTGTTAGTAGAAATTGAGTGTATTGCTGTGATACCGCAAAAATAATCAATGTTTGTAGTCAGGACTTTAGTCCTTTTTTGTTTGGCTCAATTCTCCAGCAAAAGATAGGGCTGAAGCCCTCACTACGAACTAATCACGACTATTTTTTGCATTCCCCAAAAGATTAAATTTGGCTCTACTATTAAATGTGCTGCTATCTCAGGATATAAAACTTGCAGATAGTTAAATAGTAGGACGCGATCGCCTCCTTTAAGTGCTACTTTCCCATGAGGAAACAACCGCCACCAATCTTGAATAAAATCTTTAATTCCCGACAATAACGTATAAAGCACACCGCTTTGAATTGCCTCTGGTGTATTGAGTGCAAACCGTGGAGGCAAAGATTGGATGACATCTATATTTAATTGGGGTAATTGTCCAGTCTTTTGACCTAAACTCGCCAATTGTAAACCCATCCCTGGCAAAATTGCGCCACCGACTAAACACCGATTAGCATCTGCACCAGTAAAAGTCAGTGCTGTCCCCGCATCAATTACCAACACCGGGAAACCCCAAGCCATCCCCGCCCCCCACAAAGCCAAAGCGCGATCAATTCCCAGTGTGGGATATGTATTATTGAGTGGTATTTGGTCTAAAGTAATGACACGAACATTAGGGTATTTTTCCCATAATGCTGTTTGCTGCGGTACTACGGAAGCGATTACTAGAGGTAGGGAGTAGGGAGTGAATTGATGAAGGAGTGACATAATTTCTTTGTCCCAGTCCCCAATCTCAGGTAAATACTCCGTATCCCAACTATAGATAAGGGTTTCACCTGTGAATAAACCCCAATGCAGTCGGGAATTGCCGATTTCCAAGGCTAACCATAGATTCTCTGTCTGTCTTGGGTGTTGGTACTGTTTCACACTTTTGATTTTTTAAACTTATCTATAGATTTTTTAATAAAAGTTAACAAACTTCCCGTGTCAAAATAAGACTAGAGGAATAAATACTCATTGTGTTAAGGAGATAGTTATGGTAGCAGTCACCGATAAAACTGAAAAACGGCTCACCATACAAACTGGAGAAATTGCTGAAGATACTACAGTAATACGTTCTCTAGATTGGGATCGCGATCGCTTTGATATTGAGTTTGGTTTACAAAACGGTACTACTTATAACTCATTTCTCATACGCGGTGAGCAAATAGCCTTAGTTGATACCTCTCACGAAAAGTTTCGTAAACTCTATTTTGATACTCTCACAGGCTTAATTAATCCCCAAGACATTAATTATTTGATTATTAGCCACACCGAGCCAGACCACAGTGGCTTAGTCAAAGACTTGTTACAAATGGCTCCAGAAATTACGGTTGTGGCTTCTAAGGTGGCAATCCAATTTCTGGAAGATTTGGTACATCAGCCATTTAAACGTAAGATTGTGAAAAATGGCGATCGCCTAGATTTAGGCAACGGTCACGAAATAGAATTTGTCATTGCCCCCAATTTACACTGGCCTGACACCATATTTAGCTTCGACCACAAAACCCAAATTCTTTACACCTGTGATGCTTTCGGAATGCACTACTGTTCTGATAGCACCTTTGACGAAGACTTAAAAACCATTGAAGCTGATTTTCACTACTATTATGAATGCTTGATGGGGCCGAATGCGCGGTCAGTCTTATCTGCCTTGAAGCGCATGGGAGAGTTACCATCTGTAAAAATGGTTGCGACTGGTCACGGGCCATTACTGTTCCATAATGTAGAAGAACTCATTGGACGTTACCGTCAATGGAGTCAAACCCAAACCAAAGCCGAAACCACCGTTGGGGTATTTTACGTTTCCGAATACGGCTATAGCGATCGCCTCGCCCAAAGTATTGTGAATGGTATCAGCAAAACAGGCGTAGCTGTAGAAATAGTAGATTTGGGTGCAGCCGCAGATTTACAAGAATTGCGCGAACTTGTGGGACGCTGCACTGGCTTAGTAATTGGGATGCCTCCGGCTAATGGTGCAGCGAACATCCAAGCTGCACTCAGTACCGTTTTAGGTTCTGCCAACGAAAAACAAACCATAGGCATATTTGAGACAGGCGGCGGTGATGACGAACCAACTTACCCCTTACTTAACAAATTCCGGGCATTGGGGTTACACATAGGCTTTCCTGTAATTGAAGTCAGAGATACACCTAGTGAAACCACTTACAAACTATGTGAAGAAGCCGGCACAGACTTAGGACAATGGTTAACACGCGATCGCAGCATTAAAGCCATGAAATCCCTAGGTGCTGATTTAGACAAAGCCTTGGGGAGAATTAGCGGCGGACTGTATATCATCACAGCCAAAAAAGGTGAAGTTGCCAGCGCCATGCTAGCCTCCTGGGTGAGCCAAGCCAGCTTCAAACCGTTAGGATTATCCATTGCAGTAGCTAAGGATAGAGCAATTGAATCACTAATGCAAGTAGGCGATCGCTTCGTCCTCAACGTCTTAGAAGAAGGCAACTATCAAATCCTTATGCGCCACTTCTTAAAACGATTCGCCCCTGGTGCAGACAGATTTGAAGGAGTCAGAACCCAACCAGCTGAAAACGGTACACCCATCCTCGCCGATGCCTTAGCCTACATGGAATGTGAAGTCCAAAGCCGGATGGACTGCGGCGACCATTGGGTAGTATACAGCAACGTCTACACCGGACGCGTATCCAAACCCGAATCCCTAACAGCAGTTCACCACCGCAAAGTCGGAAACCATTACTAAAAAACAAGTTTGTAGTAAGGACTTTAGTCCTTAGAAAAATTAGGACTGTACCGCAAGCAGAACCCGTTCGCGATAGCGTTGCGGAGCAAAGGGTAGTCCTTACTACGAACCTTCAATGAATCAATTCAAAAATAAATAATCAACATCTTTTTATATTTTTGTGAAACGTGACTCTATTTATTACCAAATTTTCAAACGATTTCCAGCGTTAATATTTGAAATCATTGATAACCGCCCTGCACAGGCGCAAAACTATCGATTTGAATCAGTGGAAGTAAAAGAAACCGCCTTTCGCATTGATGGTGTTTTTTTACCACCAGAAGACGCAACATCTAGAGTTATCTTTTTTGCCGAAGTGCAATTTCAGAAAGATGAAAGTCTTTATCATCGCTTTTTTACCGAGTCGCTGACCTATTTGTACCGCAATCAATCTCAATACGATGATTGGTACTGTGTAGTAATATTTCCATCACGGAGTTTAGAGCCAAGTGATACAAGAACTCATCGCATATTTTTAAACAGCGACCAAGTGCAACGCATTTATTTAGATGAGTTAGGTAATTCTGATACTCTGCCAATCAGCATCAACTTAATGCAGTTAACAATTGCATCCTCTGAAACAATGGCAGAGCAAGCCAAGCAACTAATTCAACGGGTAAAATTAGAAGAAACAGGCACACTGCCGAAAACCGAAATCATCGAAATCATTACGACAATTGCTGTGTACAAGTTTTCGTCTTTGAGTCGAGAGGAAGTAGAAGCTATGCTAGGACTAAATATAGAGCAGACAAGAGTATATCAAGAAGCCAAAGCTGAAGGTCGAGAAGAAATGTTGAAAATTGCTGTCCCACTGTTACTAAAAACTGGGATGAGTGTAGAACAGATTGCTCAACAATTTAATATTGCTGTGGAATCTGTGGAGAAATACAGATAACATACACCTTTGATGAGTTATGGCGATCGCATTTCATCTTACCTAAATTTAGGGGTGAAGATTCGTTCTCTACAATTGACTAGACAGCAGTTAGGAGCGATCGCCATCACATTTGGCGTATAAGTAATTTCACCACTAGAATATATACAGACAAATTTTGACGCTATTTGGCTTATTTATAGTGGATATATGACACATGAGAGCTTATTGATTGCTGTAGCTACCGTATTTTGGACGCAAGCACAGGAGAAAATCGGCGAAAACATTGGTGATGCTTTATGGAATGCTCCTGGTAAGTTGATAGAATTGCTACGCCGAAAGAATCAAGCACCATCTCTTACCAGTGATGAACCGCAGAGATTAGATTACGGTCAAGCAGTGTTAGAACTAACACAAGCAGCACAAGATCCTGAAATTGCTCAAGCTGTTGTGGATGTAGAAGCAGCAGTTAATAATGATCAGTCTGAGGCTGCTAAGGAGATTAAACAGTTAGCGGATGAAATCAAGTCTCATCCATCAGTTGTAAATAACTTTGCGAAGTTAGCAGAAGAAATTAAAGCAGAAAAAGGTGCAATGGTTGCTCAACAAATCAACATTAAGGAACAGAATAATACTTACAACTGACCACAGTCGTCTCCAGGGGAGGAGGGGACAAAGTTAACTCCCGATGACTGGCGTGAAATCTGTCGTGAAATAATTGCAGAACGGCGCAAGCTGACGACAAATCCTTTGACATCAACTGAAGGTGTTGCACTGCAAGTTGATGATGTTTACGTACCACTGGGATTAGTTGAGCGTAAAAAACAGCCAAAGCCTCAAGGTGATAATATCTCTCCAGAAAAGGGTTCAGAACAGTACAAGGAGACAGAAATCACCAAAACCTTTGAGCATAATGCTTTTCTGGAAGAAGTTCTCAAACAGCAGAACACGCCGAAAAGTAAGGGTAGGCGAATTGCAATTATTGGTGAACCAGGTGCAGGAAAGACAACACTATTACAGAAAATTGCTGATTGGGTATTTTGTGAGATTCCCCAGTCAATTGTGATTTGGGTATCTTTAGCAGATTTACAAGGACAAAAATTAGAGGAATATCTGTTAGGGACTTGGCTAACTGCTGCTGTGAGGAAAAAAGGGAAATCTGAACCTACTCAGCGACAGGAAGATGATTTTGTTGCTTTATTTAATCAAAGAAATGTCTGGCTGCTGCTAGATGGATTAGATGAAATGTCCGCAGCTTCAGGTAATCCGCTAACAGAAATTTCACGCCAATTTCGGGAATCAGGGTTTATTTCTCAAGCGCGAATTGTCTTAACTTGTCGGGTTAATTTGTGGGATGGTGGCATTAACGCACTTGATGATTTTAATATTTATCGCACTTTAGATTTTTCTTATCCACAACAAGTAGAGAAATTTATTCACAAATGGTTTGCGGCTATTCCCGAAACTGGAAAACAGTTATGCACTGTTTTGAAAGAACCAGGTAAAGAACGGATTCAGGATTTAGTAAAAAATCCTCTACGATTGACACTGTTGTGTTTGACTTGGCAATCAGGAGATGGCAAATTACCCGACACGCAAGCGGGACTGTATCAGCGATTTGTTGATGATTTTTACAAATGGAAACAAGACGAATTTCCTACAACATCTCACCAAAAGCTGCAACTCAATGGCAAGCTTGGGGAATTAGCTAAAACAGCAATAGATAAAGAAACAATACGTTTTAGCTTGCCGCAAGATTTTGTTAATGCCGTCTTTAATCAAGAAGAAGATCAAGTGCTGCTGACATTGGCACTAAATCGCGGATGGCTAAACTGTATAAAAGTGGACAAGCAAAAATTTTACGCTTTCTTTCATGCTTCATTTCAAGAGTATTTTGCTGCCATAGTAATTGATAATTGGTATTTCTTTCTTCACCACGTTCCTAAAAATCCCAGCCGGGGAAATTATCGCATCTTTGAACCACTGTGGAAGCAAACAATATTACTATGGTTGGGGAGAGAAGAAAAATATCTCCAGCAGCAAAAGCAACAGTTTATCGATGCTTTAGTCAACTTTAAAGATGGATATGGAAAGTGGAATAGGAAAGATGTAGATAAAGGTTTTTATGAGTATCAAGCTTACTTTTTAGCGGCAGTAGGAATTGTTGAGTTTAAAGATTGTTCTCAAGCAGATGAAATAGTAAACCAAATCGTTAAGTGGGGCTTTGGTTATTCACCTATTTCAGAGACAGCTAAATTAGCACTACAACAGACAGACAGAATAAAAGCGATCACCACCTTGGTGCAACTGCTGCTATCAAAAGATGTGGATGACTCCACCCGTAGGCTGGCAGCATCAAGCTTAGAGAAAATCGGCACAGGAAATCAACAAGCGATCACCGCCTTGGTGCAACTGCTGCTATCAAAAGATGTGGATGACTCCACCCGTAGGCTGGCAGCATCAAGCTTAGAGAAAATCGGCACAGGAAATCAACAAGCGATCACCGCCTTGGTGCAACTGCTGCTATCAAAAGATGTGGATGACTCCACCCGTAGGCTGGCAGCATCAAGCTTAGAGAAAATCGACCCAGGCAATCAACAAGCGATCACCGCCTTGGTGCAACTGCTGCTATCAAAAGATGTGGATGACTCCACCCGTAGGCTGGCAGCATCAAGCTTAGGGAAAATCGACCCAGGCAATCAACAAGCGATCACCGCATTGGTGCAACTGCTGCTATCAAAAGATGTGGATGATAAAATTTGTTGGCAGGCAGCATCAAGCTTAGAGAAAATCGGCACAGGAAATCAACAAGCGATCGCCGCCTTGGTGCAACTGCTGCTATCAAAAGATTTGGATAAGGACACCCGTTGGCAGGCAGCATCAAGCTTAGGGAAAATCGGCACAGGAAATCAACAAGCGATCACCGCCTTGGTGCAACTGCTGCATTCAAAAGATTTGGATGACTTCACCCGTTGGCAGGCAGCATCAAGCTTAGAGAAAATCGACCCAGGCAATCAACAAGCGATCGCCACCTTGGTGCAACTGCTGCTATCAAAAGATGTGGATGACAAAATTTGTTGGCAGGCAGCAGAATGCTTAGAGAAAATCGACCTAGGCAATCAACATGCGATCGCCGCTTTGGTGCAACTGCTGCTATCAAAAGATTTGGATAAGGACACCCGTTGGCGGGCAGCCGATAGCTTAGGAAAAATCGACCCAGGCAATCAACAAGCGATCGCCGCCTTGGTGCAACTGCTGCTATCAAAGGATATGGATAAGGACACCCGTTGGCGGGCAGCCGATAGCTTAGGGGAAATCGGCATAGGAAATCAACAAGCGATCACCGCCTTGGTGCAACTGCTGCTATCAAAAGATGTGGATGACTTCACCCGTAGGGAAGCAGCTTCAAGCTTAGGAAAAATCGACCCAGGCAATCAACAAGCGATCGCCGCTTTGGTGCAACTGCTGCTATCAAAAGATGTGGATAAATACACCCGTGCGTGGGCAGCCGATAGCTTAGGGGAAATCGGCATAGGAAATCAAGATGCGATCGCCGCCTTGGTGCAACTGCTGCTATCAAAAGATGTGGATGACGGCATTTGTTGGCAGGCAGCCGATAGCTTAGGGGAAATCGGCATAGGAAATCAAGATGCGATCGCCGCCTTAGTGCAACTGCTGCTATCAAAAGATGTGGATGACGGCATTTTTTGGCAGGCAGCAGAATGCTTAGAGAAAATCGACCCAGGCAATCAATATGCGATCGCCGCTTTGGTGCAACTGCTGCTATCAAAAGATGTGGATGACGGCATTTGTTGGCAGGCAGCAGAATGCTTAGGGAAAATTATACAGAATAATCAGCATCGCTTTGCGGTAGTCAAAACTTTAAGTGGTTATTGGCGATTAAATGATAAACAATACGATTTAGCTTGGAAATGCGCCCAGAATATGCCTTACCCCGATTTCTATCAAGCTTGGCATCAGCATAATTTTGCCACTCGCACAATGCGAAGCTTAAAGCAAATCCTCTTCACCAGAATTATTTAAGCACTTTTACAGCCGCGACATTACAAATAGCTATTTAACGCGATGTGCGACTTATTCTTGAAACCCATCTCCATAGCTTGCTTCTCGTAGAGTATCTCTCCTCTGCAAAGCTACTCAAGTCTTTTAGAGTTAGTCGATACATTCACAACGTCAAGCGATACATTCACAATGTCAAGCGATACATTCACAATGTTAGGCGATACATTCACAATGTCAGGCGATACATTCACAATGTCAAGCGATACATTCACAATGTCAGGCGATACATTCACAATGTCAGGCGATACATTCACAATGTCGATGCAGCAGCAAGGAGAGAGGCTTTGATTCTTGTTGATTTCTAGTTGTGCGTGAACTTCGAGAGTTATGTCTTTTCGTGCAGAAATGGATTGACAATCTGTAAGAAATTTTCAATAATTAAGCCATCTTGCATATCTTCTGAGTACAAAACACTTGCTTGCCCTAAAACTGCACTAGCAACAATGAGACTATCCCAAAACGATAGCAAATAGTGGGAGCGTAATTTGACTGCATACTGAAGCGTTTCTAGTGAGACAGGCAAGATTTCACAGCCTTCGGAAAAATCTTCAATTAAGTTTTGAATCTGAGAATTATCAAAACCTGCTTTACGGATTAAATTTGCACAAACTTCATTGATAACTTGTGTACTAACAAGTAGGTTTTCTTCACTTGTAACGTTTGTAGCTATTTGTTGCTTTTGTACTGCACTTGGCTCGCTAGAGTTCAAGATAAAACGATAAAGCCAAATATTGGAATCAACAAAACACCGTGTCAGCTCACCAGCGTTCATTCGCTTCTTCTCTGGTGAGTGGTTTGAAATCCTCAATTTGGATAGGATTTGCAGTTAGCTGGGCTATGATACCCGTTTGTGGAAAACGTTTCTTTTTTGACAAGGGTTTCAGTATCACAATTTGAACTATTTCGGCGTTGTGTATCTCGTCTTGATACTCAACAGGAATTTCGATTTTGCCGTCCTTGACTTTAGCATTAAATTGTGTATTTGTAGTCATAGGTGACAAAAATTCTAAAAATCGGTCTAAATCTCTCTGAGCTTATTTTAAACTTCAACTCGCCACGCAGCATAGGCAAAGTCCTATACTATTAATTTTTCGACTGTATAGAATAACTAAATTCAGAGCAAAAACTGAATAAACACTCTGCGTAACTTTGCGTTTACCTCAGCGAGCCTCTGCGTTCAAAAGTCAAGCTCCAAACCATTTTTATTATAGCTTGCATCAAATACTCAAATTGTATTTGGATCAATATTTAACTCCCGCAGTTTAGCTGCAAGACGTTCTGCCTGTTGCGCCATTTCTTCCAGCGTGGGTACGAGTTGATGTTCTGGTGTAAAATAACGCAATAATCCCTCATGCACACCCAGATACAACCCTAATTGTTGACTCCATAAATGCCCATGTTCATTTGATTGCAGAGGTTGATATTCGCCATCTACTAAATGAAACCCCGCAAATTCTAAGGTGTTAGGATCAAACCAAAAATAATCCAGTGTGCGGAAGGTGTCTTGATAAATTGTTTTCTTTAAATTTTTGTCTGTATCAGCTGTGGAGTCAGATAAAATTTCAACGATGACATTGGGATATTTGCCGTGTTCTTCCCAAACTACCCAACTTTTTCTGGTTTTACGATCGCATCCTAGCACTACAAAAAAGTCTGGCCCTCGGAAAAATTCTGATTTACGTTGATATGGACTGTAGTAAATCGTCAAATTTCCCGCCGCGTAGAAATCATTTCTATCTCGCCACAGCCATTCTAGGCAAGTTAACAGTAGGATGATTTGTCTAAGGTGTAAATCGCTTTCCAAGGGTGGTTCATCACTGTATATATCACCAGGAGGAAATATAACATCCTGGCAGATGCCTGTTTGCGGATTTTTTTCTGGCGCAATAGTCATAGGATGGATACGGCATCGAGGATGGCTTTATTGTAACAGCGTTGTTTGAGGCGTAGACGCGTTGGCGAAGCCTCTCGTAGAGAAGCGGCTTGTCGCTAGACATCGCTCTCTCAAATCCAAATGCAGATATTTATAATCACTAAACCGTTATCTTATTCATAACGCTGAAAATCTCATCAAACAAACTAAGCTTTAATAATAAATAGCTACTCATTTACTAAAGTTGCGGACTCTGCCTACACTATGGCAATGGTTTAAATCCAGTGATGAATTTATCAAAAAATACTAAAACAAGCGAATTATGATACCACAGAATAAACCCCGTGACGTTCAAATCCTCCCTATTGGTACAGATACCACAGTAGTGCGATCGCGCAGTTGGACAAGATTAAGATTTGAAATAGAATATGCCCTAGCCAAAGGTACAACAGCTAACTCTTATTTAATTCAAGCCGATAAAATCGCTCTAATCGACCCACCAGGGGAAACCTTTACCCAAATTTACCTAGACGCACTCAAGCAACGCCTAGATTTAACCACAATTGATTATGTCATTCTCGGTCACGTTAACCCCAACCGAGCCGCCACATTAAAAGCATTGCTAGAACTCGCACCCCAAATTACCTTCGTCTGTTCCAATCCAGGGGCGATTAATTTGCGGGGGGCGTTAGAAAATCAGGAATTACCAATACTCGTCATGCGGGGAGATGAAACCCTCGACTTAGGCAAAGGTCATAACTTACAATTCATCCCTACCCCTAACCCCCGCTATGCAGATGAACTGTGTACTTATGATCCCCAAACTGAAATTCTCTACACAGATAAATTATTTGGGGCGCATATTTGCGGTGATCAAGTATTTGATGAAGGTTGGGAGACAATCAACGAAGACCGCCGCTATTATTTTGATTGTCTCATGGCTCCCCACGCTAAACAAGTAGAAACCGCACTTGATAAACTCGCGGATTTACCCGTGCGGATGTATGCCACCGGACACGGGCCGATAGTTCGTTACGGCTTAATTGAACTCACCCACGCCTATCGGGAATGGATTCAACAGCAAGCCTCGGCTGACTTGACAGTAGCGTTAATTTATGCTTCTGCCTATGGGAATACAGCTACCTTAGCTCAGGCGATCGCACGGGGGATTACTAAAGCTGGTGTGGCGGTAGAATCAATTAACTGCGAATTTACCGAACCAGAAGAAATTCGGGCGGCTGTAGAAAAGTCGGCAGGCTTTGTCATGGGTTCACCTACCCTGGGAGGCCATGCACCTACACCCGTACAAACTGCTTTAGGAATTGTGTTATCTACCGCGACTAATAATAAACTGGCTGGGGTGTTTGGTTCCTTTGGTTGGAGTGGGGAAGCCGTCGATTTAATTGAAAGCAAACTCAAAGACGCTGGTTTTCGGTTTGGTTTTGATACCATCCGCGTCAAATTCAAGCCCAACGATGTCACTTTACAACTGTGCGAAGAAGCCGGAACCGACTTTGCTCAAGCCTTGAAAAAAGCCAAAAAAGTCCGTGCTACTAGCCAACCCGCCACCAACGTAGAACAAGCGGTAGGACGCATCGTTGGTTCACTGT
Organism: Nostoc sp. PCC 7524; assembly: GCF_000316645.1. Taxonomy (NCBI): domain Bacteria; kingdom Bacillati; phylum Cyanobacteriota; class Cyanophyceae; order Nostocales; family Nostocaceae; genus Nostoc; species Nostoc sp. PCC 7524. The sequence continues at coordinate 5,519,879 of NC_019684.1, forward strand.
GCGTTGTCACCGCCAAGCAAGGCGATATATCCAGCGCCATGTTAGCCTCTTGGGTGGCGCAAGCTAGCTTTAATCCTCCTGGGTTAACTATCGCTGTGGCTAAAGATAGGGCAGTAGAAACCCTGACGCATATAGGTAATAAATTTGTCCTCAATGTTCTTAAAGAAGGCAATCATTTGGGATTGATGAAGCACTTCCTCAAACCCTTTGGCCCCGCACAAGACCGATTTGCTGATATCGCCACTGAAGAAGCAGTAAACGGTAGTCCCATACTAAAGGATGCGCTGGCATATTTGGAGTGTTCAGTCCAAAACCGCATGGAATCAGGCGATCATTGGTTGGTTTATGCGACTGTTGAGAATGGCAAAGTGTTAAATCAAGATGGCGTGACAGCCGTGCATCACCGTAAATCAGGTAATCATTATTAATGAATTATATTCCTGTCCACTCTACCCATATTTGGATACAACAATGGCCAAGGTAGCATTATTGATAGGGGTTAGTGAGTATCTTTCAGGCTTGAGTTCACTACCTTGTGCTGTAAGAGATATTGATGCTTTACAACGTGTTCTACAAGATCCTGATTTAGGAGGATTTTCTACACTAAAGAGTTTAAAAAATCCTGTACGACAGGATATGGAATTTGAAATTGAAGCCTTTTTTGCAGAACGCACTAAAGATGACTTACTGCTTTTCTATTTTTCAGGACATGGAATTAAGGATGATAGCGGTAATTTATTCTTTGCAACTTCCACAACCCAGAAAACATCCAAAGGAGAACTCATTCGAGCAACTGCTGTTTCAGCTAGTTTTATTCATGATGTAATGAGGCGAAGCCGTGCCAAACGGCAGATAATAATACTAGACTGTTGTTTTAGCGGAGCCTTCGATCCCTCACTATCTCCGAAAGATGATCGTTTAATTGATTTTAAGGAACAACTAGGAGCAGAAGGACGGGTAGTTCTTGCATCCTCTAGTTCTACTGAATATTCTTTTGAACAGCAAGAATCTGAGTTATCTATCTACACTCGATATTTGGTGGAAGGGGTTGAGACAGGAGCAGCTGACCTTGATGGAGATGGGCTTCTATCAATAGAAGATATACACGGTTATGTCAATAATAGAATTCATGAGGAATTCCCTCACGTAACACCCAAAATTATTGTTTTAAAAAATGAGGGGTATAAAATTATATTATCAAATACAAAGGCAAAATTGAAGCAAAAATCGAATATAAGTAAAAACAAAATTCAACTAGGAGAAATCAAATTAGAATCATCTCAAGATTTGTATAGTAGTAAGTTCTATAATCCTGTTCCAAGTTTAATACAGCCTCTTGAGTCATTTATTAGTAGACTTTCAGAAAGATTAAAAGATGAACAAGTTATTAGACATTACTCTAATCAATTTGACAGGGAAGAAGTAACAGTTCAAAATTTTATTCTTGAAGTAATTCGACAGACTTCAGATGCAGATTTTGTATTTGTAATGCATCGTCCTGATGACCAAGGCGGTTGGATTCTAAAATCACAAAGTAACTTAAGTGAAGATGTTGATGACGTTATTTATACTGATGTTTTAAAGAATAAAATTCTCTCTAATATCTTACTAAGAGCGATTTTTACTCCAAATCATCACGGTATCTATAGAATTCACTATGATGAAAAAGCAGCAGCCTCTAAGGCTTTTCTTTTAATACCCTTAGAGTCACAAAATAGTGAATTTATAGTGATTTGCGGTCTATCAACTGATTCTTACTTACTAAACGATGCCTACGGAAGAATTATATCCAGTTTCTACAAAGCCAGTCAGGAATTATCGCTGCAATCTGTAAGAGTTGAGGCAGCGATTATTGATGATTTGAAGATAACCTATGGATATCTTCCTTTTTCCCTATACCAAAAAAGATTTACCCTTTTCTGTGAACGCCTCGCGAGAATACTTATTTACTTTGAACCTATTTTGGATCTAGATGATATCTCGATTAGCGGATGGGAGGCACTTGCACGCGATCCTGATAGTTTAACTGCTCCTGTTGATTTATTTGCTGCCGCAGAGATATGGGGACGTAAATTTACTATTGAGTTAGATCAGCACCTTTTGAAAACAGCAGTTAATAGTTATCAAGAAGCTTTAGTTAGAACCAAACAAAATAGATATCATGAAATACTTCCCTTGTCTGTTAATGTCTATCCTGAATCGCTAATGCGAACAGCCTATTTTGAAACAGTCCGTGAAATTGTTAAAGGAAGGAAGGAAAAGCAATTTTCAGCAAAAAAGCTAATTCTTGAAATCTCTGAAAAAGCTGATTTGCCAATGTATGAGGATGGAATTCGTCTCCAATCTCCCTTAGATAGTTTCAAGATGAGATTGGCTAAATATACTCAAGAATTAAAAATTAGATTCGGAATTGATGACTTTGGAGTAGGTTATGCTTCAGTGTCCCGATTATCAGGTCTTCAGCCACCATATGTAAAAATTGATCGTGAAATTCTTTATCATCAGCCTGTTGATATTATTATTAATTTTGTTCAAGAAGTAGTCTCAAGAGCTAATCCCCTTGATCCGGCAAAAGTAATTGTTGAAGGTTTAGACGAAAACTCACCAGTTACACTAGGTCGTTTGAAGAATTTAGGTGTCAGTTACGTACAGGGACATATAATTGGAAAAGCGGAGCAAGATGTAAATCGTTTAAGTCAGGAAAAAAGTGAATTTCTAAGAAAATCTATATTAGGAGAGTGAAGCAGATGTAGTGTTGTTATCTCTATACTTTAAGTTTCATCAAGCATCACTGAATATTTTGAGACATTATAACAAAAGTGAAAATACCAATTCTACTTTTGGGTGAAGACGTTTTGCCTGGATTTGAGTTATAAGTTTGAATCAATAAACTTCATCTACGAATATTTAATCATCTGAATAGATAACTTGTAAAAGTCACTTTTCGCGATCTTCTTTGCACCTACCCGGTGGGAACGCCTAGCAGCGAATCAGCGAACCTTTAAATAATATAGTCAACAACACCAAAGTATTAATACAACAAACCTACTCAAACTCAGTTTCACAAAAGGCTTTTAATAGATTAATACAATTTGCGATCGCACCTAAATGAGCAATTTCATAACCGTGGGTATTTTGAGTAGGAAAAGCTAAACAAGCAGCACGCCCAACATGACCAAATTTCATGGCAATAGAAGCATCACTACCAAACTGACTCAATGTTGCCAGTTGTATTGGCATATCTAATTGTTTAGCACATTGGCGTAATTGTCCATTTAGCCCTTCATCATAAATACCATAGGCATCTTGCGATAAAAGTACAGGAATTTCCCCATCTTTTACCGGATATTCTTCAGAGAGGGGACAAATTTCTAAAGCAATTAAAGCATCTAAACTTTGATTTTGGGTAAAAAATAACGCTCCAATTGCACCCACTTCTTCCTTAGCCGAAGCTACTAAATAAACATCCACTGCTGGCTGTTGTAAATGTTGCGCTAAAGCCAGCAAAATTGCTACAGATGCTTTGTTATCTAAAGTATAGCTAGCAATATGATCCTTTAATCTGATGGGATGTTTGCGATGCTTACCAATAACCATTCTCGTACCAGGACGAATACCAACTGCTTCTAATTCAGCAGTAGTCAACTTGGTTTCAATCCAGGCATTTTCCCATTTTACAGGTGTATCTTCTTGCTGTGCTTTTTGCGGGGATTCATGGGAGACATGACGAGAACCAAAACTGAGAATCCCGCTAATAGTTTCATGATCTCCCAGTAAATCTACAACCCCTTCCCCGTAAACCCAAGGATAAGCTCCCCCAAGCTTACGAACTTCTACCCTACCGTCATCACCGATATTTTTGACAATAGCCCCAATTTCATCTTTATGGGCGGTAATAGCGATCGCTCTATCGGAAATTTTACCAGGGATTTTGGCAATGATATTATCAGCGCGATCGCACCAAACTGCCACACCTAGAGATGCAAACTGCTGCATCAAAAATTGATTAATTTCCGCTTCTGCACCGCTTGGAGAATGGTGCATGACTAATTCGGTGATCATTTCAAATAAGCGATCGTCAGTCCACATGAATTTAGCTAGTTCAAGAAATTTACTTAGCCATCAAAGTCAAATTTGACTTTTGATGCGTTTTATCCTGCCCTCTGCCTCTCAGCAAATAAGAGTCTATATCAATTCTATGGCTGTAGTTGAAGTATGGAATGAAAAAGATTTGCCAGTTAGGGAACACCCAAAAATAAATTATCCAGAATTGACAGTTTAGTAGGGTGCGTCAGTATGAAGAATTTCTTGGTGTAGTTAGGTTTTCTGACACTGACGCACCCTATTTTTTTCTCTGTAAGTCTCTTAGTAGAGGGAAGCGATCGCCTAGACATATACATTGAGTTAAGTATTATTACGCCCTTAAGTATCTTCACTAAACTATTTAGCTATTCTTTATCAATAATTAACAAAAGCTTTGCGGCTGACTCAGTATAATTTCATATGGTTAAGCGCAAACTAACACTAATTTTTATTTGTACCCATATAAATACGGAAAACTGATGACATCACTTTTGCGGATTTACATGGCTTTTTGTCATCAACGTTGATTCACAATTGACAAATAGTAATGATTGGCGGCATTCACACCATCAATCAAAAAGTACCTCAGAAAAAGTGTAAATGCTGCCTCATTGTGATGTAACTAGCTTAGAGGGTGAGAATCCCCAATGTATACCGAAATTAACGTTTTTGACCTTGAGCCATCTCCAGTCTTAGCGCCATCCCCATTAGCGTCACCAGAGCAATTGGGAAGATTGGATGGGATGGAAAAACTAGATATTCCGGTAATTACACCAGATTTCAGCATCGCCATCAATAGTCAAACCGTACTGGTAGAACCATCAGTTAACGAAATTATCGGTACAGGCGGACGAGACGTTTTAACAGGGACAGCATTGAGCGATCGCATCATTGGGGGTTTTGGTGCAGATATAATTACAGGTGGTAGTAGTGCTGATATATTCGTTTACCAAAGCATCAGGGATGCAGGCGATATCATCAAAGACTTGGAACTACGCCAGGATGTGATTGACCTGAGTGTAGTATTGACAAGTGTAGGCTATCAAGGATTTAATCCCATTGCTGATGGATATATCCAATTCGGCACATACACAGGTGGTACAGTTATTCTCCTCGATAGTGACGGTAAAGGATCTCTAGCCGCCAGACCATATATATATGTAGAAAACGTTACGCCAAATGACTTAAGCAGCTACCCCAATCACTTCATTCCCAATCCAGGAGAACCGCCACAGATAGAAGCCAGCTTAGTCAATGATACAGGAGTAAGTTCAAGCGATCGCCTCACCTTTGACCCGACAATTAGCGGGAAAGTGAGTGTTACTAGTAATCTAGTTAGTCTGAAAGCTGGGTTAAATAATCAGCTAGTCACAGTAGATATTTTCGACACCCTCAACTCAGATGGCGGTTTTAATCTAACTTCTGCACGCTTGGCGCAAATTAACGGTGGAGTGCTTAATGATGGTGCATACACGTTAAAACTGCAAGCTACGGACAATAAGGGCAATATCTCCAGTGTCTACAGCTTTGACTTTGTACTAGACACAACCGCACCAATTTTAGATTTGCAACTTGACCCGAACTTTGATTCTGCCCCAGTGGGTGATTTGCAAACCACCTTTGAGAAAGTCAATTTGCTAGGGACAACAGAAGCTAATTTAACTGTATCCTTGCAACCTACGGGAGTGAGCAGCACTACCAATGATTTAGGAGAGTTTACCTTTGCTAATATCTCACTGAGTCAGGGAAGTAATCTGTTTACTGTAGTGGCGACAGATTTAGCAGGAAATCGAGGAGAATTTAGTCAAACATTCCAACGCCTCACTCCACAAGTCAACGCCGCACCGACAAATTTGAATCTGACTCCAGCGAGCAGTGCCGAGAATGTTCCAGATAATAGCATCATTGGTACATTCACCACTACAGATCCAGATGCTGGTGATACTCACACTTACAGCTTAGTTACTGGTGAAGGCGACACAGATAATACTGCATTTACCATAGTTGATAACGAACTCAGAATTAAGCAATCTCCTGATTTTGAGGCTAAATCTGTTTACAGTATCCGTGTAAAAACCACAGATGCTGGGGGATTGGGTTACGAACAAATCTTTAGTATCAGTATTACTAACGTTAACGAAGTACCGACAGCTTTAAATATTAGTCGTGGTGCGATCGCAGAAAATACCCCAGCTAATAGTATCATTGGCACATTCAGCAGCACAGATCCTGATGTTGGTGATATTCACACTTACACCTTAGTTACTGGTGAAGGTGATACGGATAATACAGCGTTTACCATTGTTGACAACGAACTGAGAATTAATGAATCGCCGGATTTTGAAACGAAGTCTGTTTACAGTATCCGTGTAAAAACCACAGATGCTGGGGGATTGGGTTACGAACAAATCTTTAGTATCAGTATTACTAACGTTAACGAAGCACCGACGGCTTTAAATATTAGTCGTGGTGCGATCGCAGAAAATATCCCAGCTAACAGTATCATCGGCACATTCAGCACTACAGATCCTGATGTTGGCGATACTCACACTTACAGCCTAGTGTCTGGTGAAGGTGATACAGATAATACAGCGTTTACCATAGTTGATAACGAACTCAGAATTAAGCAATCCCCAGATTTTGAGGCTAAGTCTGTTTACAGTATTCGGGTGAGAACCACAGATGCTGGGGGATTGGGTTACGAACAAATCTTTAGTATCAGTATTACTAACGTTAACGAAGCGCCTGTTATAGAAGCGATCGCTACCCAAAATATTAACGAACAAACTCTCTTTACACTGACTGTTAAAGCATCAGATCCAGAATCCGATACCCTAATATATACTTTAGATGCCAGCGCACCCCCAGGAGTTAGCCTAGACTCAACTACAGGCGTATTGACTTGGACTCCTTTAGAAACCCAAGGGCCAGGAAGTTACCCCATTACCATCCGCGTTACAGATGGACAACTGACAACCTTCCAAAGCTTTACAGTCAATGTCGCTGAAGTTAACACTGCACCTATTTTAACTCCCATCGGCAATAAAAATATTACCCTTGGTGAAACCCTCTCCTTTAAAGTTACGGCTGTTGATAGTGATAGTCCCGTTAACAATTTAAGCTTCTCAATTGATGATGGTGCGCCACAAGATGTCCAAATTGATCCAGTACAGGGAACATTTTCCTGGACTCCTACAACCGCAGGACTTTATCCCATCACAATTAGAGTCAAAGATGACGGTAGTCCTATATTAGAAGACTTTGAAATCATTCAAGTTGCGGTAATTGCCTCCAACTTACCACCGACAGATATCACTTTAGCTCCTGCAACTATCTCAGAAAACGTACCTTTAAATACTGTTGTGGGAGTATTAAGTACAGTTGATCCCAATGGCGATACTAACTTTATTTATGCTTTGGTGAGTGGAGATGGTGACAGTGATAATAATCAGTTTGTCATTGATGGTAGTCAAGTTAAACTCAAGTTTTCTCCCGATTTTGAAGCTAAATCAACCTACACAATTCGGGTTAGAAGTACAGACAGTACCGGGTTAAGTCTGGAAAAAGCCTTAACTATCAAGATTGCAGATGTTAACGAATCTCCCACTAACATCATCCTTAGTAACGCCACGATCGCAGAAAATTCACCCACTAACACATTTATTGGTAGTTTCACCAGCCTCGATCCAGATTTGGGAGATAGTTTCACCTATAACTTAGTTAATGATGCAGGTGGGAGATTTGCGATCGCTCCTGGTACGAATCAGCTAGTAGTGGCTGATAGCAGTTTACTTGATTTTGAGCAGGGGAACACTCACACAATTCGAGTCAAAACTACAGACATCGGCGGGCTGAGTTTTGAAAAAGACTTGACTATCTCCATTACCAACGTTAACGAAGCCCCCTTCTTTACCAGTACCCCTGTCAAAGATGCAGAGATTAACAGCCCATACCAATATCTCATCACTACAGGTGATCCAGAAAGCGATCGCCTGACTGTGAGTGCTACTAACCTCCCCAGTTGGTTAAGTTTCGTTGATCATCAAGATGGTACGGCTGTTCTCTCTGGTAATCCTCAATTCGGTAATTTAGGAATTTACACCATTCCTCTGACTGTTACTGATACAGGCGGATTGACAGCAACCCAAACCTGGGAGATTTCCGTAGGTGCGACTCTCCGAGAAGGAACCAACTTTAGCCCAGAACTAACTACCAATCTGCTGATTCCCAATCAACCGCAAATTCTCAGCTTTCAGGTAGAGCCTAATTTTGATTTGAGCGATCGCAATAGTATCAAAGATGCCTTTGAAGTCGCATTAGTGGATTCTCAAGGTAACTCTTTAGTTCATAGCTTTACAGCAGGCAGAGATAGCTTCTTTAATATTACCGAAGGGCTAGCTGTTGTTACAGGTGCTGGTACAAATTACAACCCTGCCACCCAGACTGTCACCGTTAACCTCACCGGAATAGCCGCCAATACAAATGCGCGTTTAATCTTCCGCCTAGTTAACAATGACAGTGATACTACTTCCTCCGTTGGTATCAAAGAGATTAATCTGAGTGATGCACCACTAGAAACTCAACCGCCTCTCTCCTCAGCAATTGCCACCCTAGGATTAAATAGTAACAGTACCCCTCTGAATTTCACTAACGTCGCAGATGTCACCCCATCGTTGCAACTCCAGTATCAGCGCACCTCTTTTAATGAAGATACGCAACTGTTGTATACAGATGTGGTTGTCAAAAATATTGGTAGCTATGGGATTAATACACCTTTAATTGCAGTTGTCAAGAATATTAGTGATCCGAGTGTACAGTTACGGAATATTGACGGCTACACCCCCGAAGGACTGCCTTACTATAACTTTAGTCAATTAGTCCCTGATGGAAAACTCAATCCTGAACAGGTAAGCAGCGATCGCAGTTTTGTCTTTTACAACCCATTACAAGTACAATTTACCTACGATATCAGGGTTTATTCTGTCTTGAATCAAAATCCTGTGATTCAGACACAACCAGCATTAGAAATCATTGGGGGACAGTCTTACCAATATGATGTCAATGCTACAGACCCCGATCAAGACCCACTGACTTACCAATTATTAATCGCACCCCAAGGGCTGGAAATTAATCCTACGACTGGGCTATTGCAGTGGAATACCAATATTAACAACATCGGTAATCATCATATCAGTATTCAAGTCAGTGACGGCCGAGGTGGAATTACCCAACAAACCTACACCCTGGCTGTTATCGAGCAACCCCCCAATCGACCACCGATATTTATATCTACCCCTGTAGTCGATGCGGCTATTAATCAACCTTACAAATATGATGCAGATGCTGTTGACCCAGATCAAGACCCCCTAACTTACAGCTTAGTATTGGGGCCTGATGGGATGAAAGTTAATCCCACCACTGGTTTAGTAGAGTGGACACCACCATCAGTCTTAACCTTGGGTGATACAGTCATCGGTCGGATTAGCATTCCCGGTGAAGTAGATGAATTTACGGTGAGTGGTGTAGCCGGACAGCGAATTTATATTGATACTTTACAGTACAGTGGAGATTACTGGCGTTGGCAGTTCAAAGTATATAGCCCCAGTGGGTTGTTGATTAATGACAGCCGCTTAGATGATAATAAACTACTTAACTTGCCGGAAAATGGCAACTATCGCATTGTTCTTAGAACCGATGGAGACTTGGTTGGGACTTATGGATTTAGGGTGATTGACCAAAATCTAGTGCCGATAGTGCCATTAGATACCTTCATTCAAAATAAACTAAGTCCTGGTTCTCAGGATCATCTGTATCGGTTTACAGGTAGTCAAAGACAAAAACTGTTCTTTGATCAACTGAGTAACAATGGTAACTTAGATTGGGTTATTTACAACGCCAGCAATCAAGTTATTACCTCCAATAACTTTAATGACATTGAAATAGATTTACCTGTGGCTGGGGAATATACCCTAGCTGTCAGAGGTCGAGAAGCATTTACTAGCAGCGTTGACTATGCCTTCTCGATTATTACCCCAGAGATTGTGAATACTCCCCTCAGCTTTGGTAGTGTGATTACAGGTGCGATCGCTGAAAAAGGAGAACAGGATACCTATACCTTTAGTGGAGAAATAGGACAACGCCTCTACTTTGATGTGTTAAATCGCGGCGGTGTTTATACTACCATTGCCAATCTTTACAGTCCTAGTGGTCGCAACCTTCTAAGTCGGTGGTTATATGAACAAGACCCCGACCCCATCACCTTCACAGAAGCCGGAACTTATCGCTTAGTTATTGATGGTAATGGTGAGAGTACCGATCACTATAGTTTTAGTCTGTTAGATGTGGGACAAGCTAGTGCTATAGCCTTAGATACAGATATTAGTGGACAACTTGACCCCGGACAAGAAACCCATTTCTACAAGTTTAATGGCACAGCCGGACAAAGATTATATTTTGATGCCTTAACTAACTTACCTAGCACCTCGTGGTTACTGTATAACTTATCCAATCAGGCATTAGTTAATCAAGGCTTTAGTGATTATGAATATACCCTCTCACAAACCGATACTTACCTATTAGCAATTCGCGGTAATAGTAACACAGTTGTTGATTATCAATTCCGCATTATTACTCCGGAATTTATCACTGCTAGTCTCACAATTGGGAATACAGTTAGCAGCAATATTTCCGAGAAAGGCGAACAAGATACATATACCTTTAGTGGAGAGATAGGACAACGCCTCTACTTTGATATTTTAAATCGCGGTGGATATTATAGTACCATTGCCAATCTTTACAGTCCTAGTGGTCGCAACCTTCTAAGTCGATGGTTATATGAACAAGACCCCGACCCCATTACCTTCACAGAAGCCGGAACTTATCGCTTAGTTATTGATGGTAATGGTGAGAGTACCGATCACTATAGTTTTAGTCTGTTAGATGTGGGACAAGCTAGTGCTATAGCCTTAGATACAGATATTAGTGGACAACTTGACCCTGGACAAGAAACCCATTTCTACAAGTTTAATGGCACAGCCGGACAAAGATTATATTTTGATGCCTTAACTAACTTACCTAGCACCTCGTGGTTACTGTATAACTTATCCAATCAGGCATTAGTTAATCAAGGCTTTAGTGATTATGAATATACCCTCTCACAAACCGATACTTACCTATTAGCAATTCGCGGTAATAGTAACACAATTGTTGATTATCAATTCCGCATTATTACCCCGGAATTTATCACTGCTAGTCTCACAATTGGGCATACAGTTAGCAGCCATATTTCCGAGAAAGGCGAACAGGATACCTATACCTTCAGTGGAGAAATAGGACAGCGCCTCTACTTTGATGTGTTAAATCGCGGCGGTGTTTATACTACCATTGCCAATCTTTACAGTCCTAGTGGTCGCAACCTTCTAAGTCGGTGGTTATATGAACAAGACCCCGACCCCATCACCTTCACAGAAGCCGGAACTTATCGCTTAGTTATTGATGGTAATGGTGAGAGTACCGATCACTATAGTTTTAGTCTGTTAGATGTGGGACAAGCTAGTGCTATAGCCTTAGATACAGATATTAGTGGACAACTTGACCCTGGACAAGAAACCCATTTCTACAAGTTTAATGGCACAGCCGGACAAAGATTATATTTTGATGCCTTAACTAACTTACCTAGCACCTCGTGGTTACTGTATAACTTATCCAATCAGGCATTAGTTAATCAAGGCTTTAGTGATTATGAATATACCCTCTCACAAACCGATACTTACCTATTAGCAATTCGCGGTAATGGTAACACATCTGTTGATTATCAATTCCGCATTATTACCCCTGAACTCACAACTGCTACCATGACCATTGGTAATACAGTTAGTGGCAGTATTAGCGAAAAAGGAGAACAAGACACCTACACCTTTACAGGTACAGCCGGACAACAACTGTTTTACGATGCCTTGGGTGGAGATTACTTGCGCCTGCGATTTTATGACCCTACGGGTAGGGAAATCTTCAACAGAGATAGCCGTTCTGACATTGGCCCCGATGTGGGATTGGTCTTAGCAATGAATGGCGTTTACAAAGTAGTGGTTGATGGCGAAGGTGAAGGTGTCGGCAATTACAACTTCCGCTTCTTAGACAAAGCCACAGCCTCTTTAGTGCCATTAGATACTGATATTACAGGCACATTCGACAATAACGGTATTGGTAGTACCTTATATCGTTTCCAGGTGACTGGTGATAGTAAACGCTTGCTGATTGATGGGCAAACTGGAGTGTCACCCAACGCTTGGATTCTTTATAGTCACGCTGGGCAATTTCTGACGAATAATTCTATCAACAGAGACAGTGAGGTTGTTGTCAGCCCAGGGGAGTTTCTGTTAGTGATGCAGGGGAATGGGGCGAGCGATCGCAATTATCAAGTACAGATCAAAACCCTACAAACCATAACAGCAACCCCATTTAATGATGAAACCCTAACCTTGGGTAGCACAGTTACCGGGACAATTACTCAAACCGGAGGACAAAAGGGTTATAGATTTACTGGTACGGCGGGACAGCAACTGTTCTACGATGCCTTGGGTGGAGATTACTTGATCACCAGATTTTATGATCCCACCGGACGAGAAATTTATAGTGCAGATAGTCGGAGCGATCGCGGTTCAAATGGTGGGTTAACCTTGACGATGAATGGCAACTATCGAGTTGTCATTGGTGGAACAGGAACTGGAAATTACAGTTTCCGCCTCTTAGATAAAGCCACCGCCCCAGTAGTCAACTTAGACACCGATATTACAGGCACACTCGACAACATTATTGGCAGCACAGTTTATCGCTTCAATATCACAGGTGGTAGTAAATATCTCTACATTGACGCTCAAACTGGAACTTACTACAACAACTGGATTATTTATGCCCCCAACGGGCAACATATTACCAGTGCCTACATCTTCGAGGACAGAGAATTTAGTGCAGGAGAAGGAGAATACCTGCTGGTAATGCAAGGCAACGGTGCCAGTGACACTAACTATAAACTCCGCATCATTACCCCTGAGTTAATCACATCTGCCATAACCTTGGGTAATACCGTCAGTGGCAGTATTAGCGAAAAAGGCGAACAAGACACCTACACCTTCACAGGTACAGCCGGACAGCAACTGTTTTACGATGCCTTGGGTGGTGATTACTTCCGTGTGCGATTCTATGACCCCACAGGTAGGGAAATTTACAACGCCGATAGCCGTTCTGACCGAGGTACTGATGGCGGATTAGTCCTATCAATGAATGGCACTTATCGAGTCGTCATTGATGGCGACCCCAACTATGGCAATGGTGAAGCCACAGGTAATTACAGTTTCTGCTTCTTAGATAAAGCCACCGCCCCAGTAGTCAACTTAGACACCGATATTATAGGCACACTCGACAACATTGTTGGCACTACAGCCTATCGCTTTAACATCACAGGTGGTAGTAAATATCTCTACCTTGACGCTCAAACTGGAACTTACTACAACAACTGGATTATTTACGCCCCCAACGGGCAACATATTACCAGTGCCTACATCTTCGAGGACAGAGAATTTAGTGCAGGAGAAGGAGAATACCTGCTGGTAATGCAAGGCAACGGTGCCAGTGACACTAACTATAAACTCCGCATCATTACCCCTGAGTTAATCACATCTGCCATAACCTTGGGTAATACCGTCAGTGGCAGTATTAGCGAAAAAGGCGAACAAGACACCTACACCTTCACAGGTACAGCCGGACAGCAACTATTCTATGATGCCTTGGGTGGTGATTACTTCCGTCTGCGATTCTATGACCCCACAGGTAGAGAAATTTACAACGCCGATAGCCGTTCTGACCGAGGGACAAATGATAGATTAGTCCTATCAATGAATGGCACTTATCGAGTCGTCATTGATGGCGACCCCAACTATGGCAATGGTGAAGCCACAGGTAATTACAGTTTCCGCTTCTTAGATAAAGCCACCGCCCCAGTAGTCAAGTTAGACACCGATATTATAGGCACACTCGACAACATTGTTGGCACTACAGCTTATCGCTTTAACATCACAGGTGGGAGCAAGTATCTTTACATTGACGGTCAAGCTGGAACTTACAATAATCAGTGGATTATTTACGCCCCCAACGGGCAACATATTACCAGTGCCTACATCTTGGAGGATAGAGAATTTTGGGCAGGAGAAGGAGAATACCTGCTGGTAATGCAAGGCAATGGTGCCAGTGACACTAACTATAAACTCCGCATCATTACCCCTGAGTTAATCACATCTGCCATAACCTTGGGTAATACCGTCAGTGGCAGTATTAGCGAAAAAGGCGAACAAGACACCTATACCTTCACAGGTACAGCCGGACAGCAACTGTTTTACGATGCCTTGGGTGGCGATTACTTCCGTCTGCGATTCTACGACCCCGCAGGTAGGGAAATTTACAACGCCGATAGCCGTTTTGACCGAGGTACTGATGGCGGATTAGTCCTATCGATGAATGGTACTTATCGAGTTGTCATTGATGGCGACCCCAACTACGGCAATGGTGAAGCCACAGGTAATTACAGCTTCCGCTTCTTAGATAAAGCCACCGCCCCAGTAGTCAACTTAGACACCGATATTACAGGCACACTCGACAACATTATTGGCAGCACAGCCTATCGCTTCAACATCACAGGTGGGAGCAAGTATCTTTACATTGACGGTCAAGCTGGCACTACTAACAATCAGTGGATTATTTACGCCCCCAACGGACAAAACATTACCAGCAATATCATCAACAGCGATCGCGAATTTTGGGCAGGAGAAGGAGAATACCTGCTGGTAATGCAAGGCAATGGTGCCAGTGACACTAACTATAAACTCCGCATCATTACCCCTGAGTTAATCACATCTGCCATAACCTTGGGTAATACCGTCAGTGGCAGTATTAGCGAAAAAGGCGAACAAGACACCTACACCTTCACAGGTACAGCCGGACAGCAACTGTTTTACGATGCCTTGGGTGGCGATTACTTCCGCCTGCGATTCTATGACCCCACAGGTAGGGAAATTTACAACGCTGATAGCCGTTCTGACCGAGGGACAAATGATGGGTTAGTCCTATCAATGAATGGTACTTATCGAGTCGTCATTGATGGTGAACCCAACTACGGCAATGGTGAAGCCACAGGTAATTACAGCTTCCGCTTCTTAGATAAAGCCGTAGCTACTCCGGTCACGTTTAACACAGATATTAGTGGCACGTTTGATGCTGGTCTTGGTTCTCAACTCTACCGTTTTAATGCCCAAGCTGGACAACATTTCTATTTAGATACCGCCACAGGTCAATATCCTAACTCTTGGATTATTTACGGGACTGGTGGGCAGTACATTAACAGTGGTTATCTCCAAGAAGGCTACTCCAATAATGATTATGAATTTGCTGCCCCAACCACAGGTGAATACCTGCTGGTAATGCAGGGGAATGGTGCAGCTAATACTAATTACAAGTTCCATTTAGCCTCACCACAGTTTGACTACACTAATTTATCACTAGGAAATTTAGTAATCGGTAACATTGCTACTAGAGGCGAACAGGATATTTACGCCTTTACAGGGACAGTTGGACAACAACTATTCTTCGATGCCATTGCAGGTAATCCCAATCTCAAAGCCAGATTATACAGCCCCACCAATATTTTAGTAGCTGACCGCGATACCAACAGCGATTGGTCGCCTGTGAATTTAATTGAAAACGGCACTTATCGCTTCATTATTGACGGAGTAGGCACAACTACGGGTAACTACAGTTTTATTGTCAGCAATCGCGCGGCTGCATCTACTCTCACCCTTGGTAATACCCTTACTAGCAGCCTCACCCCAGACAATCAAATTAACCTTTATAAATTTAATGGTAAACAAGGACAAATTCTCAATTTTGACCTGAATGCCGCTACCTGGGTAGGTGCTAATTGGACTTTCTATGATCCATCTGGTAAAGCAATCAAGACACCTGCGGCTAATAATCCTGATTTTCAAGCCACTTTAGCAGCAGATGGGATTTATACGCTAGCGATTGCAGGTAATAGCAGCACACCAGTTAATTACAGTTTCATTGTCACTGATAATTCCACCACCCCGGTCACAAATTCAGGGTTGGGAACACTGCAAACAGGAAATCTCAATGCTGGACAGGTAATTGATTATAACTTCACTGCCACAGCAGGCACTAAGGTTCTGTTTGACAGTTTAGACAACAACTCTAATAACTGGCAGATTCGAGCTAGGTTGATTAAACCAGACGGAACCTATATCTTTAGCGATTATGATAGTCGGTTTGATAGTGAGCCAATTTTATTAGAGCAAACCGGAAATTATAAATTACAAATTTTTGGTTACTATGGATCAACAACAGGTAGTTATCAATTCTCTTTGCGAGAATTACCAAACGGAATTAGACCAGGAGTTAGTTATTTAGAATTAGGTGGAGTTGTTGCTGGAACTCTCAATAATTTAGAACAGAAAATATATGCTTTCAATGGCACAAATGGCTTACGCCTAATGTTTAACAGCATGACAGGTGATAATGTCAATGCTGTTGTATATGATCCTAACGGTAATATTGTTTCTGCGCTTAACAATTTAGCTTGGAATTATGATTCCAATCCCTATACTTTAACTCAAACTGGTTGGTATAACCTGGTTGTGAGAAATCAGCAAAATGCAACCAGTAATTTCTCATTCCAACTCTTAGAGCTTGATACTGCACCAGAAATTAGTTTCGGTCTGCCGAATACTTTTTCATTACCTTCGGGACAACAAAGCCAATTTTACAAACTGCAAGCCAAAGCAGGAGAAAGACTCTACTTTGATGTCATTACTTCCAATGCTCTGGATACCAATTATCGTTGGAAACTCTACGGTGCGGGGAATAATTTACTCTTCGACCAATATCAGGGATATAACGCTGAAATTATTATTCCCTACACAGGAGAATACAGCCTACTCATTCAAGGTGGTTATAGTAGCAATCAACTTAATGGTAGTTTCCAAGTCACCCGACACAGTACCACAACTAGAGATATTATTATTCCTGGTAACGGCAAATCATCAGGTGGTGGTGAAGGCACTTTAGGGTTATTTAATGTCAAATTAGCTGCCAAAGATCCGGCAGGGGCAACGGCAATTCAAGATTACCAAATTCGTGTTGTTCCCGACCCAGAAAACGGCAACCCTGTCATTATTAGTACACCTCAAACAAAATTTGGGCTGGATCAAGAAGTTTACCGATATCAACTCAAGAGTGTTGACCCTGAGAATGATGCTTTGTTCTATCGCTTAGTTGATGCACCTTTAGGCGCAAGTATCAACGGCGATACTGGAGAACTGCTCTGGTTCCCCACCTCTGGGGTAAAAAATGGTGATCGAGTGACTTTCAAAGTAGAAGTCTCTGACCGCAGAGGTGGCTTTGATCGGCAAAACTTTGAAGTGCAAGTTTACAATGCCTTGGGCAGAATTCAAGGTGCAGTATTCGATGACCTCAACAGTAATGGGATTCGTGATACCAAACTCTTTAGTGGCGATGATCCCATTGTCGTCTTTGCTGTAGACATATCTGGCAGTACCGCCGCCCCCTTCTATGGTACTGGTCAGTATAAAAACGTTAAAACCGTCCTTGATGCCCAAGTCCAAGCCGTGTTGACTTTTATGGAGGCAGTAATTGCTCAAGGGTTAGGAAACAAACTGAAGATTGGCTTACTACCTTTTACTGATACTGCCGTCATCCAAGACATGGATTTGACAACGCCAGGGACTCAACCATATACCACAGCCTTAGCCGATAAAGACAATGATGGCGTTGCAGATATCAAACAAATTCTCCAAACTTATTTTCCTAATGGCAGTAGCAAATTTACGCCCACCCTGGAAATAATAGATACATTGCTGGATAATATTTCGGGCAACCCTAACTTAATATTCATGTCTGATGGTTATGGGGCATTGGATGCAACAAAAGCTGCTCAAGTGACCGCAGATATCAAAGCCAGAGGTGGTAGTGTCACGGCTTTTGCGATCGGTCAATATGCGACTATAGAAACTTTAGATAAAATTGATCCTAATGCTCTACAAGTCTTAGAATTTGACGAACTTTTCGATATCTTCTCTGGGTTTGATCCTCGCTATGCCACAGAACCCCTGAAAGAAAATATCTCAGTTTACTTAGACCTGAACAATAACGGACAACTTGATGGTGGCGAACCTGTCCAAATTACTCAAAAAGATACTGGTGAATCAACTTTAGGAACAACCAGGTATCAATTTACCTTTGATGGCTTAGAACCTGGAACCTACGTTGTGCGGCAAGTAGTTCCTAGTGGCTACGTGCAAACCTTACCCAGTGGCAATACAAGCTGGACTGATACTGTCACCACGGCTGGCGAAAAATTCATTCATTTATTTGGTGTGGGTAAAGTTAGAGAACCTGCCAATGAAGACCCCTTCTTTACGACTAACCCGCCTGCACTCACTCAAATTAAAGCTGGAGAAACCCTGCTATATCGTGCCAATGCTGTAGATCCCAATGCTGACCCTGTTACTTATAGTCTGGTGCTAGCACCCAAGGGCGTAACCGTCGATGCTCGGACAGGAACGGTAGTTTGGACACCAACCAAATCACAAGTTGACCAATTCTACAAGGAGTTACGAGAAAATAAAGCCCGTTTAGATGCCATTGGCCGGGGTAATGCGGCGGAGACAACAGCTAAATTTAATATTCTGCTGACAGCAAACGATGGTCGGGGTGGGAAAGCATTGCAATATGTGAATGTAGAGGTATTGCCAGATAATAATGCCCCCATATTTACCTCTACACCACCCGCCGATGCTCAACCGCAAGTAGGGAAAGTCTTCCAATATCAAGCTACAGCCATTGACCCCGATGGCGATGCCATAAGTTTTGAATTGGTTAATGCACCTACAGGTGTGACCATTTCCACTACTGGGTTGCTGAACTGGACACCAGTGGCGAATCAGTTAGGCGATGCCTCCGGTGGGCTGCGCCTACACACTTTCCAAATTAAGGTTAAAGATCACAAAGGTGGTGAAAGCTTACAAACCATCAAAGCTACTGTTATCAATCCCCAGCCGAATCGCCTACCTGTCATCACCTCTATACCGCGTATCTCTAGCAGACTCGGTAATCCTTACTTCTATGAAATCATTGCTAGTGACCCAGATGGCGATCCTTTAACTTATACCCTGACTACCAAGCCAGAGGGAATGACACTGGTAGATAATCTCATCACCTGGACTCCTCAACCGCAACAATCAGGTGCTAATCATGTGACATTACGCGTTAGCGATCGCCAAGGCGGATTTGTTGAGCAAGTCTTTACTATTAATGTCACTCACCAAGCAGCTAATCGCCCACCAGCGATTACTTCTGCACCCGATTTAGTTACCAACTTAGAAAAAGAATATCAGTATAACCTCACGGGTAGCGACCCAGATGGCGATTTACTGTTATGGAGTTTAGATCAAGCACCCGATGGCATGGTGATTGATATCAACTCTGGTGCTTTGCGCTGGCAACCGAAATCTACTCAGACTGGCAATTTTACGGTGGCAGTGCGTCTGATGGATAACTACGGTGCTGATGCGGTGCAAGAGTACACCCTCAAAGTTACAGGCATTAATACCCCACCGCAAATTATTTCCACACCAATTACTAAAGCTGCCCAAAATCAAGATTACACCTATCAAGTTGTTGCCAATGACCCAGAAAATGATGCCTTAGTCTACAGTTTGGGTGCCAAACCTGTAGGGATGGCTATTGATGCTAAAACCGGATTAATTCGGTGGACTCCTGCCGCTAATCAAATTGGTTTACAACAAGTTGAAGTTTTCGTCCGTGATACCCAAGGGGGAATGAGTCAGCAAACTTACAGCCTAGAGGTAGTTGCTGCTGCCATTAACCACGCACCCAACATTACTTCTAGCCCTATCTTCTTGGCTAATGTGGGCGGCACTGAATCCTATCAATATCAAGTTCTGGCAACTGATCCCAATGCCGGGGATACACTCACCTACCAATTGTTACAAGCTCCCACAGGTATGGCAGTTAATACCACCACTGGGTTAATCACTTGGGCAAATCCAGTTGTGGGTAATTATCAAGTGGTTGTAGCTGCTGTTGATAGTGGCGGGTTAGGGGTGACACAAGGTTACACCCTCACAGCCAAAATCAACCAATTACCGGTGATTGGCTCAACTAACCCGCCTGCAAATGCTACGGTTGGGGCTACTTATCGCTATGATATCCAAGCATATGACCCCGATGGCGGCAAATTGACTTATACCTTAGATGCAGAGTCCCAAAAACGAGGCATCACAATAGATCAACTAGGAAGGCTACGCTGGACTCCCCAAGCTAATCAAGTAGGCACTTATCCTGTGACAGTGACGTTGACAGATAGCGCCGGCGGTAAGGTGACACAAAACTTTAATCTCACAGTTGCCTTAGATACTATCGCACCAAAAGTGATCGTTAACCGTAGTCGTAATGTGATCAATAAAGGAGAGGTAGTTTCCTTCCAAGTCATTGCTACTGACAATGTGGGGATAGCCAATCTCAGACTATTGATTAATAACACCCCTGTAGAGATTGATAGCAAGGGACTAGCAACCTTTACAGCCACAGATGCGGGTGTGATCACAGCCAAGGCGATCGCCGTTGATACATCCGGTAACAGTGCCGAAACCACAACTACCGTCGCCGTTGCTGATCCTACCGATACCGAAGCACCAGTTGTTAGTTTAGACTTATCTGCGATCGCTAATTTTGAAATCACAGCCCCCACCGAAATCCGGGGAACAGTTAATGATGCTAACCTCCTCTACTATGCCTTAGAGGTTGCCCCCGCCGATGGTAGTGCGCCCTTTAAAGAAGTCTTCCGGGGTACACAACCAGTCACTAATGGGGTATTAGGAGTATTAGATCCAACTTTATTACTAAATGACACCTATCAAGTTCGCCTAGTTGCTTACGATACTAACAATCGTGGCAATGGTGTAGTAGAACTTTTAGATGTTAAAGGTGATTTAAAACTAGGCAATTTCCAAATCTCCTTTGCAGACTTAGAGCTTTCCGTATCTGGTATTCCTATTACCCTGACTCGTACCTATGACACCTTAACCAGTAACCACAAAGATGACTTTGGTTATGGTTGGCGCATGGAGTTCCGCGACGCAGATTTACGCACCAGCTTACCCAAAGATGAATTCTATGAAGAATATGGTATTCGTGGTGTTGGCTTTAAAGAAGGTGATCAAGTTTACGTGACTCTTCCTGGTGGCAAGCGCGAACGGTTTACATTTAAGCTAGAAGCTATTAATAGCCTAGTTAATGCTTTCTTAGGACGTAGCGGCTTATATAAACCTACTTTTGTTGCCGATAAAGGAGTCACCAGCACCTTAAGTGTGCAGACACAGGGAGTAGTTTTAATTCGCGGTGAGGGTGATCAAATTGTTCCTTTCAGTGGTGGTTCTGCTTTCCGATTCTACAATCCACAGGATTGGGGAAATTATTACACATTAACCACTAAGGAAGGTATTACCTACCAAATTAATGCCACAACTGGAGATATTGACACCATCACCAACCGCAATGGCGATAAATTAACCTTCAGTGATGGCGGAATTTTGAGCAGTAATGGACAACAAGTTACTTTTGGCAGAGATGCTCAAGGACGCATTGCAACTGTTACTGATCCAATGGGCAAACAAATTAAATATGAATATGATGCTCAAGGGGATTTGATCAAAGTTACTGATAGAGAAAATCACACAACTGGGTTTGATTACAGTGATTCTCAACCCCATTACCTAGAAGAAATTATTGATTCATTAGGCAGAACAGGGCTGAAAAATGAATATGATCAAAATGGGCGTTTAACCAAAGTCTTTAATGCGGTTGGCGATGCTGTACAACTAGAGTACAATCCCGACAATTCCATTTACACATTTAAAGATGTCTTCGGCAATCCCACTACTTATGAATACGATGTCAGAGGTAATATCATCACTGAAGTTGATGCACTAGGAGGCATTACCAAGAGAACCTTTGATGATAATAACAATGTACTGAGTGAAACTAATCCTGAAGGTGAAACCAGAAGCTACACTTACGACAGTCAAGGCAATAAATTAAGCGAAACAGATCCATTAGGCAATGTTACCCGCTACACATATAACGCTAATAATGATTTGTTAACTACTACTGATGCTTTAGGTAATACCACCACTAATGTCTATGATCAAAAGGGCAATCTTCTATCTATTTCTGGGCAAGCTAATGGTAAAATCACCATCAGTTATGATGGAGCAGGTCTGCCAACTAGCTTAACCACTTCTGAAGGTACAACAACATTTGAATATGATGCTAAAGGCAACCTGACTAAAGAAATTAATTCCCTTGGTCATGAAATCACTTACACCTATGATGCTAATGGCAATCGACTCACAGAAACTCGCCAACTTACTACATCTAATGGTGTGCGTACTTTAGTCACAAAGACAGAGTATGATGCCAAAGGAAAGGTCATTCAAGTAACTGATGCTGAGGGAGGTGTTATTCAAACTGTCTACGATGCCGTAGGTAATAAAATCGAAGACATTGATGCCAATGGTCGTGTTACTAAATATGTCTATGATCAGCGTGGGTTATTAATAGAAACTATCTACCCTGATGCTACTCCTAATAACAATAGTGATAATCCCCGCACGCGGAAAGAATACGATGAAGCCGGTCGAGTGATTGCGGAAATTGATGAATTAGGACGGCGTACAGAATTTAAATATGACAAGTTAGGACGCTTAACTTTCACTATTTTCCCAGATGCAACCCCAGCAGATAACAGCGACAATCCCCGCACAGAAAAACGCTACGATCAAGCCGGAAGGTTGATTGCAGAGGTAGATGAGCTAGGAAACGCCACCCGCTATATCTACAATGAAGCAGGACAATTAATTGCAACTATCCTACCGGATAATACCCCTAATAATGATGACGATAATCCCCGCATTTTAACTAGCTATGATGCACTCGGTCGGCAAATTAGCCAAACAGATCCACTGGGGCATACTACAGAATTCCTCTATGATCAGCTAGGTCGTCCTATTGGGCAGATATTACCAGATCAAACCACCACATCAGCCAAATTTGATGATGCAGGGCGTATTATTGCACGTACTGACCAAGCAGGTAATACTACCCGCTATGAGTATGATGCCATTGGGCAGTTAACTGCTGTCATTGATGCCTTGGGACAACGGACTGAGTACCAGTACAATGAGCTAGGGAATCTCAGCAGCCAAAAAGATGCGAATGGTAATGTGACTCAGTATGAATATGATGGTTTAGGTCGTCGTGTTTCGACAACATTACCACTGGGTCAACTGTCTACCACTCAATATGACAAGGTAGGCAATATTATTAGTACCAATGACTTTAATGGTCGTAAGATTACCTTTGAATTTGATGAACGTAATCGACTGATTACCAAGATTTTCCCTGATGATACTCGCGTCAAATATACTTATACCCTGACAGGTCAACGGGCAACTGAAACAGATACTCGTGGAACAACTACATACCAGTATGATACACGCGATCGCCTGTTGTCTCGCACCGACCCTGATGGGGTGAAGATTGCTTACACCTATGATGCAGCTGGAAACCGTACTGCCGTTACTATTCCTTCCGGTACAACAACTTATACTTTTGATGCTCAAAATCGTCTCAAAACCGTCTTAGATCCAAATAATGGGGAAACCAAATATATTTATGATTTAGCAGGCAATATCATCCGTACAGAATTGCCCAATGGTACTGTAGAAATTCGAGAATATGATAGCCTCAATCGTCTAATTTTCCTGAAGCACACTAATGCTAATGGTGTAATTAATAGCTTCCGCTACACTTTAAATAAAGTAGGCGATCGCATTGCAGTTGAGGAACAAGATGGGCGCAAAGTTGAGTACGAATATGACAAGCTTTATCGCTTCTTAAAAGAAGATATTTTTGCCCCAGGTGCTACTAATCCCACCCGCACAATTAGTTACACTTATGATGCTGTCAGCAACCGTCAGACTCGTAATGATTCCCAGGAAGGTAATACAACCTATGAATATGATCAAAATGACCGTTTACTCAAGGAAGTTACTAATGGTGTAACTACAAATTACATCTATGATAATAATGGTAATACTTTGTCTAAGACTACGGGAACGGACAAAGTTACTTACGAATGGGATGATGAGAATCGTTTAATTGGTGTTGATACCAATGGTGATGGCATTATTGATATTACTAATCATTACGATAGTGATGGAATTAGGATTGTACAAACTGTTAACGGTGAAGTAACTCATTTCTTGGTGGACAAGAATCGAGATTACGCTCAAGTTTTAGAGGAATATACGCCGAGTAAGATTATCAAGGTTGCTTATGTTTATGGTAATGATTTAATCTCCCAAGTTCGTGATGATAAGCATTCCTTCTATCATGTGGATGGTTTGGGTAGTACGAGGGCGTTAACAGATATTAATGGCTTGCTGACAGATAGTTATGATTATGCGGCGTTTGGGGAGATTATTCAGCAGGTAGGTAATACCAAGAATTTGTATTTATTTGCAGGTGAACAGTTTGATAATCAATTAAGTCAATATTATCTACGAGCAAGATATTATGACCAATCCATTGGTCGATTTACTCAAAGGGATACTTGGCCAGGAAGAGACTTCTCTCCGATAACATTACATAAGTATTTATATGCAAATGCTAATCCTGCAAACTATATAGATCCAACTGGTAATTTTAGTATTGGTTCTTTATTAGCTTCAATGGCTATTGCAGGTACAATAAATGCTTCCTTAACCTTTGCTTTTAGTGGTGGTAATTCTACTCTCAGAGAATTAGGAGAAGCTTTTGGTATTGGAGCTATTACTGCTCCTATTGGTGGTGCCTTAACTACTTTAGCTGGCCCGCTAATCCGATCTATGGCAACACCAATGCTTGCTGCTGTTGGAAGAATGCAACCTCTTACACTTGTAGGAAGCTCTGGTTTGGAAAAAGCTTTAATCAACATGAGCAGGATTTTAGTAAATACCAACAGATCCTATCCTTCTGTGCAATCTACTTTCTATGGGAGTCTTTTGAAAAAAATGCTTCCCGGAGTGCAGTGGCAACAACATCATGTTTTTATTCAGCAAGCTTGGTCTAGATCCGGAGGACCCAATCAAATTTACAATAATCTAGCCGCTAACGAAGGATTAAGAAGAATAGGAAATGGGTTATGGAATTTGATGCCTATACCTGCAAGCTTGAATGGTTGGTTAGGCCGTAGTCCTGTTGCAACTCAATTATTTGCAACTTTTTACTATTCCTTAGTATTTTTTGGACCGTATCATTTGTGGGAGTTGATAAACGCAGCAGAAGAATCTGAAGCTGATAATGACTAATTAGTATGATTGATTAATGATATTGTGATTTTTGGAAGCGATCGCCCTGCATGTCATTGAGAAAATAGCAGGCGATGATCTCCAGTCGTTGGGAGACTATCGCCAAAGATGGCAAGAAATTAGCTCTCTGGTTTATTACTTGTTTTCATAACCTGAGTTTTTCTAGATAAAATACCTAATCCCAAAGTCATTAAAGTTCCAAAGATAGCACTGGGTTCAGGTATGGATTCACTATTTTGATTACTCTCTAGAACAATGTTGCCAATAGAAAGCGCAGATGAAACAGTGAAATCATCTATATCAACTACCCCAAAAGCTATTGTATATGTCCCAGTATTATCAAAAGTGTATTTAAAACTTGTGATGCCTGTTTCTTGATAAAATCCCTTGAGGGAGTTAGGATTAGATAGTTTTGCTTCATCAATATTTCCTAGTTTATTAATTTTGTCATTCACTAAGAAAAAACTATAGTCATTGAATGAATCATTTACTAAAGGTGAATTTTCGTTAGTCAGAAAATTCCATTCAAATGTTAAAGAGTCGCCTGCTTTTACATTAATCGTCCGCTTAATAGCAGAGCCTTCAAAAGCGACTCCATTGATATCTAAGGCATCTGCATTGATTCCTAGAAATTCAGTTAAGTTAGGACTAACAAACCCTACCCCACCCGCAGGCTGACCAGAAAAGTTAAATTGTCCACTAATTGCACCCAGTTGCTCATCATCATCTAGGTTGGCATCAGTTGACAAACGCACTTCTTGGAAGTTGGCAAAATATACATCTCCAAAGGTAAACCAAGAGGAAGGGTTAGTATTAAAATCTAAATCTGCTGCTTTGGCTGGGCTAGAAATTAGCAAGCTACCCCCAGTTAAAATGCCAATAAATTTTATTGTATTTTTCATGTTTTTGTTTTGTGAATAGATAAATATATTTAATTAATCTCGTATTGTAGTTCAGTATTTAGTAGTTAGTTGGGAACAACAAGTTATTTGATAACCACTAAATTCGTACAGAATCATAATAGTTAATTTACGTAAAATTTTAGTTAAATTTTTAATGAAGAATGTGTGTAGATGTATGACTAATTAATGATTTTCTTCAAAAAAACTTTTTGAATTTAAATTTGCATATTTGATATGACCCCCTACTTCCTATCTTTCGAGCTAATTCCTTAGTTCAAAAAATTAAAAAGAAGGCAGAAGGCAGGAGGCAGAAGGAAAGAATTTGGTGGGGGTCTGAATCCCCCACCAAATAAGTACCACTGAATCATTCGCGCAGCGTCTCGTAGAGAAGATTTCAGTGGGGGACTCAAACCCTTGCTCCCTTCCGGTCGCCAGAAGGCTTGTGCATCAGACAGAAAATAAACATAAAAGCCTTCTGCCCTCTGCCTCCTGCCTTTCTTGTTAAAAAATCAGAATTTTTCTACTGACTATGGCTAAATCTGTGGTTCAGTTGCAAAATTTACTTTTACCCTATCACCGTATTTGCTCACAGATGATTCCGGATTATTATATGTAATTTTATTCATAAATCTTAATAATTCAGTCGAGAAAATTTTGTTCTTCCTCACAAATTCCTCACAAGTTTTTTGTAATTCTATTAATAACTAAAAAAGAAAGGTTACTATTTTTTTAAATCAAAGCCGACCGTAAAAGGATTAATGTTCAGGACTTACGCAGGTGTCATATAATGATGCAGTTTTGAGTTGGAGGGTAGAAGATGCAATCACTTAATCATCAGAAAGACAGTGCAGCTTGGATTTTTCAATCATGGGCTGCATTTATACTCTCAGTCTCTATGACAACTGCTGGTATTGTTAATTTACCCACAGATAACTGGATTAAAGGTTATATGGGGATGGGAGTAGCTTTTTTAACAGGTTCTACTTTTACTCTGGCAAAAACCATGAGAGATTTGCATGAATCTAGAAGAATTGTTGCCAGAATAGATGAGGCAAAAGTCGAAAAGTTGTTAGCAGAACATGATTCTTTGCTGAAGTAGGAATTTTCAGCTTTTATCTGATTAACCTGTAAAAAACTTAAGTGAGCATGATTTTAAACTATACGGTTTAGTTTGCTCTGGTTTCAATGACGCTAGATCTAAGCCAGATTAGAATAGATTTTTAAGTTGCGAGACGTGATGCTATTGACTATGGACTATTGGCTATGGACTATTAACTATGGACTATTGACTATGGACTAATGACTAATCAAAAACGAGTTAGAATTATTTTGGGAACACGTCCAGAAGCAATTAAATTAGCTCCGGTAATTCAGGTCTTTCAAGAATCCCCAGACTTTGATTTGCAAGTTATTTTAACTGGACAGCATCGTGAAATGGTTGAACAAGTGATGCAGTTGTTCAACTTAAAGGCAGATTATGACTTAGAGATTATGCAGCCTCGACAGTCTCTGAGTGATATAACTTGCCGCAGCTTGCGAGGGTTAGAAGAATTATTTCACCAGAGCCAGCCAAATTTAGTCATAGTACAAGGCGATACGACAACGGCTTTTGCAGCAACTTTAGCAGCTTTTTATCAGAAAATCCCTGTTGGTCATGTAGAAGCAGGTTTAAGAACTGATGATTTATTTAATCCCTATCCAGAGGAAGCTAATCGACGGTTAATTTCCCAAATCACTCAGTTACACTTTGCACCTACTACTTTAGCTGTGGAAAATTTACAGCGTTCTGGGGTTTTGGGTGAAATTCAATTGACAGGAAATACTGTGATTGATGCGCTGTTAAATGTAGCTGCTCAGGAACCAGTTTGTAATGTACCTGGTTTAGATTGGAATTCTTACCGTGTCTTATTAGCTACAGTGCATCGGCGAGAGAATTGGGGAGAACCTCTGCAAGCGATCGCCCAAGGTTTTTTACAAATCTTAAATAAGTTTCCTGATACAGCTTTACTTTTACCGTTGCATCGTAACCCCACAGTCCGAGAACCACTGCAAGCCTTATTAGGTGATCATCCACGGGTGTTTTTAACGGAACCGCTAGATTATGCCGAATTGGTGGGAGCAATTGGGCGATCGCATTTTCTACTAACTGACTCTGGTGGTTTGCAGGAAGAAGCACCCAGCTTGGGAAAACCAGTATTGGTGCTACGGGAAACTACGGAAAGACCGGAAGCTGTGGCAGCTGGTACTGCCAAACTGGTGGGTACTGCGAGTGAAAGTATTGCCAATGCTGCTTGTGAGTTGCTGAGTAATCAAGTAGCTTATGACACGATGGCTAATGCTATTAATCCTTTTGGGGATGGTCACGCCGCAGAACGGATCTTGCAAATTGTGCAGAAATACTTGGGAGTTTGAAACGTACGGAGGTTAAAAGTAGGCAGGAGTCAGTGCATGGCGCTGGCTCCTGATAGCGGTATTAGCCTCTAAATAAGGCACTGCGAGTTTCGGGGCCGACTATGCCATCTACACGCAAGTTGTTATTGGCTTGGAACTCTCTGACTTTGCGAGCTGTTACAGGGCCGTAGTATCCTGTGGGTTCAATGCCTAACACTCTTTGTACCTCTGATACTGTTTGACCTCTAGAGCCAATATTCAGAGTCACAGGGCCACCAGTCGGTGTGGTTGTAGAGTTATTGCCAAATAAAGCGGTGCGAGTTTCTGGCCCGACTATGCCATCTGCGCGTAAGTTGTTATTGGCTTGAAATTCTCTGACTCTTCTGGCAGTTACAGGGCCGTAGTATCCTGTGGGTTGAATTCCTAAAACTTTTTGGACTGCGGAAACGGCTGAGCCCCTGGAACCGATTCCGAGATTTACACGACCACCAACTCCTCCAGTTATCGGTCTGTTGGGACGATTAGGGGTATTGGTAGCAGTTCTATTACTAATCCACCTAGTAGATACGTATCTGTTGTTAGATAGTTGTGTGAAACCATTCGTAGTTCCCATCGTTGTGATTTTAGTACCATTAGGTAAACAATCTACAACTTTGGAATTGATGTTGGGATCTACCCGCACATTGAGACAAGTGCCGTTGGTTCTAACATAGGAGGTTACAGCTGCTTGAGCTTGAGCAACAACTGTAAAAAATACCATGAAGCCAGCTAGAGACAACCAGGCAGAAGATTTTAGAAGTTTTTGCCAATTCCAATCAAATTTGGGCAACTCATAATCAATATATTCAGCTTGACCAGTTGCCTCTTCATTGGCAATAACCATAGAGGAATAAGCAATATATTCCATTGGTGAACACCTTTATGAGTAAAGATTAAAAGCTTGCAGACGATATTTAAATTTTGTATTTTTGACTACCTCTTATGATAAAGCTTTTTACTGTTAGCATGAGCTAAAAGTCAGGAAATTTATAGAATTCGTTGCAGAAACTAGGGTGATCGCCTGAGTTTAAAGCTCTACATCATCCCAGCTTCTCAATTAGTTAAATTTTTAGTCATAGTAGAAAATTATTTCAATTTCAATTAACCAGCATACTAAATTTGTCTAGCGATTTGAAGTATCAAAACTATCAGCCCGAATCTGGCTACCATTACGCCAAATTTCGACTTTTTCCGGACTAACTAAGTAAGAAAAACTACCATTATCTGCTTGATATCTATCTTTACCCACATTCCAAGCAGGTATTTTGACAGGTTGGCTGGGGTCTTGTTTCAACTGACCAATATAAAATAACTGACCATTTTCTTCGCAGACTTTCACCAGTATATTCGCTGTCTCACCTTGGAGGAGTGTCACTCCAGCACATCCTGTATTGATCACAGGTGCCAAAGTGACTGGAATTGGTATGGATTGAGCAGGTGAAACTGGCTGTTGGACTGGGGGGATTGAGACTGGTTGAGAGGGTTTCTGCACTTGATAACCTCCAGATGCAGGAGGAGAAATTGGTGGAGACGGCCTTTTGCTGGCAATGTTAGAAGCTAAGACATTTTGAGGATCAACAGCAACTCGACCATTAGGATAAAATTCAAAATGCAAATGGGGGGCTGTACTATTACCTGTAGATCCCATTTCTGCAATGATTTGCCCTTGTTTAACCTTTTGACCTTTGCTGACTAATAAACGGCGGTTATGACCATATACAGTGATACTGCCATTAGGATGTTTAATCTCTATAGCATTGCCTAATCCCCAATCATCCCATCCGGCTTTGACTACTGC
The DNA here is from genome assembly GCF_000316645.1 of Nostoc sp. PCC 7524. Taxonomy (NCBI): domain Bacteria; kingdom Bacillati; phylum Cyanobacteriota; class Cyanophyceae; order Nostocales; family Nostocaceae; genus Nostoc; species Nostoc sp. PCC 7524. The sequence goes on from NC_019684.1 coordinate 5,550,607, forward strand.
ACCGGCGGCTGCTGCCACAATAGGAGTGCCAGATGGCCCAGCAATATCAATTCCCTCGTGTCGATACTTGCGAAAGCCTTGGGAGACATAGCCTTGGGCTGGCCAAATCAAGTTGGGATGAGGAATTGGTATTGGCTGGCTGGAAGGTTTACTAGCTACTTGGGTAAAGGCAGTAGTATTGCTGATGAGTACACCACTTAAGGATGTTAAACCAATAAAGCTATAAGTACAAACTTGGAATAAAGTATTTTTTTTCACAAACTTTAAGTCCTTTAAATATAGTTCAGATGCTTTGTATATATTCGCTTTTTCAAGATAGCACTGGAAATATCAGGATAAAAATTCGTTAAATTTATCACCTTAATTGCTGCTGTATATTACATAGACGGACATTCGGTTGGGAAAGTGTCAGGCTGCGATAATTTATGCAAGAACAGCTAAAAATTTTGGTGTTGTTGAGTGAAATGAATTTGTTTCATGCAGGGGAGCAGAGGAGAAAAACCAACCACAAGGGTGCGTCAGTATGAAGAATTTCTTGGTACAGTTAGGTTTCCTTACACTGACGCACCCTTGTATATTAAGAGCAGTCGGAGCGGTAAGAGTTGGAGAGATCGAGTACAAAAAAACTCATGTTGGTGTTGTTGACACTTACATGAGTTACAAATCTTTATATCTAGAGTAGGTTTATTAGACATCTCCAGAAATTAAATATGCGTTTTTCAGAAACCTTGTAGAGACGTTCCATGGGTAGGGATTCTCGTCTCTACATTATTTTTTGGAGATGTCTATTGATTAGTTAAGGCTAACTCTGGCTGTTGTGTTTCTTGCTCCTCTGGTTCTGGCAAACCATACATTGATCTGTAGAGTTTGTCGTACTCTTTAGCTGATTTGTACCAGCTGAAGTCTTGATTCATACCACGCTTTTGTAGTTCTTGCCATTGGGGTTTGTATCGGAAACCTTCCCAAGCGCGGATCATACAGGTAAACAGATCCAGGGGTTCATAGCGGTCGAAGCAATAGCCAGTGCCGCATTCATTCATGGGGTCATGGTGTGATACGGTGTCAACTAAGCCTCCGGTGCGGCGAACGATGGGGACACAACCATAACGTAAAGCCATCATTTGACTGATGCCGCAGGGTTCAAAACGGCTAGGCATGAGGAAGGCATCAGAACCGGCGTAGATGCGGCGAGACAGGGCATCGTTATACAGTAAGTAGGTTGCCATGCGTCCGGGATAGCGGGATGCTAGTTGCCACATTTGACTTTCATAGTAGCGATCGCCTGTTCCCAACAGCACGAACTGAGAATCTGTATAAGCCATGAAGCGGTCTAACATTTGGATCACTAAATCCAAGCCTTTTTGTTCAACTAACCGCGTCACCATGCCAATCAAAAAGGCGTTTTTGTTAACTTCTAAACCTACTTCTTCTTGCAAAGCTATTTTGTTGGCTTTGCGTTGGTCTAAAGTGTCAGTAGTGAAGGTTTGCGTTATATATTTATCTGTAGTTGGGTCGTAAACTTCCGTATCTATACCGTTGACAATTCCCGACAACTTACCACTAATAAAGGACATTAAACCTTCTAGAGTCTCACCGTAAGCTGCGGTTTTGATTTGTTCGGCATAGGTGGGGGAAACTGTGTTTACCCTGTCGGCAAACTGCACTGCGGCGGCCATGGTGTTGTGTCCTTGCATATACCAAGGACACCAAGTGATTTTCTCTAAATACCAGCGCCAAGGGCCTTGATATGCCAAGTTATGAATTGTAAAGACTGTAGTGATATCTGGAGACTGGTGCATCCACACAGGAATCATGCCTGTATGCCAATCGTGACAGTGAATAATGTCGGGTTTCCAGTGATTCCAGCAAAATTCAGCTGCACCATTGGCAAAGAAGGTGAACCGCCAGTCTTCGTCATCACCGCCATAGATGCGACGGGGATTAAAGGCAGGATGTCCAAATAAGTACAAGGGAACATCAGTACCAGGCAGAATCGTTTCGTAAACTGCAAAATCTTGGAACATGGCATATCCCCACCAAACGGGATCTTTGGGAATCTCCATTTTGTCTTGGAGAAAGCCGTAGTAAGGCATGAATATGCGTACATCATGCCCCATTTTTCTCAAGATTTTTGGTAATGCCCCGACAACATCACCCATGCCACCAACTTTGGCTACGGGTGCTGCTTCTGCTGCTACAAATAGAATCCGCATGGTAATTTTTATTTCCCCGGCTCTGTTTTTATGTTCAATTTAACCAGATGATCTTGATCAACGCGATCGCTCGTGTCTAGCACAGCTTTTACTTTAATATCTAATCACATCTGGTTGTCTGATTTTTAAGCACCACGCTGGATCTCTGCAAAGATGGCATTTAAAATCTCTTGTGCGCCTTGCTCTCGCAAGCGTTGAGCTAATTCTATACCTAGTGTTTCCGCATCACTGGCTGCACCTGCGACGGTATCTTTAACTAAGTTTTGACCGTCTACACTGGCAACTACACCCGTTAGTGTTAAATTGTCACCATCTATTTCTGTATTTACACCAATGGGTACTTGACAACCACCTTCTAGGCTACGCAAAAACGCACGTTCTGCTAAACAGCGATCGCGGGTTTCGGGATGTTCAATGGCGGCTTTGAGTAGGGAGATGAGTTCTGTATCATCAGCACGGCATTCTATCCCTAATGCGCCTTGACCGACAGCGTGGAGAGATACTTCTTTGGGTAAAACTTGGTGAATGCGATCGCCCATACCCAAACGCTGTAATCCAGCCGCCGCTAAAATTAAAGCGTCGTACTCACCTGCATCAAGTTTGGCTAGGCGTGTATTTAAGTTGCCGCGCACATCCTTAAATGTCAAGTGGGGAAATTGGTTGCGTAGTTGTGCCAAGCGGCGTAAAGAAGATGTGCCAACTACTGCACCTGGGGGTAAGGTGTCAATTTGCTTGTCTTTGAACTTTTCATGGACTACCAGCGCATCGGCGGGGTTTTCCCGTTCTGTGATAGCTGCTAGTGCTAATCCCTCTGGTAAGTTAGTCGGCAAATCCTTGAGGGAATGAACGGCAAAGTCAATCTCATGATTGATCATGCCCAGTTCCAGTTCTTTGGTAAATAGTCCTTTATCGCCAATTTTGGCTAATGCTACATCCAGGATTTTGTCGCCTTGGGTAGACATGGTATGGACTTCAAAAGCAATATCAGGATATTTTTTTTGCAATTGCTCTCTTACCCAGTACGTCTGAACTAGAGCAAGTTGACTTTTACGAGAACCAATACGAATTGTGCGGGTAGCACTGGAAATAACTGAAGTCATAAAACAATATGTCAAACCAGGCGATAATTTCACTCTCATCTAGACTACCGCAGTGGGTGACGCAACGTATGGCGATCGCCTGATTTTAGTTAAGTTTATTTTAATTTCCGTTTACACTTTTTTACATTATTTTGAATTACTCAACATTTATCATTAACGGTTAGGTTGGAGATAAGACTGTAATTGCTGGGTACGTTGCTTTGTCAGTTTTTCTAAACAACTTAGATAAATAGTAGGCGCAATAGTTCCACCTTCATAGCCACTTCTTTCAAATTCACAATTAGTATCACGAAACTTGATCCATACTTGCTGGGCAGTAATTAATTTTTGCCGTCTAGGACTGGATAACTTAGGTAATAGTTTTTGATAAACTTGATTCAATGTTTTATCAGCGTTTTGATAAGACAATTGAGCGCATTTATTAATTTCTAATTGAGTTTGAGCATTATTACAATTGACATTGGCAATATGAATTATTGGATTAGCTATTGTTTTTGTAGGCAATACCAAACTACTGCAAGTCAGTAGAGTAGCAAGAATTGGGGATAGGTGATTGGGTATTTTCATTTTTTTTTTGACTATTGAGTTAAGTAGAACGGTGTAAATAATTAAAGGTTTGTAGTAAGGACTTTAGTTCTTATGAGAGGACTAAAGTCCTTACTACGAACTAAATGCAATTTTTTTACGTTACTTTACATAGGTTGTTTTTTTCAAGTCGTTCTATTTAGCAGTTAATAAGGTGCGTCAGTACAAATAATTTCTGGTAATTTTCAGGTTTTATCGTAAATTCAAGGGTTTAAGGTTGGGCTGCGCTAATAAGCAAACCTATCACAAGAAAGAAGTGAGGATTTGACAAAAATGTTACCTTTTAAGATGGTGCTTGAGCGATCGCAACTAATCTTTCATATTTATGAGCCGTTCCGCCTGTCTTATTTTTAACCCAGTTGCTGGTCAAGGTGATCCAGAGCTAGCACTGACACAGATTCGGGCTATATTAGAACCAGAAATTAATCTCGATATTTATCTAACCACAGCAGAAATCGGTGCAGACAAACTAGCACAGCAAGCCGTGAGGCAAGGCGCTGATGCCATCATTGCTTCGGGGGGAGATGGTACGTTATCGGCTGCTGCTGTGGCTGTGGCTGGGACTGATATCCCCTTGGGGATTATTTCGCGGGGAACAGCCAATGCTTTTGCTACAGCTATGGGCATTCCCAACACAATTGATGCTGCCTGTCGGACAATTTTACAAGGGTTCACTCGCAATGTAGATATAGCCTATTGCAACGATTTACCGATGATATTGTTGGCGGGGATTGGCTTTGAGGCGGAAACTGTAGAATTGGCAGATAGGGAAGCCAAAAACAGGTTTGGGATGATGGCGTATGTCTTTGCAGGGATTCAGCAGCTAAGAGACTTAGAAAGTTTTGATGTCGAGATTGAAACTGAAGACAAAATTGTGAAAACCACTGCGGCGGCGGTGACAGTAGCAAATGCTGCGCCTCCAACTTCCGTGTTAGCCCAGGGGCCAGCCGGGATAGTTTATAATGATGGGTTATTAGATTTGACAATCGTTGCTCCTAATAGTAAAGCTGGAGCGATCGCAGCTACATATCATTTATTTCAAACCGCCTCTTCTGGGAGTGCAGCAGAGCGAGATGATATTGGTTATATGCGAGCCGAAAAATTTAAAATTACAACTGATCCGCCGCAAAAGGTTGTGATTGACGGTGAGGTAGTCGGTTCAACACCCATTGAAATCAATTGTGTACCCGCAGCCTTAAAAATTTTTGTCCCATCAGCACCGGAAGAGGAGTTAGTAGAAAAACTAGAGGGACTGCCGAATTTGGAGATTGAAGTTAAGAACCAAGCGGGGGATGAGGGAGATGGGGAAGTGAGGGGAGATGGGGGAGTGAGGGAAGATGAGGTTAAGGAAATACCAGATCCAAAAATATCCAAAGTGTAGGGTGCGTCAGTACCAGGAACCTAACTATACCAATAAATTATTCATACTGACGCACCCTACTGACTGAGGCTAAGACACAGAGAGATTTCAGTATTGACTATTAAGAAGGAGTAAATAAGATTGAAACTTGTTCACGATCCGGCAATAGCTAAAAAAATTCGGAAGATGCAGCAACGGGTATGTTGGCAAGATCCGTTAGTTGTAGAACGGAATATTGATCAGACTCGGCTAGTGTTGGACGATGGACAAGCAGGAGATCGCGAATTTTCTTTTTTAGTAGTGGGTGATAGTGGTTCTGGTAGGCATAAGGGACACAATCCCCAGCGACAGGTGGCTGAATTGATGTTGCAGCATCAGCAAGAGTGTCGTTTTATGCTGCATACGGGGGATGTGATTTATCTGGTGGGTTCGAGTGAATACTATCAACAGAATTTTATTCGGCCTTATGCTGAGTTTCTGGTTGGTGGTGAGTATCCTAAACAGATTGCTTACGACAAGATGATATTTAAATTGCCGGTTCTTCCCGTTCCCGGCAATCATGATTACTATGAATTACCACTGGTGTTGAGTTTACTGTCTATTTCAACTCTACCAATTCGCCAGTTGTTGCGATCGCGTTTAGATATAGATATCGGTTTGCATGGTTCAGGTGTTGGCCATGCTTATGCTAAGGCCTTTCTCGACTATCTCAAAGGGTTTTATCTACCAGGAGATTTATCCCATCATCTAGATCAACATTACACCAGCAATACAGATACAGGCCGATGTCTGACTTATCAACCTGGTTACTTTACTCGTTTGCCTAATCGCTACTACACTTTTCGCTATGGTGGGATTGATTTTTTCGCTCTCGACTCTAATACTTTTAATCAGCCGCAGCCTTTACCCAGAACAAAAAAGGGTGAAAGCGATCGCCAAATCTTAGCTAAACGTCGGGAAGATTTAGAGCGGGAGAAAATGGAAATTATCGAAACTTCTGTCAAGTTAAACCCCGACAACCCCAACGAAGCCGAACAATTAGACGATTTTCACTATAAGTTATCTCAAATTGAAGAAATTATTGTTGATATCGACAAGCAACTCACCACTGATCAACCACAAGAGACTGATTTTGAACAATTAAACTGGCTCCAGCAGAGATTAATTGCATCTTGGAGTCACCCAGAAGTGCGGGGAAGAGTAATTTATTTCCACCATCCGCCTTATGTGACGGAGGCGACTAAGTGGCAACAAGCGCAGACTTTAGCAATTCGCACTCATTTGCGTAGTGTGTTGGATGCAGTTGCTCAAGAAATCGGTGATTTTAATCAAGGTCGTCCCTTGGTAGATTTAGTATTAAACGGTCATGCTCACTGCTTAGAATATCTGCAAACTTTCGACACCGGACATGGTGATGCCAATATGCACTGGTTGGTTTGTGGTGGTAGTGGCTATAGTTTGCGTCGCCAACGTACTGAGGGGACTGATTTAGTTGAGACTGTGGGAAATGCAGAAAGATTAATGGCGCGATCGCATTTATTTGTAGGGCGTAATGGACACGGTTCTCAGAAGCGACGGCCTTATTCTTGTTTGCGGATTGATGTCAAAGATGATGAGCAGCCTAAGTTTATTGTCCGTCCTTTAGTCGCAGAATGGTATCAGCGTCAATGGCATAATTATGAGCTTCAGTCATTGATGATTTAATTCCCCCTAAAACTCTAGATCATAGCGTTTCCTAATCTGCTGAGGTACTGAAGACTTCCCTAATAAAATGGAGCAACCCTCTGCGCTCCTCTGCGCTTGACTCTGCGCTTGACTCTGCGCTTGACTCTGCGCTCGACTCTGCGCTTCTCTGCGTTTAAACACATTGGTTTTGTACCTCACTTAACTAGGAACCGCTATTGTTCCTTTCAAAATAATTAAATTTGCAATAACCCTTCTGGATTTACAGATAACAGCGATCGCCTCTGCAAACCTTCCCGGTGTAAAATTTCATTGGCTGCTAATAAACCACTACTAACAGCCCGTTCCATTAAACCGCAGGGGAAGGGCATTTTCACCCAATCACCAGCAAACAACAAGTTAGAAATCTCTGTGCTAGTTTCTGGCCTATCTGCATAACTATTCGGTGGATAACCAGAAAAGTTATGTTGATTCACCAATTCCCGATGCAGTATATTTGCCTGCTTTAACTGTGGCACTATATCATAAAGTTCATTTTCAAAGGTAGTTAACAACGCTTCCTGTGTGGGAAATTCTTTTTCTTTGTAACAGTAGGCGTGTAACTCAACCACACTTCCACCTGTGCGTTGTGACCATTCAATAAATTGTTGCTGAATGCGATGATACAGTGTGATACTATCAGTTAATTGGTAGCCAGATAAAGAAGTAAAATTACTTTGCTCCCACTCAAAATCCCGGTCAAACCAGAAACGACACACCGCAAAAGGATCAGCAATACTGAGTTTTTCCACTTGCGATCGCACTTTAGAATTCACATCACCATTAATCTGTTTAAATAGTTGCTTAACTCCCGGTACATCTGTCGCAAAAACATAATAATCTGCGGTGATTGTCTGTGGTGCAGGTGCATCAGCATTCATTGCTACCAATTGCAATTCATCCTGCTTTCTTTCCACAACTCGCAACTTTTGTAAGTCCCGTTGCGCCGGGCCTTTTAATACTTTACCATTGGCATCAAACACCGCCCCATGACAAGGACAATGAAACTTACCATCGACGGCTTTTTTGACAGTACAACCTTGGTGAGTACAAGTTAATGAAATTGCTACATCATCACCAGATGCTACAGCAAAAACTTCATCCGCCGCACCAAAATATTCTGTCTTTTTATCCACAATCACCGAGTTACGCTGTACCCAAAAGGGGACGTTACTGTGATTGCCACCCACAAAATATTTCACTCCATGAATTTTACCATCTTCAGTTAAAAATTCACTGACTGTAGCATCAGTAAAAATTTGACCTTGATGCTGTTGAATCGACTTAGCGATGGGTTGGACTAAACTTGTCCCCATATCGTCTTTCGTACCATTAAAAGCTAGTCCTTCGGGGTTGCCAAAAAAATAAAAATGGAAGAACTGCATCAGTTCTCCCACACTCATGACATCCGGTGCATTTAAACTCGATTTAGCAAAAGGTAGAAAATATAAATCATATAAACCCTGGGGAAATTCCGTAGCTACCCAATCAGCCACCGAGATATTGTCAAAGCGGCGATAGTTCTTTTCTCTCTGGAAACCTGTGATAGCTTGGAAGACTTGTAGATGTTTAATTTTAGTGAGATTAATACCCCATTGCAAGCGATTAGGGGAAGCGATCGCTAAGTCTACAATATTCCAAGGAAAGGCGGAATGACTAGGGCGAAATACCTCTGGTTTGTATTTATCACCACGGTAGACGACAGAATAAAAGTTTAATGACTGGAAGTTCTCATTAATCCCCAATTCTGTAACTATGCTTTTCAAATTATAGTATTGGGGAAAAAAGCCATGAAAACCATGTTCCATCCTGAAGGTTTCGCCAGCCGCTTCTATTTGCCAACTGGCAATTTTGCCACCGAGTTGGGGAGATTTTTCTAACAGTGTAACGGCAAAACCTCTTTGACTTAATTCATAAGCACAGGCTAAACCCGCCAAACCGCCACCAATTACCACCACACTTTTTGATTGCTCTAATGTCCGTGGCAAACTGAGAGTATCTTGTGGAAATACTGCTGGTTTTGGTTTAGAAAATCGGGAGTATCCTGTAACTCCTGCAATTGCACCCACACCAAACACTTTCAGCAGTGTGCGACGGGAGATAGGAGAAGATTCCGGCGAATTAAATGGTAGACTCATTGGTTACAGAACTAACTTTGCACAATGAATTACTGACAGGAAATGATGGCGACAAATCAGCAGATTTCTGGAGGCTTTTCCCCTTTACCCTGTGATCCCGAACGGATTTATTTTTGCAGAATGGTAGAAATTGTCAAGCCCTACTGGTAATGCAAAATACAAATTCTCAAAAGCAAAATTTAGTATTTCATAGCATAAATTCAATAGCTGTAGACCTTGATTTTTGCTGGTGAATTTGGCACTGTAGCAAATAGTTGCTCAAAATAACAGGAAAAGGCGATCGCTACTTGCATCTTCACCCCATTCAGTATCAAACTATGATTATGTTAACTGAGTAGTTGCTGACACATCACACATAGGGCAAAATTAATTACATTAACTGGTTGCCAATATGCGTATTCCCATAGTTGTGACTTTGGTAGTAGGAACATTGCTAAGTGGGGGAAATCAGCCCCTGCTGGCGAACTCTCCAGTAGGCACTGTAGACATTGATGGATACGCCAAATACGGTAATTATGTCGGATTTCCCCAAACTATTGAGTTTTCCCCGCAAATCGTTCAAAATATCCAAATTCGTTTGATTAATGATAGAGGACAGCCCATTTCAGGACGCACGCAAACAGATTTTATTCGGAGTCTACTGACGCTAAAGCCAGGAAAAGTATTCAGCGATGAAGCATTACAAGCAGACTTGCAAAGATTGCGAAAATTAGATTCATTGGATTTTGTGACGGCATCTCCACAAAATCATGCCTCTGGTGTTGATATTATTTATGACATTAAAGAGCGTCGCTTTCCCACTTGGAATTATGGTGCTGGTAGTAACAGGGATATAGGATTATACGGTCAAGTACGTTATCGAGATGCCAATATCAGTGGTGTAAATGACCAAATCAGTACCACAGTGCAACTGAGCGGCAAAGGTGTACAATTTGCTACTGCGTTTATCAGCCCCTATCGTTCCGGTGAACCAGAACGCTTTGGTTATAGTATCAGAACATTTCGCGATCGCAAATTATCTCCTGTCTTCGATGATGATATTAGACTCGCCAACGGTGACAGCATCCGAGAAGGTAGATTTGGCGGTTCTGTCTCCTTGTTACGCTCCTTTGATGACTGGGATGCGGCTTTAGGACTGAACTACACCAGAATTAGCTTACGTAACGCAAATTATGATGTAGTCCCAGTAGATGAATTGGGAAACCAGCTTTCTGTTAGTGGTACTGGCATTGATGACTTATTTACCCTATCTTTTAGTGTAAATCGAGATCGACGCGATCGCCCCAACAACCCCACCCAAGGCTCAATTGTCACCCTTAGCACTGCCCAAGCCATCCCCATCGGGTTAGGTAATCTTTCTAGCAATCGACTCCAGGGAAACTATGTACAGTATGTTCCAGTCACATGGATAGGCAACAATCAGATACCCGACAGTCCCGAAATGCTAGCTGTAAATGTCCAACTTGGTACAATTATCGGTGATTTTCCCCCAGCCGATGCTTTTCACATCGGCGGTGCCAATTCTGTACGGGGATACGGTTATGGAGAAGTCGCCAGTAGCCGTAGTTATGGCTTGGCTTCAGTAGAATATCGTTTTCCGATTATGGATTACATCGGAGGCGTTGTATTTACAGACTTCGCCTCAGATTTTGGTTCTAGCAAAACAGTCATCGGTGAACCTGGCGTAGTCCGAGATAAACCCGGAAGTGGCTTTGGCTATGGCTTAGGAGTCCGACTTAATTCACCCTTTGGCATCTTGCGAGGAGACTTAGGAGTAAGCAACCAAGGAGAAGTCAGATTAGAATTCACCACCGGACAAAAATTTTAATTTCCCCCACTTCCTACTCCCCACTCCCTATTCCCCAGTTTATGAAATATTGGCGTGAAACTATAGCTGTAACTCGACGTATTTTAACCGAATTATTACGTCGGAGACGTAGCTTAATTTTTTGGAGTATTTTTCCCATTTCTGTATTAATCCTCAGTGGATTTATTTTGGCAGAAAGGGCAGAATTACCAATGGCTGATGCCTTTGCTTATAGCGCCCCCTCAACTTTAGTAGGTGCAGCATTATTTTTTAGCTGTTTGGGCGGAACTGTATCGACAATTGTTGCAGAAAGAGAACAACAAACCCTCAAACGCTTGTTTCTTTCTCCCTTAAGTGGCACATCCTATTTTTTAGGAATTTTTCTAGCTCATAGTTGTATTGGTATTGGACAAACTATATTAATTTACACAATTGCATCATTTTGGGGTGCAACATTTAGGGGTTCTATTTTATTGGGACTCATAATTATTTTTTTGAGTATCGCTGCTTACGTTGGTTTAGGCTTTATATTCGGTACACAATTGGCTCGCCGTATCGAAGATGTCAACGCTTTAGTAGCTGCCTTTGGAGTGCCTTTATTAATTTTAGGGGGCGCATTTTTACCAGCGAGTTTATTTCCTAAAACCCTGGTGAATATCGCTCAATATAACCCCATATATCACATGAATGAAGCTCTTGTGAACGTTTCATCCCAAGGGGAAGATATCAATAAAATCATGCCACACTTTGTTTTTCTCTTAGCATTTGCTCTAGTAATGATTGTAGGCGGTTGGTTATCTTACAGGCGAATGCTAATTTTAGAAAGAAGATTATAAAACTTCATCAATAAAAATATGCTAAAAATTACTAATTTAAATAAATCTTATAGAGATAGAAAGGTTCTACATGATTTAAATTTTACGATTAATCCTGGAGAAATTTATGGCTTACTCGGTGCGAATGGTTCAGGCAAGACAACAACAATTAATATAATTTGCAATTTACTCAAAGCTGATACTGGTGAGATTACAATTAATCATCAACCTGTTTCTCCAGTAACTAAAAAATTAATTGGCATCGCACCCCAAGAGAATTTGCTATACAAAACCTTGACTTGTGCAGAAAATCTCCAATTTTTTGCTGATATTTACGGGTTAGACAAAGCCACACGCCAAAAGCAAGTCCAAGAAACCCTTGCATCTGTTAATTTATTAGATAGAGTGCAAAGTCCTGTAGAAACCTTAAGTGGAGGGATGCAAAGGCGTTTAAATATTGCAGCTGCTTTGGTACATCAGCCCAAATTAGTGATTTTAGATGAACCCACAACAGGTTTAGATATTGAAGCTAGGTATGAAATTTGGGAATTAATTAGACAACTGAAAACTCAGGGAATTACAGTTTTACTCACCACCCATTTATTAGATGAAGCCGAGCGGTTGTGTGATAAAATTGGGATACTAAAGAATGGTCAAATTTTAGCTGAGGGAAGTTTAGCAGAATTACGCAATTTAATTCCAGCCCAAGAAATTGTCACAATAAAAACTCACCAGGAAAAAGAGGCGATCGCCCGCGCTCAAGCGTATCATTTTACCTATAGACGTTATGGTAATGAACTAGCTTTTTGGCTACCAGAAACCCTCGAATTACCAGAAATTATGGCACGATTTACAGGTATATCAATAGATGCCATTTCTCGCCAACCTGTACGTTTAGAACATATTTATCTAGAAATCACTCAAAAAGATTAACGATATCCGGAAAATTATCCTCAGTTTTTGTGGTTAATGATGTTCTCAACTAACCTGATTATTATATAGGACTCGTATTTGATTTCTGAAAAAAACTCAGTACACCCCTACTCTCTCCTTTCCTATTGCCTATTGCCTATTGCCTATTGCCTGGCTACGCAGATAATTTTAGAAATCAAAGCGGATTCCTATATATGAATATTAGCAAGCGATCGCTTCACTCATTGTACCCCCGATGGATAACAATTTTAATGCTCCTTAGTATTGGTGGTGTAGCTTTCTGGAGCCACCAATTATTCTTAAAAAACTACTCTCAACATCAACTAGCACAAGCCCAGAAAAACTGGCAAACACAAGCCATTTCTCATTACCGTTTAAAGATTAATTATTCTGCACCTGATAATTGTCAGCAAGAGGTAGAAATTAAGAATGAAAAAGTCATTGCTATCAAACAAAATACTTGTGCAAGTATACCTCCATTAACTGTTACCGACTTATTCCAAGAAATTGCATCCTCGGCAGATAGTCAAAAATGCGGCCCCAATGGATGTGCTTGTGATGGCCCAGTGAGTGTCAATGCTACCTACGACAATAAGTTTGGCTACCCACGTCAGTTAGAAATATCATTAGCACATCAAAAACGATGGTTATATTTTCACAACTTGAGTGATATATACCCAGGCAGGAATTGTACTTTAATAGGCTTTATTGGCAAAAAAATTAACGTCATTGCCTTCACTCCTATTTAACCGATAAAATTTAGTTTGTAGTTAGGACTTTAGTCCTATCCTTCATTAGCCTAAAAAAATAGATGACATAAGCAGCATAGACGTGTAAAGTATTTGAGAACTACTTAACCTCTATCTGATTTAACACATCCATCTATGGATAGAAAAACTAAACGTCTATTGCTGCTTGTCGCTTCCTGTAGTGTAGCTGGTGTAGTTTTAGGAGGAACTACCAGTTGGGCAGAAAGCAATCTGTGCTTGCAAGCCGACAAGGTTACAAGCGATTGCCTGATTCAAGAACCCATACAAAAAACTATTCAAGGAATGAGTACCGGGTTGTTAGCTGGAGCAGGAGCAGCTTTTGGTGTAGCATGGAATCTACGCCATGAAGACTAGAAACTATAGTTGCGATCGCGTACCCACAAACTCACAGGTACAGCATTACCTTGGGGGTCTACTTTGACCTTGACAGTTATCGGTCTTAGCCGTCTATTTCTAGTGCCGCCAATCGAACGGCGGATATCTTCATTAATCTGCTGACGTTGTTCATCAGGAATACTCAATGTTTCTACACCGTAGTTCACAAAACCATCCTGATAAACACCTCGTAAGGCAACTTGATTATCTGGGAGAGACATAGGTAGAGTGCTGCTGACGCGCACAGGTCGCCAAGCTCTAGGAACACCACGACCAAAGGATTCTTGCCCTCGCAAAATCACGTAAACATTAGTTCCTGAGAGTAATTGTCCGTTCCTCCCCCGATTTCTCCTCGCCAACTCATTCCAACCGGGAAGTCTGCGTAAATTGGAAATCCGAGATATATTGTAGTCTAGGAAGAGACTATAGCCTTGCAAGACATTCTGGGGATTGCTAGATAGAGTTTGCAAAATCACCTCTCTACCCAAAAGATTAGTATAAGCTGCCTGAGTAGGAACAGACAAAATTATCCCTGTTTGTAATGCCAGAGGAACTAAAAGCCGCCAAAAAGGTAGAGGCTGGTTAAATTTTTGCTCAGTCGCTATGAGATAATCCCGAAAAGTCAGCTTCTTCGAGAATTCCGCTTCAGGAGATAAAGTTTTACTTTTTTTGGATTCCGAAGATTCATTGCTCATGGGCGTAGTCCTAAAAATAATCGGTTTTTGGGGCAACTAAAACAGGACTTACGCAACGAGATTTTCCCTCTCAAGTTTCGGGCGTGAACACACAAACTCAAAGTCAAAGGCAAGAGATACTTCTTATTTTGCCTTTAATTTCTACTTCTTAGCAGATGAACTAGATGAACCTGTTAGGCGACGTTCAAACCACATTCCGGCACTCAGCAGAATCGAACCACACATCACAAACACCATTGACTTGAAAAGCAAGTCAGTGTCATACTCCAGCATCTTACTAATCACCAGTAGAGTTAACAATAGCATACCGCCCCAAAAAGATCGTCTATCACTCAGCTTTAATCCCTCTTGAATCAGTCCCCAAGACAATACAACAAATAGCACACTAAAAATAAAACTGCCTAAGTCACCAATGCGACTAATAGCTTGGTGCCAGAATGGTACTACCACGATGAAGCCGAGAAAGGTAGCAATTAGGCCAGTATTAAACACAACTTCCCGACGGGGAGGGTTATTCGTTTGACGTAGCAGAAACAACCATTGCAACACTGCTAGACCACTGAGAATCCCTAAATCGATGATAGGTACAGACATCAAAGTGTTGAAATTATTCCTGGGCAGAAAGGTATTAGTGGAAAAACCCTGCCATTGCCAGCGAAAAGAAAGGGCATAAAAGACTAAGCCAAAAGCAATTAATGCTAAATTACGGGCTAGCGGTTGAAATAGTCTGTAATTGATGGAAGGAAATAGCAGATCATCATAACTCCAGAATAATGCAGGTGGCAGTGCTAAGGCAAAAGATGCCACCCAAGGAGCTACATCGGAGAGATTTAGCAGTGGTAAAGGCTTGAGGTTGAATTGTAGAGAACTAGCAAAGAAAAAAGCTGCTAAAAAGAAAATCCAGCGTGAACGACAGGAGTAGGCTAAAGGCACAAACAACAGCCATGAGATTAAAGGCATATGTCGTACTGCTAATCTTGCCCAATTCCAGTCAGCAGAGGCGTAAGATAAATCTCCCACCCCTAGCCAATAGCCAATCTGTACTAAGATAATCGCCATAATCCCTAAAGAATTTAGGGACAGACTATAAGCCATGAAGGAGACACCAAACCCCCAGGCTAGAAATAATTGAGTAGCAGAACCACTGATATTAAAATTCTGTGCCATCAGTATGATGTTTGCACCCAGAATAAAAGCCGCTAGAATTAGCAGTGCTTCTCCCAGCCATCTATTGTTGCGTCGTGGTTTCTTACCTTCACTACCACCGAGTTTTGGGTCTCTCCAAGTATAAAAACCTGTGATGCTAACTGAGATAAATAAACTCATCATCATGATGAATTTTACTTCTCGTGACCAAGCAAACCAGTTAGCAGCTACGAAGGTTGTCCCACCTAAGACTAAGAGAATACCACCAATAGCGATCGCAATCATCATAAACTGATCACGTGCGATCGCTTCTAAATTATTAAATTGATGGCGGTCTGAAATTTGTTGATATTGAGAAGCACTAATGATCCCTTCATCACGCCATATTTGTGCTTCTCGGCGCAATTTACGCTGAAAATTATCAAAAATCATGACTTTCTCCGGTGCGTTTGGGCAGTTTGGTAATCATTTAGGATTTACGCAAAAATATCTTTAGCCCTTGCAATCAGGATGTAGTCAGAGTGCTGAATAAATAACCTAAAATTAGAACTCAGCACTCAATTTACTCACTACTCGGAACTCAGCACTCATATACCCCTCTTGACCAAACCTTTGATGTTCCTTTAACTAGCAGAGGTTTTATCATCATCAGAATCGTGGTCATTATATTCTAAAGTATGAAGCCAATTAGCTTCTAGGCATTGTTCTTCTGTAACAGTTTTACTAATGGAAAAACCATCAAATTTATTATTGAAACTTGCACGGCGTTTGTTTGAAAACCCTGATAATCAAGAAAAATTTATTCAGGCATTAATTTCTCCCCAGCCCTTTCATCCCTGTATTATTTGGTGTCAGAATAAGCCAGAAATCCTACCTTTTTCAGTAGAATACTCATTAAGTTGGCAGCCAACATTTGTAGACCGTCTACAATTCGGAGAAAAACCCGGTCAACATCCCTTACATCACCAAGGATATTTTTATTGTTTAGATTTTTCTTCTGTATTTGCGGCTTCTGTTTTACTAACAATTTCCCAGCCAGTAAAATTAGTGTTTGATATGTGTGCCGCCCCTGGAGGTAAAAGCATCTTTACTTGGCAAGCCTTACAACCAGAATTACTTATCTGCAATGAAGTGATTGGTAAGCGTTTAGGAATGCTAATTTCTAACTTAAAGCGTTGCCATATCAGCCCTTGTACTCTGTTCAATAGAGACTCTAGTATCTTGGCAGAAAATCTACCACATTCTTGTAATTTAGTATTAGTTGATGCTCCATGTACAGGACAATCCTTACTAGCAAAAGGTGAAAAAGCACCAGGATGTTTTCATCCAACTGCTATTAATAAGAGTGCCAATCGCCAAAAACGAATTATAGCTAATTCCTCACAACTGGTTGCACCCCAAGGCTACCTTGCTTATATGACTTGTACCTACTCACCTGAAGAAAATGAACAAGTTTGCGAGTGGTTTCTATCACGCTTCCCTCAATTTGAAGCAGTTAAAATTAATCATTTACAAAACTATCAGTCACATTTAACAGAGATTCCTTGTTACCGACTCTTTCCCCAAGATAGATTAGGTGCTGGTGCATTTACGGTGTTGTTCCGAAATATTGAAGATGGTCAGGGTAAAGAGTTAGAACCAGAAATTTTAAATGATTTAAATATTATCCAACAATTGTAAAGAGAAAACAAAAAGCTGTCTTATCGAAGATAAGTCAGCTTTTTGGTGAGAAAAAAAGACCTGGCACCGAGCAATTGTGGCAGGAGGCAACCCTCCAACTATCGTAGCCGCAGCAGTGTTTCACCTCTGAGTTCGGGATGGGGTCAGTGTGGTTCCACCGCGCCATAGGCACCAGGAAAAACTGGGGATTGGGGATTGGGGACTGGGGACTGGGAAGAAACTGTCTTAGCTAGTCCCCAGTAGCCAGTCCCCAGTCGCTTACACAACCCTGAAGACTGCAAGAAACGCGATTAATATGCCAATGATAAATGAGGTCAAGCCCTCGGTCTGTTAGTACTCCTCAGCTTCATACATTACTGCACTTCCACTTAGAGCCTATGAACGGGTGTTCTGCCCGTGACCTTACCTACTTAATGTAGTGAGAGCACTCATCTTGAGGTGGGCTTCCCACTTAGATGCTTTCAGCGGTTATCCGCTCCGCACTTGGCTACCCAGCGTCTACTGTTGGTACAATAACTGGTACACCAGCGGTGCGTCCTTCCCGGTCCTCTCGTACTAAGGAAGGCTCCTCTCAATGCTCTTACGCCTGCAC
Source organism: Nostoc sp. PCC 7524 (assembly GCF_000316645.1). Classification (NCBI taxonomy): domain Bacteria; kingdom Bacillati; phylum Cyanobacteriota; class Cyanophyceae; order Nostocales; family Nostocaceae; genus Nostoc; species Nostoc sp. PCC 7524. The sequence continues at coordinate 5,568,538 of NC_019684.1, forward strand.
CGGATATGGACCGAACTGTCTCACGACGTTCTGAACCCAGCTCACGTACCGCTTTAATGGGCGAACAGCCCAACCCTTGGGACGTACTTCCGCCCCAGGTTGCGATGAGCCGACATCGAGGTGCCAAACCTCCCCGTCGATGTGGACTCTTGGGGGAGATCAGCCTGTTATCCCTAGAGTAACTTTTATCCGTTGAGCGACGGCCATTCCACTCTGCGCCGTCGGATCACTAAGGCCTACTTTCGTACCTGCTCGACTTGTCGGTCTTGCAGTCAAGCTCCCTTTATGCCTTTACACTCGCCGCACGGTTTCCAAGCGTGCTGAGGGAACCTTTGCGCGCCTCCGTTACCTTTTAGGAGGCGACCGCCCCAGTCAAACTGCCCACCTGAAACTGTCCTTCTACCGGGTAACGGTAGCAAGTTAGAATCCTAGCTTCGCCAGAGTGGTATCTCACCGTTGGCTCCATATTCCCCACAAGGAATATCTCTTCGCCTCCCACCTATCCTGCGCAAGCGAAGCCCGGACACAATTCCAGGCTACAGTAAAGCTTCATAGGGTCTTTCTGTCCAGGTGCAGGCAGTCCGTATCTTCACAGACATTCCTATTTCGCCGAGTCTCTCTCTGAGACACCATCCAGATCGTTACGCCTTTCGTGCGGGTCGGAACTTACCCGACAAGGAATTTCGCTACCTTAGGACCGTTATAGTTACGGCCGCCGTTCACCGGGGCTTCGGTCGCCAGCTTCACTTTCGCTGACCAGCTTCCTTAACCTTCCGGCACTGGGCAGGCGTCAGCCCCCATACTTCCTCTTACGAGTTTGCGGAGACCTGTGTTTTTGGTAAACAGTCGCCTGGATCTCTTCACTGCGACCCACCAAGAGTGGGCACCCCTTCTTCCGAAGTTACGGGGCCATTTTGCCGAGTTCCTTAGAGAGAGTTATCTCGCGCCCCTTGGTATTCTCAACCTCCCTACCTGTGTCGGTTTCGGGTACGGGTACAATATCTTCATCACATTCCTAGCTTTTCTTGGCACTATCCTTGACTACTCGGAGTTCGTAAACCCCTCCCAAACCAATCAGGGTGTAGCTATCTTTCATGCGTCCCTAGCAATGCTCCCATATCGTAGTCAGGGATTGTTGACCCTGTGTCCATCGACTACGCCTTTCGGCCTCGCCTTAGGTCCCGACTAACCCAGAGTGGACGAACCTGGCTCTGGAACCCTTAGGGTTTCGGGGCATTGGATTCTCACCAATGTTTGCGCTACTCAAGCCGACATTCTCACTTCCGTTTCGTCCACAGCTGCTCGCCGCTACTGCTTCTCCCTACTACGGAACGCTCCCCTACCGATTAATTACTTAATCCCACAGCTTCGGTACATCGCTTAGCCCCGTTCATTTTCGGCGCAAGACCGCTTGACTAGTGAGCTATTACGCACTCTTTCAAGGGTGGCTGCTTCTAGGCAAACCTCCTAGTTGTCTATGCAGTCTCACCTCCTTTCTCACTTAGCGATGATTTGGGGACCTTAGCTGGTGGTCTGGGCTGTTTCCCTCTTGACAATGAAGCTTATCCCCCACTGTCTCACTGGCAATGTGTCCATCGGGTATTCTGAGTTTGTCTCGATTTGGTACCGGTCTCCCAGCCCGCACCGAAACAGTGCTTTACCCCCCGACTATATTCATTACCGCTGCGCCTCAACACATTTCGGGGAGAACCAGCTAGCTCCTGGTTCGATTGGCATTTCACCCCTAACCACACCTCATCCGCCGATTTTTCAACATCGGTCGGTTCGGACCTCCACTTGGTTTTACCCAAGCTTCATCCTGGACATGGTTAGATCACCAGGGTTCGGGTCTATAAACACTGATTATCGCCCTCTTCAGACTCGCTTTCGCTTTGGCTCCAGCATTCTCGCTTTAACCTACCAGTGCCTATAAGTCGCCGGCTCATTCTTCAACAGGCACGCGGTCATCCGTTTAATCGGACTCCCACTGCTTGTAAGCTCATGGTTTCATGTTCTATTTCACTCCCCTTCCGGGGTTCTTTTCACCTTTCCCTCGCGGTACTTGTTCTCTATCGGTCACACAGTAGTATTTAGCCTTACGAGATGGTCCTCGCTGATTCACATGGGATTCCTCGTGCCCCATGCTACTCGGGATTCAGCTTCTATCCTTTAACTTTCGACTACAGGACTTTCACCTCCTCTGGTGCAGTATTTAGCTGCTTCGTCTAGTCTCTAGATTCGATATCGCTGTCCCACTACCCCATTCGGTAAACCAAATGGTTTAGGCTTTTCCCCTTTCGCTCACCACTACTGAGGGAATCTCTTTTGATTTCTCTTCCTCCAGCTACTAAGATGTTTCAGTTCGCTGGGTTGGCTCTTTCCTGTCTATATATTCAACAGGTAGTATTTAGGGTTGCCCCATTCGGACATCTCCGGCTCATAGTTTGCTTCCAACTCCCCGGAGTATTTCGTCGGTAACCACGTCCTTCTTCGCCTCTGTGTGCCTAGGTATCCACCATGAGCCCTTATTAGCTTGACCACAATTTCATTGGTTTCTCCATTGCAAACACTTTTATCCTTTGGATGTCTGTGTCTGCCTGCTTTCAATCGCGTTTCTATGCAGTTTTCAAGGTTCTGGCTGGTATTCACCCAGCAGTCTAACTCCATAGTTAGTTGCTGACTTTTCCAATCACGTTAAACCGGAAGAGTAATACTTTGAAAGCTTTTACCAATCTCGACCGACCTAGAGTAGACCATCTCCAAATCTATTCACTTTCGCTTTCGATTTGTGAGTGGATTCGGTCTCCCTCAAAAGGAGGTGATCCAGCCACACCTTCCGGTACGGCTACCTTGTTACGACTTCACCCCAGTCACCAGCACTGCCTTAGGCATCCTCCTCCACGAATGGTTGGAGTAATGACTTCGGGCGTTGCCAGCTTCCATGGTGTGACGGGCGGTGTGTACAAGGCCCGGGAACGAATTCACTGCAGTATGCTGACCTGCAATTACTAGCGATTCCTCCTTCACGCAGGCGAGTTGCAGCCTGCGATCTGAACTGAGCTACGGTTTGTGAGATTTGCTTGCTATCGCTAGCTTGCTGCCCTTTGTCCGTAGCATTGTAGTACGTGTGTAGCCCAAGACGTAAGGGGCATGCTGACTTGACGTCATCCCCACCTTCCTCCGGTTTGTCACCGGCAGTCTCTCTAGAGTGCCCAACTTAATGCTGGCAACTAAAAACGAGGGTTGCGCTCGTTGCGGGACTTAACCCAACATCTCACGACACGAGCTGACGACAGCCATGCACCACCTGTGTTCGCGCTCCCGAAGGCACTCTCCCCTTTCAAGAAGATTCGCGACATGTCAAGTCTTGGTAAGGTTCTTCGCGTTGCATCGAATTAAACCACATACTCCACCGCTTGTGCGGGCCCCCGTCAATTCCTTTGAGTTTCACACTTGCGTGCGTACTCCCCAGGCGGGATACTTAACGCGTTGGCTCCGGCACGGCTCGGGTCGATACAAGCCACGCCTAGTATCCATCGTTTACGGCTAGGACTACTGGGGTATCTAATCCCATTCGCTCCCCTAGCTTTCGTCCCTCAGTGTCAGTCACGGCCTAGCAGAACGCTTTCGCCACCGGTGTTCTTCCTGATCTCTACGCATTTCACCGCTACACCAGGAATTCCTTCTGCCCCGAACGCACTCTAGCTGTGTAGTTTCCACTGCCTTTACAAGGTTGAGCCTTGCTCTTTAACAGCAGACTTTCACAACCACCTACGGACTCTTTACGCCCAATCATTCCGGATAACGCTTGCATCCTCCGTATTACCGCGGCTGCTGGCACGGAGTTAGCCGATGCTTATTCCTCAAGTACCTTCATATCTTATTCCTTGAGAAAAGAGGTTTACAACCCAAGAGCCTTCCTCCCTCACGCGGTATTGCTCCGTCAGGCTTTCGCCCATTGCGGAAAATTCCCCACTGCTGCCTCCCGTAGGAGTCTGGGCCGTGTCTCAGTCCCAGTGTGGCTGATCATCCTCTCAGACCAGCTACTGATCGTCGCCTTGGTAGTCCCTTACACTACCAACTAGCTAATCAGTCGCGAGCTCATTTTCAGGCAGCAAGCCTTTCACCTCTCGGCACATCCGGTATTAGCCACCGTTTCCAGTGGTTGTCCCCGACCTGAATGCAGATTCTCACGTGTTACTCACCCGTCCGCCACTATCTCCGAAAAGACCGTTCGACTTGCATGTGTTAAGCATACCGCCAGCGTTCATCCTGAGCCAGGATCAAACTCTCCGTTTTGTTGTGTTTCGAGTTTGTTATCTGAAAAAACTTGTCTCTCAGATTCCTTGCTATAATTTTTTAATGTTTTTGGGAACTCCCAAAACCAAATTTATTTGACGAGGTTGGTTACTTCTTCGCTTTCAAAGTATTCTTTTTTCTCGGTTCAGTGGTCTTAGCTCTCTCGCCTTGACACTTTATCTAGATTAGCGAATATTTCTAGCTTCGTCAAGGGGTAAATTCACTTTTTTTCTAAATTGCACCTTTTGCGGAGAATGTCGGAGGCTATAAAGCTTATTGGATAAGATTCACAACACAAAAAAAATTCTGAATTTTCATCTCATTTCGGAATTAGCAAATCTTGCAATCTGGCTACCATCTCAGCACGAGCTGATACTCTTAGTTTGCGGAACATTCTTTTTAAGGCTTGCTTGACAGAGTTTTGAGTAATCCACAGCCTTTGGGCAATTTCAGCATTAGTTAATCCTTGTGCCACCAGTTCAGCTATTTGTAGTTCGCGTGGGGTCAAGGGATTAGTTGATGAAGGGGGAAATGTTTTTGGGGTAGTTCTTAGGGTGGCGAGTTTGGCAGACAAATGAATACAGAGGGCGCTGAGGTCGGCTAAATTGCTGGCGTTAAAGGGTGGATTTCCTCGATCACGGGCAAAATTTAGTGTTCCGATCAGGCGACCATCGCAAATAATTGGGCCTGTCATGACGTGTTCGTGGTCATGGCGTGGACATAGGTGTTTCCAGTCTTCTGGGGTTAATATGAGTTGTTCATGGGCGGGGGAATGGCGCTCAACTACATATTGCCCAATAGGATTACTTTCTAAACATACGGCTGGGATTGTCTGAGCATCGGTATCAGTTTTTGACTGACTATCTACTAAATAGATCCCCCAACGTTGCACGCCAAAGTACTCGCCAATTTTATCCATGAGGACTGGTTGTAGTTCTTCCTCGGTACGGATATTAGCGATCGCATGAAATACATCGTGTAGAGAAATAGGCATAAGTGTACCCAGTTGGGGTCTATGCGAGACTCAACAATTACTTCTATGCTAATACCAGCAAGACTAAAAAGCGACTATAACTAATTGCGCTAGGAGAAGCACATGACAGTTACACAACTCTCTGCTCAGGAACTTTTCCGGGCTGCTTATGACAACCGTTACACTTGGGACAAAAATTTCCCTGGTTATACAGCAGACATTACCTATAAACATGATAATCAGGTAATTACAGGTAAAGTTACTATCAATGCCGAACTCAAAGCGGAAGTTTTGGGTATAGATGACGAGTCCGCGAAAAAAACAATTCATGGACAAGCATGGGAGATAGCTATTCACCGTGTGCGTCGCACCTTTGAAGAAACCCACGGTGCCAATACTTTTCGTTATGGTGCAACTGATGAGAATGATGCTGTGGAAATTTTAATGGGCGGTAAGGCTGAAGGCGATCGCTACAAAGTCCACAATAATATAGTTACCCTCGTCCACCGTCATATTCATGGTGTTGTTGTCACTATTAATACCTTTAGTGTTCACGAGACTGGGGAAGGCTATCTATCTCATACCTATGACTCGGTTTACCATGAACCTCAAACTGGGGAACAAAGAGGCGGAGTCAGCAACTTTGTAGATGAGTATGAAAAAGTTGGCGCTTATTTCATTCTTAATCGTCGGGAAATTCGCACTGAAATCGCAGGACAAACCTCAGTTCAGGAATTCATCTTCTCTAATATTCAGTTATTAGATCCTGTTGCTGCTTAAGCTGAAGATTTCAGTTATCAATATCATATATTCTCACATAAATCAGGGATACGGCTAACAACGTCGTATCCCTGATTTATGAATGGGTCTAATGGGTCAGAAGTATCAAAAACTGGGTCAAATTCTTAGGGATAAGTTAGAACTTAGGTTATCGCACACAATATCTACTTAGTTACTTTTTAGCTGACAAGTAAGTTGGCATACTTTTTTGGCGTTTACGTTTTAGTACAACACCCATAACACCGCAACTGAAAATTATAGCTATGCAAGTTGAAGGCTCAGACACCGAAACTTTAGCTTGATTTCTATTAACAGCAATTAAAGCAAAACTTGTTTTATTTGTAAAATAACTTTGCACAGAACCATTAAAATAGGCTGTTGCCAATTTTTGATCGCCTCTCAAATTCTCGTCATTAATATCGGCAAATTCAGCGTTTAATATAATATGGTCACTTATTTTGTAATCGATAAAATCGATGTTACTTGATTTTGTAGATAAGTTGGCTGCAACTTGAAAAAAGTCTAATACATTATTATTGCTAATATCGATTAATGCAAAACTTATATCCCCAATTGCCTCAGCACTCCCCACTGTAGGATGCTCTAATGATGTTCCCATGTTCAAATCGGCTTCAAAGTTAAAAGAGAAAAGTGTATTTTCTTCTACCTCAAAGATACCTTTAACTATAGCCTCACTTTCTGCCAGACCTAGAAAATCCTTATTGTTACCTATAGCTTCACTGTAAGTGATATTTAATGCTTCTGAGGGATTTGAACCTAAAAACGCGATCGCATTAGCTTCACTTACTACAGTACCATCTGGAGAAATAGATATGGTATTGACATCCGTATTAGTAAAGCTATCCAAAGGCCTGTGACTAAAATCAGTCAATGCTAATCTGCCTTCAGAAAAAGCAAAGGTAGCAGCTCGGCTAGGTGCAGCTAATAAAACTGAACTAGCTAGTAATGAAGTAGTAAATAGTAACAGATGTTTACTATATTCTAAGTATGGCTTCAGACAAATTTGATGAAATTCTTTATTTATCCAATTCATTTGCTTAGATAAGTAATGAGAGAGTGATATTAAAAAGAATAATTCATCTTTAATAATAATCCAGCCAAAAAGGCTATAAGTTACGCCATTATGGCTCGAAATTTTAAATTTAGTTCTGATCTATATATAAAATTTGATAGCTAACTTTACCGAAAATACAAAATAAAAAGTTTTCCTCAAGAAAAGAAAAGTCAGCCAATTTGGCGATACAAATAAAATTTAAGCAGCTACATTGTGAACAACAACTCAAGCGAGTTGATCAACATAACAAGGAACAACAACCATGATTATTTCTGATCTAAACTACTTTGAAGATGTAACTCAAGAAATCGTTGGTGCTGGTGGCGTTTCTTTCAAAAGCTACTTCTATAAAGATGTAGATGTAAATGAAAAAATCGACAACAAAATCAAAAACAAAATTTACTCTGACGTGTACATCAAAGGCAATGCTGCTGAATCTCAAGCTGTAGCTGATGCTTATGGCGACAATACCAAAACCCTGACTTTGGTAGGAACTCAAACCACAGAATATTATTCTGAATCCTTTGGTAAAGCCATTTCTGCCACTTATTAAGTTCTGACAAATCTTATTATTATCTAGCCTACCCATAGTATGGGATGCAATGGGGATGGTTAAACAATTGCTGAAAGCTTTTTACTAAAAGTTTTCAGCAATTATTCTAGTTGTCTGCGGAATATGAGCAAAATGTCGAGCAGACTTCAGATAACTTTTCAGTTAGGCAAGATATAGATTGATATTTAAATTGGTTAATAAACATATCACTATACATTTTAGATTGTAAAAATCGGTGATTATTAACAATTGCAATTAATATTTAATTAAAAAATAGCTGTTAAATATTTATTGAAATCATGAAACAAAGACTAGAAGATAAAAGTAACAGTTTTTTTGTAAAGGTTGGTGAAGATCGCCAATTATTATTTGATATTCTAATTAATCTATTTCCTGATAATAACCAGTTAGTGTTTGACTTGTGTCAAGCATTTGAAATACGTGAGTTTGAACTAGGAGATGAACTGGTTGATCAAGCTCACAACTCTCAAGGCTGCTATATAATTTGCCAGGGTCAGGTACGACTGGTCAGTTTTCATACCACTTTACAAAGAGAAATTGCAGTTTCCTTGCTGGGAGTGGGGGAAAGTTATGGAGCAGACGAACTGTTTGACGATCGCCCCCAATCTTACCGGGCGATCGCTGCAAGTTCTGGAATCGTCGCTGTTATTCCCATGACTAAGCTGAAGGTGTGGTGCGATCGCTTGTCTCAATTATCAGATTACCTGATTCGTATGACTGCGAATCGGCAAACTCTGATATTTTTTAAAACGGTTGTGAATCTGCAAACACCAACAACCAAGCTTTCCAGCCATACCCTCAAGGAACTGTTATCTTACCTAGTAGAAATCAAAATTCCTGCTGGTGAGGTACTATCTGAATGTACTTCCTGTGATACTGGCCGCTTTTGGCTGCGTAGTGGTCAAATTCACAGCCCAGAAAACCCATCATTACTTTGCCCTAAAATTGGCGACAGTTGGGCATATCCTGAGCCAGTAACCAGTGATTGGATTGCTCAAACAGATTTATTAGTTTATCAACTGCCGATAGCACATTGGGAAATAGCCCAAGCAATAGCTCCACAATTATTAGGTGTGCCTGCCTCAAAGTCTATTCAGAAAAAAGCTAGAAGTCGCCAAATTCCCACCAATCCCACACCCATACTGAATTCCCAAGCGCCATCTTCTCAGCCAGAGTCTAATCTGATTGCCTTTCCCCAACCAAGTAAGCAACGCCGTTCTTGGTTGGGCAAACGTTATCCATTCATTCAGCAGCAAAGCATTTCTGATTGTGGCCCCGCTTGCTTGGCGATGATTTCCCAATACTGGGGTAAAAAATTCAGCATGAATATGTTGCGGAATCTAGCAAATGTGGCTCGTGCTGGAGCCTCTTTGAAAAGTTTAGCTGTAGCCGCAGAAACCATAGGATTTCAAGCTAGACCAGTCAGGGCAAGTTTTAATCGCATAGCCAATCAGCATCATCCTTGGATTGCCCATTGGCAGGGAGATCATTATATAGTTGTCTATCAAGTCCAAAAAAATCATGTGATTGTTTCCGACCCTGCTATTGGACGGAAAAAGCTAACTTTGCAAGCATTTCAAGCTGGCTGGACTGGGTTTGCTCTGCTTTTATCTCCTACACCACAATTAAAAGCAGTACCATCCTCTAAACCTTCCTTGGGGAAATTTTGGGGTGCATTTTTGCCTTATCGTGCCATGCTGTGGCCGATTATGATCACCTCCTTACTACTGCAAGTATTTGGTTTGATTACGCCCCTGTTTACTCAAATTATTCTTGATCAAGTAGTAGTACACAAAAGCTTAAGCACCCTGCATATTTTTGTGATCGGGTTATTGGTATTTAGTCTTTGGCGCATTGCTTTGGTGAATATTCGCCAATATATGCTGGACTATTTTTCTAACCGAGTAGATCTAACGTTAATCACTGGCTTTATTACCCATACTTTGAATTTACCTCTCCAGTTTTTTGCTACGCGTCATGTAGGCGATATCATGACTCGCGTGCAAGAGAACCATAAAATTCAGGTATTTCTAACGAAACAAGCGATCGCAGCTTGGTTAGATGCTTTAACCGCAATTGTCTATGTCGGGTTAATGGCATATTACAACTGGCAATTAACTCTATTAGTGTTGGCATTACTACCACCAATTATTTTATTGACAGTGGCTGCTAGTCCCATACTGCGTCAAGTATCGCGGGAAATTTTTAATGAGGCTGCCAAGCAAAACTCCTCTCTAGTAGAAATGCTCACAGGTGTAGCTACAGTCAAAGCGGCGGCAGCAGAACGTGATTTGCGCTGGCTGTGGGAAGACCACTTAACCAGTACAGTTAATGCTAAATTTCGCGGTCAGAAATTGGCGATAGGTTTACAGGTAATTAGTGGACTGATTAATACTTTGGGCAGTACAGCATTACTGTGGTATTCAGCTACATTAGTCATTCAAGACCAACTCAGCATAGGTCAATTAGTCGCCTTTAATATGCTGATTGGCAATGTGATTGGCCCAATTTTATCGCTAGTGGGGCTTTGGGATGAGTTGCAAGAAGTAATGGTTTCAGTAGAACGGTTGGATGATGTCTTCAACACTCAAGCGGAAGAAACTCCAGAAAAATCAATGCTAGTTTTACCGCCGCTACGGGGTGACGTGCAATTTGAGAATGTCACCTTCCGTTATGGTGTAGATGATGAGCGCAATATTCTGCAAAATATTTCCTTTACAGCGCACCCTGGGCAAACTATTGCCATTGTTGGGCGTAGTGGTTCTGGTAAGAGTACCTTAGTCAGTCTCCTACAGGGTTTATATCATCCCACCAATGGCAAAATTTTGGTGGATGGTCATGATATCCGCCATGTTTCCCCCCAATCGTTACGCCGTCAATTAGGCGTAGTACCACAAGAGTGCTTTTTATTTTCCGGTACGATTTTAGAGAATATTACCCTTTATCGCGAACAATATAGTTTAGAAGAAGTAATTGAGGTGAGTAAATTAGCCGAAGCTCACGCTTTCATTCAAAGTTTACCACTGGGGTATAACACCAAAGTAGGAGAACGGGGTTCTAGTCTATCTGGTGGACAAAGACAAAGAATTGCGATCGCGCGTGCTATTTTAAGTAATCCCAAAATCCTGATTTTAGATGAAGCTACCAGTTCTCTAGATACTGAATCAGAGCGACGGTTTCAGCAAAATCTACAACGAATTAGCAAAGAACGCACAACTTTTATCATTGCTCACCGTCTCTCTACAGTGCGAAGTGCTGACTCTATCCTTGTACTAGATAAAGGTGTGATTGTTGAGCAAGGTAATCACGATGAACTCATGAAACTACGAAGTTTGTACTTTCATCTGGTACACCAGCAAATTGATGTATGAGGACTGGGGATTGGGGATTGGGGATTGGGGATTGGGAAAAATATCTTTTCGCTTTTACCTTTAACTCCCCAACTGGACTTAATGTCTCAACTTGAAAGTGAAAGCCAGGATCAGGTTTCTCCCCCTACTACTACATCTCTAATCCGTAGACTGGGGCCTCCACAGCCTACGGGTAAACCATTTTGTCCACCTTTGCCACAGCCGCCGGATTCATCCCAGTAAAAATCATCACCAATGGCTTCAATATCTGCCAAGGTTTGAAATACATTACCGGAAAGTGTGACATCTTTGACAGGTTCTGCAATTTTGCCATTTCTAATCATCCACGCTTCCCCAGCACTGAAGGTGAACATTTCACCGTTAGTCATCCCACCTAGCCAATTACGGGCATACACTCCTTCTTTGATATCAGTGAATAAATCTGCTACTGGTGTTGTACCTCGTTCAATCCAAGTGTTGGTCATCCGCACAATCGGAGTGAAGTGATAATTAAGACAACGAGCATTGCCTGTAGGAGTTTCGTCTAACTTACCTGCGGTTTCACGAGAATGTAAACGACCTACTAAAATACCGTCTTTAATTAGTTGTGTCGTAGTTGCTGGTGTACCTTCATCATCATAAAAGTAACTACCACGATGTCCCTGTGGGGCTGCACCATCAAAAATTTGCAATTCTTCGGGGCCAAATCGCCGTCCGATAGTCATTACCTCTAACAAATCGGGGTTTTCGTAAGCCATATCAGCCTCTGAAAGATGTCCAAAGGCTTCGTGAACAAATAAACCGGTGAGAATGGGGTCTATAACTACGGTGTAAGTATTTCCTTTGACTGAGGGGAGAGATAAAGCGGCAACAGCCCTTTGTGCGGCACTTTTAACTTGTTCATCCAAGTTAATCAAATCTTCGTAGGCTTGGCGAGAACCTGTTGTTTCTCTACCAGTTTGGACAGTTTCACCATTTCTGGCTGTGGCTGCAAAGCGCATTTCCATATCCACCCAAGACTGCTGAATGAGAGTACCTTCTGAGGTGGCGATGATGATTTGCTGGGAACTGTCACTGTAACGGACTGAGGTAGTAGTAATGCGACGGTCAAAACTTCTTAGTAGTTCAGTATAGCGATCGCACAATTCTTTTTTTTGCGAAAGTGGAACTTGGCGAGGGTTTTTACCCGTTAGGGGTAAAGTGCATAGTGCTTGCACTGGGTCAATAGGTGCAAGTATTGTTTCCTCATCACCAACCATCCGCGCAGCTGTAATTGCTTCTTCGATGCGTTCTTGAATGGTGGCAAGCTGATTAAAACTGCTTAACCCCCAACCACCTTTGTAACAAGCGCGGATATGTCCACCAATGGAAATCCCTTCACTGAGGGTTTCTACCTTGTCGCCACGCAACAAGATATCAGTCCCTTCTGCTTCCTCTAGGCGAATCATCAAATAGTCTACACGCGATGAGTAGCGGGTAATGAGGTCAGAAAGTAAGTTTTGTGCGTCCACAAGTGTAGTTGCCATCTCTCAGTAGTCACCACGACGAACTGCATTTATTTTGCAATTATTTGGGCAAGCTCGGCTAGGGGATTAAGGCGTAGGGTAAGGATAAATTGTGTTTATGGGTATGAGTAGGCGATCGCTGGATCGTGGATCTGCAATTGCTTTGCGCTAAACTAATCTCCGCAAGGAGACTGAAACAATCATCAAATTTCACCTACCTGCATAGATTAGCTAATCAAAAACATACTTTTCTGCTACCTTCCAATAGCGTGAAAACCGCTTCAAATCAATATATCCGTCATAATCAAAAAACGGTTCTACTTCAAACACTTCCAACTTTAAATAACGCTCAATTTCATCACATATATTCTTAAACCTAGGGCTGGGGCTATCTGCTGTTGCCACTAAATCAGAATCATGTTCTTTAGCAAAGGCTAAAATTTCTTGTGCTACATTCCCACGACGGATTTCAACAGGCAACTCTAGCAAGCATTCATAAATAAAAGTGATTCGCTTGAGACTAAGTTGCCATTCTTCTATCAAAGCATCATCCCAAACCCAAATCGCTGGAGCATCTGGGTATTCTTGTAGTGCAGGGTTAAAGGGACTGAGACAGTCACCATGTATCCAAACAATTGGTTTATTTTTAGTCATTAGTCATTAGTCCATAGGCAATAGGCAATAGGCAATAGGCAATAGTCATTAATCATTAGTTATTCTCCTCTGCTTTTCTGCTTCCCAGTCCCCAATCCCCAATCCCCAATCCCCAGTCCCTATCGCTTCTTCCCACGTTGCCAACTTTGACTGTTGGGTTTTTTGGTAAATTCGCCTTTGGGAAATAATCGCTGTTCTAACTCTTCATAACTACCTTCAAAGTCACAATGACCATAAAGAGGACATTTTTGACAGTAAACGCTTTTAGTGTAGCGTTCTAGGTTTTCGCGGTTGAAAAAATAAGGTTTGTGACTGAAGGTGCTAGCTACCCACTGCCACGACATATTATTGCTAGCAGGATCGCCATCTAACAAGTGTTCTAAAAACCATTTAGCGCCTGCTTGCCAACGAATGCGTCGCCAATGAACAACATAAGCTGCTATCCACATTCGTGCATGATTATGTAGGTAGCCAGTCTCTCGTAATTCTTGGCTGAAGTTATCGATGCAAACTAAGCCTGTGCTTCCATCTTTAATGTCTTGGGGTAAATCTGGTGCGTATTCTGTAGGGGTGTAGCCTGTTTTGTATTCTTCTTGGTCTTGCCAAATATCATCACCTAACTTGGCATATAATCGCTGCCAGTAGTCACGCCAGCCTAATTCGTTGATCAGTTTTGTGGCATGATCAGGGTTTTCCACTTTATCTAAGACATAATCACGAATTTCTCGTAAGCTGAGAACCCCATAACGGATGTATGGTGAAAGTCGGGTTACATCCCCTGTGAGCAAGTTACGTGTTTTTGCGTAGGATGCTGGGTTGACTTTTTGCATAGCTCTCTGAGCTGCTTTCCTGCCGCCTATAGTGTTACTAATATGATCATCACGCTCTGCTGCTTGGGGGAATTGTTCACGCAGATAAGCAACTAATTCATCTCGACTCGAAAAATCACTTAGCATAAATTTACGTATTTATACAATCTATACGGCTGACAATATTTGAGGATAGCAGGTTAAATAGCTTATGCCATAAAAACTACATAGCAGTGTTAACTCAAGTTTTATCTATATATAGACTTACGCATGGGTAATGAAAAAACAAGGTTGGCATCAAATTAGAGGATTTTATACCCTAAATCTATAAAAATACTTTTGCATAAGTCTTGCTATATTCTCTGCTCTCTATACTCACTCTTACACATAGGAATAAACTATGGTTTCTCCTGGAAATACAACAGAACAACAAGGTCACTATCGTTACAATCCCCTTGGGCTAAATCAGAAGGGACCGGCGCGGATTTTTCCCTACGCTGGTGAAGATGGGGCGCTGCGTTATATCTTAGCTAAACTGCAAGCAGATGCTATCAATCAAGGAAAACTGTCTGAACCTTGGAGTCTGGTACTAAAACAGGTGAAGAGTACGATCGCCTCCTTGGATGAGGTTTGGCTAGGTATCTCTACTCAACTGGTAGATTTAGAAATTTTTCAATCGGGATGGTTTAATTTTCATTTGCCGCCTAATGAACAGTTTAATGCTAGCTATGTGCGGGAACGGCGGGAAATGATCCAGCGACTCACTACCGCACAAAAAGCCGCCGATACTAAAAATAATATTGAGCAGAAGCGATCGCTATTTTTCCAATCTTTAGAAAAAAGTGCTAAATCTAGCAAAAACGCATCACCTTACATCCCCACCCGTCCAGTAGCTAGCATCATTCATCAACGGGATGGCGGTTTAAGCGATCGCGAATTTGCACGGCAAAGATTAGCCGGGGCAAATCCGATGATCCTACGGCGAGTCAAGTCGGCTGATCAAGCATTACTCCAAACCTGGGCAAATATACCCTGTAATCTAGACCTCATTGAGTCAGCCACCGCCAACCGTTTATTTATTGCTGATTATCCTTTATTTAAAGACCTAAAAGTTACCGATTTACAACCAGGAAAGTATGTAGGTAGTCCAGTAGCTTTATTTCATCACACGGAAACGGGGTTAGAACCAATACTGATTGAGGTGGAAAAAGGTAGAGTCATCACCTCTGCACTCATGGGAACGGCTGCTGATGATTGGACAAGGGCAAAACTCTATGTCCAGACAGCTGATGTCACCCATCATGAGTTAGTTTCTCACTTGTGCTACACCCATCTAGCAATGGAAGCATTGGCGATCGCTGCTGCTAGACAATTACCCACTAATCACCCGGTTTCCCAGTTACTTAGTCCTCATTTTCAGTTTTTAATTGCTGTTAATGACCGAGCTAATGTCATCTTACTGGAAGAAGGTGCGGCGATTAATAAACTTACAGCCCCAACTATTCCGACATCAGTCAATATAATTAATCAAGCTTACCGTCAAAAAACATTTTGGGATTACGCTCTACCCAACGACATCGAACACCGGGGAATCGATACTAAGTTTCTTCCCGAATACCCATACCGTGATGATAGTCTGCTGTTATGGGAAGCGATCGCTAAGTACACCAGTCTTTATTTACAACGGTATTATCCTGACGATAAAGCCGTAATCAAAGACACCTATTTGCAAGCTTGGGCTGATGAACTGGGCGCACCCTTAAATACCCGTTCTAAATCTGAGTTTCCCCAGATTCCGGCGTGGTTCCCTCAAGAATGGGCGATCGCGGCTGGATTAGAATTGCCAGAATTACCTTCACATTCCCGTGTACCTGGGTTTACTAAAATCACCAGTCTGCAACAACTCATAGATATTGCCACAATTGTGATTTTTACTTGTGGTCCCCAACACGCAGCTATTAACTACAGCCAGTTTGATTATCTTGGTTATGTACCTAATGCACCTTTAGCTAACTACAGCCGACCAGATACACCAGTTAATTTATCAGAATTTTTACCCCCAGCCGATAGAGAAATTTTGCAAATGCGGTTAACCTTTGCTTTGAGTGGGATTTATTGGGGTAAGCTGGGTAGTTCTGAGTTAATTCAATTTACCAATAGAGGCGATCGGCAGATTCTTAACCAGTTTCAAAACGATTTAGTGGAAATTGAGAACAAAATCAAAGCGCGTAATCAAAAACGTCTCATTAATACTGGTGTTGACTATCCCTATCTCTTACCCTCTCGGATTCCCAACAGTATCAATATTTGAACCGAAAACAACACCAATTTTAAAAGTAAATATCTAAAGGGGTCTTCCAAATAAAACACATCCAAAATGTAGGGTGCGTCAGTGCGAGAAAACCTAGCTGTACTAAGGAATTCTTCATACTGACGCACCCTACTAACTAACCATCAATTTGGAATAATTGATGTTTTGGTTTTGCCTAGGTGCTAAAAAGTACGGGTTTTAATGATCTAGATTCCTACCCGTACCTGTATATGATTGAGGGATCTTTTGCAAGATCCCTGAAAACTTTATTTAACCAGGAATGACTTGAACAACCAATGCACGTTTGTCAAACGACTGGACTTTACCTACTTGACTAAGATCATTGACAATGCGGTCTAACAATTCTCCAGCATGATCACGATGTTGGTGTTCCCTACCCCGTAGACGAACAGCAAATTTGACAGAATCGCCTTTACTCAACCACTGTATCGCTTGCTGAATGCGTAAATTATAATCAGCCAAGCCGACATTCGGACGGAATCGCACTTCTTTGACTGTTGGCCTAGCACTATGTCCTTGACGCTTTTTCTTTTGATATTGCAGCTTGCCAAAGTTGATAATTTTCGCTACTGGAATCTCTTGATTTTGAGAAACCACAACTAGGTCAAGGTCTAAACTTTCTGCTATCTGTAGAGCCTCATTGGTATTGATAAGACCACGATTGTTATTTTCATGGTCAATCAAGAAGACTTGAGGTGACTTGATTTGGGAGTTAATTAGTTGCTTTTGGACTGCGATAACGTTTTCCTCTCAATACTAAATGTTTTGCCTTGTAGGTAATACCAAGGTAACACAATATCCATTGATTAGAATCTTTAGGCAAAATTGGCTGATATTATGCCTTTCTTCTGATGGAGTGTTAGCTAAACCCATAGATTGATGAATATATCGATGTTAAGAGCCAAACTTGACTAGGTATGACTAACAAAATTAGTGGAACACATTAGTAATTATTTCAGGAGGAAAAATGGTATCTACTCACTATAAACGTGGCATCGGAACCTTTAGAAACCGCCAAGAGGCTGAACAAGCACTACACGAACTGAAAAATTCTGGTTTCCCAATGGATCGGGTTTCTATTTTGGCGAAAGATACAGAACGTAATGAGCAAATAGCTGGAACGCGTGTAGAAGATCGTGGCGAGACAGAGGCTCAAGAAGGTGCGGGGATTGGTGCAACCACAGGTACTGTCTTGGGGGGTATTGGTGGTTTACTCGTAGGTTTGGAAGCTTTGTTAATTCCAGGTGTAGGGCCTTTTCTCGCAGCAGGTACAGTTGCTACTACCTTGGCTGGTGCTGGGATTGGTGCAGCCGCAGGTGGAATTGTCGGGGCTTTGACTGGTTTAGGTATTCCTGAAGAAGAAGCCAGACATTACAGCGATCGCGTTTCTCAAGGTGAATACTTGGTAATCTTAGAAGGCACGGCAGCTGAAATTGATCGCGCATCTGCTATTTTCAGAAACCGGGGTATTCGTGATTGGAAAGTAAATGACATTTCTGATACTCGCGGTTATCGCACTGAAGCGGCTCCCACGGGTGTTGAGCGAGATACAACAGTTGTCAGACGAGATACAGATGTCTACTCTGGAACAACACCTGACGAGGACGTAGTAGAAATTATTGATAAGCGCGATCGCGTCTAATTCTGTTTTGTAATTAAAATTTAACCCTACCCATAGTCGGGAAGGGTTAAGTTTTAGATCCTATCGTTGAGAAATTTGAATTTAGAGCCAATCTCGATAAGCCGAGATTTCATTAACGCTAATTTCCAATGGCCCACCTTTACCAAAAGGGGGATAAACGCGGATTTTAGCATTAGTTGTAAATCTTTCTAGGCGGTTGCCTAATTGGGGAATATTGCTCACTATATGCCAATAAGATACTATATCAGGGCAGTCAATGATCAGCATTAAGAGAGTGTCTTTTTTGGTGAAGTACCACTGGCAATTAGATAATAGTGCTTGGGTAATGCGATCGCAAGCTAAGTAGAAGCATCTGCCAATAGATTGCTCTAGTTCCAAATGCAGCATTCCATCCTCCTTTGTCACCTCGCTAGGAGGTAGATCATCGGGAGGAAGCAGGTTAAGTTTAGACATAATTTCTAACCTCTTGGTTGTAGCACCGCAAACTCTCCTGATTCTTTTCCAGAGTCAAGGATGCAGGTTTGAGGGCTAATGTCCCTAGATTTATCTAACGTGGCAATGTCTTCCGCCACCCGAATGGGGTTATGGAATGGCAATAACACTGCCGCCGTTCCTAGTCGGATAGTTGATGTGACACCCGCTAAATGAGCCATTAATACCAATATCGAGGATCTGATATTGGTTTCATTAAAATGATGCTCACTGATCCAAGCTTCTTCAAAGCCTAAGCTTGCCGCCTGTCTGACTAGGGCTACTTGTTCAAAAATCCCACGCCGGGCATCTTGATGATGATTTTCGTAATTGCAGAACAGTCCAGTTTTCATCTTTAACTTGCTTGCGTTGGCGTTGGATGTCTACCTAGATGTGATCTCTTTAATTTGTTACCATATGCAACTCCAACCAAAGACGTGGATCGTTGTCCTTTAGCTTTGACAAGGGATCTCGCAATAATCGCTTGGCATTCATACAAACGACTTGTACTAATCCCATATTTTCTGCTAATTCTCGCAGTGTTTCTTTGTGAGCTTGCACAAGAGGCAGCATTTCATCAGAACAATAAATACCTATGTATTGCAAGCGTCTAGCAGGTCGTCCCCAAAAACAGGTGATGACTTTCACATGACACCCGTCCAATAATTCCCCAACTTTTGGATAGTATTGACTGACGACTCTTGTGAATTCCTTAGCTAATATATCTTCCGCAATCATTGCAATTGATATTTTTGTAGCGTCCATCACTCTAATTAATATAACATATATTTGTCATATAATGATAACAAAATCATTGTTTTATTCCTAATATATTATTAAGATATACCAAACAAATGAGGTTTACTCAATAATGAGTAAACCTCAGATTAGCTAAATAAATTTAAAGCAATTATTCTATCTAGATTTTCGTTCTGCAACTAAAACTTCAGCGATCATTTCTGGCAGATTATTCAAATCTATAAAACCATCAGAACCCCTAATGGGAGAACTAAAAGTATAATTCGGGTCACAAGCGCCTGTATCATAGACTTGAATAAACCACTTATCTGGAAATCCGGCTACACCTAGTTCAACAATGTACCAACTCTCACCTATTAGCCGAGCATTAAAAATAGTAAACCAATCTCGATAAGCTTCTGATATATTCCAATCTGCTAAGAGAAACTCTAATGCTATTTGTCCAGCATCAGTTGCAGTCAGTAGCATTTTCACTCCTTATTTGCAACTTCAGAATTGTTACTTTCAGCTTTTTGTAAATCAGGATATAACCCTAACTGTTTTGCTAACTCACGAGCAATAAAAAATAAAAATTTTGCTCCATCTTGATTACCTTGATGGGCAAATGCAGTTGCTATTTGTACAATGATTTCCACAAAGTTAGCATCGATTAATTCTTTATTGGCTTCTAAGAGTTCTGGTTCTTGACCATTAGGGCATTGTAATAGTTCATCAATTAAATTGAAGTATAAACTTTGGCGTTCTTGTTGGATTTCTGGCATAGGAGTTTACTTTTTTGAATGATAATGGATCAGATTTTTTGTTAGTCAAGTATCAAAATTCCAGACTAAAGTTCTGAATTCTGATATTTATTGTTCGATACCTTGCTGCCAAAGTCTTTCTAGCATTTCAATTTGTTCTTGTAAAATTCCGGCGCGATACATCAGATATCGGTCATAAATAATAATTCCTAATCCGATAAAAACAGGAATTAATATAATAAACCACTGAAGGATAATCAAAACTTTGTAATGTTCAACATTAGTCAGCATTTGATTGACAAATTTTCGATTAGGTAATTTCTTCTCAACGAGAGCTTGAGAAGAATTTTCACTTATCTTAGGAATAGATAATGAAGCATCTTTTAAGTTAAGTTTATTGACTTCATGGGTTGATTTCTGTGTCTTAACGAACTCTGTGTGTTTTTCCCAAACTAATCTGAATACTACTAGCCCTGGAGACACAACTGCATAAGCAACTAAACAAACTGTGAGAACATTTAGAAGTTTAGATTTCATCTTTGCTCTCCTCGCTAGATAATCAGCACCCCAAAAGTTAAATATCGTAATAATCCCAGAATTGAATATTCGATAAATTGAGCTATAATCTAAATAATAAAGATGCTAATGATACAGAAAATTTATACATCTAACAGCTAGTAATTCATTTTTGGAAAATCGTTGAGTTATCAAAATTTATTCTTTAATAATTACTGTCCACTAATAACTGTTTAATGATTAAGAAGTCCCCCCTTGTTCTTTGGTTTTACCCATTGAATTTCGGGGGGTAGAGGGGAATCTCTGCGTAAATCCTATATGTTTTATATCAGTCGCTCATCTTGTCCATAGTTTAGCTGAGTCAGATTAAGATTATTAAATTTATTAATTTTGTACTCAAAACCTCAAAGCCTTATGGGGCATGAATTACAAAAATTATTTGGGGGCAGGGTGCTAGTATTTTTGGAGTGGGGTACTAGCATTAACTGGACAGGGTTCTAGTGTTGATCAACTCAATCTCAAACCTAACTATGCTGTTAACTCCAGGCAATTTCGCTTGAGTTATTTACCTAAAAAATTTGTACTCACACAAAATATATTTATTGGCGAGTATACACAACAAAGCCAGAAAAAACAATTAAATCTAAGTTAATCAAGTTCGGCTTTCCCTAATTAAAATGCAATGCTTAAATTAAGTTAAAAAATCTGAATATGATTTAAATTCATTTATAAAATTCTCCGTTTATTGACGATAGTTCTTTTAAAATGTTTCTGAAGTTACTAAAAAGTGACTTGAGAGGAAAAATATTGCATAAATGTCATTAAAGTGATTTTTTGCCTATAATTTTTGTGTTTTAGTGAGAGTAGATGGCTAATACTGTCACTAACAGTTACTGGTAAATTGAATACATTTAAGTTAATTGCTATAAGCTGATTGTTATCACTAAATAACTTTAGGAGTAAAATAATGAAAATTGCTAAGGATGTAACAGAAATTATTGGAAAAACTCCTTTAGTGCAACTAAATAAAATTCCTCAATCTGAAGGAGTAGTTGCGAGGATAGTTGTCAAATTAGAAAGCATGAATCCGGCTGCTTCTGTAAAAGACAGAATTGGGTTAAGTATGATTCTTGCCGCCGAAACAGAGGGTGTAATTCAGCCAGGAAAGACTATTTTAGTAGAACCAACTTCTGGTAATACAGGTATTGGTTTGGCGATGGTAGCAGCAGCTCGTGGCTACCGTTTAATTTTGACTATGCCAGAAACCATGAGTCAAGAAAGACGGGCAATGCTCAAAGCCTACGGTGCAACTTTAGAATTAACGCCAGGTACGGAAGGAATGCGGGGGGCAATTCGCAAAGCTGAAGAAATTGCCACTAACACGCCTAACGCTTATCTGCTGCAACAGTTTCGCAATCCAGCTAACCCAAAAATTCACCGAGAAACTACCGCCGAAGAAATCTGGACAGATACAGATGGTGAGGTAGATATGGTAATTGCAGGGGTAGGAACTGGCGGAACGATCACCGGGATTGCACAAGTGATTAAACAACGTAAACCCAGTTTTCAAGCGATCGCAGTTGAACCGAGCAACAGTCCCGTTCTCTCTGGTGGTGAAGCCGGTTCTCATAAAATTCAAGGTATTGGCGCTGGCTTTGTCCCCGATGTCCTCCGCTTAGAATTGATTGATGAAGTCATCAGAGTCAGTGATGATCAAGCCATGAGTTACGGACGGCGGTTAGCCAAAGAAGAAGGCTTACTCTCTGGGATTTCCTCCGGTGCGGCTTTGTGTGCAGCTATTCAGGTAGGTAAACGTCCAGAGAACGCCGGTAAATTAATCGTGATGATTCAGCCTTCCTTCGGAGAACGTTATTTGAGTACACCTATGTTTCAGGGTTTGACTATTGATTAGGGATAGACATCTCCAGAAATTAAATATGCGTTTTCCAGAAACCTTGTAGAGACGTTCCATGGAACGTCTCTATATTCTTTTTTGGAGATATAGCAATAGACAAGGCGGTTAGGACATTAATGGACTTTCAACTCTGTTACCTGTCACCTGTCCCCTGTCCCCTGCTATATCTAATGATTACAACCTTGGCGATGGTGTTCTTGCTGACTGTGATGGTTGCAATTACCTTGATGATCATGGTGATGATCATGACTGTGTCCGTGTCCGTGGGCGCAGCCTTGTAAATCTTGACTCATGAGGTTTTCACTCATGGCGCGGAAGGATTCATCTACAGGCTTCAAGCCAATCCAAGCATCTAATTGTGCGACATCAAAACCAACCTCACGGCGATCGCCTACTTGGATTAAAGGACGACGAATCAATAGCGGTTCTTGTAGCATTAACAATAAAGCGGTTTGTTCGTCTAAATTTTCGGGGACGATTTCACCAGATTTAATCTTAGTGGCAGAGCGATTAAACCATTCAGCTACAGGGCGATCGCCAAAAAATGACCGCAGACGTTCCATTGTCCAAGGTTCAGTTAGAAGGTTATAAGCGACAACTTCATGTCCAGCCGCAGTTAGTAAAACCTTTTGGCGAACACCACCTTTACAACCAGGTTTTTCATAGAAAATTACTCTAGCCATCGCATTTTCTCCTTGTAGTTGGGGATTAGGGATTGGGGAGAAGAAATAATAACTATTACCTGGCTACTCCCCACTCCCTTAAAATTTTTTGGCAGTATGACTGACTAAATCAAACTCAAACCTTTGTTTGGGATCAGTTTCGCCGTAGACATTAAAAGTTACAGTTGGTTCATCACCTACTGCTTCCACATGATGAATTGCATCGGGAGTGAAGCTAATAATATCTCCTGGTGATAGAAGAATTTCTCCCGTGGGTTCAATTTTGTCGGGTAAATCTAGGTGTTGGGTACGTCGCCAAACAGTATTTTTTTCTTGACCTTTTAAGACCGCCACTACTCCCCATGTTCCATGATTATGAATAGTAGATATGGTTCCTGGTGCAAATGTAACTGTTTGCACGGTTAACGGAAAACCCAACTCATCATATAACAGTAGAACAGAGGTTCCTGTTGTGGAAGAAGGCTCTAAATACTGACTTCGCACCCAGTAAGAATTTACAATCAAGCGTCTAACAAGCATTCGGATTTCTGGTAGACGAATTGATTCATCATCTACCCCATTGAGAACATCTTCTATTTCAGTCAGAAACCGATATAGACGATAATTCTCTTGTAATAAATTCCAACTTCTTGCCGATTTACACACTTGATATTGACCGTCTCCCGTCAGGAGCCAATCCCTACCTTGCATAATATTTAAAATCTTTGTTGAGAGACTTGGGGGAAGACAAATACAGGCGCAGAAACTTTAGGGAGTTCCTGTCTAGGGAAAGTGGGAGCTACAACAGTAGAAGGAAACAGGTCATTATTACTAGGAGAAGATGTAGAGAGAGCGTTGTAGGAAGATGCGTTAAAGAATGGGAAAATATTCATGGCTATTGATGGGTAGTTAGTGACTGTTAATAGTGAACTAATCAATCATCTTCTTCTGGTGGACGTGTTAACACATCCAATAGGATTCCCGCTCCGAAATCATTCTTTTCGTCAATTTCTTTGACTCGCAGACTGATTTCTTTAGCACGCTCGATTTCCCCTAACTTTGCTAATACCAATCCAGTAGCGGCATAAGCATTCAAATACAACCTGATTTGAGATTCTTCCCGTCGATTAATTAGTATGGGTTTGAGTTGATCCCACTCATCAGGAAATTTCTCTGATTCCTTAATTTTATCTAATAATTGGCAAGTTGTTTGCAATGCCAAAGAATAATTATTTTTATAGTAAAAGAACCTATAGGCTGCTACTAAAACATCAGTATTTCCCCCAGTTTTAGCTAAAGCTGTTTGAATGTATTTTTCTGATTCTGAAGTATTTTCCCAATGTTGTGCAGCTAAAATTAATAACTTTTTGATGTCTTCTGGAACTTGAAACCAGGAAAATTTGTTGGTGTCAGTGTGCATAATCTTATTTTGGGGAGTGGGGAGTGGGGACTGGGGACTGGGTATTTCTCTCCCCCTGCCTCCCCTGCCTCCCCTGCTCCTCTGCCCCCTCTGCTCTCCACTCCCTACTCCCTACTCCCTACTCCCTCTAATACCGTGTGAGAATGTAAACCAAAGTGAAGAGAACAATCCAAATTATGTCTACGAAGTGCCAGTAAATTTCTGCCATTTCGATGCCAGTGTGTTTAGTAGCAGAATAGTGACCGGAACGACGCGATCGCCACAACACTCCCAAAATCAACAACAGTCCCACAAAGACGTGCAAACCGTGGAATCCAGTCATGATATAGAAGCAGTTAGCGAACACATTGGTAGTCAGACCATACCCCAAATTCTGGTACTCATAAACCTGACCAGCCAAAAATGCTGCTCCCATAATAGCGGTTAAGAAATACCAAAACCGCATTCCCCAAACACAATTCTGCTTAATCGCCATATCCCCGAAGTGGATGACGAAACTACTAGACACCAAAATTGCGGTATTAATCGCCGGCACAAATAACTCTACCTCAGTTCCCTCTGGAGGCCAGACATCTGTAGTCCCCCGAAAGAACAAATAAGTAGCAAAAAAGCCACCAAACATCAAAGACTCAGAAATCAGAAAAGTCAACAATCCCCAAACCCGCAGATCAGGATGCGCCTCATGATCCTCATGTGCCGTTACAACAGTCATATATACCTCTTAATGAATTTCTTTTGACCTCTCCCCTAACCCCTCTCCTTGTAGGAGAGGGGAAATATTCTTACTCCCCCTTCCCTAGTAGGGAAGGGGGTTGGGGGGTTAGGTTGATGAACTTACTTCCGAAGAATGACCATACTCATAAGGCCCATGAGTCACCACTGGCAAAACCTCCCAATTTTCCACCAAAGGAGGCGAGCTTGTAGTCCATTCCAAACTCAAAGCTTGCCAAGGATTATCACCGGCTAATTCTCCTTTGCTCCAACTGACAAGCACATTGATTGCAAAAGGAATCACCGATAACCCCAAAATAAACGCCCCAATAGTACAAAGCTGGTTCAAATCCACAAACTGAGGATCATACATCGCCACTCGGCGAGGCATTCCTTGCAAACCCAACTTGTGCATCGGTAAGAAAGTCAAATTAGTCCCAATCAAGGTGAGGAGAAAATGCACACGTCCCCAAAACTCATTCAACTTCCGTCCTGTCATCTTGGGAAACCAGTGATAGATACCTGCGTAGATCCCAAACACAGAACCACCAAACAGCACATAGTGGAAGTGTGCCACTACATAATATGTATCGTGGACGTGAACATCAAAAGGGGCTGTCCCCATTGTCACGCCGCTTAAACCGCCCATGACAAACATCGACAACAAGCCGATCGCAAACAACATGGCACTGGTAAAGCGAATCTTACCACCCCAGAGAGTAGCCACCCAGCCGAAAATCTTCACACCGGTAGGCACAGCCACAATCAAAGTCGAGATGGTGAAGAACATCCGCATCCAGCCTGGTGTACCACTGGTAAACATATGGTGTACCCAGACAAACAAACCGACAACGCAGATAGCCACACTTGAATAAGCGATCGCCTTATATCCAAAAATCGGCTTGCGGGCATGAACGGGAATGACTTCGGACATAATGCCAAAAATCGGCAGAATCATCAAATATACTGCCGGGTGAGAGTAAAACCAGAACAAGTGTTGGTAAATAACGACGTTACCGCCTGCGTCTGGTTTAAAGAAGGAAGTCCCAAAGTTGAGATCAAACAGTAACAATACTAAACCCGCAGCTAACACAGGTGTAGAAAGTAGTGCTAGTACAGAGGTGGCTAAGATCGCCCAGCAAAATAGAGGTAATTGATCCCATTTCATGCTGGGGACTTTCATCATCAAGATGGTGACGACGAAGTTCACCGAACCCAAAATAGAAGAAGTCCCTACCAACACAATCGCCAAAATCCAGAGACTTTGGGCAATGGGTGCTGTAACTAAACTCAGAGGTGGGTATGCTGTCCAACCAGATTGGGAACCACCAAAAATGAAACTGGCGGCTAGGAGTAATCCGGCTGGTGGGTTTAACCAAAAGGCGATCGCGTTCAATTTCGGAAACGCCATATCCCTCGCCCCAATCATCAAGGGAATGAGATAATTACCAAATCCCCCAATCGCGCTGGGAACAATCCACAGGAAAATCATGATTGTCCCGTGGTTAGTCATGAAAGCGTTATACAGATTCGGATCAATAAAGTCTGCTTCTGGTGTAGCTAACTCGGTGCGGATAGCGATCGCCATCAACCCACCAATCAGATAGAACACAAAGGCAGTCACTAAATATTGGATGCCGATAACCTTATGGTCTACGTTAAACTTGAAATAGTCTTGCCATTTCCAAGCTTGAGAATGTAAGGTTTGGCCAAGCACCACATTTTGAGATGGATTTGTATCTGGTGGTGTGTGCCGTGGAAATTCTAGTTCTGTCATAAGCGTTTTTGTGACGATTTTTTCAGTTGTCAGTAGGCAAAAATTGACAACTGAACTTTACTTGTGAATTTGTGCCAAGGTAGCTGTATTAATGCCCAAGTTGTGGCTATGGGGTGCGAGAAACTCTGATGCTGATAACTCAGATGGATTAATTGCAATAGCTGTTTGGAGATTCTGCTGTTGAGCAACTTGATTTTCTGTTAACCAGCTATCAAACTCTTCTGGTGTATGTACAATCACCTGTGTCCGCATTGAACCGTGATAACCACCGCAAAGTTCGGCACAAACTACGGGATATGTACCTGGTTTAGTGGCCACAAAACTCAGTTGAGTGGGTATACCAGGAATTGCGTCTTGCTTGATGCGGAATTGGGGAACCCAAAATGAGTGAATCACATCCTGTGCGGCAAGATTAAGTTGCACAGCCGCACCAACAGGAACGTGTAACTCACCCGCAGAAACGCCCTGATGGGGATAGTCAAATAGCCAAGCAAACTGCATACCAGTGACATTCACTACCAAATCGGCCGTTTTAGCTGGATGATTAGGAGCTGTACCGATGCCAATGCTGGGAGCAGTTTGAGTTGTTGAAGTATTGTCTAGGGTAGCAGCAATGGCTGTTCCAGAAGCATGAGCCACATGGGATGTAGCATGGGGATGGCTCCCTGGCTCTAAACCTCCCATTTGGTTATAGACATCCACACTGTAAATCCCCAGGCAAATCACAATCAATGATGGAATTGCTGTCCAGAAGATTTCTAGGGGAACATTCCCTTCTATGGCTACACCATCAGTGTTGTCACCGCGACGACGACGATATTTGATCAAAAAAATCAAAATCGTGCCTTGCACTACTAAAAACAGTGCGATCGCAATGGTAAACATAATATTAAAAAAGCCGTCTACCAAAGGTGCTTGTTGTGACGCTGCAACTGGCAATAATGTGTGATGTTGACCCATCCAAAGACTGACTCCTCCAATTACTATTCCAGCAATCAGAGTCCATAGTGAAACAGGAATTTGTTGCATACATACTACCTAATTTTTTAGTTATAGGTATTGGGTACTAGGCTTTGGCTATTGGTTATAAGTAATTAATATTACCTATTACTTATTCCCTCATCACTAGCTCCCAGATCCTAGTAAATCCTGCGCGATTGATATATACCTATCGGCTTTTACATTTTCACAGGATAGTTTTTGGATTTCACTTATTAACGTTTTAACTTACTGCCATAAAAATTGGGGGATTTTTTCCAGATATCTTCATATCTGTCCCCCAAAACTTAACAATAGATTTTCCATCTTTAACAAGGAGGTTTTTGCCTTATAAAAGCTTGTAGCATCATTGAGAACACCATTAGTTTTAACAGCAAGTATGAGTTTGTTAATAATTAACAATTAGTGATTTACACATTTGTTTACCGTGAACTTTTAAGCTACGGTAAATATCTAAATATTCCCCTCTATTTACCTTGCTGAGTATATTTTTTACTGCTAACAGTGTTCTCTGATGAAGATTCAAGGCTTAATTTTCCAATGCAGCGTGAGTGTAGCAATTCTTAGGACAAATCCGCGCACAAGCTTCACAACCTACGCAGTTTTCTGGATGGGCAACTACCATAACTTTGCGCTCGATTTCATCATCATCTTCATCATCTACAAATTCACCTTCTTCATTAAGTGCTTTTAGATCCAGTACAGGATGACCACATACTTTAATACATCTGCCACATCCGATACATTTGTCTTTGTCAATTGATTGAGCAAACTTAGGTGTCCAAGTTTTGCCTCCAAAGGTCACTCCTGTGAGTACGGCCATGAAATAACTCCCGGCTATTCTGCCAATAAACTTGTTGGTACTTTGAACATTATCTTACTTTAATTTTATCTACCAATTTTGTTATTCAGCGATTAATTTTTGGGACTAAAAAATATGTTTTTATACAAAAAATATTGAGAGATAACCATATTTGCCAGTAAATGAAAATCTTTATTATTAATAAATAATAAGCCTCGAATTCAATAAAATATCGATGTCTATTTGTTGATACATTATTCTCAATATTAAACTTATATAAATATTTAATTGCCGCAACCCCTAAGTTTATTAATGTTTAAATCGATACTTTTAATTACCCAAAAAACCTCCAGATAGCCATATTTTTCCAAGTTTTAATGATATTAATTTGCAACTAATTGATATTAATTAACTTGATACAAAATAGTATTCATATATACAAATAATAGTTTTTGATATTTATACCTTTATACTTTTCTTTCGCTTGATTTTTGCTAAGTAATTATACAAGTTAACTTATATTGATTACTAAAAATTTTGAAAAATAATGGTTATATCATCACCAATAAAGTTTGTAGCCGTTATAACAGATTATTAATTTGGGTTAAACTTTAAAATTATTAATAAACCCAATAAAGAAAATAATTATGGTCATGAATATTCAACAAAAATCCTTTGGCTAAGGTTTTAAGGTGAAATGAAAATGTTCGTAAACTAAGTATTTATTGAATTATTAAAAACATTTTCTAAGCTCATTGTGAACAAATTTATAAAAATATTTATGAAATCTTTATTTAATGAAGAAACTATTTTGGGTTCCTATTAATAACCTAAAACAGCTTCCGATTGGGTGCAAAGTCTAAATATGGATGTGGAAAATTATTGCAGCAAGAATGATTTTTCTTTCTCAATAAATAATTGGGTAGCCAATGAAAAATACACAGGACACATCCAGGGGAGACTTAAGCCGAACATCTCAACGATTCCAGTGGGAAAAGAGCCATATGCCTTACACAATTCCTAACAACAGTTGCGTTGGATGTGACAACTGCCGTCCCCAATGTCCTACGGGTGCAATCAAAATAGAAAATAATGAATATTGGATAGATCCTTTACTTTGTAATAACTGTGAAGGCTACTATCCTGAGCCAAAATGTGTCATTGCTTGTCCAACTAAATCTCCCATACCGTGGCAGGCGAAGAAAGGGAGATGTAAAGTTGAGCCGAGAGATGCTACCAGTCCGGACTTGTTTTCTAATGGCAAAAATAACCCATTTGCTTCTGCAATTGTTATTTGGGAAGCTTGCAATGTACTAGCGCAACGTACATCATTGAATTGGGAAACCGACGCAACAGGCTACCTATGCCATAGCAGAAAAGTCAACCAAGGAAAAGGTGCGATCGCCTTTCACATCCAAGATCCGTTTCAAGTCAGCGAATTTGCCAAAGATATCAGTGCAATTGAAGTGCTGGATATTCGAGCCGCTTGTATCCACTTAATTTTTGCTGCCCATGCTACAGCCTTGGATCAGCCCTGGGAACAAGAATTTGCCATTGATGAACGACAGCTAGAGAAATATTTAGGGCTAGAAAAACGTAAAGACTTAAATAAAACCGCTAAACTAGCCTTAATGAAAAACCTTGTCCAACAAGCTTGCTCACTCAGTATTTCTATAGACTGGCCCCAACAAGGTAGAGTCAAAGGATTTTCCGTCCAAAATAGCCGCTTGTGGCACTTAGTCAACATTCAACATCACTTTCAAGAAGATGATCTAGGCTGCAAATATCTGATTGGACTCACCTTCAAAATTCGAGCCGGGATATGGGCGCAGCACTTCTTGAATAAACAAGCTTGTAAGGAACGTAACGCCTTCTATCAATATGGCAGTCTGCCCAAAACCTTATTAACTACAGTCATGAGCATTTGGCAGCAACACGAAGGCGCAGTCAGACTCATGCTGTGGTTGCTGTTTAAAACCAAAATGGGTAAGGAACAACGCATCACTATTCCTACCTTGCTCCGCATTGCCTACGGCGAAGAAAAAGTTACCCTTGCTTCTAGGCATAGAGAAGAACGCAAGCGCCTATTAAGAACGTTTGAAAATGACTTAGAAATCCTTAATCATCTGGGAATTAAACCTATTTTTGATCCAATTACCTATCCTCTAGAAATTCAACCCCTGTGGGCGAAGTTAATGGATATTCCCGAAGATCCAGATGAAGCCTTAGAGTTTTGGATTAATGATGCTGGTGGAGAAACTCGCCTGACAGATAGCGGCCCTCGCGGTAAATGGAATTTGTTAATGAATGCACGGATTTTAGCTTTTGAATTGCCTCCAGAATGGGAAAGGCAAATATCTGAATCCGAAAAAAAACAACGGCGAACTGCTAGAGTGAGACGTAAATCTCCAACCACAGGTGATTTAATGGGTGAGCAGATTTTGCAGGCACGAAAAACTTTAAATCTCTCTCAAAGGGAGTTAGCAAAGCTCACAGGTAAAAGCCAAAGCTGGATTCGAGATGTAGAAAATGGTCGCTTAAAGGCTAAGTCAGAGGATCAAGCAATATTACGGAAAGTGTTAAATATTGCTTAAATTGTCGGAATGATTTTATAGTTTATCAACCGCCGATATATAAATAATTGGTGTTAATTGATTAACCTTAATCGGCGGTTACAGTTGTTTCTTGTCGGCAAATTTGAATTTTTACTTGATACCGTTTCTTTATGAAGATGCAATTTATAGGTTGTTGTAGAGACGTTGCATGCAACGTCTCTACAGAGTTTATTTGGTGCAGCTTCTCATAGACTTGGTATGAGTCAATAGATTAATTTTAAACGCGGAGTGGCGCAGAGGTTTACGCGGAGAAACGCAGAGTATTTGGTTGTTAATTTTTATTCGTCAAGCTATTAGGATTAATATTAATCAATGGTAGGGAAGCATTTCCGCCCATCACCATTGGAAACTTGCCATCCCATTTCTCTATTGCTTGCTTTTGTAATAATTCCGATGTCAAAGTTAACCTTTGTAATCGTTGTGCCTCAGCTTGTCCTTTAGCTCGATTGATTTCTGCTTGGGCTTCCTGAGTTGCCTTCTTAGCAATAAATTCGGCTTGTTTAGCTTCTTGTTCAGCTATTTGTTTAGACTCAATTGCTCTACTAAATTCTGGAGAAAAGGAAAAGTTTACTAAAGAAACATCATCAACTATCAAACCATAAGCTTGTAGCCTATCTTTCAAATTATTATCAATTTCCGCCTTTAATTCTGTTCTCCTGGTGATAATTTCTTCTGCTGTTTTTTTGGCAGTTGCAGCCTTTAAAACTTCAGATACAGCAGGAGTAATGATACCTGTAACTATCTGTTCTTGATCCCCAACTTGTTGAAACACTTTATTCACTTTCATGGGGTCAACGTGCCAGTTGACAGCTAATTCAGTTTTGACTTGTTGCAGATCTTTAGAAGCAGCATCAGCTTGAAAAGTATTTTGTTGCACCCGCACACTAATTCTTCTTACTGATGTCACAATGGGCATAACGGTATGTAGTCCCTCATCTAAAACCTGATCTTGGACTTTGCCAAATTGCATAACTACGCCACGTTCGCCAGCATTAACAATTGTAAATGGACGAAACATCATGGCTAATAATAGGAAAATTATCCCTCCAGTCAGATAAAAACCATACTGGAATTTAGTGGCAGCACTATTTTGGAGATTAGGCATATTCTTATTCACTGATTGATATATAAACAAAATACACTTTCTGGAGAAAGTACAAACAAATTACAATTAATCACAACAGTAGATACACAGTCATCTCTAACTTTTTCAAAAATAAATTTTTAATTATTACTTAAAAACATGAAGATTTATCAACCTCATGCTTGGCCTCAAACTTTAGAGGAAGCTATAAATATTCAAGAAAAATTAAGGGAGCAAGTGATCACAAATGATCAACTTCCACAACCTGTGAAGTATGTTGCTGGCGTTGATATGGGTTTTGCAGCTGATGGTACGATTAGCCGTGCAGCTGTAGCGGTGCTGAGTTTTCCTGATTTGCAAGTTATTGAAACTCAATTAGCCTATCGTCCAACTTCATTTCCTTACATTCCTGGTTTCTTATCATTCCGAGAAATCCCAGCCATACTTGATGCTTTAGAAAAAATTCAAACCACGCCAGATATCATCTTGTGTGATGGACAAGGTATTGCTCATCCTCGCCGTTTGGGTATAGCTAGCCACTTAGGGGTGATTATCAATCTACCGACGATTGGCGTAGCTAAATCATTACTTATTGGTAAGCATGAAGAATTACCAGATACTAAAGGCAGTTGGCAACCATTAATCCATAAAGGTGAAACTATAGGTGCAGTTTTACGGACTCGTGCTGGTGTTAAGCCTGTATATGTTTCCAGTGGTCATAAAATCAGTTTACTGACAGCAATTGATTACGTACTGCGTTGCACACCCAAGTATCGTTTACCAGAAACTACCCGCGTGGCTGATAAACTAGCATCTAATAGATGAAAAACTGGGCTTTTTACTCCCCTTCCCTTGTAGGGAAGGGGTTGGGGGTTAGGTTTGAGAGAAAGTTGCACACGGCGTGGGATAGGGAATTGGTACTGAAAATACCTCATGTCCATATTGCCAGATTTAACCCTGAGCAATTACACTGAAATTGATTAAGCTTCTCAGGGTTTATACTCATCTTGAACACGCTGGCGGGACGCTACGAAATCATCAAGTTACTAGGTGGCGGTGGTTTTGCTGTCACATATCTGGCTAGGGATAATTTCCAACCTAGTAAACCTTTGTGTGTTGTTAAACAACTACGTCCCAACCAAACCGAAACCCGTGTTATTGAATTTTTTGAAAAAGAAGCCGCTATCCTCGAAAGACTAGGGAAACATCCTCAAATTCCGCAACTACTGGCACACTTTAACCAAGACCAGAATCTTTACATAGTACAAGAGTTTATCGAAGGACAGGATTTAAGTCGAGAAATCTTCTCTGGTAAGCGACTGAGTGAAGGTTATGTCACCAAACTTTTACAAGATGCCCTAGAAATCCTCTCCTTTGTCCATCAACAGGGAGTAATTCACCGCGACATCAAACCCCAGAACTTGATGCGTCGCCAAGATGGCAAGATTATCTTAATTGACTTTGGCGCAGTTAAAGAATTAGGGACATTAATGATTAATAGCCAAGGTGAAATCAATTCTAGCGTGGTGATTGGTACACCTGGTTATATGTCTTATGAACAATATCGCGGTAAACCTTGTTTTGGTAGCGATATTTATGCGTTAGGGGTAATGGCTATTCAAGCCTTGACTGGTGTTTTGCCTTCAGAATTAGAAGAAGACAGCCAAACAGGGGAAATTATCTGGCAAAATCGAGTCCAGGTGAGCAATCATTTAGCTGAAGTGTTAACTAAAATGGTGCGTCATCACTTCAGTATGCGCTACCTTAACGCTACAGAAGCATTACAAGCTTTAATCTCAGTAACAGCACCATTACCAGCGACAGTTTTATCTGAGGTTAACAAGGAATTATATCTGCAAGAAGTTACAAGTCGCGCCCAGGAAAGCCAGGGTAATTTTTCTGTGTTTGCCTTGAGAATATTAGAATCAAGGCGCGTTGAGTTGGGGTTATCGGAACAGGAAGCCAGAGAAATTCAACAGCAAGTTTTGCAACCTTATCGTGAGTATCAACGCAAGTTACAAGAGTATGAACAGGCGTTAATTGATGCGGTGAAGCAAGAATATCCCTTTAGCCAGCGAACCCAAAAAGATTTACAAGACTATCAGCAATATTTGGGACTGCGGAATGAAGATATTGCAGCGATAGAAGCACGGGTGTTTGCGCCACTACAGTCAGAATCACAACGACAGCAGCAGGAAACTGAAAAATTACGTCAACAGCAGCAACGACAACAGCAAGCTGAGTATTTTAGAGAAAACTTAGGTAATGGTGTTGTTTTAGATATGCTGCCAATTCCTGGTGGTAAATTTTTCATGGGTTCACCAGAAAATGAACCAGGACGATATGATTCTGAAAGTCCACAGCATCAAGTTAATGTAAAACCCTTTTTCATGGGTAAATTTCCTATCACTCAAGCTCAATGGCAAGCTGTTGCTGGTTTTGCTAAGGTGAATATTGATCTAAATCCCAAACCATCGCATTTTAAAGGTGCTAACCGTCCGGTGGAAAAGGTTTCTTGGGATGAGGCGGTGGAGTTTTGCGCGAGATTATCTCAAAAAACTGGGAGAATTTATCGTTTACCGAGTGAAGCGGAATGGGAATATGCTTGTCGCGCGGGGACGACTACTCCATATTACTTTGGTGAGACAATTACCAAAGATTTAG
The DNA here is from genome assembly GCF_000316645.1 of Nostoc sp. PCC 7524. NCBI lineage: Bacteria > Bacillati > Cyanobacteriota > Cyanophyceae > Nostocales > Nostocaceae > Nostoc > Nostoc sp. PCC 7524. The sequence goes on from NC_019684.1 coordinate 5,603,666, forward strand.
CGAATTACGGCAATATTTACCAACAAACAAGTGAAGTGGGGGCATTTCCTGCAAACCCCTTTGGTTTATTTGATATGTGTGGTAATATATGCGAATGGTGTCAGGATGAGTGGCACGACAATTATAATCCAGCCCCTAATGATGGTAGTGCGTGGGCTAGTAGTAGAAGTAAAGATAGGGTGCTGCGTGGCGGTAGTTGGGATCGAAGTCCCAGGAATTGCCGTTCTGCCTATCGCGGCTGGTACGCGCGCGCGATTTGTGTCAACTATGTTGGGTTTCGTGTGGTGGCGGTGTCCGTGGCGTGAGGATTACTTACCCTTTACACTGTTGCCCTTTTGCTCTCTACATTTCTTTCTCTTTTCTCTTCTTAAACCTTAGCGCACAGCGCGATCAGGTTTTTTCAATTTTTTTTATAAATCAGTGTTAGCATACACCATAACAAAAATTATAGCAAGTAGTATAAAAAAATGTAAGGTGCGTCAGTGCGAGAGAACCTAACTATACCGAGAAATTATTCATACTGACGCACCCTACCAAAGTGTAAATATGGGTTGAGGATGCGATCGCGTAACTGCCCAGGGTAGCTGATCACCTAAAATTTAAATAAAGATATATCTTTTGATTATGAGTCCAGTAGACATAATTCGTACAGAACGAGGTTTAGCGATCGCAGGGACACGCATCACGATTTATGATGTGTTGGACTATGTAAAAGCTCATTATCCGCCTAAGTTCATCAGCAGTTTATTGGAATTGACAGATGAGCAAATTAACGCGGCTCTATCTTACATTGAGGAAAATCGTCACACAGTCGAAGCAGAATACAATATTGTTCTCAAACAAGCCGAAGAAAATCGCCAATATTGGGAAGAACGCAATCGTCAGCATCTAGCACATATGGCAACGATATCACCCCAGCCAGGCAAAGAGAAACTTTGGGCTAAACTCCAAGCACAAAAAGCTAGACACGCAGGCGAGACATGAATTTTCTCATTGACCATAATTTGGGAGGACACGCACAAATACTATTAGGTAATATTGCTACTCAAGGCTGGTTAGAACTGCTACCAATTCGGTTTTTTACGTTCAAAGAGATCAATTTATCAATTGATAGCAGTGACCGTGTTGTTTGGCAAATTGCTCAGAATAATCAGATGATTTTGCTGACAGCTAATCGAAGTATGAAAGGTGAAGATTCGCTAGAGCAAGTTTTACGTGAGGAAAATAAACTCAATTCGTTTCCTGTGATTACAATTAGTAATCCTGAGCGATTTTTAGAAGACCGAATTTATCGAAATCGATGTGTAGATCGTATTTTAGAGATTGTAATTGACATCGAAAACTTTATGGGTATGGGTCGTGTTTTTATCCCATAATATAATTTGATGTAGCATAAAGTTTGTAGAAATCTAAGGTGCGTCAGTGCGAGAGAAGCTAACTATACCCGGAAATTATTCATACTGACGCACCCTACCAAACTGTAAATATGGGTTGGGGTTGCGATCGCGTGACCGCCCAGGGTAGCTAATCGGCTAAAATTTCAGACACTCATATCATCATTTGACGAATTTTAGATGGCGAGATAAGTATAAATTCTACATCTTCCCCAGCCACGCCAGTCCGCACCCCTTCGGGGAAGCAAGCTACAAGTCGGGAAACCCGCCCACGCGGCTGGCTCCCCAATCCCCAATCCGTATTAATTTGTTGAAGTTTGTTCTCAAAACTTGCCTGCTACCACTTAATCGTGTTAGGAATCGCACAGAGAAAAGTTGAAGTAGCTAAATTAAGAGATACCCAAGTTAGACCAATGAACGCACTAACTTTACAGTGGCACGATGCAGGTCAAAATAAAACTCAGCAAATTTACGAACAACAGCGCAGTAAAAATCCTGGTACTGTCCGCATCGGTAGAGATCCACTCCGGTGTGACATTGTTTTGACTAACCCGACTGTATCAGGTCTGCACGTAGAAATATTTTTTAATTCTCAGCAACAAAGTTTTTATATCAGAAATTTGCGATCGCCAAATCCCCCACTTATAGATGGACAACAACTCATCCAGGGAGAAAGACCGCTCAATCAAGGCAGCATCATCTACTTGGGACAACTACAACTCCAAGTGACTGCTGTTAATATTAATACCATTGCTGCCACAGTTTTAACCCCACCCCAACCATTCACACCCTACCAACGACAACAGCCAGCCAATCAAAATAACTCAGTAACATCCCCTGTACATAACCATCCACCAACACCAGTACAAGGAACTTATGGTTTAGAGTGTCCTAAATGTCATAAAGTATCCCCAGTGGAAGATTTACAAGTAGGTTGCCGTTGGTGTGGTACATCTTTAGCTGCGGCTGTCAGCGTGTTGGTAGCACCGGGGAATTGAGGATGAGGAAGCAGGGGAGCAGGGGAGAAAAACCATTGCCTATTGCCTAATTGCCTATTGCCTATTGCCTATTAACTAATCATGACTAACATACAAATTCAATTAACTTGGGAAGACCCAACAACGGGGGAACGGCGAGAACCAAAGTTAGATGTACCTATAGCTTTTGGTCGAGAATTTGCTCGTTTACCTGCGGAAGTAGACGGACAGCGCGTGGCGCGGATGCTGTTAAACAGTAATGAAGTATCTCGCTATCATGCTTTAATTACCTGGGAAAACAATCAACTTGTAGTGATTGACCAAGGTAGTGTGAATGGTGTGATTGTTAATGGTCAACGTCAACCGCGCAGTGTGATTAATAACGGCGATACGTTGCAAATTGGCCCCTATATCATCATGGTGACGCTGGCTAATCATGCCACTCCCCCAATCAGCAATCCCCCTTCTCTAATTCAATTTAACCCTAATACTAATCTCCCTGATCCCAGCTTAACGCCAGCTCGTGCTGTCACACCTTTGGGAAGTAATTTCCCACCTTCAGCATTTCAGGCAGAACAGGTAGCTGTCCAAGCACTTCATGCCACAGGTTTACCTGTAGATGAATGTGATTTTTTAGCAGTTGGGGGCGGACTAGGAAGTTTTATCTGGTCTGATTTACTACGAATTAGTGGTGTGCGTGCGGAAAAAATTGTGGCTTTGGGGTTAGAACCAGAACCTTACGCCCGTTATAAGCGCCTGTGCTTGAATTCCCAAATTCCTTTACATGAAAGACTGCGGTCTAATTCTGATTCTTGTCCTGATAATATTTGGGGTTGGCCTAGCTATGCTTGGCGAGAAGCTTGGCACGACTTAAGTAAAGGTAAACCTGATACAGCCTTGCGGTATTTATGGCAGGTATTTGGAGAACCCACCTTTGCTGAAACTTATACTCCCCGTGCGAGTAATGTGTTCGATTCTATTGACAGAGAAGCCAAGCGGATTGGCTGGAGTCAAATTTATCGTTATGGACGAGTGAGGGCAATTCGCAAAACCGATGATGGTCGATATTGTGTAGCCTATTCTCGCGGACAAGGTAATCACGCTTTCTTCGTGAGTCGTTATTTACATTTAGCTACTGGCTATCCGGCGATTCAGTTTCTTCCTGATTTACAAGCTTATAGAGAAAAATATCAAGATTTTAAATCTGTCGTGAATGCTTATGAAGCGCACGATCATGTATATGAACAATTAGAACGTCAAGGCGGAACAGTATTAATTAGGGGACGAGGAATTGTAGCTTCCCGGATTGTGCAGCGTATTTATGAAGCCAGACGCAAAAATACTAATATTACAGTTTTACATTTAATGCGATCGCCTAAACCCCAAGGCAACAAATTTCAAAAAGCCACACGGTTAGTCAAAAATCATTACGAATTTCAACCCTTTAACTGGCCTAAATCCTGTTGGAGTGGTGAACTGCGCGTTATGTTAGAACAAGCTACACCAGAAGAACGCCAACGCCTACTCACAGATTGGGGTGGTACAACCACCGCCGACCGCTACGACTGGCAAAAAATTACTGAAGACGGCTTAAAAGAAGGTTGGTATCAAATCACCTTTGGGGATGTGTTGTCAGTAGAACGAGATGCACAAAATCGCACTATCACCCAAATCAAAGAAAAAGGTTTTGGTGAAATGAAACTGGTGGCTGATTTTATTGTTGATGCCACAGGTTTAGATGCCAAAGTACAAGCTAATCCCCTATTAGATGATTTAGTCAAACATTACAACTTACCCCTGAACTACCTGGGGCGCTTGGCTGTTGCCAACAACTTTGAAATCCCAGAAATGCGAAATGGTAAAGGTCAAATGTATGTAGCTGGGGCAATTACTCTTGGTGGCCCCTACGCAGCCGTTGATAGTTTCCTGGGTTTGCAATACTCCGCCTTAGTCGCCGTTGATGGACTTGCCGCCGCCCGTGCGCCAGGATTGCGTCCTTTAAATCCCTTCAGTTCTTCTGCACAGTGGTTAAAGTGGGTATTTAATCAATCGCCATAGTGACTGTTGAGTTGTGTTAACAGTAGCAGGGTGAGACTTGGAGCTTCTGCCCAAATCAGCTAAAGCTACATCCCCCTCATCTTCCCAATCCCCAATCCCCAGTCCCCAGTCCCCAATCCCCAATCCCCAATCTTCATGCCAAAATGCAGAAAATATACTTGTTAATGGTGTAGAAATGTATAGAATCTTGTAAAGATATAAAATAAACTCTTTTAAGATGCAAACATTACCAGTTCATTCCTCAATGCAGCTGTCTTTATCACCAAATCAATGTCAGCCTTTGAAGATTGTCGCACTGGGGGATAGCTTAGTATATGGTTTTGGCGACCCCGACAAGGGAGGCTGGGTAGAACAATTGCGGCGCTCTTGGATGTTGCCGAATAGTTCTGGTCACGTCCTGTACAATTTGGGAGTAAGAGGCGATCGCACCCAGCAAGTAGCACAAAGGCTAGAAGTAGAATTTCGCCATCGCGGTGAATTGCGAAATCGTGTCCCCGACTTAATTATCCTCTCCGTAGGCGTAAATGATTCACCACGTTTAGGCCGTCCTGATGGAAGACAATATACAGATTTTGCCGTGTTTGAATCAGAAATTGCTGCCCTATTAGATCAAGCACAGCAACTTTGTCCTGTCTTATTCATTGGTATGGTTCCTGTCAATGAAACCAAAATGCCTTTTCTAGATTGCTTGCACTATAATCATGTGGATCAATATCGCTATAAAGAAGCGACTAAAATAGCTTGCAATCAACGACAAATCCCCTATTTAGATATTTTTGACCGATGGATAGCACGCGGCGAAACTTGGCGAAACCTGCGCTTAAGTGAAGACGGACTGCATCCCAATACATTAGGCTATCAGGCTTTGTTAGAAGATGTAATTCATTGGGAACCGCTAGCAGCATATCATGCCCGACCTAGTTATCAGCTCATGTGATTATCACATTAAATCCAGCAAACATCACATCTGTAATTTTTGTAAGAGTTCAGTGCTAATTGGTGATGTTGCTAAAATTTGATGCTTAATACCTCCCCAAACACTACCATTGTGGGCGCGGTGCAAAGCTAAAATTTCAGGTGTGTGCTGGGAGATGAAAACTTTTGGTGGAGCAAGTTGACCCAGCGATCGCGCCCGATGATAATGATGTGATTGTGATAGAGCCTGATCTAGTTGTTGAGCAAGAATTTCTGGTGTTTCTTGTGCAGTATCAAGTAAAAGAATATACTGAGGTGGATCAGCGATAGGAACTAAACTTTTAAAATGAGTCCCTTGTAAGTTAATGCTATTCAAAGCTTGATGCACAAAATTTTCTTGCAACTTTTCACCCACTAAATCACTAACGGCTGGATGTCTTCCCAGAAATTCTAAACAGGGTGTATTGTGATAGTAATGAGTCACACGGATGCGATCGCCAATTCGATAACGATACAAACCGCCTTTCTGTGACAAAATGATTGTGTATTCTTGACCAATGCTGAGTTCGTGTAATTTATACAAAGAACCAGTATCATCTTCAAACTCAAAAAACACCTCATCTAAAACCGGAACATATCCCTGTGCTGCAATCAAGGGAATTGTCATTGGTGCTTCAGTTGCTAGCAGTCCCTTACCTTGAATTAAAACATTGGGGAATTGCGATCGCAATCCCTTGGCTTGGTCAGCGGCGTTAGCACTATCCCAGCAGGAAATCAGCTTTAAGCTTGGCCAGAGTTGCGTCCAGGGTATATTGTCGCCGAGAAGTTGCAGGCGATCGCGTGATATTCTGCCTTGTAATTCCCCACGCAATAACTCATGATTTTCTTGAATATATTTTAAATGTACTTGTAAGAAACTCGGACTCCAAATCGAAATAATTTCTAATGTCTCAGCCTGCAATAATGCCAAGGCTAACTGATGTTTAAATTGTTGCGGATCATGCAAACGATTTAATCCATTAGGCATCACCAACCAAGGACGCAAAAACCAACGCAGCCAACCATCAAGATAATCTAAATCATCTTGTAAAGATGGAGAATTCGATTGATTTAATTGTGGTGAAATGCAGGCGTAAAGCTTACCCGTGGAGAATTTCGGCCCATTAGCAATTAAATCATGCGCCCAGACGCAGAACATTTGATTAAATGATCGCCGCAAGGATTGAGTGTAAGGAATCCATTTGACTGCGCCACTACTACCAGAAGTTTTTTCATAGAATAAAATCGGTTCGGGTGTGAGTGAAATTGACTGACCTTGGTGATGTTTTTCGGGCTTGCCAAACCAAGGTGCAAGGGTGTCGTAATCAACAATTGGAACACGTTCCCAATCAGCTATAGAATTAATTCCCAAGGCTTTACCGTATGGGGTTGCAATTAGGCGATCGCAAATTTCCCTCTGCACAGATGTCTGCATTGATTCAGGGTCATCCAATGCTTGATGAAACCGTCGCGCAGTTGGTGCGAGGAGTTGCCCAAAAAGCTGAATAATCGGACGCATCATACCAAAGTAAACCAGTATCATTACATCCTATATTATTTTTTCATAGCCTCGTTGACGATAAGAAAGTAGCTAAAGGTATATCGGAGCGATCCCCGTCCTTCCGTGAAGAGTATTTACACTGAAAGATGCTGTATAATATCCTAGAAACAGGTGTTATACAAAAAATTTGTTTATATGGTGGCAAGAGTTGCCTGTATAGTTATGCGTGATATTAAAAGAGACGGTAAATGATAAATTTTAATATTAGCGATATTAGAAGAATGACAAAGATGCTTGTACCGAAAGCAGACTTTGACGGTTCTTTTACTTTTTACTACGACGAAACAAATAATTTGAGAAAATTCTATGTAAGGGAAATTGACTTTAATTACTCTTTTACTGCTAATTTTGTTTTAGGTGGTTTAGTTTACGAAGGAACACAACCTGATATTAAACCGTTATTTGATAAGCTTAATTTACAAAAAAATATTAAAGAAGTAAAACTTAAGCATATTGCTAGAGGTGAGTTTATTGACTGCTTGAAATCTGGAAAACTGAATTTATTTTTGGAATACCTCTTCGGCAATAATTTATATATTCATTATTCAAGTCTAAATATTCTTTATTGGTCTATTGTCGATATTGTTGATTCTGCAATTGTGAACTCAGAAGTAGCAATGCAGTTGAAACCAAGCTTCTGGAATTACCTGAAAAATGACATATACAAGCTTGCAAAACTCGAAATTGAGTCTGTAATTGAACTATTTTATAACTTTGAATATCCTAATATTAAAAAGAAATCAGTTTTAAAATTCATTGAAGAATTAATTTGGATATTTGATAAATATATTGAAACAGAAGAATTTCCCTTCGGATTAGAATGCCTCAGACAAATACTCAAAGAAGTAACAAAACATGAATCACTTCCATTTATAATGGACGAAGAAGACCATATTTTGATAAATAACTTTTCGCAATTTTATCTAAGACCTATTTATTTATTCAAAAATTCAAGTCATATTTTTGATAATGAAGTTGAGATTTCGGAAATCCTTTCAGACTACAAAATAATTGATGATGATAAAGAAATCAAAAACTATTCTTTTGTTGACTCACAAAGCAACTTACTTATTCAAGCTTCTGACATTTTTGTCGGTTTAATGGGTAAACTTGCTAATTATATAAACACTAATTCACGAGAAAAAATAGCAAATGATTTTGCTTCCTTCTCCGATAAACAACTGAAAAACATTGACTCGCTTCTAGACTTGATAGATAAATCCCATAACAAAAATGTTGCTTTTTTACATTCGATAGATAGTTATGAAGAATTGACAAAAATGAACTTAATACGTGAAATTAGAAATAGAAACTACGCATAACAAGTCTCTGCACCGTAATGCCATAAAATAGCGTGATCGCTAATCTCGTTGGGTGCGTTGCCACCGTAAACGCACCGCCTCAAATAAATGAATTAATGCAGTTCTAAACAATGAAGATTAGGCTTCTCTAAAAGTTCTTGAATTGCTCCTTGTCCAGCACGGATGAGAGATTCAACTTGATGAGTAGGCGCATTTCCACATCTTAACCATACTACTTTCGGCGGAGAACCATACAATCGACTTCTTTCTGCAAAATCTGCATCTTGAGTGACAATGCAGAAATCGTTCAACTTAGCAAACTCCCAAATCTCTGTATCTGTTTTCTCAGCTAGTTCATAAAACTGTACATGGCTAGCATTGGGGAAAATATCAGCCAAGCGAGTAACTAATTTTCGGCTGAGGTTTTGATCAAATAGTAGTTTCAAGCGACACTCACCGAAGCAACTAGACGATGATCGCGATCAGCCGCAAACTCTAGACAGGCTCTAATGTCTGTTTCTGTCAATTCAGGAAAGTCGTCAATAATCTCAGCAATAGACATTCCAGCAGCTAGCCAGCCAAGAACATCATAAACCGTAATCCTCATCCGTCGGATACAAGGTTTGCCACCACGTTTATCCGGTTCAATAGTAATGATGTCGCGATAGCTCATAATATAGACGGGTTGTTAGGTTTATATTTAAGTCTAGAGCAGGCTAACTTAGTTATAGCTTAAGAGGGTGTTTGAAAAGTCAGGTATGTTGTAAAAAAGCTCTCTCAGTATACGCTGTGAATAGATAATCAACAGCACCGAGAGAGCGACATGAGTAAAGCTTACCCCAGTAACCTGAGCCTCGCACAATATGAATTTCTTAGCGACTTGATTCCAGAAGGGAAACCGGGTGGTCGTAAGCGTGAAGTCGATATGTGGGAAGTCCTGAATGCAATTTTTTACATCCTGCTAGAAGGAGTGAGATGGCGATGCCTACGGCGGGCTACGCCTACGCTACCTGGGGACTTTCCTACGAGAGCAAACAGTGTACACATATTTCCGAAACTGGCGTAAAGACGGGACATGGTTGCACATTCACGATAGTCTCCGAGAGTGGACGAGAATCGAAATTGAACGTCATCCGAGTCCATCGGAAGCGATAATTGATAGCCAAAGCGTCAAGAGTGCGGCAATGGTGAGTCAATCAGTAGGCTTTGATGCTGGCAAGAAAATCAAAGGACGCAAGAGATTTATGACCGTTGATACCTTGGGGTTAGTGCTGCGGGTTTTGGTAACAGCAGCCAATGTCGGTGAGCGAGAAGGAGGCAAACAAGTTCTCCAACGAGTTAAACAGTCTCAGCCACAATCTCGGTTAACCACCATCTGGGTTGATGGTGGCTTTGATGGGGAACCGTTCATGCAGTGGGTCATGAATTTTTGTCGCTGGATTGTACAGGTGGTGCTGCGACCAGAGCAAAGCAAGGGCTTTGTTTTACTCAAAAAACGTTGGGTGGTGGAACGCACTTTTGGCTGGTTCATGGGATGTCGGCGATTGGTCAGAGATTATGAATTATTGCCCGAAACCTCAGAAACTTTTATCTATCTTGCAATGATCCGTATTATGGTGAAGCGATTGGCTTAATTTTTGACTCCCTAAAACTTTTCAAACATCCTCTAAGATCAGAGTTACTCCTGCTATACCGGATAACTTACATGACAGCCGCAAAGCGTGTTATTCATAGTGACCCTGACATCCTGGGAGGAACTCCTGTTTTTGTTGGAACTCGTGTGCCAATGAAAACTTTGCTTGATTATCTCGAAGCAGGCGATTCACTCGATGAATTCTTAGATCATTTTCCCAGTGTTAGTCGTGATCAGGCGATCGCCGCCCTTGAATTAGCCAAGGAAATGCTGACAGCCTATGCGAATCCTGCTTGATGCGATCGCAAGTTATTTCCACTCCACAACCTTACTATTTAATAGTATTGGTAGTAACCAAAAGACTCTAAATAACCTGTAAAATCATGGACTGGCAAACTCGAATAATTCTCGATCCCAATATCTTGGTTGGTAAACCCATTATCAAGGGAACACGACTGGCTGTTGAATTTATTATTGATCTTCTTGCTCAAGGCTGGACTACTGATGAAATTCTTCGTAATTATCCAGGTATTACCATGACGGATATCCAAGCCTGTCTCAGTTACGCCAGTGCTGCTCTCAAGTCTGAAAAAATTTACGCCATTCCTACCTAATTCATGCGTTTCCTTGCTAACGAAAACTTTCCCCTCGATGCAGTTGAAGCACTACGACAAATTACTGTACCTGCTGGTTAGGATAAAGGTTTGTGGCAGCCCCAATAAAGGTATTATCAGCAATCACTACACCGGGAGCAAGATGAGAGCCAGCACCGACAAACACATTGCTACCTATCTTCACTTTTTTGACATACAACATTAAGTCATGCTTACGGGGTTTGATGACATGGGAATAAATTCCGACACGATGACCGATAACCACGCGATCGCCTATTTCTATTAAACCGCGATCGGCAATTTCTAATCCCGGTGTCCAGTAAACATCTCTTCCTACTTTCGCACCCCATAAGCGCAACCACATCGAAAACGCGCCAGGAATCAACCGCAGCACTGCCTCCAAAGCTGGGATTGCAATATAAATGGACTGGATTTGATGACTACCCCACCAAGGACTATATTCTTTACTTAGTAAATAACTAATACCCTCCTGCACAGGATACACCCATTGATGGCAGCGATAAACTAGCACAGGAAAGCCGTAAATAGAAAAAAATACAGCTATTAGGCTGAAAATACTGGGTGAATAGGCAAAATAAAAGATTGCAGTCCCAGTGAGCATAAATACTAGGGTAGGAAAAAATAAGAGAATCTTACTTAGAAGTGTCATGAAAAGGGAAAGAAAAGTTTTTGAGTCAAAGTTAAGGAACTAGAAATACCTATCGCCGATGGTAAGGCGTTACTGTGATAATAAGTGCCATGTAACCTGTCCCAAAGTTTCAGATTAGCACCATAGTTGCAATGATAATTTTCACTGCAATGATGCCAAGCATGATCCTGGGGTAAAATCAACCAGGGAGACACAAATTGATACAGCCAATGATTGGTAGGAATAATCAAGCGGCTATGTCTCCATAAATCTAGGGCAGAAGTGAGACTGACTCCTAGTAAATAACCTGTGGGATCAGCTAATAGATATAGAAATAAAGTGTGTACCCATAAATAAATAATTAGTAAGCTTGTCCAGATAGTGTTTCGAGAAGTACCTAAGACATCCATCTGTGTGACTGTGTGATGCACTTGATGCACTTGCCAAAACCATTTACTATGCAATAAACGATGATTCCAGTAATATAAATAATCAGCCACAACAAAGCTAATAATAAAAGATAAAATTGGTGATAAGTTTAAATGTCCATGTTGATTTGGTAATAAATATTGGTAAATATTATAAACTAAAGTTACTTGTAATAAGGGAATTAAAATCCCTTGAATTGTTAACCCAAGAGTATCTATTAACCAATCTTCTCGGCTTTTAATTTTTAGTTGAGTGCGTCCAAATTGATTACTAATTGTCCAGCCAACTAAGCCAATAAATGCACCGAAAATTATCAATTGTGCCAAGTTTTGTATATTCACAAGATTAAACCCAAAATGTCACCTTCACAGATTGCTTTGGCAATAATCGTGGGTCTTCTCCACGAGCGATCGCTGCTCTAATGGACTCAACAAACACATGAATTGTGTCAGCCGGAGTATGAGCAAATTGTGTACCGTATTTAGCAATTACTTCACCCTGAATCGCCAAAATTTCTACATCTTGGCGGATAATATGTTGCGCCGTCCACCAGACAAACGGACGCGCTAATTTATTCCAAATGCCGTAGTTATAAGTAACATCAGTGTAGACCAAAGTGGAATTTTCGGTTTCGGGGATAGATTGACTGGTAATAAATAAATGGCGATCGCGTCCCATTTGATATTCCACAGAGGTAATATTGGGCATATAAAAGCGATCGCTATGTTTAATCTCTGCGCCTTCTCGATTTAAAAACCGCGTGTACCATCCCAAATTACTGTTTTCGTTACGATATTCCACCAACACCGCACCATTTTCACGCTCAACCGTCATCTCTAACTTTTGCTGGCGCGAAGTCCGAAAAACACCAGGATGTACAAAAGCTGTATGAGGAATATCAATAAAATTTTCTGCACAATTGGTGACGTTATTCGCAAACCGATTAATTACCCGCACCGTCTCCCAACCAGCTTCTCCATAGTGAGGCATAGAAAAGGGTGCAAAGTCAACGCTGGGGTTTTCAGCTAACCGCACATATACATATCCGTCTTGTTCCTTAGTCGCGTAAGCTTTGGCTTGACGCTGCTGCGAAGGTTGAAAATCAACACCCTCAGCCGGAACAGCAATTACTTTACCATTGCGATCGTATACCCAACCATGATAGGGACATTGTAAAGCACCTTGACAGACATTTCCTGCCGACAAACGACTACTGCGATGTAAACAGCGATCGCGCAACGCCACAGGTTGTCCATCTTCACCGCGAAATATTGCTAACCACTCGCCTAAAAGCGATCGCGCCAGCACCGTGTTAGATTTTAGCTGCTCACTGAGTGTGACAATATACCAAAAATCTGCAAATTGCATAGTAGATGATATTATTGAAAGCCATTTCTTAAATATGACTACATTACTGTATCTATAAAATTCCAAAAGAGCTAATTTACACAGAAACATCAAGCAAAAATCATGTAAATGAAAAATCTCAATCATGCTAATTTAAATTGATACAAATGTTGCTATTACAATGGCGAATTTATATTTATTTAAATAAATATGTTTTCTGATGTGCTTGAGAATATAATTGTATCTGAGTAGTATAGGTTAGGAGCAGAGGTAAAACTATGACTTTGGAACAAGCAGTTTTAAAAACCTTCCGAGAATTGCCCACAGATAAACAACAAGAGGTTTTAGATTTTATTCAATTTCTCCAATATAAATTATCAGCTATAAAAACACTTGCTATATCTGATAATCAAGAAAATTTAACAGACAATCAAGAGGTTAATGATTTTTGGTCAGCTTTACAAGACTTTAGACAAAGGGTGGATTTAGAAAGTATTGATGATGATACTTTTGAAAATTTGCGGGATAGATCACCAGGAAGAGAAGTTAATTTATGAGTCTAAAGTATTTGCTAGATACTAACATCTTGTCTGAGTCTAAACGACCTCAACCCAATGATAAAGTAATGGGAAAGCTAAGGTTATATAGACAAGAGATAGCCACAGCTACAGTAGTTATCCATGAGATGTTATATGGTTGTTTGCGTCTTCCTATGTCTAAAAAACGTCAAGATATAGAAGACTATATCAACAATGTGATTTTAGCACAACTTCCTTTATTTGATTATAATCTCCAAGCGGCACAATATCACGCCCAGGAAAGAGCAAGGTTATCTAAAGTTGGTAGAAAACCTGCTTTTGTTGATGGGCAAATTGCCTCTATTGCAGTTACCAATGATTTGATTTTAGTAACAAATAATGTGACAGATTTTCAAGATTTCGAGCTTCTAAAAATAGAAAATTGGTTTTGTTGATTTACTAAAATTAAAGTGTTAATAATCAGTGGTGAAAAGAAACAATTTTAGGAGATGTTTTTATATTCTAATAGAGATTAAAATTTATAGCAAACAGGGTTTAAAAGTGGCCAGTTGCACCTGGAAACTTAGAAAAAATTACTCCTCAGTGAATCAGAAGTTTACTTGTATTACAGTGTGCGGATAGTCACATTGTCTGTAATGTCTATTTGACAGGCTAATCGTGCATTTGGATGATTTGGGGCAAATGTATCTAACATTTCCTGTTCATCAGGTTGAGGAGGAGGAATATCACCAATTACCTCAACCAAACAAGTTCCACAAATACCAGTCCGACAACCAAATAAAACAGGTGAATTTTGAATAGTCAAATGCTCAGATAAATTTTGGTGACATTCCAGAACCAAAGATTCATAAACACTACCCGGAAAAGAAATAGTACACAAATTAGACATAGTATTTAAGCCAAACTCTTGCGTTCTTCTTCGCGCCTTTGTCTTGAAAAGTTCTGATCGGAGGAAACCTCCGCTCAGACTTTTCGCTGCGCCTTTGCGTGAGACAAAAACAAACCCTCCAACTCCTCACGACAATACCCTTCAAACCTCCCAAAAGCCCTTTTTTGCATCTCCAAACATCGAGAAATAGAATTACCCCCCATCAAAGACATCTCCCGATTACGCCGCCAAAGATAATCTAACTTTTCCACATAAACCTTATAAGATGCCATCGCCTCCTGATGAGTTAAAAAACTTCGATTTAACCCTTCCGACTCCTCCGTAAAACAGCGACGCATCATTTCCTTAGCGTCAGTGTCACCCATCTCAAAAACAGGCGATCGCAACACATAATAAATCTTGCTATACAACGCTGGATCATACCAAAAAATCCCGTTAATCGCCGCCGAAAAATGAAAGTGATCACGCTGACATCCCAACAACCCCAAATTCGCTACTAATTGCTCAAACGCAGTTGGCGAAGGAAGATAGTTAATCACATCATGAGAAATAATTGTAGAACTATTGAAGTGAAAACTTTCATCTAAAAAGTGATAATAAGAGATTTTCGCCGGAATTGGTGCAACCTCTGGCTGAGAATGTTTCTGATAGTAATTGCTGAGTTTGTGCTGTACTAATTTTCCGTTTAGTGTCCGCACTCCCCGGACTGTAAAATACTGACAAGCTAAAAAAGTATTATTTGCAGATATCAACCCGAAGTATTGCAATTGAATTTTTTTCCACCAAGTTTTCAGAGCGTTAGTATCTGCATAAACCATCGTTTCTGTAAACGGGCCGCGCATGGGATATGTAAAGATGAGTTTACCAAATAAGGCTTGCTCAACTTGTTTGGCTATGGTGCGGAAAGCGTTAATATGCGCTCTTTCTTGG
Source organism: Nostoc sp. PCC 7524 (assembly GCF_000316645.1). Taxonomy (NCBI): domain Bacteria; kingdom Bacillati; phylum Cyanobacteriota; class Cyanophyceae; order Nostocales; family Nostocaceae; genus Nostoc; species Nostoc sp. PCC 7524. Next base: position 5,618,941 of record NC_019684.1, read on the forward strand.
GAGGATTCTAAGTCTAAGGTATCGCAGATTAAGCGGAAGTCTTCTTGAGCATATAAACCGGCTGCACTGGTTTGATTAAAATAGATGGTTGCAATCTCGGCGGAGACTATTTGTGAGTAGTAGGCTACCCAGTAAAGATGGTTTAAAATTATACGTTGGTGCGGGGTGGATTGTTCCCAGAGGGGTGTACCGTAAAGTAGGGAAAATTCTTCTGGATTCCAATATTCGTTTTGACAATCTTCGTAGCGGAAGTTGGCGGCTGTTTCTTCCATTACAGCCGTGTGATCTTGCTGTTTGTTGCGGGTGTGGTTGATTTGGAGTTTGCGATGGGTGGTTTGGTTCATAGAAGTTTCGCGCAAAGGCGCAAAGGCGCAGAGAGAGGGTTTATACGCATTGGTGAGGGGGGAGGGGTGTGAATGATCTTTGTGTTTCTAATGTTTGAACTATTACATTTGCGGTGGTTTTTTGCATGAGCGATCGCAGTATTTGTAATCTTGTAGCACTGTGGGTTTGTGTGTCCAGTTGTTCGAGAATTTGGATTTTTTGCGATCGCGACAGATGTCCTTTTACTTGTTCGATGGCTGATAATATGCTTTGTGGGCCGATTTGTATCATGAAGAGAAATTTGGTTAATACTTCGAGGATGGTTGTTTTACTGTCGGGTGTCATAGGAGTTTGGTTAAATAATGTTGAGCCTGTGCTGTGATGACGGGCTTCTGCGTCCAGAAAACTGGAGAATAGTTTTGCTAAGGCTGGATGCTGACATGATTTAGCCAAGCGGCGATAATGACTCAAACCCCATCCTTCTAAGACAACCTGAAGCACAAATAACAATACTGTTTTGTCTGCACTTTCCACGACTTCTGCTAGTAACCGCAGAAATGGATCGTCAGTGTGAGTTTGTTGTGTTTCTGGTAAAAAATGGCTGATTTGGTTTAAATGGGTGGCTTCATCGGCTGTAAACATGGCGTAGAGCATTCGCTCTTCTATTGTTTCTGCTAACATCACCATCTTGGCCATGTAGCCAACGCCTGCTTTTTCAATAAAATAGGATTCTGTTAACAAGCCGCGATTGAGGAGTTGAAGTATAGCTAACTGTTCGTTTTCACTGGCTTGTTGAAAAATTTGAACTTGATGCAGATTAAAAAATGTTGCATCCCAATAATCGTATTGAGGATGTAAAGAATTCTCGCTTTGATTTGGTAATGCTGCTGTCAGTATGCGCCGCAAACGATTATCAGGATCTATATGTGGTAAGTCAAGTCCAGCAACTTGATATTTTAAATTTGTATTAATCATTCTATTGCATTGAAAAGTTAGTTTAATAATGTCTGTCTAGAACCCTTACCCTGCAAAAAGAGGAGAGTTTTGCTCCCCATTCCCTTGTAGGGAAGGGGGTTGGGGGGTTAGGTTTTTATGACTAAATTGATGTTCTACCGTCTCTGTTGCAGAAACAGTTTCCCAAGTTCCCCAAGTTAAAGCTTGTTGCTGATTAACGTGTTGGATAAATTGCAAAATAGAATGATCAGCTTTGGTGGGAGTCTTCAAATCAAACTTAATTGTCTGAAATACCTGTGTATCACCTTTGGCGAAGTAATTACCAACTTGCTGAGTTAACCACAGCAAGCCACGATTGACAACCCATCCCCACCATCCCCGACGCTTGGGAGTGACTAAGATTGTTTGTCCTTCGGTTTTGCCACCTTCAATCATTCGCAGTGCAAATATGATGTAAAAGTGCAGAAAATCTGGCCCCAGTGTGACAGTCCCAGTGCTGCCATACCAATAACACATACTATAAGTAACTTCGTTGCGGTATAGAGGGCGAATCAGGCGAATCAACCAGGAATCATCTCCGCCTCGTGTGGTGTTGCTGAATGTAATAGCGTTGGCGTTGAGGTTTTGACAATCAAATACAATCTCTAAGGGTAAATTGTGTACTGTATTAAAGTGATGAGCATCGATCGCATTAATCAGTAAGACATTGGGATGGCAGTTTTTCACAAACCGAGTTCCCAACAGATAATCACACTCTACCTCTTCCAGTTCTGGGACGAAAGGTAACGCGGTAGGTTGTTCTTCTCCTACCCACACCCAAATTAAACCGTACTTTTCGGTTATCTGCCAAGTTTTGATACAGACTGGCAAGGGTTTTCCCTGAGAAGGTACATCTACACAAATTCCGCGATCGCTATACTTCCAATTATGGAAAAAGCAGCGAATCCCATCACCTTCTACTTTACCCTCCGCTAAATGCGCCCCCATGTGAGGACAATAAGCATCTACCGCCACCACTTGACCACTAACTCCGCGATAAATTGCGAGGTTTCTCCCCAGTAGTGTGACAGCTTTTACCTTGCCAACTTTTAATTGTTTGGATGGTAATGTCCAATACCATCCGGCTATGAATTGGGTAGAATTGTTAAAGTTTGCGTGTTGGCTGGTAGAAGACATAAGCAATGGGGACTGGGGATTGGAGACTGTTGTTTAGTTAATTAAAGGCGTTGCTGATTGAGAATATGAATTTTTCTCACGCATACCGCCTCTGGCGTTCCCGCAGGGTAGGCGCAAAGACGCAAAGGAACAAAGAATAAAAAACTCTTTCTTCCGCTACACCCCTATGGGAAATTCAAAATTCAAAATTAACATCCTCTTACTTTTGACTTTTGCCTTTTGACTTTTGATTTTATTTCGCCCCTACACCCCTATCATGGACAAATTCTAACAACGATTCTGACTGCCACATCCGTTGTCCAGCGTGGGTGAGATTTTCATAACTGATTTCAGTTAAACAAACCAATTCATCGCCTAGACGATAGCCTGGGTTTGTTTCTTCAAAGAATTTGATATGGGGATTCGTCTGTCGTCCTGTGGGGATTTCAATTAAACCCTCACGCAGAATTTGAGGATTGGGGAAGCGAACAATACCAGTTGCTTCTTGATAACACTCACCGTAGTATTCCTGTGCCAGATTTGTTATAAGATTTGCGATATCAGAGGGTGTAGCGGTATCGTAGCGGGGATAGAACTCTTGCCAAAAGGTGGGGAGAAAGCGGTAGGTACGAAAACCGGAGCAAATTAGCAGCCAGTAAAGTTTATTATCCGCATAGTATTGACGCAGAAAATTTACAGCAGCAATCCAGGTGCGTGGTAGGGCTGTACTCGACCAAGCACTGGGATCAACAATCGTATCACCGGAATAGACTACACTAATGCGTTCTCCAGCAAAATTTGTCTGACGTAACATCAGGGTAGAAAACCCTTTGAGGGTGTTTGTGATTTCTTCTCTCAACAGCAACACCCAGTTTTTGCGTTCTAAATCAGCCTGGAATCCTTCCCATGTGACACCTTGAAAGTGATTGTTTAGTAACGCATACATGGCGATGCGATCGCTTGCTTGCAGCTTTTGAACAGGGACTAGCCAATTCTTCATTATTCGGCAATTACCTAAACTCGGTTTGTGGGATGTTTATAATTAACACGTTATCGAGCCAAACGGTGAAATTACGGTGTCATGTGACAGATGCGAGAATGGATACATCAAAGAGCATAAGCATTCTCACATAGCGCATCTAAAAATTAACTTTTATTAACTTTATTTTTAACTTTCTACCTTGTTTACAGTAAAATATTTTGAATTATTAATTTCTCCCAAATTTCTTGACCATTTAGATGGTTCTAGCTGATTCACATACTCCATATACTGCGCCAATGGTTGATCAATTCTTAGCAGTAACTTGGGATGAAATTGAATATTATCGTAAATTTTACCGTCCTCATCTCTGAGCATATAGTAAGCTAAACGAGTACAAAAAAGTAAAAACTGACTAATTAGATATCCTCCTATTCCTCGCCGTTTTTCTGCCACATAAATCGGTTGAATCCGTGTTCTTCCAGGTGCAATGGGAGTGTAAGCATATATCATGTGTAATGGCGGAAAGAGTTTGACATTTTTCATCATTGTTAACAAGCCGATACAACCATGAGCATATCGCATGGAATATTCATAAGTAGCACCCAGAAATTTTTGACCTAATCTTTCTCTCCAAGTTGAACTAGGAAAATTTCCCTTCATTGTAAAGTCAATTTGTGTACCTAATTGATTGCGATGTAGGGACAAATCCATTTTGATATCTAAACGATGAATTGTTCTTAAATGTTGCGCGTCAATCCCATTCATCATACAAATATGATGATGGCAACTTCTTTCAAATGGAGTGTCAGCTTGGGTGACAATTTCTTTACCCAACAATTCATCAAAATCAGCTACATTTTCCGGTGCTTCAGTATCAGGATAAATCCAAATAAAGCCATACTTTTCAGATATTGCATAAGCTTGTACTTTAGCTTTAGCCGGAATCTCTATTTGACAGGGAATATTTTGACACATTCCTGTCTCATCAAATGCCCAATGATGAAATGCACAGCGAATCCAATTCCCGTCAACATGACCAATACCTAAATCTGTTCCCAGATGTGGACAGTAAGCATCTAAAGCCCGTACTCGACCATCTTCACCCCGAAAAATCACAATTTTTTGTCCACAAATTTCTATAGATTTAGCTGTGGTGTGGCGTAATTCACGGCTAGGACAGGCAATATACCAACCCTTAGCAACAATATTCCAGTTATTAAAGATTTGCATAATTCTTAGACTGATAATTGTTTAATATCTCTTGTCTTTGGTGAATATCATCTTGATATTTCCCCATTAAAACCCTGATGAGCATTTTACCTAAACAGTAAGAAGCTCGCCAAGAAAATACAGCATCTTGTAAATCTATGTGGCTACGCTCAAATAATAAATGTCCAGTTAATCCAATTAACTGAGTTAAAGGTAATCCCAAGAGCAACCAAAAGTTATGTAATTTCCAAACAGCAAACAGTAAAGCATAAAAGAAGAATATCCCAACAATATGGAGAGAAATATTAATAGGATGTTGATGTTTAAGAACAAAAATATCCCAATAATCTGTAAAAGGATGCTCCAAAATTTGATGATTAATTCGATTTCTCAACTTTTGTCGGGAATCAGAATTAGTTTTATCCATAAAAAACTATTTTAAAAACTGCTAATCAATAATATTTACACCATACTGATATCAAGTAAGCTATTTTCTGACCCCATACATATTAATAATTGTATGGGGTTTTTAGCTTACACAGCTAAATCATAATCTTCATCACCACTCATGGTATAGTTTCTCAACATAAAATAAGATTTCCTCTTTTGGCAGGCGAATCTTTGGTTTTTGTGGTGGGTACAAACTTGCAACTGCTCCAGAATCTTGTTCAACCACTTTAGCTATAGATGATAACAGCGATCGCTCCAGCGCATTCCTGAATCCGGGGATGTGGAAAAGGGGACTGTGCAAATTTCCATAACAAAGCACAAAGGTTCGCGTTTGATGCTCACTTTCCGGGTAAAGGATAAAAAATTGTAAAATTTCGCCGAGGGGGAGTTGGGCTTTAAATAAAGTGGTGGAAGGAAAAGAATACTCCAACTCGTTTTTGATTTGTTGGGGTAGAGTCAGCAATGATGGGTTTTTCAGAATCTCGCTGAAAGAATTCCTTTCTCTGAGGAAAGTTTGCACAACTCTAGCCTCAAATCCGTTCGGCTCAAATGATTCAACTGGGTTCTCTCGAATTCTAAAAATCTCTCGATGAACGCCATTTTGATGATTAAAGTCATAGTTGATTTTGATGGAATTCAGAAATGCAGCCGGGATACTGGTGCAACCCACAACCCCTAGAAAACGCAGTCCTTGCGATCGCTCAGAAATGAGATCAGGAATCGGTAAACGTGGTTCATTCCCTCCATAAGTCCAGATGAAATCGCCTTGAACCACTAGATTTAACTTGTTGGCGATAGGTTCTCCTTTAGCTTTACCATCTTTTACAAGTCTTCCTTCTCCATCAAATTCCAGCGCATGAAAAGGGCATTGAATCGAATTGCTAGCTTCACAAATCCAGCCATTTGAGAGCGGAGCTTGCATATGAGGACAGACATTTTCCAATGCAGAAATCTCCCCTTCACGGTTTTGCCAAAGTACATAATCCTGCCCATTGAGGGTAAATTTGTAAGGTTTGTTGACTCCTAACATTGAGCGATGAGCGATTAGCCAAGGTGCGCCAGGAAGGATAGGCTTCATTCAGATACTCTCCAATACTGTTTGATTTTTAACCTACCTGTTGACTTTGCTTATTGCATTCACCTTGGTTAAGAAAAGGTTTTTTCGTAGACTCTTCGCTTTAAGCGACTGAGAGATTGCGGTTCAATTCCTAAATAAGATGCCAGGTAATATTGGGGAATACGCTGCAATAGTTCCGGCTCATTTTGTAGCAGATTGATATATCTTTCTTCAGGAGTATCTAAAAACAGAGATAAAACTTTGTCTCGCAGTAGAAACGCCAAATCCTCCGCAACAAGCCTTAAAAATCTTTGCCCTTGGGGAGTAGTTTCAAAAAATTGCATTATCTTATGGTCAAAGATAATCACTTCTGAATCTTCAACAGCTTGAACTGTAAAGCGAGTAGGTTGACGCTTTTGAAAACTCTCATAATCTCCCAATGTCTGTCGTTCAACGTGAAAGAAAAGCGTGTACTCTTTTGCTTCTTTTAATACAAAAGTCCTGAGACAACCTTTAAGAGTAAAACCCACAAATTCACAGATTTCACCTTGTTGAAATAAGAACTCCCCTCTGCATAACTTCCTAGACTTTAGAAGAGATTTCAGAAGTACAAAATCAATTTTGAAATCTGGAAAAAGCTGCTGGATGAATGCAAAAAACGACTCATACATTTAAAAACCATTTTTCAATAAACAAAGCACCCACATTTATTGTGAAGTCTTATATTTTTAATAGTTTAACATGAGTCAATATATGCTAAAATTTGATTATTAAGAGCATACGCTTTATTTATAACTCCGATAGTTCTGCAAAAACGGTTTCTCTCCAGAAATTAATACGATTCTCTCGTGTTACTGGTTTACTTATGAGTTTACGCCAAGTACCATTTGCTGCACCACTGGGATGAGGAAATACAAGGTGTTTGTGTTGTAATTTTATACTGCTAACGCCTATCCTTGCTTCTTGCCCCCATGTAATTACCGCTATTGGCTTGAAAATTTCTAACTCCGCCTTCAGCACTTGAATGAAACGAGTATGATCTTGTTTTGTCAGAGGAAGACGGCGATCGCAATCCTCCTTACTGACAAATACTTTAAAAATATCGGTGAGGTAGACTCTGTATCCTTCGTCTAGCAAGATTTTAATCAAATCGAAATATCGCCTTGTAGTATGCAACTTTTCCCGGCAATTTTTCAAGTGTAAAGCGTAGGGCGTTGCAATAGAAATTTCTTCTACTCTTGTATCACTGTGTCGTAAAGGGTCTTGTCCAATGATAGCCACTGTTTTCTTGTTTAAAATATTGTTGTCTTTTTCCAGGATGCTGGGAATATCTACCCCAACAACTAAAGCTTCCTCGTAGCGTTTTTGAAAGCTTGAATTGTGAGAGTGAAAAATATTTCTGATTAGAGTATGTTCGGGATAACCTTCCAATTCAAATTCTTGCTGCATTACCTCATAGAGAGATTGTAGTTGGCATTGGGAAATATCAAAAACTTTAGATAACTCTTGATGCAAAGCTGCAAATTCTTTGGCTTTAAACTGGGAAAACAAGTAATTTGGCATAAATGTAGTAACTATATCAACACACCATTAATATAGTTCCCACAATCTTTAAGTAGATTGAGATTAAAACATAGACATTAAGCTACGGATAAAGACCAATGCCGCTAAAAACAGACTAACCAGAATTAGACACAGGGTAAAATATTTTACTCACATTCCAGCATAATCGCTAACTATCTTCTCTTTCCCTCAAATCACAATGTTGTAAGATAAATAAAAGCTAAAACCTAACTCTGTACTTATGAGTGTCCATCCCCTCTTGAAAGTTGACATTTCTGAACTCAGCGTTGCAGAACGTATTCAACTTGCTGAAGATTTATGGGACAGTATCTTAGATAAGCCAGAAGAACTACCGTTAACTGAAGCACAAAAACAAGAACTAGATCGACGCTTAGAAAATTACCATAGAAACCCCACAAACGGTTCTAGTTGGGAAGATGTTAAAAAACGTTTAGGCTTCTCCCAATGACGTATAACCTGATTATCCAACCAGAAGCAGAATACGATATTCAGGATGTATTTGAGTGGTACGAATCTCAAAATCTAGGTTTGGGTTCTGAATTTGTCCGTGCTGTTGATGTTTGTTTGTCGGGAATTGGACGAAACCCTCTGGCTTACCAAGTCATTTACAAACAGGTTAGAAGAGCATTAATTCGTCGATTTCCATACATAATTCTCTACGTTTTTGACCAAGATACAGTTTCTGTAATTGCTTGCTTCCATGCAAAACGTGATCCGAAACAATGGTTAGGGAGAATCTAATCAAACTGTGAATAAATACTATCCTAATTAACATGGAGATAAAACAGTTCCCAATTTTTCACATCCCAAGCGATCGCTCACTTTTCCTTGATCAACCACCTGTACCCCATTAATATACACTGTGGTGACAATCTCATCTGAACCACGCTTCACCATCCGGGGTTCACCATCCAAAACCGGATCTAATATTTCCATTTGGGGGCTGATGGGCTGATTTAAAGCACTGGGATCAAGTAAAACGATATCGGCTTTCGCGCCAACTTTCAAAACTCCTGTATCTAGGCGAAACCATTGGGCGGGTTCTCCCGTAACGCGATAAATCGCAGCCTCCGGTGACATAAACTTGGTAGTAACTGCTTGTTTAAGTAGAGACAAAGCTCCATCATAGTAGCCGAGATTACGGACGTGTGCGCCAGCATCCGTAAATCCTGGTAAAATATAGGGATGCTGCATTAATGCTAAACGGGGTTGTAAGCGGTCATTTGCCCCTGTCGCTACCCAGCGTAAATCTGTATCGTATTCCTGTAAAGCTTCGATAAAGAAATCTATGGGTTCTTGTTGGTGTTGACGGGCAATTTCCGCAAAACTCAAGCCCTCCCAACTCGCTTGGGGAGACTGTACAACTTCCATCAAATCTAAGTCACGATGAAATGATTTCCGCCTTTTATTCAGCCATTCTTGACGAAATTGGCGGCGAAAACCTGGAGATTGCCATAATTTTTGTCTTTCCTGTCGGGAATCACAGCCATTGAGTTGTGCGCCTGTGGAAAATTCTTCAAATAAGGGTGTGACACAACCATCCGAGTAAATGGTGAAGGGTTCAGTCAAGGTTTGAAAGCGTACATTCCCACCCAGTAAATGATTCCAGATGTTCAGAATCGGGGAAAATACTTTCCAGAGGTTGCGATCATGGACGGCATCTAAAGCAGAGAGGACAGTTAACCTGAGTGGACGTTTACCTATGCCTACACCCATCCGCAGAATATCGAGAAAGGAAGCTAGGCGTTGTAAATTGGGGGTGACTTGAAAAACGCGATCGCGCCTTCTACACAAATCCGCCAACATCGCATATTCTTTAAACTTGGCGTGTTGTGAGGGAATTGTGTAACCCCGCCATTCTCCACTCATACGATGCCAAGGAAACATATCAATAGAAACCCCTACAAAGCCTGCATCTAAAGCATCGGCGGCAATGCGCTGCATAACATTTAGCTCGAATTTGCTAGGCTGAACCTTTAAACTGCGTTCTAATCCCATCACCTCAGCGCGTAAGGCACTATGTCCAAGCAAAGGTGCAATATTCGCCCCCAACGGTAACTGCTGCAAATGCTGTAAATACTCGGCTGGAGTCTGCCAAGAAACCGATGTTTGCAACCATTTGGCAATTAACCGATGGGAAAGCGTCTCCACCCTTTGAAAAATATCAGCTAGCATTTGGGGTTCACCGATTGCGATCGACAAACTACAATTGCCAATAACAACGCTAGTCACACCATGACGCACAGATTCACCCAGTCCCGGCGCAATTTCTACTTCTAAATCATAGTGCGTATGAATATCAATGAATCCTGGTGTCACCCACAACCCAGAAGCATCAACCACCTCACGCGCTGGGATATTTAATGATGGTGCAATGGTGACAATCTGTCCATTTTGAATCCCGACATCTCCCCGCACAGGTACAGATCCTAAACCATCAAAAATTAACCCATTTTGAATTAATAAATCTAACATGACTTTTTAGTTTATTTGTGATCATTCTACTGTCCACTAAACAGCCTAAGTTTATCTCGAAAATAGCAGAAACTTGGTGATTGATTGTTGTCAATATCCATCAAAGGAGATATTCTTTCTGCCCAAGTTGCCTTTTCTTTTCCGATTACTTGATAACCAAGCTTAGACAACTTGTGACAACCACCAGAATATAGTGCATCAGCTAACTTTTCCCATGTACCACAAATCTCATCATTTGTGTAAGAATTGAGAACGGCTTCTTTCGCACTCGGATAAGCATTTTTCACGGCTGCTAAATCACCCAAGTACCATGCTTCTCCTTCCTCAATAGCGATACAAAATTGTGTTTTTGGCTGAGGATGACAAGAATTTAGTATCTCAAGTAATTCTTTCCGAAAACTACTAAGGCATCGGTCATCAAGGTCACAAATGACAATCAAAACAGCCTGATAATCAGAGGGATAACTGGCAAATGTATTACCATAGCCTCTAATAAGTCTTGGCAGTTGGTCGAGTAAAATTCGTTTTTGGGGATCAGAGTTAGATTTTAAATTTTTAGGAATATGTCCTATTCCTTTGTAAGCATGAATATTAAATGTATGTTGTTCGGTATTTAGAATTTTTGGGACAAGAATGTCAAGAGCCTTTTTACTTGAAATATCCTCAACTAGGATCTCAAAGTGCATATACCTACCTTGCATCTAAATAGTCACTGTACCAAAGTCCACCAAGAGGTAAGCCTTCAGAAACAAGGTTATTGATCAGAGGATCTTCACTAGCCCGCCTAATTTTTGCAAATCCATCTTCACCCTTTTCCAGAACCCAAACTTCTTCAGGTTCAAGGGCATCTACAAAATATGGTTGATGCGTTGTGACAAATATTTGTGAACCACCTTTTTGACTTGTGGCGTGTTCTCGAAACTCGCGCGCTAGGGTTTCTAGAAGTTTATGATAAAGTCCATTTTCTGGCTCTTCAATGCACAAAAAAGGTGGTGGTGATGGGTCTTCTAAAAGCAGGAGATAGGCGAATACTTTAAGTGTACCATCTGACATTTGTTGAGCATAAAACGGGTCTTGAAACCCCTTGTCATTGAAACGAAGCAGGAGTCTGCCGTCTGGGCTTTTTTCAGTGCTAATCTTATTAATACCTGGAATTTTACTAGATATCTTGTCTAGTATGGATTTAAACTTTTGAGGATGTTCTCTCTCCATAAACTGAACTACATTACCCAGATTATCTCCATGAATATTCAGATGTTTTTGTGGACCAGCTAGAGGTAAACTTCTTGCCGCATCAGGCGTAAAATAGCTTAAATACCATCCTTCAATAAATCTACGAAACATAGAAATTCTTGGGTGTTGTTTCAGTGAACCCAAAGTGGCGATTCCCAGTTTTCGCTTATCGTCAAGTTCGACTATCTCCGTTTCTTTACTTTCTTCTTCTGCTTCACCTCTTTGAATTTTTTCTATTAAATTTGACAAATTTAAATTCCCTTCCTCCTCTTCAAATTGTTTACCGCCTTGTTCCCCTTTCCACGCGACTCCTCTACCTTCATTGAGAATTAGGAAAGAGAAAGGTTTTCCCTTATCTTGTCCCTTTCTTCGTTGTCTAAGTCTTTCCCGTTTGACATAAGGTCTTCCATATGTGTCAATATCTATGGCTAACTCATACGTAATCGGTCTAGCATTACGATGCTCTTTATAATAGATATCAAACTCGATACTTCCTTCTCGTCCTTGTGAACGAATCCTCTCAAAACCACCACGACCACGAGAATCACACGCTTCCTCTACACCATTTTTTAAGCAGTCTGCAAGAAAGCCAAAAGTGTCGAAAATCGTACTTTTTCCTACTCCATTCTTACCGATGACTGCCGTCATTGGTGCTAGTGGCTTGGCATTCTGTGTATTCCATAACTTCCCTAAAGTTATATCGCGAAGAACTCTGTAATTTCTAACTCTAAATCCTTCTACTTTCGACATTTATTCCTCTCTGATCAACTCATAATCATCCTATCAATATTAATTACTCTCATAATTTATGAATTTTGTTTTTATCATCTGTTATTTGATTTAATTGTACACAACATTGTAATTTATTTTTTATCATAATTATAGCGAGAAGTTATACCACTATGCTCAGTTTTTACCCAGCGCGATCGCCTGTTCTGCACACACATCTTAAAAGTAGTCACAATCATCACCGGAATCCAATGCACCATATACACAGAACCTTGAATGGTTGACCACAACAAACCCCAACCACGTAAATTTTGATACTGATAAATTCCAGCCATCAAAGCCACTGTCAGAATGAGACTCAGTAGCGTTTGCAGTGGTAATAAAACTGGGGTATCTCTATAAATAATTGTCCACAGTAAATCAGGAATCAGTCCAATTGGGAGGATAAATTGCAAGAGAAAAAATAATATTAAATCAATTTCTTTCGCCCAACCCAAAGTAAAAATTTGCGGAAAATAATCAAGGAAACGCTGATAACCACCTTCAGCCCAACGGCGGCGTTGATGCCAAAGATTTATCCAATTAGTTACACCTTCTTCTTGAATGGATGGACTGGGTAAAAATTCAATTTCAGCTCCAGCTAAATAAATCCGAAAACACAAATCTAAATCATCGGTGACAGTGTTCTCATTCCAACCTTGGCACTTTTCTAAAAGTTCCCGCCGCACTAACATACCATTGCCGCGCAACTCAGACATTCCACCTACAGCAAGGCGATGGGTTTGCAGAAAGCTATCACAATTCATTTCCATTTGTTGGCAACGAGTTAAAAAGTTGATATCTGCATTGGTTATTGCTTTCCGTACTTGCACCGCACCAATATTTGGTTTTTGAAATAGGGGTACTGTTTGCCACAGGAAATTCACAGGAAGCTGGGCATCAGCATCACAAATTAAGATAATCTCTCCTTGGCTGTAGGGGAAAACCGCATTTAACGCGCCTGATTTAGCACCTTTTAATTCCTCTCGGCGATAAACTTGGAGTGCGGGAAATTTGATTTGTAATTGACTTAAGATTTCAGGTGTGGCATCGGTACTACCATCATCAACTACCCAAATATCTAAGCGATCGCGAGGATAATCCAGTTGAAATAAACTATGTACTAGATGGCTAATGACGGCACTTTCATTTTTAGCTGCAACTAAAATTGAGACTGTTGGTGGTTCAGTGAGACTTGTAATGACTGGTGTAGCTGGTTTAGCCATCAACATTCGGATGCTTTGGATAGCCAAAACCGTCGTTAATCCCACCATGAACCACCGTGTTTCCGATCGCCAGTGTAGCAAACTCACAGCACCCCAAATCAGCATTACTACTAGGATTGCCTGAAAACGGCGCGTAGGAATTCGCTGATCGGTATTTCCCATTGTAGTTTTCTACCCTTTTGCTTCTTTGCTGGGTTGACGACGAAATATTAACATTGTGACTACACCTAGTAAGAAACCGCCTACTCCGGATGCAATCCCGATAGTCTTTCCTAATCCTTGGGCTGCACTCAAAACAGGATTATCTAAGAGATTAGAAGAGAAATGCAACGATTGAATTGTCCATTTATCTTGGAGTTTTTGCAACACTGCTGTCCAACGCATCGCCATATCGGCGGCTTTGCCATCTTTAAAAGAGAAAGTAGAGATTGCTTCTCCCGATGAAACTACTGTCTCTGGAGATAGAAACGTTCTCACAGTTTCGCCTGGGAGATTCATTTTGATATTTTGAATCGAACTAGAAAATTGCTGATTCCAATACTTTTCAAATTCAGGTACTTTGTGAAAAACTTGGTTGTCAACTGTGGTAATCGTAAAGCTGGGGTGTAAATATGGTTGAATTTTGGAAAAATTGCGGTTGTTAATGGCTTCTAGGGCTACTTCTCGTGTTTTAAGAATTGAATTTATCTCTTGTTGGTTATCTGCCAAAGCAGCTTGGGGTAAACACCAAATTGCCAGCACTAGCAGGACACTCCAAAGTAGCTGAGTGCATCTGTATCCGTTTGCCCATCTCTGTTGCATCATGTAAAAACCTCTACTTTGAGTTACACTTATGGGTGATTTTTTTACGTTAGCCAACATGATGGATTTTAAACTGTTATCTCGTCAAGCAAGTATTAAGTTCTGTCAAATTTAGGAGAAAAACGGGACTTACGTATTATGTACCTATCTGTCATTACGATCAAAACTGTAGTGTAGGGAAGTAATCCCAAATTATTAAATACAATTTCTTACTTCATAAGTCTATTTTAGATGCTTACCAAAAGACAGATTTTGGGGAATTATAAAATATTTTTTCTTCCTAATTAGGTAGTAATTAAGAATTTACCTTGAGTTTTTTATTTCTGGCGATTGTTAGAATGGTATAAGGCTAATGCAAGAAATAAAGTTATGGTGACGAACAAATTTGAACATACATTAGCTGCGATTGAGTTAAATGCAGCTAGAAAGTTGAACTGGGATTATGAGAAATTCAAAAACTGTTTCAATTTTACAGTAAATCAGGAGGCGATTGAGATATCACCCAATAAGAATACACTCAAAGAATCTGATTTACAAACTTTGAAACAAGCCTTGTTAGACTATGGTTTTCAATACAAAAAAACCGTAAATGATTCCATATTAGTGTTTGAGCAAGATGTTGAATTAAGATAGATTCAACAACAAAGGCATAAAGGGGGAAAGCTAGCCTTTTTGATGGGTGAAAAGAATTGCTGCAAGTGCGATCGCACTCCCGGCAATCAAGCCATCTATCTTAGAACTCTCTCAATATGGGATGGACTGCTGGCTCCATCCCATATTAAAATTGCTTAACTCCGCGCAATCCCTTCTTCGCGGGCTGCTTGTTGCACCGCCGCAGCGACAGCAGTGACGACACGCCCATCAAACACAGAAGGAATAATGTGTTCTCGATTTAACTCTGAGGGGCTGACTAAAGCCGCGATCGCATGGGCTGCTTGTAGATACATCGTGGTAGTGATTGTTTGCGCCCGACAATCTAAAGCCCCCCGGAACACCCCAGGAAAGGCTAAAACGTTATTAATTTGGTTGGGGTAGTCACTGCGTCCAGTAGCAATCACAGCCACATCTTTAGTAACTAATTCCGGCTGGATTTCTGGAATGGGGTTAGCCATTGCAAACACAATCGGATCTTTTGCCATAGATTTCACCATCTCCGGTGTTAACACTCCTGGCGCACTCACCCCAATAAACACATCTGCACCTTGAACTGCACCGGCTAGAGTACCTTGAGCTTTGACAGCAAATTCTTGCTTTTCTTCATTTAAGTCGGTGCGAGTAGTCGAGATAATTCCTTTAGAATCGCACATCCAGATTTTTTCGGCTCCAGCCTTCCGCAACAGACGAGCGATCGCTACCCCAGCCGCACCAGCACCGTTAATGACAATGCGGATGTCTGCAATGGATTTTTGGATCAATTTCAGAGCGTTAAATAATGCTGCTAAGGTAACAATTGCTGTACCATGTTGGTCATCATGAAACACAGGGATGTCTAATTCCTGACGCAATCGCTGTTCAATTTCAAAACAACGGGGAGCCGCAATATCCTCTAAATTTACACCCCCAAACACCGGGGCAATATTTTTAACGGCTTGGATAATCTCATCTGTATTTTGGGTGTTCAAGCAAATAGGAAAGGCATCAATACCCGCAAATTCCTTGAACAGCATGGCTTTACCTTCCATCACTGGTAAAGCTGCATGGGGGCCGAGATTACCCAAACCTAAAACTGCACTACCATCGGTGACAATAGCTACCGTATTTTGTTTGATAGTTAAATTATAAACCTCTGCGGGGTCTTGAGCGATCGCTGTACACACCCGTCCTACTCCCGGAGTATAAGCCATGGCCAAATCAGACACACTTTTGAGAGGAATACGGCTAGCAATGCTAATTTTGCCACCCCGATGTAAATTAAAGGTGCGATCATACACACTTATCACCTGAATATCAGGAATAGCCTTAACAGCTTGCACAATAGTTTCAGCGTGTTCAGTGCTAGCAGCATCAACATTCAGGTCACGAATTGAAACGTGACGAGTTTGCTCAATTAAATCGATTGTACCGATATTCCCGCCGGTAGTAGCAATAGCTTGAGCGATCGCCGCCAACATCCCCACCCGATTAGGAATCTGCAACCGCAGCGTCACACTGAAACTAGAATTAGGAGTTAGATTTGTCATTGTGATTAGAGATTTGAAATCTTAGATTGTATATTGAATTCCTAAGTAAAAATCGAGACGAAACCTAAAATCTCAAAAAAACGCCCTCCAAATCAGAGAGCGTTTTTAATTTACAACAATTCCTAACAACTTCTCCGCGCGACTCTGCGCTTACCTCCCTTCTCTACGAGAGGCTACGCCAACGGGTTCACCAGTCGTCTACGGAGGGAAACCCTCCTACAACGCTGGTTCACCGCGCCCCTCTGCGTTTATTTAACCCAAAGGTACAACCTCACCGCCAGCCAAATCTAGTGGGAAATTGTGAGCATTCCGCTCGTGCATCACCTCTATACCCAAATTGGCACGGTTCAGCACATCAGCCCATGTATTAATCACACGTCCATGAGCATCTAGTATCGAATGGTTAAAGTTAAACCCATTCAAGTTAAACGCCATCGTACTAATCCCCAAAGCCGTCAACCAAATCCCCACAACAGGCCAAGCTGCCAAGAAAAAGTGCAAAGAACGAGAGTTGTTAAAACTAGCATATTGCCAAATTAACCGCCCAAAATAACCGTGAGCCGCCACAATGCTATAAGTTTCCTGTTCTTGCCCAAACTTATAACCGTAGTTGACAGACTCAACTTCTGTTGTCTCCCGCACCAGCGAAGAAGACACCAAAGAACCGTGCATGGCAGAGAACAACGCCCCACCGAACACCCCCGCCACACCAAACATATGGAATGGGTGCATGAGAATGTTATGCTCGGCTTGGAAGACAAACATGAAATTAAAAGTGCCGCTAATCCCCAAAGGCATACCGTCCGAAAAACTACCTTGACCGATGGGGTAAATTAAGAACACAGAAGTTGCAGCAGCTACAGGTGCAGAATAAGCCACGCAAATCCAAGGACGCATCCCCAGACGGTAGCTTAACTCCCATTGTCTACCCAACCAGCAAAAGATACCAATGAGGAAATGCAAAATAATCAATTGATAAGGGCCGCCGTTGTATAGCCATTCATCCATTGATGCCGCTTCCCAAATGGGGTAAAAGTGCAAACCAATGGCATTGGATGTGGGTACAACAGCACCAGTAATGATGTTATTGCCGTACAACAAAGAACCAGAAACAGGTTCCCGAATCCCGTCAATATCGACGGGTGGCGCAGTAATAAAGGCAATTACAAAACAGATGGTAGCTGTTAACAATGTGGGAATCATCAACACCCCAAACCAGCCAATATATAGCCGATTGTCGGTGCTAGTAATCCATTGACAGAAACGATCCCAAAAGCTACCGCTTTCCCTTCTTTCTGAAATTGAGGTCATGGCTATGGTATTGATAAAGTGCGAACAACAATCCTTCTCAACTTGAAAAACTTGAGAAATCAGATGTTTTTAAAGACTTTCTCCAAATACCTTCTCCCCTATCACCGGGATTCTGCTCACTTGCCTCACACTCAAAATCTTGCTAATTAATTTCCCCAGGGAGATGGTAAAATCATGGGGAATTTTCCCGGCTCTATAAGTCCGGTTTTACATTAATTATTTATCTTTTTCCATAAACTTAGATTAAGTTTGACTAACCAGTCGTAATAATAACCTGTTGCTGACTTAATTTTCTCTCTGTGCCTTTGTGTCTCTGCTGACTTTTCACGGTATCTAGAAAACCCCTCTCCATAGAGCGAAGCTCTTCTCGTAGAGTACCTCTCCCCTGCAAGGAGAGAGGCTTTGATTGCTCCCCCTTCCCTGGTAGGGAAGGGGGCTGGGGGGTTAGGTTTGGCGTTGACTTTTCCACATGACGTAAAAAGTCAGGTGTCTCTATGGTTAAAAAATTTTCACCTCAGAGACACAAAATTAACTGTAAAATCTCACACCGTTAAACCTTGCTGTTTAATATCCTAAAAAGCAGAAGCGATCGCTAATTCTGCGTGCTGCACTAATGTATTTTTATCTAACATTTGTACAGCATATTGGGGAGTGACTGCTAATAACTGATCAATTCTCTCTTTAGCTGCTTCTACCACAGATTCAGCCAACGTACCTTTATTTAAAGATTCCAGGAAATCTTCAGCAATTTGATAAGTACGCTCAATAGATGATGAATGGATGTTACGCGAGACAATAAATAAATCACAGCCAGCATAAAACGCCCGCGCCACTGTACCGCTTTGAATAAACATATCTGAGACAGCTTTCATATCCAAGTCATCAGATACTACTATGCCCTCAAATCCCAATTCTTCCCGCAGAATGTTTTTGAGGATAGCTCTTGATAGGGTTGCAGGTAAATCAGGGTCGATTTGCGGAAACAAAATATGAGCCGTCATGATGATGGGAATATGTTCCGCAATCAAGGCTTTGAAGGGTATGAGTTCTCGAATGCGTAAGTCTTCTAAACTGAGATTAAGAATTGGTAACTCAACATGAGAGTCCTTATTAGTATCTCCATGTCCAGGAAAATGCTTGGCGCACCCCAAAACTCCTGATTCCTTGAGTCCCAGGTAATATTCGATGATAGCTTGAGTAGCCGTTTCCGGCGTGCTACCAAAGGCGCGAGGCCCAATGATGGGATTTTGGGGATTAGAATAAATATCCGCTACCGGCGACCAAGACAAGTTAATGCCCAAGGACTTTAATTCAATACCCGTAGCTTTTGCTACTTCCCGTGCGTGCGATCGCAACAGCAAAGCATGAGGAAATCTGGTAATTGGTAGAGGTGTCCGCACCACACGCCCCCCTTCATGATCTAAGGTAAAAAACATGGAAGGGCGTTCAGCATATTCTCTGATTTGCTGGCTCAAATGCTGAAAACTTTGCAGCCATACTTCATAGGGGACACCATCCTGAAAATTTTTGGCAAAAAAGATGACTCCAATTGGTTTGAGTTCATTAAGTGCGCGTTTATCATCATCACTTAACTGAGTACCGGAAATGCCAAGAATCAGATGATGTCCGAAGCGTGCTAGATTCCGTAAGACTGGCATAATACTTTACCTGGGATTGTGTAGCTAACGACTTCAATGATTAACCTACAGAACACAGCCTAAACTTTCAATAGTAGTGAGTGACATCAACTAAAGGGAGTAGGGAGTAGAGAGGTAGGTAGAACTTTTATCCAGTCCCCAGTCCCCAATCCCCAATCCCCAATCCCTACGCAGAAGTTTTTTTAGCAAAGCGATCGCATAATTACTGCCAAATGTAACGGATTGCAACGTATAATGAGAACGGCAAAACAATTAAGAAATATTGAAGAACAGTAGGTTTAAATGCGAGTAGCGATCGCGGGCGCTGGTCTAGCAGGACTTTCCTGCGCGAAATATCTCACGGACGCAGGTCACACTCCCATTGTCTTAGAGCGTCGAGACGTATTGGGTGGATTAGTGGCAGCGTGGAAAGACTCTGACGGCGACTGGTATGAAACTGGGTTGCACGCCTTCTTTGGGGCATATCCCAATATGCTCCAGTTGCTCAAGGAATTGGGCATTGAGGACAGACTCCAGTGGAAAGAACATACACTAATTTTTAATCAACCAGAGAAGCCAGGAACATACTCACGTTTTGATGTGCCGGATATCCCCGCTCCTTTCAACGTGATTGCGTCGATTCTGCGTAACAACGATATGTTGACTTGGGAGCAGAAGATTCGCTTCGCTATTGGCCTACTACCAGCCGTGGTGAGAGGTCAGCAGTATGTCGAAGAAATGGACAAGTACAGCTTCTTAGAGTGGTTGGAAAGACAAGGCGTAGGTGAGCGCGTCACCAGTGACGTGTTTATCGCTGCTTGCAAAGCACTAACCTTTATCAATCCCGATGAAGTTTCGTCCACAATTCTCCTCACAGCCTTAAATCGCTTTCTCCAAGAAAGATACGGCTCTAAAATCGCATTTTTGGATGGTTCACCTACAGAACGACTATGCCAACCCATCGTTGATTACATCACCGAACGTGGTGGCGAAGTCCGACTCAATGCCCCCTTAAAAGAAATTTTGCTTAACCCGGATGGTACAGTAAAAGGATTCTTGCTGCGGGGGTTAAATGGCGAACCAGATGAAGAGATTACAGCAGACTGTTACGTGTCAGCCATGTCAGTTGACCCGTTAAAAGTCATGTTGCCAGAACCTTGGAAGCAAATGGAGTTTTTCCAAAAGCTAGAAGGTTTGGAAGGTGTGCCAGTCATTAACCTGCATCTATGGTTTGATCGGAAATTAACAGACATTGATCACCTGTTATTTTCGCGATCGCCCCTCCTCAGCGTTTATGCTGATATGAGCAATACCTGCCGTGGATATGCTGACCCCAATCGCTCCATGCTGGAATTAGTTCTAGCACCGGCCAAAGATTGGATTAGCAAATCTGACGAGGAAATTGTGGCTGCAACTATGACTGAGTTGGAAAAACTCTTTCCTGATCACTTTGGGGGAGAAAATCCCGCCAAATTGCTCAAATCTCATGTAGTGAAAACGCCGCGTTCTGTTTACAAAGCGACTCCTGGTCGTCAACAGTATCGTCCACCCCAACAAACTCCCATTACCAACTTCTTTCTTTCTGGGAGTTACACCATGCAACGCTATTTAGGCAGTATGGAAGGGGCTGTACTTTCTGGTAAGCTAACAGCGCAGGCGATCTGCGAATCACTGCCGATGGCAAATGCCTCAAACCTGCAAACGCTAACCCGACCGCCTGCAACGAATGCTGCAACTGCCTGATTCCAAAGCGCGCATGAAAACGCTGGTCTCTGTAGATGAGTCCTACAAACTTTGTCGGCATCTCACCGCCAAGTATGCCAAAACCTTTTACTTGGGTACTTTACTGATGAGTCCGGCAAAACGCCAAGCCATCTGGGCAATTTATGCTTGGTGTCGCCGGACAGATGAATTAGTAGACGGCCCCGCAGCTGCCATTACCACACCAGAAACCCTAGACCGATGGGAACAGCATCTGGAGTCACTGTTTGCGGGTCATCCCATAGAAAACTACGACGTAGCATTGGTAGATACTCTCCAACGCTTTCCCCTAGACATTCAGCCCTTTCGAGATATGATTGCTGGGCAGCGTATGGATTTATACCGTAGTCGCTATGAAACCTTTGAGGAGTTATACCTCTACTGTTATCGCGTCGCTGGCACCGTTGGCTTGATGTCAACAGCCGTGATGGAAGTAGACAAAACTGCTAATGCAACACCGTGGCAACAGGATAAACCACCATATATTCCCACAGAAGAAGCGATCGCCCTCGGAATTGCCAATCAACTCACTAACATTCTGCGGGATGTGGGAGAAGATGCCCGACGCGGACGTATCTACATACCTCTAGAAGACTTGGCACGTTTTAACTACACCGAGCAAGACTTTTTTAACGGTGTGGTAGATGAACGCTGGCGGGCGTTGATGCGCTTTCAAATTGACAGAGCGAGGCAATTCTATATCAAGGCAGACAAGGGCATTACATATCTAGCACCCGATGCTCGCTGGCCAGTTTGGGCAGCATCCATGCTTTACGGACAGATATTGGATGCGATTGAACGCAACGATTACAACGTCTTTAATCAGCGTGCCTACGTTCCCCAATGGAAAAAGCTACGCACCCTACCCATAGCTTGGATGCGATCGCAAGTGTTATAAGGTTTAGTCAATAGTCCACAGTCAATAGTCATTGGGCATTGGGAATTAGGCATTGGATTTTTCTTCCCCTGCCTCCCCTGCTTCTTAAAAGTTCCGTGTCACCTGTTCCCTGTTTTCAAAATTAACTGTTGACTCTTTAGAAAAAAACTGCTAACATTAATCTTCGTGACCGTGGAGAGGTGGCTGAGTGGTCGAAAGCGGCAGATTGCTAATCTGTTGTACGGCAGGCAACTCCGTACCGAGGGTTCGAATCCCTCCCTCTCCGTTTTTCGACTCCAGAGAATCCAGATTTTCTGAATTGTAAAAAAATATTAATCCTGGCGTAAAATCTTTTACATCTAAAGGTAGATGCTATTATTTAACCTTTAGAGTCTTGATAAGATCAAGCTAACCTAAAAATCTAGTTTGTATCTCACTTTCAGGCTCCCACATATTGGAAGAGTGAAAGTAATTATGCCAAGAATTAGTGCTGCCCTTGCCCTCAGTTTAGCTACTGTAGCAACCGGGTTCTTCATGGCAGCTTGTACAACAACCAACACTACTGAGAATACAGCGAACAATGCCACCGCCACCCCAGCAACTAACACCACATCTGGCGGTGGTACAGGGTTAAAAATAGGTTCCCTACTGCCAACTACGGGTGATTTAGCATCTATTGGACAGCAAATGGCACCAGCCGTTCCTCTGTTGGTGGAAACAGTTAATGCTTGTGGTGGTGTGAATGATCAACCAGTGACTCTAGTATCTGTAGACGACCAAACAGACCCCAGAGCGGGTGCAGCCGGGATGACTAAATTAGCAACCATCGATAAAGTTGCTGGTGTCGTTGGTTCTTTTGCTAGCAGTGTTTCTACAGCTGCTGTTTCCATAGCTGCTCAAAATAAAGTCATGCTGATTTCACCGGGTAGTACCAGTCCCGTCTTTACCGAAAAGGCGCAAAAAGGTGATTTTAAGGGATTTTGGGCGCGTACAGTTCCCCCCGATAGCTACCAAGGCCCAGCCTTAGCCGAACTTGCTCAGAAAAAAGGTTTCAAACGTGTTTCTACCGTAGTGATTAATAATGACTACGGGGTTGGTTTTGAAAAAGCATTTGTGCAAGCCTTTGAAAAATTAGGCGGTACTATAGTTAATAAAAATAATCCTGTACGCTATGACCCGAAAGCTACTACTTTTGAAACAGAAGCAACAGCTGCTTTTGCGGGTAAACCAGATGCAGTCTTGGGTGTATTTTATGTAGAAACAGGTAGCCTACTTTTGAAATCAGCATATCAGCAAGGTCTGTCTCAAGGTGTACAAGTCATGTTGACAGACGGCATGAAATCAGACGAATTCCCAGCTCAAGTCGGTAAAACCAATGATGGTAAATATATTGTCTCTGGAGTGATTGGGACAGTACCAGGTTCTGATGGCAAAGCATTAGAAGCTTTTACAAAACTTTGGCAATCTAAAAAAGGTGGTTCTCCAGGGGAATTTGCTCCCCAAGCTTGGGATGCTACGGCATTGTTAGTCTTAGCAGCACAAGCCGCCAAAGAAAACACAGGTGTTGGTATCGCTAATAAAATCCGGGAAGTATCTAATGCACCGGGAGTAGAAGTAACTGATGTCTGTGAAGGTCTGAAGTTACTCAAAGAAGGTAAAGATATTAACTACCAAGGTGCTAGCGGTAACGTAGATGTCGATGCTAATGGGGATGTTGTCGGTGTTTACGATGTGTGGACAGTACAAGATGATGGCAAGCTGACAGTAATTGACAAAGTTACTCCTAAGCAGTAATTAAAAGTGCTGAGTAATGAGTAATGAGTGGGTATCTCACTTATTACTTAGTCTGTAGGGTGCGTCAATCTGACGCACCCTACAAATTTGTGATATGTGGTTCAAATTAATTAGAAACCAGAGAAATTGTAGCCAACACCTAATAATAAGCCCACATCAGTTTGATCAAAAAATCCGGCATTGATAGCAGCTGTGGCGGTAAATCGCGAGTTTAGGGGGAAATCAAGACCACCGGATACTAAAAAAGCGGTTTTGGAGTCATCGCCAGTTTTGATAGCTGCACCAACCCCTACATAAGGTGCGATCGCTAGGGGTTCATCAAATGGATCTACCTGTCTAAACCGAAAATCGTAGGTGACAGGAATCAGAATAGTCGTGTTATCCCCAAATACAGCCGAAGGTCTGATAGAAATTGCGTTAGTGAGTCCAATCTTGCTGACAGCTGCAAAATTACCATCACCCAAAGATGATTCACCCCCGTCTATACCAATGTTACCTGCAACACCAATGTAGCTTCTGCCACCACGGGTAGCCCTACCCACATTAATATCTGATTGTGCCACTCTGGTATCAGTTGCTTGAGCAGCAGGCTGTGTAGACGCTGGAACAGCTTGTGTAGACTCTGGAGAAAAAAGAATTGCGGATGAAGTCGCTACTGTTCCTGGGATGGGTGTAACTGTGCGGCTAGTAGTATCTTGGATAGCAGCACTAGGAAACTGCTGTATTGCAATTACATCATCAGAGGCAGAGTTGGGAGTTGTTTCACTGGCAAAAGAGAAGTTTTGGTGTTCAGTCTCTAGTTCAGCACTCAATGATTCTGAAGACACTGCATTGCTAGCAACTTCAACTGGAGGTAGTGTTTGAGCATTAGCAGGTAAGCCAGTACCCACAACCGCCACAGTCGCTAAACTGGATAACCAAGAAAAACCTTGACGAACAAAAATAGTATTCACATTCACTCCTAACAAAATGTTGCCACAGTAGATAATTTCTTTATTGGTGGATTAATTCCAGAAATTTTGACTTTTTGGGGCAGTATCCACACTTTAGCATCATAAAATCCCTTATTACATCCTTAAACGGACGGAAAAAGAAGAGATGAGATCAGCAAAAATGAACAGATAAATTATCCTGATTTTGACGGAGGAGTAGGTTTGGGCGTACCCCTAATTTTTTTTGTAGATTTAAAATTGGTGATCATTCCAAAATAACTGATGCTGTACAGACGATTCGGACGCACAGAATTACAGATACCGGTGTTTTCCTGCGGCGGTATGAGATATCAATATAAATGGCAAGATGTTGC
The DNA here is from genome assembly GCF_000316645.1 of Nostoc sp. PCC 7524. Classification (NCBI taxonomy): domain Bacteria; kingdom Bacillati; phylum Cyanobacteriota; class Cyanophyceae; order Nostocales; family Nostocaceae; genus Nostoc; species Nostoc sp. PCC 7524. The sequence goes on from NC_019684.1 coordinate 5,644,025, forward strand.
TCAATCAGATGTTCCTGCGGATAACCAAGCCAATTTGGAAGCAACTATTCGCCGAGCAGTTGAATTGGGCATGAATCATATTGAAACTGCCCGTGGGTATGGTAGCTCAGAAATGCAATTAGGGAAAATATTACCCAAGTTTCCCCGTGAACAGTTGATTGTGCAAACGAAAGTCTCTCCTGTGGCAGATGGGAAGGAATTCCGCAAAACTTTTGAAACATCACTGCGCTATCTTCAGCTAGATTATGTAGACTTACTAGGTTTGCATGGTATCAATAATGCCGAGTTGTTAGATTACAGTATCCGTCCTGGTGGCTGTTTAGATGTAGCAAGACAATTGCAAGCAGAAGGGAAAGTGAGGTTTGTCGGCTTTTCCACTCATGGTGCTACAGATGTGATTATTGATGCCATTAATACTAATCAATTTGATTATGTAAATCTGCATTGGTATTACATCAATCAATGGAATTGGCCAGCCATTGCAGCCGCTACTCGTCATGATATGGGGGTGTTTATTATTAGTCCCTCCGATAAAGGGGGAAAACTATATAATCCACCAGCAAAGTTAGTGAATCTTTGTGCGCCTCTGAGTCCGATGGTGTTCAATGATTTGTTTTGCCTGAGTCACCCACAAGTGCATACTTTGAGTTTGGGCGCAGCGAAACCCCAAGATTTTGACGAACACCTGAAAACATTAGACTTACTAGACCGAGCAGCAGAGATTTTACCGTCAATTTTAGCCAAGTTGGAAGAGGCAGCGATCGCCACTTTGGGAGAAAATTGGGTAAAAACTTGGCACGTCAACTTACCTCAATGGCAAGACACACCAGGACAGGTAAATATCCACACCGTTCTATGGCTGTGGAATCTAGCAACTGCCTACGATTTGGTAGACTATGCCAAAATGCGTTACAACCTGCTGGGTAACGGTAGTCATTGGTTTCCTGGCAACAAAGCCGATAAAGTGAATGAACTAGACTTCAGACAATGCCTTGCTCACAGTCCTCACGCTGATAAAATCCCACAATTTTTGGCTCAAGCTCATCAGATGTTAGCTGGGGAAGAAGTGAAGCGTCTATCGAGGACTTAGGGGTTGGGGATTGGGGGTTGGGGATTGGGGATTGGGGATTGGGGTAGAAACTTTCACCTCTACTCGCTGATATCCCCCAAATCACTGCTAATATCGGCTGGTTAAAATTTAGATATCTAAATCGTTCAAAGCTAGCCGAATTTGCTCTAAACGCCTGCGGTTGACACCTAAATCTGACTCTCCGATGCGAGATGCAGAACGCATATGAATTACTGACTCATTAGCAGGGAAATAAAACTCTACATCATCAGTAAATTTGAAGATACGACTTTTAGAAAGAGCATGGATGTAATTATCTGTCTGTTCTATCACCTCGGTTCGGGGAAGAACGGTGAGAACTTTTAATAATGTTTCTCGTGCTGTATCGCGATCTACATGATAAACAATTGGGTCAATGGCGTGTTTGGGATCAGCATCTTGACTAACTACACAGTTAGGGGAAGGTGGACAAGCACTCAGATGACTATGATCAACTCCAACGTCAGAGGATTCAGCCCAAGTAGCGGTAGGAAGTATTAAAATTACCGTCAGGATCAGGAATATTACCAAAGTGATACTTTGCAAAAGTCGGTGTGCGATCGCTCTCATTAGACTGGACATGATCAATCTACTCCTAAAAGTTTCAAAGATTACAATAGCACTTAGCTATTTGCGATCAATCTTCCTACTTAGGACTGGCGCATAGTGGGGTGCGTCAGATGTCCAAAATATGTCGTTTTTACCAAATTATTTCTTCTGACGCACCCTACAAGAGACTAGAAGAGATTTCTGTCTAGCTTTTAGCCTCTATTTCGTCTCCTTGATTAACTTTCGGCACAACTAGCACCTTATCGACGCGATTACCGTCCATGTCCATGACTTCAATCCGCATACCTCGCCATTGAAAATGATCGGCGGCAGTGGGGATACGGCCTAGATGGGTGATGACAAAACCTCCTAGGGTTTGATAACTACCCCGTTCTTCAAATTCCAATTCCACCATCCCAAACAGTTCCAAAAATTCTTCTACTGGTAACATCCCATCCAATAGCCAAGAACCATCTTCTCTCTGTACAGCTTGGGGTTCATACTCTCCTGGGGTAGCTGGAACATCACCCACAATTTCGCTCATAATGTCATTGAGAGTTAATAATCCTTGAATCACGCCGTATTCATCTACAACTAACGCCATGTGAGTTGCAGTTTGCTTAAATAACTCCAAAACTTTTAAGCCACGGGTGCTTTCTGGGACAAATACAGGCTGGCGTAGTCCTACTGTTAAATCTAGATGTTCTCCGCGAAAACTCCTAGCGAGTAAGTCCGTAACTGGGATCATACCTAGAACATTGTCCAGTCCCCCCTGACAGACAGGATAACGAGAATAAGCATTTTCACTTAACTTTTGCCGATTTTCTTCTTGAGAATCGTCCAAATCTAACCAAACAATATCAGGACGAGGGGTCATAAAAGAATTAACAGGGCGATCGCCTAGACGAAAAACTCGCTCTACCATATCTTGTTCGGCTGCTTCAAAAGTTCCCGCCTCTGTCCCTTGCTCAATCAGGATTTTAATTTCTTCCTCAGTCACTAGCGGTTCCTCAGAAGGTGTAATCCCCAAAGTTCGCAACACCATTTCTGTAGAAGCACTCAACAGATGCACCGCCGGAGAAGCTAAGGCAGCTAAAGCCCGCATCGGAATAGCAACAGTTGCAGCAATTCGTTCTGGGTTGTTTAAAGCCAGACGCTTTGGCACCAATTCACCAACAATTAAGGATAAGTACGTAATAATCAAAACTACTATTCCAAAGGAAATTGCTTCACTATAAAGTGCTAAAAAAGGTATGCGTCTTATGTGTACGGCTAATCTGCTGGCAATTGTAGCTCCCCCAAAAGCACCAGTCAGGATACCGATGAGGGAAATACCTACTTGAATTGTAGAGAGGAAATTATTCGGAGATTCTGCTAACTTCAGGGCTGCTCTGGCCTTAGCGTCGCCTTGATTGGCTAGCTGTTGTAGCCTCACCTTCCGCGCTGAAACAATTGCCATTTCAGACATCGAGAACACACCGTTGGCAATAATTAATACCAGAATAATTAAAATTTCAAAGGTTATGGAAGACATATTATGAATTGCCGCTATTCAAGAGCGAACTTCGCTTAATCCTTAGTATGTAGTATGAAAGTTCTCTAATAAAGATACTGGGGATTGGGGATTGGGGATTGGGGATTGGGAAGATGTAGCTTTAGCTTCTTTTACGATGGCGTAAGCCTACCCGCAGAGTGGAGGAAAGAGAAAACTATTGATCTTAAGGGTTCGATAGTTGCTTTCCGACGCAAGGCGACAGAAACGCACTATCTCACTATTGACTATTGACCATTGACTTACCACTCAGCACTTAAAATGGTGAACATAGCCGTCACTATACTTTCTAAATCAGGAAAGACTTCCTCCGCTAGTAGAACTTATGGCATTTTCTTCTATTGTGCGTGCCTTGGGGCGATCGCCACTCACCACTGAGTTACTTTCTAAGTTAAATCGTCAACAAGATTTGCGATTAAACGGTATTCCTCGCCTACCTAAAGGCTTGGTAGCTTCAGCATTAGCTCAAAATTCTAACAGGAATTTGTTAGTAGTTTGTGCGACTTTGGAAGAAGCTGGGCGCGCTTATGCACAGTTAGAAGCAATGGGATGGCAAACTGTGCATTTCTACCCTACATCTGAAGCTTCTCCTTACGAACCCTTTGATCCTGAAACCGAAATGACTTGGGGACAAATGCAGGTGTTGGCGGATTTGGGGGGTGGAGACTGGGGAGTGGGAACTGGGGACAGGGAAGAAAAAAGTCTGTCTAGTACCCAATCCCCGCTCCCTAATTCCGGAGTGCAGCGATCCTTGGCGGTTGTGGCTACTGTGGGTGCATTACAACCGCATTTACCGCCGCCAGCAGCTTTTACGCCATTATGTCTCACCCTCAAGCGGGGGATGGAATTTGATCTGGATTCCTTTAGTGAAAAAATCACTCTTTTGGGGTATGAACGCGTACCGCTAGTAGAAACAGAAGGTCAATGGAGTCGGCGCGGTGATATTGTGGATATCTTTCCTGTGTCTTCTGAGTTGCCAGTCCGGTTGGAGTGGTTTGGCGATGAAATTGAGCAAATCCGGGAATTTGATCCGGCAACTCAACGTTCAGCCCTTGACAAAGTTGCACAAATTACCCTCACCCCTACAAGCTTCACTCCTATTATCTTAGAAGCACTCAAAGATAGTGCGGAGTTCCAAGTGCTGAGTTCTGAGTTGAGTTCTGGCTCGGAAATTGCTACTCAGGACACTGCTCAACTCCCGCTTCCACTCACAGGAATTATAGAAGGTAGTCGGAGATTTTTAGGGTTAGCTTATGAGAAGCCGGCTTCGATACTGGATTACTTACCAGAGGATACCCTAATTGCCATTGATGAGCCAGAACAATGTCATGCTCATAGCGATCGCTGGGTGGAAAATGCGGAGGAACAATGGTCATTAGGAACTGGGGAATATGAGTTGGGTTCGCTGCAATTACCCAAAATTCATCGTTGTTTTGATGACTGTCTCGTTGATGTTACTAGATTTAAAACTTTATACCTATCAGAAATAGCCGAGGAAAATGGCGGAATTAATTTAGCTAGTCGGCCTGTACCTGTGACACCGCATCAATTTGCCAAACTCGCGGATACACTACGCCAAGAACGCGATCGCAATTTCTCGATTTGGTTACTTTCTGCTCAACCTTCCCGTTCTGTCTCCCTCTTACAAGAACACGATTGTCCAGCACAGTTTATTCCTAACCCCCGCGACTACCAAGCCATTGACAAGCTGCAAATCAATCATGTCCCTGTAGCTTTGAAATATTCGGGACTGGCGGAACTAGAAGGTTTTATTTTACCGACTTACCGCTTAGTTATCGTCACCGACCGAGAATTTTTTGGACAGCATTCCCTCGCCACACCCAGCTATATCCGCAAGCGACGCAAAGCCGCATCTAAGCAAGTTGACCCCAATAAGCTGCGTCCAGGGGATTATGTAGTTCACAAAAGTCATGGAATTGGCAAATTCGTGAAGTTAGAAAGCTTGACGATTAACGACGAAACCCGTGATTACATTGTAGTGCAGTATGCTGATGGTCTTCTAAGAGTCGCCGCCGATCAAGTAGGCTCATTATCTCGCTTTCGCAGTACCGGCGATAAAGCCCCAGAACTGCATAAAATGACGGGTAAGGCTTGGGAAAATACTAAAAACCGCGTCCGCAAGGCCATTAAGAAATTAGCGGTAGACTTGCTGAAATTATACGCCAAGCGATCGCAACAAGAAGGTTATGCCTACCCCCAAGATATGCCTTGGCAAGAGGAAATGGAAGATTCCTTTCCCTATCAACCCACAACTGACCAGCTAAAAGCCGTGCAGGATGTGAAAAGAGATATGGAAAGCGATCGCCCAATGGATCGTTTAGTCTGTGGTGATGTCGGCTTTGGTAAAACAGAAGTCGCCATCCGTGCTATTTTCAAAGCCGTCACTTCCGGTAAACAAGTCGCCTTACTTGCACCAACCACCATTCTTACCCAACAACACTATCACACCCTCAAAGAACGGTTCGCCCCCTACCCCGTGAACGTCGGCTTACTTAACCGTTTCCGCACCGCCGAAGAACGCCGTGATATTCAAAAGCGTTTAGCTACAGGGGAATTAGATATAGTTGTCGGGACACACCAAATTTTAGGCAAGGGTGTAAACTTCAAAGACTTAGGGCTGTTGGTAATCGACGAAGAACAAAGATTTGGGGTGAACCAAAAAGAGAAAATTAAAACCCTGAAAACCCAAATTGATGTTTTGACTCTCTCCGCTACTCCTATTCCCCGTACCTTATATATGTCTCTATCGGGGATTCGGGAAATGAGTTTAATTACTACTCCACCCCCTACCCGCAGACCAATTCAAACTCACCTTTCACCGATGAATCCCGAAAGCATACGGAGTGCTATTCGTCAAGAGTTAGACAGAGGTGGACAGGTATTTTATGTAGTTCCACGGGTGGAAGGAATTGAAGAAACAACCTCTAAACTGCGAGAAATGATCCCTGGGGGAAGATTTGCGATCGCTCACGGTCAAATGGACGAGAGCGAGTTAGAATCCACCATGCTCACCTTTAGTAATGGTGAAGCAGACATCTTAGTCTGTACCACAATTATTGAATCGGGTTTAGATATTCCTCGCGTCAACACTATCTTAATTGAAGACGCGCACAAGTTCGGTTTATCGCAACTATACCAATTACGCGGACGGGTAGGACGTGCAGGAATTCAAGCCCACGCTTGGTTATTTTATCCCAAACAACGGGCGTTATCTGATGCCGCACGGCAACGGTTACGGGCGATTCAGGAATTTACACAACTGGGTTCTGGCTATCAGTTAGCAATGCGCGACATGGAAATCAGAGGCGTGGGTAACTTACTCGGTGCAGAACAATCCGGTCAAATGGAAGCTATCGGTTTTGATTTATACATGGAAATGTTAGAAGAATCAATCCGAGAAATTCGCGGTCAAGAAATACCCAAAGTTGACGATACACAGATTGACCTCAACCTGACTGCATTTATCCCGGCTGATTATATTCCCGATATTGATCAAAAGATGAGTGCATATCGTGCAGTAGCCGCAGCAAAATCCAAAGAAGAGTTAACGCAGATTGCAGCAGAGTGGAGCGATCGCTATGGTAATTTACCAGTTCCCGCAAATCAACTATTGCGCGTTATGGAACTCAAACAACTAGCAAAACAATTAGGATTTAGCCGCATCAAACCAGAGAACAAACAGCACGTTGTTTTAGAAACCCCAATGGAAGAACCAGCTTGGAATTTATTAGCCGCGAACTTACCAGAACATCTCAAGACGCGTTTCGTTTACTCTCCTGGTAAGGTGACTGTACGTGGTTTAGCAGTGCTAAAAGCCGACCAACAATTGCAGAGTTTAATTGATGCTATGACCAAAATGCAAGGTGCGATCGTAGAAGCGGCTGTTGTTTAAACAGTCAGTTACTGAGGAATTTTTCTATGAATATTAAACTCTACTTGCAGATACAGGAGATAAATAATTATGGCTTCTATTACTATTGATATTCCCGATAATCAATTACAAAAGTTACAAGAAATAGCTAGTTTCCACGGTATTTCTTTTGAGGCTTTGTTAAGTGCCAGTATAGAAGAATGGTTAAGTGGACAAAAAAGCGATTTTATTAACGCAGCAAATTATGTGCTGAAAAAAATGCTGAACTATACCGACGTTTGTTGTGATGTGCTATTTTCATTAGTGAAAATATTGCATAGTCAAATTTTTGGACAGTCGGGAGGAAAATTAGGGATGTGTGATTTGCTTAGTTTAAAATTTCTTATAGCTCAACCTCGCATGCAATTCGGTAGAGAGGGTTTATCTCTAACATCACTAATAACATAAAACCTAGAATCAAAGCTAAATAGAAATCTTAATATAGCCTTTCTTATCCTATTAAAGTACAAATGACAATAATTAAACGCAGATGAACACAGATAAATGCGGATAAATTTGTACCTCAGCAGACTAGGAAACGCCATAAAATGTTAACATTTATTTGTCATCACAACTAAAAGCCACCTTTTTATAACAGATATAGTTGAGATATTTAATTATAGTGATATTAAATACATAAAATGAATATGAATTTATCAGAATTTGCTTTTAGAATTATTTTCATTTTTATTCCAGGGCTAATCACTTTTAATATCATAAGTAAACTGACGTTTCATAAAGAATTTAAGACATCTGATATTCTGCTGGGTTCATTAACATACGGGTTTGTTTGTTATTTAATTTATTATTTTATATTTATATTAATAAATAACAAACTCACTTTTTTGAACACTCAAACCTTTTATTTTGTGGAAAGTCTAACTAATTCTCAAGCAGAATTAAATTTTAACGAAATAGCTTTAGTAACTTTGCTAGCAGTCCCTGTAGGGCTTACTTCAGCATTCTTGATAAATCATAACCTTCTGTTTAAGCTAGCAAATAAACTAAAGATTTCTGATAAATTAGATGATATAAGTCTATGGAACAAAGTTTTCGATTCTCCCTTGAATCACTGGATTGTTATCAGAGATATTCAAAATGATCTAATGTATCGAGGGTGGGTTGATTCTTTCTCCGATGGTCTAGGTAAAAATGAAATATTGCTTAGAGATGTGGAAGTTTATAGAAACTCAGAACAAGGAATTCTATATTCCGTGCCAGGATTATATATCTCCTTTAATAAGGAGGAGAATCTGATGATTGAGTTTCAATCTTGGGAGTTTACTGAAAATATGCACAATAATATTATTGAAAATTCATTAACCCAGCAAAAGGAAAATCACCATTAATGAACAATGAACAAAGAGAGGAAAGAAGAGATGGTGCTAAAGGAAAAGCTAGACCAGTTCCTCCTAAGCCTCCAGCACCACCTCCTCAACCACCTAAAAAGACCAACTCCTAACTAGCTTCAAAGCCAGAAACCTGAAGTAATAAACTCACTGAAATAAGAATTGCACTTATTTCAGTGGAATTATAGCGATTGCTTTATATAGAAACTTCTCAGTTTTAGTAGTGATCAGGGGCTTGAAACAACCCGTCAATTTTGATCATAATTTTAGTGCGATCGCCTTCACCCAATTTCGCTTTCACACCAGCAGCCTCAATACTCAAATGTACTAAAATTGAGATGCCAACCTCTGTTCGAGCGTTTTCGTATGTCCTTGCAAGAACTAAAGGAACAAGCCTGTAAACTACCTTTGAGCGATCGCCTCGCTCTGATTAGTGCTGTCATCCAATCCCTGCAAGACGCACCTCAGATGGACAACTGGCAATACCTAGTTGCTCGTCCTCACACTTGGCGGAAACAACTTTACATTAAAGGACGTAAACTACTCGCCTCAACTGTTTGGCAAGACATGATGGTAAATCAGATGTCACCAGAGGAAGCAGCCGAAAATTGGGATTTACCCATATCTGCCATTTACGAAGCGATTAGTTACTGTGAAAGTCATCAAGCACTATTGAAATTAGAAGCTGATGAAGAACGCCATCGCCTAGAAGCAAAAGGAGTCTCTCTTGAGTCTACGAATGCTGCTTGACGAAGACTCTCAAGCAAAATATTTAGTCAATCTTCTTCAAGCCGCAGGTCATGATGTAGTCACGGTCAATTTAGTGGGTTTAATGAATCGTCCTGATTCAGTCGTACTAGACTATGCCAGACAAGATCAACGAGTGCTACTTACACGTAACTGTGATGACTTTCACGAGTTGCATCAAACTAACCCAATACATTCAGGGATTTTGGCTGTTTATCAAAATTCTGATGTTGCTAAAAATATGAGTTATCAGTTAATAGTCAAGGCAATAGCTAATTTAGAAGCGGCAGAATACAAACTAAATAATCAATTTGTGATTCTCAATCAATGGAATTATTAACTTTGGTGTGTTGCCCCTACGCTCTTAAAATAACCCTCAACTTTGATCATAATTTAGTGCGATCGCCTGCACCACAGTTGAGTGCAAACAGCTATGGTTGTTAGCATATTCTCAAAACCTAACTTAACGAATGTATGAAAATCAGAGCAATTATTCATCCAGCAGAAGAAGGTGGCTATTGGGCAGAAGTTCCAGCACTTCCCGGTTGTATTACTGAGGGAGACACAATAGAAGAAGTGATGGCTAATTTAAAGGATGCTATTGAAGGTTGGCTGGATGTTGCCAATAGCTTTAATGCAATTGAATCAACAGATCAGGTTGTCGAAATTGCTGTATGAAATCTATTTCTGGTAAGCAACTTTGTCAGATTGTAGAGCAGAAAGGTTGGGTTTTGCGAAGAATTACAGGCAGTCATCATATCTACGAAAACCCTGACCTAGACGAAATCCTCTCAATTCCTGTTCATCGCAATCAAGATTTAAAAATCGGAACGTTGAAAGCTTTGATGAAAATAGCCCAACTATCTGAGGAAGATTTACTCTAATATCCTCAACTTTGATTATAATTCAGTGCGATCGCACTAATGATATAGGGTGAAAATAGAGAGAAAGGATTAGTCAAGGTAACTTAAGATAGCTATGACTGAGCTACTGGAATACGCAATATCCCGATTACAAACTTTACCTGCTGACGAACAAAATGCGATCGCTGCAATGATTCTGGAAGAACTAGAAGATGAACACCGTTGGGATGAAGCTTTTGCCCGTTCCCCAGACTTACTTGCCAAACTTGCAGGCGATGCTATGGCTGAATTCCGTGCAGGAAAAACTAAACAGTTAGATCCAGATAAATTGTGAATTCACGTATAACTGCTTAGTTTCGGCAAGCATTTGCTGATTTACCTGAGCAAATTCAAGAGCAAACCCGTGAAGCATACCGCCTCTTCAAACAAGATCCCAACTATCCCAGCTTGCGCTTCAAAAAAGTACATCCAGAACTACCAATTTATTCGGCACGGATTAGTAAAAGTTACCGCGCAGTTGGACAGTTAGAGGGAGATACAATGATTTGGTTTTGGGTAGGTTCGCACGCAGAGTATGACAGACTGCTCTCTCTGTTTTAGTGATGCAGGGCGATCATCGCCTTGACCCCATTTCGCTTTCATACCAGCAACCCCAATACTCATTGCCAGAACTGAAGGAAAAAAATTGTAAACTTTCTGTGAGCGATCGCCTGCACTAAAGTTGGGAGAAAACATCTATGGTTGTTAGCAATATTCTCAAAACCTAACTTAACAGGTATATGAAAATTAGAGCTTAGTTACAAAGTCGATTAACAATTACTTACGTTCCCAGGACTTGATTACAGGATTAGTAGTATTTAGCAGTTGTTCTAAGCTTTTGTATGCCTCTGGTTTTTGGCGAACATAAGTATCGATAAACAAACCGATGATTTCTGCCATCAGCAAACGGATGTTTTCTGGGGATTGGGTAGCGGGGAAATCGAGAAAAGGTCTACCTGTAGTAGAATCAAAGCCATCAACCATTGAGAAGTGATTAGCTCCTTCAAGCAGTACCAGATATTTATCGTTGCGTTCTCCAGCGATCGCTTCTCGAAATGTACGTATGATGGGGGTTGTAGCATCTCCGGGATTTATACCATAGCGATCGCTACTATTGGCAATTACCCCATCACAGGTTCCGCCCATCAGTAACATCGGTAATGAGTCTGGCAAAGGTAAAATAGTACCCGCTTCGTATCCTGACATCACTGTTCCAGCACTATGTGCGCCGTAGGCAAAAGATGCTGTCACTTGAGAGAAAAAATTGGGGTTAGCATTTTCGATCGCTACTCTACCACCTGCCGAGTGTCCACCTAAAATGATCCGTTGCAGATCCAGCATTCCTGCCAGAATTCCCTGTTGCTGTAAGAATTCCAGTTTAGCTAGTAATGTCGATAAAGCTGAAGCGGTAGGTGCAGTACCGTAGATTTTGGGATGCCACTTAGAAATATCCACACCTGGGGTAAGAGCAGTAATCCCTGGTAGGTTTTGTGCAATCCAGTTAAACAGAACTACCACCAAACCACGTTCAGCCAGTTTAACTGCTAACCATTGATATAGTTGTGCATCACAGTTAACGCCATTAAAGAAAATCACTACGGGAAAGGGAGCCAGTTCTGGATTCACGGGTACAACTCCCTGATCCTTTTCTAGATGTGTCCCTGACATCTTTGCCGGATAGAAAATTTTCAGGTGAATTACATCATAAGGAGATTGGGCATTTTCAACACTAACAGCCTCAAAAAATGCACGAACTGTCATCTACAGGTTCCTATTAAGACTTCAAGAAAATATTAGTATTTTTTCCTGATGTAAATCACACCATATTCAATATATATGGACAATACTGTTAGTTGTTTGATTGAAAATCAATACGGCATAAAATTCATCAATATGCTTATATCTAAAGGAAGATATTGATTAAGAATAATATATTTCTATAGTTAAAAATAAAACACTCTCAAAGTATGAGGCGTTTATTTATTTATTGAGAGAAAAATAAAGTTAGATTATTTATATATTTTTAAATATTGCAGTGCTGTTATGTTCTCCATTGGAGATTATGTATTTAATCAACACACTGGGCATTTAGGAAAAGTTGTTGGTTATGGCAACTACCTCATCAATAATGTACAGACAGTAACGTTAAAAGTCCTTGTAGCCGAAAGTGCGAATTCGCAAAAGCGAGTATTTGTAGTAGAAGATAAAGTGTCAGCATGGAGTAGGTGGTCAGTAGCATAATATTCCCACCTGTAAAGGAGCATAATAATGGTGCGAGATTGTATTTTTTGTCTACAAGAAGCAACTTTACAATTAGTATTTAAAAAGAATTTACCCCCTAAAGATCCGTCTGAATGCTTTGTGAATCCGCCTTGTGGATGTCTAAATCCAGGGAAAGAACTAAAGTGTGAAGACTGTCCCCATCTTGAAGCTTGCTTGTCTAATTGTAAGCAAGTAGGGAGTAGAAAGTAGGGATTGGGGACTGGGAATTGGGGATTAGTAACAATTGCTCTTAATCCTGAATGCTTTTATAGTAAGCTAGCAGAATTAAGGTCTAAAAATAGATTTGCTTGTGCTTGTTGACGCAGAATCGAAGCGGGACAATCTGTACTAATAGACCCTTGCAACATACTTTTTACTATTTGTGCCTTGCGTGTTTCTGGTGCTAGGCACATGATTTTTTGTGCTGAACAAATCAAAGGCAAAGTCACAGTAAAAGCGTACTGAGGAACACTATCAAGACTGGGGAATTGCCCTGTATTGACTTGTTGTTGGCGATTAGCTATATCTAGTTTCACCAATTTGACGCTGTAAGGGTCTTGAAAATTGGCTACTGCTGGATCGTTAAAAGCCAAGTGACCATTTTCGCCGACACCAAGACAGCATAAGTCTATTGGTTGTGATTGCAGCAATTTAGTGTAGCGATCGCATTCTGCTAAGGGTTCCAATGTATCACCTGCAATATAGTGAAATTTGTATGGATGCACCCGCTTTTCTACACGTTCGCGCATATATCGCCGAAAACTAGCGGGATGATCAGCACTAATTCCTAAATATTCATCCAAATGAAATAAAGTAATTCGTGACCAATCTAATTCACCCAAAGCAATCAAAGCATCCAAAAATTTAAGTTGGGAATTACCTGTTGCTAATATGACAGCAGCTGTATCTTGTTGTTGCAGAACGCTTTGTAAATACTGACGGACAATAACTGCAACATCCTGAGCCATATCAGCTTCAGATTGATAAATCTGTACTGACAGATGATCGACTTGAAAAAAGTTTGTAGCGGCTACCATTTGCTTACATAGAAAGTGGTCATGAAGAAGTTTTCTCCTACTCCCTGTTCCATGCTAAACACCCACAGGCGATCGCGCCCACAACAAGGGTATGAAAATTCCCTACTCCCTATTTTCAACTTAGCAGTCATGACTAATCACCAAAAACACTGTAAAGTATGTAAATTAAGTTAATAATTATTTACATTCACCAAAAATTATGCTGGCTGCAATTCTCTTTGATTTAGACGGTACTATTGTCAATACTGACCCCATACACTACCAAGCTTGGCACAAAATGCTGTTGAGATACAGCATAGAAATTGATGAAACATTCTACAAATCCCGGATTAGTGGGCGATTAAACCCAGAAATTGTCAAAGATATTTTGCCAGAGTTATCAGCCCCAGCAGGGCAAGAATTCGCCGATGAGAAAGAAGCACTATTTCGCCAACTTGCTTCCCATCTTCAACCATTAAGCGGTTTTTCTGAGCTAATAGCCTGGACACAAACACATCAGCTAAAACGTGCTTTAGTAACTAATGCCCCCAGATTAAATGCAGAGTTTATGCTGGATGTTTTGGACATCACAGAAACTTTCCATCAAGTTGTGTTAGCAGATGATTGTATAGCAGGTAAACCTGATCCAGCACCCTATCAAGTTGCCTTAAGTAAATTAGGAATTCCAGCAGAACAAGCAATAGCTTTAGAAGATTCTCCTTCTGGTATTCGTGCGGCTGTAGCTGCTGGTATCCGTACCGTTGGTATTGCGTCTACCCACAATCCACAAGTGTTGCAAGACGTTGGGGCATTTATGGTGATCCCAGATTTTACCGATTTGCAGCTATGGACATTCCTAAATTCTTTAATAGAGGCAGATTTGAGTGTGGTTAGCACATGATTATTGAGTCAGATTTAGTAACAAGTTTGGGCAAGTTTGTTGATTGTTAACCAAAATCCCTGTCCTTTTTATGGGCGGGGAAAGTCAATCATCAACTTTTAAAAATCTGTATTTTACCTATAAACATCAAAAGTTTTGATGTCATAACCTTCAGAAAGGTTGGTACTGTAGTCGTGATAATATTCATCAAGTTTGTACAAAGCCATTTCAAATGTATCCTTGAATAGCGATTGATATTGATTTTACCTATTACCAACCTTAAATCTTTAGTTTTTCAATGCTATCTAACTCAAGGATGAAAGATAAGTAAAACTATTACTGATGTAGTCATGTTTAAATGTTGAATTTGTTATCAACATAGATAGTTGATTCAAGATAATTTTTGGTTTATTAGAGATTGATTGTGGTTATTATTAAAAATAATTCAGGATGAATTACATACGATAATTTAAGACGGATAACCATTATTTACGTCGAAAAATATCCAATTAATATGCAGCCAAGTGTATTTAAAATTAAAAAAACCGGTTTCTTCAAAAAACCGGGTTTATAGTTTTGTGTGGATAAATGTTTTTTTCTAAATTCCGAGCTTCTGCCCCTTGTCGCTCAGACGTTCCTGTGGAGCTTGCCTCTGTCTAGGAATAACTTCAAATTCAAAATTACCAACAAGGCGGTCATCAACATATACGTGTATTATATGTTTACCGGGTGGATCACCGGGTGTGATCGTCCAAAAATTCTCAATCACACCATCTTTAGCTAATTGTGTGCGATTGGAAACAGCTTCAGAGCCGTCTGTAGATAGTTTGAAGTTTTCACCGTTATCTGTAGCCCAGGTTTCTGGAGGCTTTGGCAATCGGAGAACTTCCCGCCATGTGACTTCACCCTGAACGTTTTGTAGTTGAATTCGCCAGCCATATTTACTACCTTCCTCTAAAGGGATTCTAGTGGTAGGAGTAAAGTTAAATTTACCCTGAGAGTCAATTTTGGCGAAGCCAAACTCAGCTTTAGTAACGTTAATCTGTTGAGCTTTATTTGACTGGGGTTGAGAGATTGACTGAGAAGGTGTCTTAGCATTGTTGGCGAGAACTGAGGGATGAAGCACCCCAGCGATTACCAAAGAAGAAGTGAGTACAACTGTCGCAGCCCAAATTCTCATGAGCAAAATTTTTAAGTCAATTACTGGTACTTATTCAACTACTTTTTGTCACCTTCCGGTAGGGCTTTGATTGATTTTGATCATTGTCTGCCCATCCGAAAAATAGGTAAGAGTGATTGATGTTAATAGATGATACTTACGTGGGTGACTTCTATGGGGCAAAGAATATCTTTAATTGTGGCGATCGCTACCATTTTCATCTTAGCACTATTGTCATTATTTCCTTACATTGCTTGGTCTTGGCCTCTAGAACTGATTACTCATTTCCGTTACCAGTATTTAGTTTTATCGTTAATAGTTAGTATTATTTTATTTGGCTTGTGGAAAACACGCCTTATCAAACATAAGTTATTAATTTTTATAGCTTTAGTATTGCTAGGAATCAATGTAGTTGAAGTGCTACCTTGGTATTTACCTCATGCTCAACAAGTAGTAGATAATTCAGGTCAAAAAATTAGATTATTATCTTTAAATATTAATATTCAAAATAATTCTACCAATGAAATCATTGATATAGTACAGGCTAATCAACCTGATATAGCTTTATTGCTGGAAATTGATAATAAATCATTTGAAAATCTACGCTGGCAATTCCAAGACACCTTACCTTCTGCTTTTAGAAGTTCTGGGGGTGGGTTGGCTATTTTTAGTCGCCTACCCTTGCAAGATGTCAAGGGAGATAATTTTAATAAGCAAGGTAATCATAACTTAATAGCCACAATTGAAATAGATAAACAGCCGATTAAATTTATTGGTACTCATCCATTAGTTCCGACAAAACCAACAAATTTTCATAGTCGCAATCGTCAGCTAGCAGCACTAACTAAATATATTCAACAACTTCAGCAACCAGTGATTTTAGCGGGAGATTTTAATCTAACACCTTGGTCTCCTTATTACCGACGGTTGATTAATAAAACCAACTTACATAATACCCGCTTAGGTTTTGGGATTTTACCTAGCTGGCCACGGCCTGCTACTCATGTACATTTGCCCTCATGGTTGATTCCACTGATAAATATTCCGATTGACCATTGCTTAGTGAGTAAACACTTTCAGGTTGCGACAACTTATACTGGAGCTAACGCTAATTCTGATCATGCAGCATTAATTACAGACTTAGTTTTACTTAGAAAAAGCTAATATAGGAATCATATTTGATTTTTGTTGGCGTAGCCTGCGCTAGCGCATAAAAACTCAGTATACCCCTACCCCCCTCTTCTTTCCTATTGCCTATTGCAAGAGTGCCTATTGCCTACCTACGCAAATCATTTCATTAATCAAACCGGATTCCTATATATCAGTTAACAGTTATCAGTTAGCAGTTACCAGTCAAAATACATAGTTGAGTGATGTAAATATGAAATACTTGCCTATAACTTTATTGATTGTCATGGGTGCGATCGCAGCCAGCCAAAGCGCCTATGCTAATCTAGAAAATCCCATAGAAATAGCAGGCGATCGCCATGAAGCTGCGGCTTTATTCACAGAACCAGTGACAATAAATAGTACCTGGAACAATGCTATCAACCAAAGTAATCATCTCCAAGATACAGCCAGTTCGATTTCAGTAGTACAAGAAGCAGGATGTCGCAACATCAATCCCCTGGAATTCCTCGAAAATGCCGATGCTATTGTCCAGAAATGTCAACAGATAGCCAATCAACAAATTCCGCAACGCACTGAACCAGTTGACTATCTCAAAGTACCTCGACTTGATTCTGGTTTGCAACTAACAGTGACTAAATTTTAAATACAAGGTAGACAAAATAAAAATAAGTTTCGCGCATTAAAAATGGCATTTGACTTTGCCAACTGCGATAGCGGGTGGTTGGTGTAGGGGATGGATAAGCATCCATTCCCAAATCTCGTGCCATTAATACGGCTCGCTTGAGGTGCAAAGGGTCACTGACAATGAGAAACTGAGATAGTTTCTGATGGGATGCTACTTCCCAAGCATTTTTAAGATTTTGGTGAGTTGTGCGTGACTGTGTTTCCGTGAGAATATCGGCTGCTTTTACCCCTTGCTGCATAGCGTAGCTTTTACCAACTATCGCTTCAGCCAGTTCCTGACTTTCCCCAACTCCACCAGTAAAAATAATCGTATTCACATTACCATTTTTATAGAGATTAACGGCATGGTTAATACGTTCTCGAAACACCGGTGATGGTTCTTCTCCCCACACAGCCGCACCCAAAACAATTGCTGCATCGGCTTTGAGATTGTGGGGATGACTGCCATAGGAATAAATGCCGATAGCTGTAGAGGTGATCGCCACCAGCAACGCAGATGTCACAGTCAGTAAAATTAAGACAAACCATTTTTTGGACATTTTTTGGGGAAGGGAATAGGCAATAGGCGAAAGCAAGGAGATATATAGATATATAAGGGTTACTAAATTTTTATGCGCCAGCGCAGGCTACGCCCACAAAAATCGAATAAGAGTCCTACTATAGAGGAAGGAAGTTAAAATTCCCAATGCGCCCAATCCCTAACCTTCCACCAAAGTCCAGAAATAGCCATCTGGTGCCACAAAGGAGAAACTTTTCTCACGAAACTCATTTTCGACAATGTTAGTAAATTTTGGTACTGGGCTAGCCTTAATGCGATCGCAATATGTTTCTATTTCTCGCACACGGTAAGTATAAAGTGATATCCCCAAACTACCCGGTTGCGCTGCTTCAAACCGTGACTCTATATTCATCCCACTAGGAAAGCGAATCACATACAATCTGCCACTACGCGCCGCCATCAAGTTATCCTTGGAGGAACGAGGATCATCAAAGGTAGTAACAATAAACTTTTCCCCAGGTTGCAAATCAAAAATATCTCTACCTGCTAACGAAGACTCATAGCTAGTTTCCACATCATCACGCACCCGCAACAAACCCAAAACCTCTTCATAAAATTTCAGGCTTTCCTTAGTGTCATCCTGAACAATAATCCCCATGTGGGTAAACTGGCTAGTCTTAAAAGCGCAGCCGTGGTTGATTTCTCCGTAATTGGGGATGGTGTAGCCGAACCTTTGAAACAAAACCTGTCGAGTTAATGGTTGCAATAGCAGCATTTCTCGCACCCCAACCACCACATCGATAAAAGGACGGTTTTTCTTCTCCTTTTGATAAATTACTTCCCAGTAAGGGTTGGTGTAGCGGATAGCCCTTCCTGCGGCTTTTGCCTCCTCGGCATGATTTAAGATGCTTAAGACATCAGCAGTTAAAGAAGTTGCCCAACGATTACCTTTAATTTTCATTGAAGCTAACCCTAAACCTGGATTTGTAGGGTTTTGCCAAACCATCAATCTAATCAAACCATGATCTGCATTTTGGTGGTAGAGGCGAATCGAGCGTAAACCAGAGTTCACCCCATACAATTGATAGGCTGCACCGGGAGATAATTCACCCATTTGGCCGATGCGATAGCCAAATTGTTCCCAATATTGAATTGCAAAAATCGCATCGGGAACACCAATACAAACTTCATAGATGCCTTCAATTGCTGTTGTTTGCCCCTGAGTCATGCCAATTTTAGAACAATGCTGAACTAATCTAGTCTACAGGAATCGCCTAATAATCTCTCTTTCCTGTTACCTGTTACCTATCACCTGTTACCTGTTACCTGTTACCTGTCACCTGTTACCTGTCACCTACCTCAGCAAATAAATTAAAAAATCCAAGCGAATATTACATCTGATTTAAATCTTGCAAGACAGCAGCAGCCGATTGATAGCGATCGCTAAAATGATAGCTCACCATTTTATCTAAAATTGCTGCTAGTTCTGCACTGATATTTGTTGTTTCTCGCCACATCACATTACCTGTTTCTGGATCTGGCTCTAGTTCTTGGGGTAATATGCCAGTCAGTGCTTGAATCCCCATCATGCCCAAAGCATAAATATCACTGGCTAAACGCGGATGCCCGGCTAATTGCTCTGGGGGTGCATATCCCCGCGTACCAATAGCAACAGTGGCTAATTCTGTTTGCTCACTACTGGGTGGTTGCATTAATTTCACTGCACCAAAATCAATTAATACAAACCGATTATCTATAGTGGATCTAATAATATTTGTCGGTTTAATATCTCGATGAATTACCCGCTGCTCATGTATGAATGCCAAAACTTCTAAAACTCCTTTGAGCATTTCAATCACAAAAGCTTCGTTTTTTATCTCTTCTATAGGTGGTAATTCCTCATGCAAAGTATGCCCAGGAATATATTCTTGCACCAAATAAAATTCTTCATTAGTTTCAAAATAAGCAAACAGTGTAGGAATTTGTGGATGTTTACCCAATACTTCTAAAATTTCTGCTTCCGTATTAAATAACCGCCGAGCAACTTCTAAAAATTTGGTATCCCGACGTGCTGGCATTAATTTCTTCACCACACAGCTAGGATTACTTGGTCTTTGAGTATCTTGAGCTAAATAAGTGCGTCCAAATCCTCCCGCACCAATGACTTTAGTAATTTGGTAACGGTTATTTAGAAAGAATTCGCCATTGCTTTTTTCCGATGTAAAAGTAGCAGGAGCATTGTGGGAATGTTGGTCATACAGTGCTGTAGGAATTGCGGTAGATGTGGTTTCTTGTAATAAGATATTTAATTGCTCAATTGCCTCTTGTTGTTGTTCAACTTGCAGGAGCATCAACTGAGCTTGCTGCTGAGTTCTATATGTGGTGTAGCTCATGACACTCACACCACTGATTACTAAAGCTAAAGCTGGTGGAATCACAGGAATCCAGCCAGCTTGTAAAAACACAATCGCACATATCCCTACTAACCCTGTTAGGGTGATACTTCCGATGAATGCTAATAATATGGGATGACGCACTCGCCACGCTAAAACACTACCTACTAAAGACCAACCCCAAATCCACACCAGTTCAACCCAGTCAGGCCAATACCAAATCAGGGGTCTTCCATCTAATACTGTACTGAGAAGTTGACTAGCTATTTGGGTGTGTATAAACACAGCAGGTGTTCTAATTGGTTGTCGTGCTGCCGAGCTATAAGGTGTATATAAACCAGGATGAACACTGGCGGCTGTTGTGCCGATAATTACTAAACGGTCTTTGACTAAGTTGGGGTTAACTTGATTGTTCAGAATTTGTGTGAGGGTGACAGTTTGAGCTAAGTAATCAGGATGGCGATAATTTAGCAGTATTTGATAACCACCCGCATTCAACCTTTGATAGCTGCCAGAATTAGCTGTCAAGATAGGGAAGATGGTTTTACCGAGATAAAAATTATGTTTTTCAATGAAATCTACATTAATACCTACTTGTTCTAAGTAGTTAATTGCTACTAAAGCCGCAAAAGAAAATTCTGTGGCACATTTACTATCTGTGGATTCAGCAAATAATAAAGCCCGGCGAATAATTTGGTCGTCTGCACTATCAGGAATTAAATCGTTATAGCCAATATTATGAATAGGAAAATCTGGCGGTGGTGGAATTTCCGACCTACCTCTACTACTGAATAAACAAGTGCCAATGATTTTATCAGGATTTTCTAGTTTATTAGCTAAATTATTCTGTTGAGGTCGGTAGAGATTTATACCAATTATACGCGGTTGATAAGATTCTAGTTTGGCTAAGAGTTGGTTGATAGTATTATCTGATAACGGCCATTTGTTGATTTCTAAATCTTCTTCAGTGATTTTGACTACTAAAATCCGTGGATCTGGTAATTCCACAGGACGCGATCGCAGCATCTGATCATAAGCTTTCAACTCCCAAGACTGCAACCATTTCAATTCCCGCGCTCCCCACACTAAAGCAGTGGCTCCCAGGCTAGTAACTAGAATTATTTGCCACCAGTTTTTATTAAAACCAGTGTCATGGTAAATTTTATCTTTGATAAAGGCGGCTCGGAGTTGATTTAATATTCCATTAATCACGGCATTGGGGAGATAGCCTGAATTTTGGTAACAGGGAAGAAAACTAGGCTGTATTTAATTTAGCAAGTTACTGATTGCTACTGCTTGATTAAAAACCCACATTTGTCAGTACCTTTTCCTCACCTCAGCCTAAACCTGTTTCTTGCTGTTGAGTATCTTCTACAGAACTGGCGGCTGCTAAAGGAACGGCGTTAGTAGATGGTGCAAACGCTTCTAATTGAGACGGTTCTAGTGATGCGTCAACCGTGGTATCGCTGCTGAAATAGTAGCCAATAATCTTGTCATAGTTAGAAGCTACAGCTAAAAAAGCCCCACCTAAAATATAAATAGGCAATGGTAGAGAAAATCCTTTGAGCCAGTCAAATAGTTCTGCTAAGGCAAACAATACTAAAAAGCAAGCCAGCCAGATTCTCATGTTTTTATCTCCGATGTACAAGCTACTACTAATAGGGTAAACGGCTTGCATGATACTTGATGTCCAATTTAACCACAAAATTCACAGGGAATGGATACACACTGAGACTTGAGTTCATTACCTTCGCCTGCTTTTACGCCGATTTAAGGCATACTGCCATCAAAATTCAAATAAATGGACAGAATCATCGCCATCCTGACGATGATGAGGTATATTTATTTCATGTAATTGCTTCTCCTTCTGGAAAGCACACAGTCGATCAATCTGATCGGCAATGGTCGCAAACAATCTTACAAAGATACGACCACACAAGTTTTAGATCATCAGGCGCATCTGACATATTCGGCACACCATTTGCTATTTTTATAATTGAGGACAAGGGTAATACTCTTGTCCTTTATTTTTTGGTGTTACCTAACCAGAAATATCAGCAAATCTTGATAAATTTCTCTAAGTCATATCCAAATAATACGGTAATTCGCTCAACTTTTTGCGGTATAGAATAATTTATATAGAGCTAATAAGGTTTATATCAGCTTGTTGCCTCTCCCCTTGGTGCGCTAGGGATAGGCGTTTAGTCGGCTGGGAAGTCCCTGAAATTAGATCAGGATGAAGCAAAATTGATTAGTTAAACAATTTACTCAACAATTAACAGTTAAATTTTATTATTAATAAACATTAATTTTTGCAGATAATATCTGTATTTAAAAGCTAAAAAAAAGGATGTAGGATGAAGATTAAACCGTGAAAAGCTTTTTTATTTCTATAAAAACCACCCATATATTTTTTTATAAAAAACTCTATTAATTAAATATTAAAAAACTGTTTTACCTTTGCAATAATTCATGAAAACTTAAGTATTGTATAGGAAGGGAGATTGGCATAATGTCACCCATTTAGATATTTTTACCTGATGATTGCTAATTGATTTAAGTTGCAAATCATAGATTTGTGGTGTATCGCCATTAATTAGAAAGATTAAATGTTTTGACTAATACTAGCTTGATTTTAAACCAGTAGATTCTGGTTTGAAATTGAGCGATCGCCTTGCGGTTGAGAGCCAATTTCATCCCCAATTGCTTTTACCTCACACGAGAAGGAATTAGTAGTAATGGCACATCTATTTGAACCATTCAGAATTCGTGAAGTCACCTTTCGCAACCGCATCGCCATGTCCCCCATGTGTCAATATTCCAGCACCAATGGATTTGCTAATGACTGGCATTTGGTTCATTTAGCTTCTCGTGCTGTTGGTGGTGCAGGGTTAATCATTACAGAAGCGGCTGCTGTTGAACCTCGCGGTCGAATTACTCCTCAAGATTTGGGCATTTGGTCAGATGAACACATCGAATATTTAGCCAGAATTGTTGGATTAATCCACAACTTTGGCGCTGTGGCTGGTATTCAACTCGCCCATGCAGGAAGAAAAGCCAGCACCGCCAAACCCTCTAAAGGAGGAAAAGCCCTAGATGAATCTCAAGAAGGATGGCGGCCTATAGTTTCCAGTAGTGCGATCGCTTTTAGTAAAGACAGTCCAGTACCCGAAGCCCTAAGTTTAGAAGGAATTGAGCAAATCATTCAAGCCTTTGTCCAAGCAGCGCAACGTTCCTTACAAGCTGGCTTTAAAGTTATAGAAATCCATGCAGCCCACGGCTACTTACTACATCAGTTTCTCTCACCTCTGGTTAACCAACGTCAAGATGATTACGGTGGTAGCTTTGAAAATCGTACTCGTTTACTCCGAGAAGTCGTAACAGCCGTCAGAGAAGTATGGCCGCAAACTCACCCTCTATTTGTCCGCATTTCTGCCACTGATTGGGTAGATAAAGGGTGGGACGTTGAACAAAGTATTACCTTGAGCCAAGAACTGAAAACTTTGGGTGTAGACCTAATTGATTGTTCTTCCGGGGCAATCATACCCGGTATCAACATTCCAGTCAAACCCGGATATCAAACCCAGTTTGCCCAACGCATTCGTCAAGCAGCCAATATTGCCACAGGTGCAGTTGGCTTAATCACCTCCCCCGAACAAGCAGACAAAATCATTCGCAATGAAGTAGCTGACATGGTGCTTTTAGGGCGTGAACTCCTCCGCAATCCCTACTGGCCTCACTTAGCCGCCAAACAACTAGGATATGAAAAACATTGGCCAGTACAATATGACCGAGCCTGGTAATAATTTTAGCCCTGCTTGTAGAGACGCGATGAATCGCGTCTCCCAAAGAATGAGTAGGCTGGGCTGGATGTTACGATTAGTTAATATATTGTGAATTTCTCAGCAGTATGGATGACACACTTTTACACCGGATCACTCTAAATCCTAATATCTGTCACGGAAAACCTTGTATTAGAGGACTTCGTTATCCAGTTGAGTTTATTTTAGAATTGCTGAGTTCTGGCATGACCACTGAGCAAATATTGGCGGATTATGATGACTTAGAATCTGAAGATATTCTGGCTGTTTTATTATTTGCAGCTCGACTTAGCCAAGTCAAAAGCATTCATAAAATCGCCTCATGAAATTTCTTATTGATGCCCAGTTACCAGTTCGTCTAGCAAATTTTCTTAGATCATTAAATTACGATACCATCCATACCAGAGACTTACCAGAGCAAAATGCTACGTCAGATATTGAAATTAATGCCATATCAATTCAACAAAATAGGATTTTAATCACTAAAGATTATGATTTTGTCAATTCCTTCGTAACAGTTCAGCAGCCCTACAAATTACTTTTAATTACGACAGGTAATATCAGTAACTCAGAACTAGAAAAACTTTTTGCAAGTAATTTTCCATATATAGTTGAACTATTTCAACAGCATTCCTACATTGAAATGAGTCGAGAAGTTTTAATTGTACATCAATAAAATTAGGAGTTGCCTTTAAATACGGCAAAGATAGCCGAGGATATAAAATGGCTGGTGGTGTTGGCAAAAACGATGCCTTCGGTAAACTGCGCTAACGCATCCGCAAAAGTGCAGCTACTCGCATAAAAATACTAGCGGAAGAAGCTGCTAAAGAGAATGTGCAGAGCGCGTAGACAATGCCAAATTAATCTGCTTGATCATCATTTAGAAACTAGAACCGCGACTTTTTAGAAAAATCGCGGCTCTAGTTTATCAAGTTATTGCTATTAAATCCCTGAACTTAAACCCACACGAAAAGTAAACCCAGGACTATAAATTCGGTTCACTCGTTCGTATTGTTCACCCAGTAAATTTTCTAAGTAAAATGTCAGTCCCAAACCTCGATTTAAAGGGATGCGACCACTCAAATCAAAATTCACGTATGATGGTGAAAAATCTGTATTCCTATCACTTGGGTTGAGAAACAAAGCCCGACGAGCGCCACTATTATAAGTAGCGTATAAATTAGCTTGCCATCCGTCTTTTTCATAGCCAATCCCCGCTTGCAAATTAGAATAAGGAATTAAACCTAATTGCAAACCACGCTCTGTTCCTGTTTTAATTTGGGCATCGGTATAAGTATAGTTAAAAAATGTTGACCAATTGCTAGCCAATCGCCACCGCAATGCAGCTTCAAAGCCATTGGTATCGACTAGCCCAATGTTTTGCCATTGGCCTTGAATAATTCCTAAACGATTATCTAAACTGCTGCCAAAGTAAGTAAATTGTCCCGTTAAATTCTGGGAAAAGTTAACATCTACTCCCCCAGTCCATGATGATCCTGTTTCTGGTTTTAAATCTGGGTTAGACAACCAACCATGCACCGTATCATACAGATATAACTGGTCTAATCCTGGATTACGTTGTCCACTAGCCCAGCTACCGCGTACAGCCAAATTGGGAGACATAGCATAACGCAAGCCAACACTGGGATTGAGATAATTACCAAATTGAGAATCAAAGCTTTGTCTTAAACCTAAATCTACCAGGAAGCGATCGCTAATATTCCAAGTATTGACGGCAAATAATGCGGTATTTAAGACACTACGATTTTCGACTTCATTAAAAGCGATTCTATTGGGGCTGGTACTGTCAGTAATCCCATCTAAATTAGTGTTTTTTAAATCTAACCCCCAACGTAGCCGATTATTACCAGTAATTTGCCAATCATGATCTACTCTAGCTGTTAGATTTTGTGTGTCTAAAGTGCCAGTGCGATAGAAGGTATTACCTTGAAAAACAGTAGGGCCATAGGTGTTAAAGAAATCTTGGTTATAACCTAGTGTAGTTGTGAGATTAGAGCCTTGGGCAAGTTGCGATCGCCAGGATAAACCAATATTCAAACCATCATGATCTAATCTATCTCTTTGCAAAGGAAACCCAAAATAAATTAAACCCCGCCGACTACTGAGTTTTTTTACATCCAAACTCAAAGTATTTTGGGGATTTAAATCAATAGCAAAGTTGCCAAAATAAGTGCTAGTAGCTGTATCCGCATTAAATAAATTACCGCTAGTATCACGGTTGGCTGCACCTTGGGGAACTTTATAACGATTATCAATAAAAAATCGTTCAAAGCTCAAATTATATCTAAAATTTCCACTACCACCGCTAAAACTTGTCTGTTGATTATTTAAATTCAACGAACCAAATTCTGCTGCTGCATTAAACCTGGGAGTGGTGCTACCTTGTTTCGTGATAATATTAACAATTCCACCAAAAGCTGAGGAGCCATATAAAGCTGTTGCCGCACCACTATATAGTTCTACCCTCTCAATAGATTCTACAGGAATACTATTTAAATCTGTAGCCCCATGATAGGTACTGACATCATTATTAATTGGTCTACCATTAATCAAAAAAACTGACTGATTAATTGAGTGTCCACGATAGTAAGTTCCGGTATGAATATCTGCACCATGTCCAACATCATTGATAGCAAATCCCGGCATTCTTTTTAAAACATCAGCCACACTCGTTGACCCTTGTTTTTGGATTTCTGCTTGATCAATAATGTAAGTCGGTGTGGATTGAGGTAGTTTATCTTGTGTTCCTATTACTTCTAAATCAATATCTGTATCCTCTTCTAAGGATGTATTATCTGATTCTAACTCTTCAGTTTCTATTACTTCTTCATTATCATTTTTTTCTAATGCCTGCGTCAATAATTGCGCCTCTGTAGAATGTAGAGGAATTTCACTTAAATGCAGAATCTTAGCATTGATCTTGTGAGGATTTTGCTTAATATCCTGACTGCCAATTTTAATTTCTAACGCCAAAGAAGGTGAAGCAATAAATGTACTTAATAAGCTCAACGGCAGCAAATACAAGTTCTGCTTCATCTATTTACTCCA
The DNA here is from genome assembly GCF_000316645.1 of Nostoc sp. PCC 7524. NCBI lineage: Bacteria > Bacillati > Cyanobacteriota > Cyanophyceae > Nostocales > Nostocaceae > Nostoc > Nostoc sp. PCC 7524. The sequence goes on from NC_019684.1 coordinate 5,671,077, forward strand.
AAAATTAAATTGTTTATTGCATGTAATATCCAAACAAAACACTATCGAGAAATAACAATATATGTCAAGCTTTTTTTGTATGTTTTTTACTTTGACAGTCTGTCATACTAAGTAAATTCTCTTGCATACAAGTTTGACAAACTGTCATATACAAATATCCTAACAATTATAAAACCAAAAATATGAGTTATTTTTAATACATTTTTATTTTAAGCATAAGAGCAATAGCTTCTATTGACTCAAAAGTAAATTCTCAAATACGACTAATGACAAATATTATTTTTCTATGCCCCATTACCTACTCCCAGTTCCAATGCTTCAAACTGGAGGTGGATGTAAATGATACTCTGCTTTTATACTGTCTTAAGAAGTGTAGTCTAAACTAGGAGCATATACTCATGCTTATATTGATGCAAGCGGCTGATGCAGTAGCAACAGGCGGCTCTCATTTTCCTTTAGCTTTTACATTGGTTTATGTAGTTGGTTTTATTGCTGCTGTTACCATCGGTTCCATTGCTTGGTATAACTCTAAACGTCCTGTAGGTTGGGAAAGTAAAGAGCGCCCTGACTTTGTACCTAAAGTTGAAAAAGAAGAAACTCCGGGTCTGGGTGAACCGAAGTCATAAATCGTGATTAGTCATTAGTCGTTAGTCAAGATCAATAGACTATGGACTTTTGACTATGGTTAATTTTGAACTTCAACCCAACGACGGTAAAGCTTTTTAATTTGTTTGAGCAGTGCAGTCTGTGCTGACTGATTAGACTCGTTGGGTTTGGTTAGCTCCTGCAATTTTGTCAGGAGTCTTGCCTCTTCGATCGCGACTTCACCATCACTGTAAATTAAACCACTGATGGCCTCAATGAGATTTTCGCAGTCTTCGGTACTGGGGCGATCGCCTAAGTATTCATTCACCCATGTGTAACATTCGTTTGGTTGTACAGCCACTAATTCATATAGCCAAGGCTTAATTTCTGGATCATTAGCCAAACCTTTAGCTTGAGCGATTTCACGTAAATATTGCCGTTCTTCAGGCTGGATTTTGCCATCAATCCAAGCGGCTCCTATCAGGATTTTAACTAAATTTTTGACATTGGAATCAGTAACCATTGCTGCCTCCTCTGGGAGATTCAGGCTTTCATCAAATCGTACAATCCCTGATCGTATTCACTCGGAATTGTTGGTTTTTCTTAAGCGCACCATGAAAAAGCCATCCATATCCTCACAATGCGGCCAAACTTTTAACCAACCTTGGGGTGTTGCATAGCCAGCATAAGGTGAATCAAGACTGGGGGCTACAATTTGCCAATCGGGATGCTTTGTTAAAAATTCTGTGATCACATCTTCATTTTCGGCTGGATGTAAAGTACAAGTAGCGTAGACTAACACCCCACCGGGTTTGACAAAATTTGATGTTTGTGACATGAGTTCTTTTTGGAGTGTAGAGAGTTCAAATACAGATTCTGGTGTTTGTCGCCAACGCGCATCAGCATGGCGGTGTAAAGTTCCTAAACCAGAGCAAGGAGCATCTAATAAAACTCGGTCAGCAGTGTGATTAAACTGCGATAAATCACGGCTGTCACCAGTGCAAATTTGAATTGAGTGTAAACCCAAGCGTTGGGCATTTTCTTTCAGTTTACGCAATCGGGAGGCGGTGCGATCGCAAGCCCAAATTTTTCCTTGATCCTCCATCAATTCAGCCATGTGAGTAGTTTTCCCCCCAGGCGCAGCACAAGCATCAACCACGACTTCGCCTGGTTGGGGGTCGAGAAAATGACTCACTAATTGGGCGCTAGCATCCTGTACAACCCACCAACCTTGACTAAATCCTGGTAAATTCTTAATCGGGCCAGTATTGCCAATTAATCTTAAAGCTTGGGGTAAATTAGGTATCCACCTGGCTAAAATCCCCGCCGATGTTAACGATGTCTCTACTTCCTCAATGGAAGTACGCAAGGGATTGATTCTCAGGTCGATGGTGGGTGTTTGGTTCATCCATTCACAGAGTCTTTCTGTTGCCTCTAAACCCAGTTGTTCTAACCAGACTTCTATAATCCAGTCAGGAAAACTGTGTAAAATGCCCAAACGTTCTACTGGATTTTCTGGTAATTTCAGGGGGTCTGGTAATGTTTGAGCTAAACGAACATATTGACGTAACAAACCATTGACAAAACCTGTAAGTCCAGCCAAGCCATTTTCCTTAGCTAATTGGACTGTGGTATTAACAGCAGCCGACTCAGGGATACGTTCTTGATAACGCAGTTGATAAAAGCCTAAATGTAAAATGCTGCGGAGATCACTTGGCTGTTGATGAGATTTCTTAGTGGCAAGTTGGTCAATGAGAGCGTCAAGGGTGCGTTGCCTGCGAACACTACCATATACTAATTCTGTAACTAGCCGACGATCAATATCAGACAATTTAAATTTTTGCAGCACTCTATCTAATGCAACATCAGCATAAGCTCCTTTATGCACATCTCGTAGGGTAATAAAAGCTATTTGACGTGGGTTGGTCATGAAAATTTTTCAGTGAGTATAGGATTAAATTTTAATTTTTTCAGACTAATTTACTTAGATTTTGATAATTTTTGTTTTGCTCAACCCATCAAATTAACAGTAAAAGCAATCAGTAACAGAGATAATTTTATATATATGGTAGTAGGCATATAGATTAGGATATCCAACAATCCTAAAACCTTCACAATGAAAGACTTTTAATTCTGTCACCCCTAAAGGGGTTCGCCACTTGCTATATGCCGGGGAACCCGTCCACCGCAGTGGCTCACCTGTCACCTATCACCTGTCCCCTGCTATAAATCATAAATCAGAACCCTAGTTTCTCACAGAAACCAGGGTTCTTAGCTGTCTCGAATAATTTAGCTGACTAGGAAATAAACAACTATTATCGAGACATATATGGATCTACACTACTGATTTCAAATTCACAGGCTCTAGAGACTAATTCTGCTGGCAATTCATCAAAACTCACTAAAGATAAATAATTGCGGTCTTTGATGAGTTCTTTAGCCAATAAGAAACCAGCAATTGTCCATGTTTGATATTTTCTGGCTTGCTTACCGATGAGTCTCCCTTTCTTGCCATCATAATATTCTGGCCATTCATCTTCAAAAATGCGTGTTTGAGCAATTTCAATAGCCTTAGCTACCAGATAAGGTTTATTAGTTTTGATAGATGCTGCGCTTAACATCCACATGAGAACGGGCCAACTGCCAGCATTATGATATGACCAAGGTATATTTTTAGGGTCGCATCCTGTGACAATTCTGTATTCTTCATTTTCTAAAGCTGGATAACAGATTTTCATGGGCATATCTCCCACTAAATCTTCCCATCTTTCCTCAATCAGAGTCATGATGGCTTGCGCTTGTTCTTCGGTAGCGAGGTCGGAAATAATTGCCATCAAGTTACCTAGGGAAAAGAAACGAGTATCTAACTGGGATGGCCCGACATTACCAGCTAAATAACCACCTTTTTTTGGTAGCCATTTGTCTAATTCATAGTAAGGAATAGAGTCTACATAGATATTAAATAAATTAACTGCGGCTTTACCGTATTCTTCACTTTTGAAACGGTAAATAGCATTGAGGCGATTAATATCTATCCAATAATGCTGACGGATATGGGCGCACAATAGAGGTAAGCGATTATCAATTGCTTCTACAATATCTTGATTACCCTGACAAATTAACATTTCACGAGCAGCCCGCAATGCCGCATAAAATAAAACTTGTAATTCCAGAGGATGTCCATAAATCCCCATTCTTCGGTCAATCATGCAAGCGCCATCTGGAACTAACAGCGTCGGGTACATATCAAAACGATTAGCCAAGCAGATTTCCATAATCAACCTGATACCAGTTTGGAATTCAGGCTGATAGGCTAGAGATATATCTTTGGTGGCAACCACATAAGCACGCAATAACAGAATCCACCATAAACAAGAATCTACTGGCGTAACTCTAGCGATCGCGTGTTCACCAAAATCTGCTTCTAAATACTCTGCACCATTATCTGATACTACTTTAAAACTAGCTGGAATTAAACCCCTACCCGGCTTATAGGCATCTAATTGTCTTTCTTTAGGCTGTAACTTTAAAGTTTCTTCTAAAAAGTTGCGGACAATATCTGTTCTGCCTTTGATCAGAAAAATCAAAGCTGAAGAAACAAAATCCCGAATAAAACATTGGTCGTAATTCAGCGCCTCTACAGAAATATCAAAAGCAGCTACTGTCCCGACTGGGCGACCTTGATAATATAAGATAGATTTTTCTAGTGCTTCCCAAGCTGATGCTTCTATGCTTTCATCTGTTAGTAATTCATTGATTTTTTGCATCGCCAGACTAACTCCATTGAGGGTGTAAATTTTTGTTGGTAGATGCGCTTACTTTGTCTAATTTTTTGCTATTTATCAGTATATAAAGACAGCCTATGTCGCAATAGCAAAAATCATCCCACACCAACAGCTTGATGTTAAATTACAAGCTGCTACTACTTTGTATGATGCGTCATGGACAATTAATTAACCTTTAATCAATTATTATTGTGGTAAGCTACAGCTAGCTGTGATTTCATACCCCAACTAATAATATGATTAATACATAACAGTTATACAAGATATATTTTTAGATTACTTTTCGCTCTTTTTTCGTGTGCAGAGCTTTCCTTTACCAAAGAAAAATATATTTGTCTAACTGTTTAAGGTTCCTATAAAGAGAAGTATCTAAGACTTCTAGTTATCTTTACTTAGTTAGGATTCTGTTTTCAAAACTAACATTCCCCTACAAATTAATAATTTATAACGTTTTTTAAAAATTTGCAATATGAATAATTGCAAATTCTAAGATGTCAATACCTTCAAAGGATTATATATCTTACACTACAGAAATAGTAACTGGTGTGACGATTGAATTGTAATCAGCAATTAACCATCAAAAATTTTAGTAAGTACAATATTGTAGTTGTGCTTTAACATACAAAAAATATTAAAGCGTCACTGTCGTATCATCTTCGAGATAATAGCATAAGCTAAAAAGTTAGAATGAGATAATGGTGAAATTACTCAAGTAAAATTGAGCATTTTTCAGTAAAATTGCCAAAATTTATTGTTAATAGCATCCTAGACATAAATTTGCTAGTTCAGCATTGATTTGTGCAGTTTTTGCGTGCAAAGCTAATAGATCAGCTTTTTTGAGAGAATGACTGAATCTAACGACTCAAATATATAAAGTAGTTTAGTATTAAGCCTAGGACGTGATAGAACAACGAAAAGTTGCGATCGCCGTACTCGCAGAAAATCGCAGGAAAAGTGGGGCGTAGCCCATTGCCTACGGTAATTTCAGAGCATTAGACTGTTGTTTTCCCGTCACCATTAACGAAATATTGTTTCTAGCTAAGAAATTTGATGTAGAGTGCAGGCTTCCGCTATCTTAAATTTTGAGATAACAAATTGCGCTTAACATGACCTCGCTTTTCCCTCACCAAAAAGCCAAAGCCCTAAAAGCTGGTAGCCGTCGCCCTGCTAAAGAACTATGCAGCGAGTGCGGACTATGCGACACATACTATATCCATTATGTCAAGGAAGCCTGTGCGTTTATCACCCAGCAGATAGACACCCTGGAAGAACAAACACACACTCGTTCTCGGAATCTTGATAACCCCGATGAACTCTACTTTGGTGTACATCAAGACATGATAGCGGCACGAAAACAGCAACCAATCGAAGGCGCACAATGGACGGGTATAGTCAGCACCATTGCTATCGAAATGCTCAATCGTGGTTTAGTTGAAGGCGTTGTCTGTGTCCAAAACAGCAAAGAAGACCGCTTTCAACCCATGCCCGTAATTGCCCGCACACCAGAAGAAATACTAGCAGCACGGGTAAATAAACCCACACTCTCCCCCAACCTTTCCATTTTGGAACAGGTAGAACAATCAGGGATGAAACGACTGTTAGTAATTGGCGTTGGTTGTCAAATCCAAGCACTCAGGGCAGTAGAAAAAAAATTAGGTCTAGAAAAGCTGTATGTTCTAGGTACACCTTGCGTAGATAACGTTACCCGCGCCGGACTGCAAAAATTCTTAGAAACCACCAGCCGATCGCCTGAGACAGTAGTACATTACGAATTCATGCAAGACTTCCGCATTCACTTCAAGCATGAAGACGGCTCAATTGAGAAAGTTCCCTTCTTCGGCTTAAAGACAAACCAACTCAAAGATATCTTTGCGCCATCTTGTATGAGTTGCTTTGATTACGTCAACTCCCTAGCGGATTTAGTCGTCGGTTATATGGGCGCACCCTTTGGTTGGCAGTGGATTGTTGTGAGAAATGATACAGGTAAAGAAATGCTGGACTTAGTGAAAGACCAGTTAGACACTCAGCCTGTGATGTCTGAGGGAAATCGGAAAGAAGCTGTACAACAGGGGATTCCTGCTTATGACAAGGGTGTAACTTTACCCATGTGGGTAGCGAAACTGATGGGGGTGGTGATTGATAAGATTGGCCCTAAAGGTTTAGAGTATGCGCGATTCTCAATTGATTCGCACTTTACAAGGAATTATTTGTTTGTGAAGCGGAATTATGGGGAGAAGTTGGAGGCGCACGTTCCGGAGTTTGCCAAGCGGATCGTTGGGCAGTATAAGTTACCGGAGTAATGTTTCGCGCCAAGGCGCAAAGACGCGAAGAAGGAAGATGAGATGATGGAGAATGAGATCGCTAAGGAGGTTGTTGATGCTGCATATAAGATTCATACAAGGTTAGGGCCTGGTTTGTTTGAATCTGTTTATGAGTCCGTTCTGGCTTATGAGTTAGAGAAGCGCGGATTGTGGGTGGTTAGGCAACAGACTATTCCTGTGATTTACGAAACTGTACGTTTGGAAGAAGGCTTTCGGGCTGACCTGATTGTTGAAGATAAAGTAATCATTGAAATCAAGTCTTTAGAAGCAATACATCCAGTACACAAAAAGCAACTGTTGACATACCTCCGCCTGACAGACAAACGCCTTGGCTTGCTAATTAACTTCGGTGAAGAACTAATCAAAAACGGCATCACCCGACTTGTCAATAACTTGTAAAATCAACATTCGCGCAAAACGCAAAACCCCTTTGTGCCTTTGCGCCTTTGCGCGAAACAAATCCTAAACTCTCCCCACCGCGTCGATCGCCGCCTCAAGAGCGATCGCCACATGAGTCCAGTGAGTCCCTCCTTGGCAATACACCACATAAGGCTCACGCAAAGGCCCATCCGCCGAAAACTCCAAGGTACTCCCCTCAATAAACGTCCCCCCAGCCATCACTACCTGACTCTCATACCCCGGCATAGCATCAGGAACAGGGTCAAGGTAAGAACCAATGGGAGAATGCTGTTGTATCGCCTTACAAAAGGCAATCAGTTTTTTCGCTGAACCCAATTTAATCGCCTGAATCACATCCCCACGGGGCGCAAGAGGTGCAGGATTGACCGGATAACCCAACTTGTCAAATACATACCCCGTGAGATAAGTCCCTTTCATCGCCTCCCCTACCATCTGCGGCGATAAAAATAACCCTTGGAACAACAGCCGATTTTGGTCAAAGGTCGCCCCGCCATAACTGCCAATCCCAGGGGCAGTCAGGCGACAGGCGGCCGCTTCTACCAAATCAGCCCGACCAGCCACATAACCCCCTGCGGTGACGATAGTACCACCGGGATTTTTGATTAATGACCCTGCCATTAAATCAGCACCGACGTGAGTGGGTTCTTGGATATCGATAAATTCCCCATAACAGTTATCAACAAAGCAAACTGTATGAGGATTTTGTTGTTTAACTAGATGTACAATTTTCTCTATATCGCTAATTAATAAGCTTGGTCGCCAAGAATAGCCACAAGAACGCTGAATTAACACTAAACGGGTGTTCTCAGTAATGCTAGTGCTTAAAGCTTCCCAATCTACAGTTCCCTGGGGTGTTAGCTCCAATTGGCGATATTTTATGCCAAACTCAATAAGAGAGCCTTGACCTTGACCCCGTAAACCAATTACTTCTTCGAGCGTATCGTAGGGAGAACCAACCACTGCTAGCATTTCATCCCCAGGACGGAGTACACCAAATAAAGCGCAAGCGATCGCGTGAGTTCCCGAAACAAACTGCACTCGCACAGCCGCCGCTTCTGCACCCATCACTTCCGCAAAAACTTGATCCAAAGTTTCTCGTCCCAAATCATCATGACCGTAACCACTTACACCTGCAAAGTGATGCGCCCCTACACGCTGATTGCGAAAGGCATCCAGCACTCTTTTCAGATTATGCTTGACCTGAGCGTCAATTCCAGAAAAAATCTCTAACAGTGCCTGTTCTGCTTGCCGCAGCTGTTCCAAGCTGTTCATTGCTTCCTCGTTAAAAAAATATATAAATATGCGGATTTTGGGTTCGCGCAGATTAGGCTGAACAATTTCAATACAGGTTACTGCATGACAATTGCTACTTCAACTAAACCTCAAATCAATTGGGTCAATACCCTATTTTTCCTCGGTCTACACATCGGCGCTCTCTTTGCCTTTGTTCCTGGTAACTTTAGCTGGGCAGCAGTTGGTGTAGCTTTCTTTCTTTACTGGGTAACTGGTGGTTTAGGCATTACCCTAGGATTTCACCGCCTCGTCACCCATCGCAGTTTCCAGACTCCCAAGTGGCTGGAGTATATCTTGGTATTTTGCGGAACTCTTGCTTGTCAAGGAGGACCAATCGAATGGGTCGGTACACATCGCATTCATCATCTACATTCCGATACTGAACCAGATCCCCATGATTCCAATAAAGGTTTCTGGTGGAGTCACATAGGTTGGCTGATTTATCACTCTCCTGCTCACGCTGATGTTCCTCGTTTTACCAAAGACATTGCCGAAGACCCAGTTTATCAGTTTTTACAGAAATATTTTATTTTTATCCAGATTGCTCTGGGTTTATTGCTGTTATATCTGGGCGGCTGGTCTTTTGTAGTCTGGGGAATTTTCGCTCGCATCGTTTGGGTTTACCATTGCACCTGGTTGGTGAACAGTGCTACCCATAAATTTGGCTATCGCAGCCATGACTCTGGTGATAACTCCACCAATTGCTGGTGGGTAGCTGTGCTAGTGTTTGGCGAAGGTTGGCACAATAATCACCACGCTTTTCAATACTCGGCTCGTCACGGTTTGGAATGGTGGGAAATTGACTTAACTTGGATGACAATTCAATTGTTGCAAGTGCTTGGCCTAGCTACTAATGTAAAACTTGCAGACAAAAAACAATAAGTCATTTATGATTAGTCATTAGTTTTTTACCAACAACTAATGACTAAAGATTTTTTTGGCAAATATCTAGTCGATTCTGCAAGAAAATACAAAATCTAATTACAGCTGTGTTTGTGTAACTTAGATTGCTATAATCCAGAACGACCAGTGTAAAGAAACTTTGCGGCCAGTTACTAAAAAGTAGCTTGGTGGACGATTCTGTTCGTTTTTCAGGTTTTCATGACTACATCAATCATCAAGAATCAAGAAATAAGTAATAACCTTGGTAGTTCCGAACTAAGGCTTAAAGATATTATCAAAACTTTGCCAAAGGAATGTTTTCAATTAAATCCTCGTAAAGCTTGGACACAAGCTATCATCAATGTTTTGATGGTCGGTTTAGGCTACTATAGCTTGACGATTTCTCCTTGGTTTCTCTTACCAATCGCTTGGATTTTTACAGGAACTGCTTTAACAGGTTTTTTTGTTATTGGTCATGATTGTGGACATCGTTCATTTGCCAAACGTCGTTGGGTAAATGATTTGGTGGGACATATATTCATGATGCCCTTAATATATCCCTTTCATAGTTGGCGGATTAAGCATAATCATCATCATAAACACACAAACAAGTTAGATGAAGATAATGCTTGGCATCCCATCAGACCAGAAGTATTTGGCAGTTGGGATAAAACTCGCCAATCTGCATTCGAGTTTTTTATGCGTAAAAAACTCTGGTGGGTTGGTTCAGTTGGACATTGGGCTGTTGTGCATTTTGATGCCAGAAAATTCAAACCTCAAGAGCGAGCAGATGTTAAACTTTCTGTAGCTGTAGTAGTCATATTTGCCGCAGTTGTTTTCCCTGTTCTCATCGCTACCACTGGTATTTGGGGATTTATTAAATTCTGGTTTATACCTTGGATGGTTTATCATTTTTGGATGAGTACCTTCACCATTGTTCACCACACTTACGCAGATGTACCTTTCACAGCAGCGCATAAGTGGAACGAGGCGATCGCACAGTTATTTGGTACGATTCATTGTGATTATCCCCGTTGGGTTGAATTCCTCTGTCACGATATTAATGTCCACGTTCCGCATCATATTTCTACTGCCATTCCCTCTTATAATTTGCGGCTAGCTTACAGCAGCATCAAAGAAAACTGGGGTTCTTATTTACATGATGAATTAAAGTTTTCTTGGCCTTTGATGAAGAAGATTACCAACGAATGTCAACTTTATGTAACTGATGTTGGTTATCAAACTTTTGATGAATATTACGCAGGAAAATAAACACTCTGACAACGAGTAACCCTATATACTAGAGTTACTGATTATCCTGAAAAGTAATACATATTCTGGCAATTTTCTCCTTGATGATTGCTCTATAAATTGCCAGAATTACTTTTTGCTTGTGCATTAACATTGCAAACATCATCGAGGCGAATTGAAATCCGACCTCAAACATAGTCCGTATTTACATCACCACTAAAGAATCAAGTGCAATCAACGACCGTTAACTTCGATAATTCTCATCTCAGTGAAGCCTCTCAGGACAACAATTCACTTCCCTTTACTCTTCAGGATTTAAAGGCTGCGATCCCCGCAGAATGTTTTCAACCTAATGTGAGTAAATCACTATTTTACTTCTTTCGCGATATCCTAATTATTGGTCTACTTTATGCAGTAGCTCATTACCTGGATTCTTGGTTTTTCTGGCCGATTTTTTGGCTGATGCAAGGAACAATGTTTTGGGCTTTGTTTGTAGTTGGGCATGATTGCGGACATCAATCTTTTTCTAAGCATAAATGGCTGAATGATTTGATTGGTCATCTATCTCACACACCAATCTTAGTGCCTTATCACGGTTGGCGTATTAGTCACAGAACCCATCACAAAAATACTGGCAATATCGATAATGATGAAAGCTGGTATCCTGTGACAGAATCGCAGTATAAGGAAATGCCTTTATTGCAAAAGATAGGCCGATATTATGTGTTTTTACTGGCTTATCCAGTGTATTTATTTAAGCGTTCTCCTAATAAGGAAGGCTCTCATTTTTTACCGAGTAGCTCACTATTTAAGCCTTCAGAAAAATGGGACGTTATTACTAGTACCGCGCTATGGGTTGGTATGGTAGGTTTATTGGGATTCCTTACCTACCAATGGGGTTGGATGTGGTTGCTGAAATACTATGCTGCACCCTACATTGTATTTGTCATCTGGTTAGATTTGGTGACATTTCTGCATCACACCGAGGCTGATATTCCTTGGTATCGTGGCGATGATTGGACTTTCCTTAAAGGTGCAATCTCTAGCATTGACCGCAATTATGGTTTAGTCAACCATATTCATCACGATATCGGTACTCATGTAGCTCACCACATCTTCTTGAATATTCCTCACTACAATTTGCTGAAGGCGACTGAGGCGATTAAACCTGTGATGGGTGAATACTACCGCAAGTCTGAAGAACCTATTTGGAAAGCTTTATGGCGTTCTTGCGTTAGCTGTCATTTTGTACCAGATAATGGCGGTAAAGTTTATTACACATCGAATCATAAATAAGTTTCTCTTCTTGGAAGTTTGAAACTAAACAAAAGTTCGTCTAGCTTTCCTGATGGAAGTCCAGCTACGCGGACTTTTTTTTGACTCATAATACAATTTGCAGCCTTTCAGCTTATTTCCTGTTGAGAACTTAGGTTAACATAACTGTAAAGTTAAATTTATCTGAAAAGTTGTATGACTCTGACTATTCAAGATGTCGAAAGACTACAACAAAAGCTACAAGAAGAACAGCAGGACTATCAAGTAGAACTGCAAGAGGGAAATATCTTAGTTATGGGGCCATCAGATATCGAATCTAGTGAAATTGGGGCTGAATTAATCAGGTTATTAGGTAATTGGATCAAACCCCGTAAACTTGGGCGGATATTCGACTCAAGCGGCGGGTTTATTATGCCGAATACTGATTTACGCGCCCCAGATGTTTCTTTCGTAGCAGCAGCAAGATTAAAACGAACTGTGAGAGATTTTGCTCAGTTAGTACCTGATTTAGTTGTAGAAATTAAATCGAAAACAGATAGAATTTCTAAGTTAGAAGAGAAAGTAAAATTATTTTTAGATTTAGGTGCAAGGATAGGAATATTAATAAACCCAGATGAATTAACTGTAAGTGTATATCGTCCTAATGGTGATGTGAAAGTTTTCACCGATGAGGATAAGTTAACTATTAATGAGTTATTTCCTGGTTGGGAGATTGCGATTTCTGAACTATGGCCACCTGTATTTGAATAATTTTAGTTATGTGTTTTAGAAAAAATAGCGTGGAAGATTGATTACCTCCTGACGTTGCGTTTCATTCAGCAGTCCTTTATTGCCTTTGTATCCTAACTTGAAACCATCTACTCCATTTTTAAAAAAGGCTTTTTTCCATGTACTGATGAAATCACTAAAGACTCCTAATATTGGCATGATTTCTTCATGGTTGTAACCACATAACAGCATTTTGACTGCTGTCGCTCGCTGGATTTTGCGCTTATCCTAACTGTTTTTGATAAACCTTTCTAGCAATTTCATCCACTTGGCTACACTTGTACTTAGTTATAAAATATGCTTTACGCTTCTATGTATTTTCTCATGAATGATTCAAGATTACTATAGTTTGTTTTTATTATTAATTTATCATAACCACTATGGGAGAGCCACAACCTCTTAGGCATCCAGATGCTCACACCCATTCAAAAAGGGACATAAATGTTTTATTTAAAGTACAAAAAGAATATCTGGAAGTATTGTTTCAATAAAACTAATCAAGTTAAATGTTATCCAGGTCACTTTATTTTGTGAATCTTTAAGGAAGTATTGGAGAAAAATATGGCTGATATCAAAGTAAACAATCTTCAACCAATGGCAGAATATGAAGAACTGTCAGATTTGGAATTAGAGTCCGTAGTCGGTGGTATTGGTCCGTTGGCTTTTGCGGTAGGCATAACGTTAGGGGTAGGTGTGTTACCAGTCTCGCCTCTGATTTTATTAGCGGCTACCAGGAAATAAATAGACAATTAAAGCAGACGACAGCTAAAAAATATGGCTCTCCTAGACTAGCTATGTAAAATTAATACTTAACACCAGCTTTAATTATTACATAGCAAGGGATTCAAGGAAATAAAGCGGATTTTTATGAAATCTCTTATTTTGTATTACTAAAATCTTGCTATAGCAACTACTTTAGCCTGGTTTGATTATTAATTTATCATAACCAATCTGCGAGAGCCAAAAACATTTGGACTAGAAAAAGCAATATACCTATCCAAATTAGGATAATCTGTTTTTACAAATATGAAATACTCTAGGCAATGTTATCATTTGTATTTCTTATCAATTACCCCTGAAAAATCGGTCATTTTTACATAAATTTACAAGGTGCACCTGGTGACACGAACCTTCTATTTTCGCCAAATTGGCAAAATAGATAATGAAATAGTAGTGGTAACAACACATCTATATGATGGCAGAAAAATCTTACCATAGGCTATATTTGGGCTTGATTTTTGTTGAAGTCCCGTTAGGTAATTTATAAAGAGAAGTAAGTGTTTTATTGATGTATAGAAAAACATATAAACATTATTATTAGATATATAGAGTTAAATATATCCATAACTAAGAAATGTATAACTATCTCATTCTAGAGAATAAAACAGCAGCTTCTTACGAAAACTTAACTTATCCTATTTTTAGGACACGCTTAAAAACATTAGATTCTGATGAGTCTATAATTGCTTTGGCTGTAAACCTGGATTCAAAACCAATTGGACTTGCTTTAGCTGAAATATTAACAGTAGAAAATAAAAAAATAGCCTCAATTCTTTCGTTGTTTGTAGTACCAGAACACCGAGGATGTACTATAGGTAAAAACTTATTGATTCATATTGAAGATATACTTCGTCAGCAGGCTTGTTCACTAATTAGTGTGATTTATGTTAATAATTCCACAAACCCATATTGGGAAAAAATATTAAAACAACTTAACTGGTCTACTCCACAAATACGGAGGTTCATTTGCTCTGGCTCGATAATTAATATTAAAGATGCTGCTTGGTTAAAAGTAGCTAATGCCTTATCTCCTAAATATACCATTTTTCCTTGGGTGAAGTTGACTAAACAAGAACGAGATTTAATTCAAAGACAGCAAGCTGTTGCCAATTGGTATCCAGAAGAACTTTCTCCTTGGGAAGAAGAAGAGAAGATTGAGCCATTGAACAGTTTGGGCTTACGCTTTCAAGACCAAGTGATTGGTTGGATAGTAACGCACAGAATTACTATTGATACAATCAGATACAACAGATTGTTTGTCCGGCAAGATTTAGAACCTTTAGGTCTTGGTGGTGTATTGTTAGCAAAAGCCATTCAGCTTCAATTAGAGAGTATGAAAGATAGCAAAGCGGTTTTTGTTGTCAATACCAATAACACACCAATGGTTAAATTTCTCCATAGACGATTAGCTCCATATCTTGATTCTCTACGCCAATCTTGGGAAAGTTTCAAAGTTTTGGATTGATTAGTTGTTGCGACTGGAACGGTGCTACAGTCAAGAGCTAGAAAGCAAAATTAAGTGTTAGACGGAATTTTAAGCCTTGTGTGTACACTATAGCTTTTTAAGGGGGATTTAGAGGGATCTGAAAAGTTTTGCTACCAATAACAGGACTTTTCAAACATCCTCTTAGGCATCCAGATACTCACACCCCTTTAAAAAGAGACATAAATGTTTTATTTAAAGTACAAAAAGAATATCTGGAAGTATTGTTTCAATAAAACTAATCAAGTTAAGTGTTATCCAGGTCACTTTATTTTGTGAATTTTTAAGGAAGGATTGGAGAAAAATATGCCTGATATCAAAATAAACAATCTTCAACCAATGGCAGAATATGAAGAACTGTCAGATTTGGAATTAGAGTCCGTAGTCGGTGGTATTGGTCCCTTTGCTTTTGTGGCACTGTTTGCGGCAGCAGCTTGTTTCTTGAGAGAAAAGCATGAATTATGAGTATTGCCTTTATACGGGTTTTTTATCGTAAGAATATTTACCGCTATTTTCCATAAATGCGATCGCCTATTTTCGGTAAAAATTCCATAAATATATTATTTCCGCATATTGTTTATTTAAGTATATTTTCTGACGTTAATAATAATGATTATTGCTTACCCTAAGTATAGTATTTGAACTTAGAGTAAAAATGTCACTATCAACTACTGACCAAATAAACTACCAGTTTTTACTCCTCACCCATATGGTGTGTGCTGACGGACAAATTCACAGTGAAGAATCAAAAGCACTGCAAGATTTGGGACAGCAAGCCAAAATGGGAACACGTACCCTTGAGGAGATGGAGAAAATACTCAATCAAGATAAAGGTTTCATATCTCTTGAAGAGGTAGCGCGTCACATCCCCACCAAGGAGAAAAGTGAGGCGATACGACAAATACTAGCAATTGCTTATGTTGATGGTTACTGTTCACCTTCAGAAAAGGAAATGGTTAACTATGTTGCAAAAATTTGGAATTGGTCAGACACAGAAATTACAAACTTGCTAGAAGGAGCAAAAAAATTTAGCACAGTTCAAAATATTTATAGCGATATCGAAAAATACGAACTATCTGTAGGTGCGCGTCTTTTAAAGGGGGTAGATTCACTTTTATCACGCGCTATTGTGGATAATTTAACACAAATTGCACCTAAGAATCTCGGAGATAAAGTAAAGAAACTGCGGAAAGAAATACTACTATCTGGGGCTGAATATGAAAAAGCTACTCAAAAATGTAAATCAATAGCAACTGAAGACTACAAATATACAGATAACTCACTTCACATTGCTTATACTACTCTTGAAAATCTAGTAGAAAATATTCAACAAACTACTGAATCAATACATAAAACAACAAGTAATAAAGGACAAGCTAATACAGCTAAGGAAGTAGCACAACAGCTTGAAGTTACAAAAAATGCTCTCTCGGCTGAAGTTATCAAAAAACTGGAAGGAGTACGTGAATCACTCCGATCAAAACAACGTGCTTTAAATTATTTTAGTATCGCCTTTATGGGCAAAACTAAAGCTGGTAAAAGCACTCTCCATGCAATTATTACGGGCGATGGTTGGGAAGCAATTGGTGTTGGTAAACAGCGTACTACTCGTTTGAACCGCGTTTATGAATGGAAAAATATTCGGATTATTGACACTCCTGGTATTGGTGCGCCTGGTGGAGCAAGTGATGAAGAGATTGCTGAAAGAATTATCGAAGAATCTGATGTTATCTGCTATGTAGTTACAAATGATAGTGTTCAAGAAACTGAATTTAAATTTTTAGAACTTCTAAAGGAAAAAGCAAAACCACTGATTATCTTATTAAATATTAAGAATAATCTCCGTGACCAGCGCAGATTAGATTATTTCTTGCAAGATCCAGACAAGCTATTTGTTATGGATAGTAGTAGTGGTTTAGGCGGACATATTGAACGCATTCGTCGCTACGCCAAAAATCATTATGCTAATGATTATTTTGATATTATTCCTGTGATGCTCTTAGCTGCACAAATGTCACAAGAACCAGAGCATCAAGACAATCAAGAAAAGCTGTTTCAAGGAAGCCATATACAAGAGCTTCTTGATGCTATTCGAGTGTCGTTAGCCGAGCATGGAGTGATTCGGCGTTCTCAAACTCTACTTGGTTCTACTGTTAGCGCAATTGAAACTCCAAATGAATGGGTGAATGAACAGATAAAAGTTTATCAAGATTTGATTAATAATTTAAAAAATATGCGTGATAAGTTTCAAAAAGACATCGCAAAAGCAGCTAGAAAGAATCACGAATACTTATTCCAACAAATTAAAACTACCTTTAAAGAGGTATTCGATATAATTCAACCTTTTGCAGAAGAAAATTGGAATGTTGAACAAAGCCAGTTGAACTCCAAATTGAAAGATAAACCCGAAATATTAAATATTGAAGGAAAATTAAATATAGCTTTTAAAGAATGTGAAGAAAAATTTAATAAAGACGTGCAAGAAATACTAAGGGAAATAGGTAATGAATTGCAAAATATAGCTAGATTAAAGTTCGGTAATGTTAACTTAAACGAGCAAGACAGTATCCCCTATAAAGATATGCTACGTTTTAGTGGTAAATTATTAGGAGTATTAGGAGCGTCGGCATTTTTATTTGCTGCACCTGTTGGAATTTTTCTAGGAGTTACTGGTGCTTGTTTACATTTAATTTCTAATTTTCTCAAATCTGAGGAGCAAAAACGCCGTGAAGCTGTAGAAAATATTCGTAACTCTCTAAACAATCAATTCAAAAGTGAACTAGAAAAAACTCTGAAAAATGCCGAAGAGTCTTTCAGTAAATATTCTAAGGATGTAGAAAGTAATATTAGCAATTACTTCAATGAACTAATTGAAAGCTTAGAAGTAATTATCAAGCATCTAGAAAATACTCAAAATAAATTAGATGGCTGTGCTGAAAATCTTAATCGTGCTTATGCCAAACGTATTGTAGATTGGTGTGCAGATAAATATGAACCGTTGACTGATGAAGGTATTCTCACAACTATTGCTCAGGTAGATAGAGATTTTGGACGAAACATCAAAATCCAAACTAAATCTGAGTTTAAGTCTAAAAGATTCCAGAAAATAATTAACCAGGTTTTACAAGAAGACATCTCTATTATCTCAGTCAAGTCTTCTGAACAAACATTTGGCAACCTACAGCATAAAACCTAAATATTAGTTAATGACACTATAGGAATCTGGTTTGACTTGTGAAAGGTTAGTAGTGAGAACTTTAGTTCTCTCTACGAGATGCTCCGTGAAAAAAAGGACTAAAGTCCTTACTACGAACTGAATCCTATGATTTTTACATTGCTTCACATAGTTTAGTTTTTTCTAGTCGTTCTACTTATGTTTTGTTGCACAGTTCTAAAAAGGAGTTAAAAATGGTTCAAAATAATATAGTTTTTAATGCTGCTGAGATCGCTAATAAATTTAGTGAAGCAAGCCGTCGGTTTGATAATATCTTAGTTGAAGCAAAGCATCCTGAATTGACAGCTATTCGTCATAAACTTCATGATGAAACCAATAAATATCGTGAAAATGGTATGATGACTGTAGCTTTTATCGGTCAATATAATGCTGGTAAATCAACAACTATCTCTGCACTAACAGGAAAGCGTGATATTAAGATTGATTCAGATATTGCAACTGATAAAACTACTAGCTATGACTGGAATGGTATTAAGTTAATAGATACACCAGGATTATTTACAGACCGCAAAGACCATGATGATATTACTTATGATGCAATCAATAAAGCCGACTTATTAGTTTTCAGCCTCACTTATATGCTTTTTGATTCAATCACAGTAGAAAATTTTAAAAAGCTAGCTTATGAAAAAGGCTATCGCTGGAAAATGATGCTGCTCATCAATAAAATGTCTGATGAAGCTGGAGACGAAGCACAAAAAATTGCTAATTATCGCCAAAGTTTAGCTGATGCACTTAAGCCTCATAGTCTTGATGAATTTCCTGTGTGCTTTATTGATGCTAAGGATTATTGTGAAGGTATAGATCAAAAAGAGGATTTTTTGATTGACATTAGCCGCTTTCCAACATTTATTGATGCTTTAAATAATTTTGTTAAAAGCCGTGCTACACTTGCCCGTTATGATACACCAGTCAGAATTATTTTAGCGACTTTAGACGAAGCTCAATTAAGCTTTACACGCAATTCTAATCAAGACACGGCATTTCTAGAAGTAATGGCACGTTTGTCGCGTACAGTACGTAAAGAGAGAGAACGTCTACGAATCAAATTTAATAGTATAGCCCTAGCAATGTCTTCTGCAATTTCTCAAGAGGGCATTAAGTTGGCATATTCCGTGGGAACAATGACTCAGGAAGATTTTGAAAAGCTGAATCACCAAACTGAGCTAAATGTAGAAAAACACTATACAGATGCTACAGAACAACTAAAAAACTTAGTCGAATCAGCAATTAAAGAGATTAGTCAAGAAGTAGAAGAAGTGTTACAAAGTAATCTTGTGCAAACTTTTATAACTTGCTTGGACAATACTGAAAGACTATCGGCTAAGAATGTTAATAATAATATAAGTATTGAACATCTACAAAATCAAGTAAAGTCTCTGCAACAAATTGGTGAACTGTTAGGTGTTCATTGGGAAAAATTTACTGCTGGGAGGGTAGCGGCTAGTGGTCAAGGTTTTTTAAATGCCTCAAATGTAGCTGGTAGTAATCTCCATCATGTAGTTTATGGTGTAGGAAAATTTATTGGTGTAGATTTCAAGCCTTGGCAAGCTGTTGGTATCGCCAAAGAATTTGCTAATTTTGCTATGTTTCTTGCACCTATAATAGCAGTAGTTGGTGTGCTTGCAGATTTTCATGCTATGCAACAAGAAGCTGAAAGACAAGAGAAAATGGCTGAAGCTCGTCGAGAGATTACTAGCTATTTTATGAGTGTTGCCAAGAGTCTTGAAAATCAAATAGATAGTATATTTAGGGATGTAGATTTACAAATCTACGGAGAAATTGATAAGCAAATTTTTGCTGCACGCCAACATGAAGAAAATGCGATCGCACTTTCTAACACTTGGGTAAAACAACTCACTCAAATTCGTCAAGATTTTGAGTCTATTCTTCGCTACATTAACCAAGTGATGGAAAATCACCAAGCCTGACATCATCAACTTTTAAAACCGTCCATTCCCTTGAATAATATGTTTGGCAGTAGTCAGAGTCTCTAAACTAATAAATCCCCGACGGTGGCCTTTTTGATTGGACATCCCTAAAAATACTGAGTCTCCCCGTGAAGGGTTACGAGAAAACCGGGGGGATGTGTTGATATAAGTTGATGCACTGTGAACACCTAACGCAAACTGCCTACTTTCTTGATAGGATTCAGTGGCAATTGAGTCAGCATGACCGCTACTATATTGATTAATCCAAGCGATCGCACCTTCTAGGCTATCCACCAATTTAAATGCTACTGTCTTGGTTAAATAAGCACATCCCCATTCATTGTCTTTTGCTAGCTGTAATTGTGGGAAGGCTTCTACTAATTCTGCGTCACCTTTGAGTTCAAAGCCTTTTTCTTTCAAACTATTCCATAGCACTGCCAAGGATGATGGCATGGCTTGACGGTGAATCAACACTTTTTCAATCGCATTAACGGGATCTGGTTCGCTGTCATGGCTATCAATAATCATCCACCGCACCATCTCTAGACTGCCATTGAGTGACCAGTAAAGGTAACAATTACCCATTGCTGACTTTAACACTGGACAGGTGGCTTGCCGCATTACCTGCTGTACTAAACTAGAACGGCCGTAGGGAATGGCTAAATTGACATATTGGTCTTGGGTAACTAAATCACGAATGGAAGCCCCATGTTCTGCGGTAATTAGTTCTATACAACCTGCTGGTAAACCAACTTCCGCAAGTGCGTGTTGTAAAACTTCAGAAATAGCAGCGTTAGAGTGACTAGCTTCTGTACTGCCTTTGAGGATGATACTATTACCAGTTTTAATACACAAAGCCGCCGCGATCGCGCCTAAATCTGGAAAGGCTTCATAAATAAACCCAATCACTCCCAAGGGCATTAATTGGGAGTAACTTTGAGAGTCTTCTGGTTGATAGTCGGCGTTTCTGACGCGCCGTAGTGGATCTGAAAGTTCTCCCAACCTTTGGAGAATTTCTACGGTTGTTTCTAGTCTTGTGGGAGTTAGCTTCAGCCAATCCAAAATCAATTCTGGCACTGCCATTTCCCGACTAGCTTCCAAATCCAAGGTGTTGGCTTCTAAAATGTCGTCAAATGATTGCTCTAGAGCCTGTGCCATTGCTAACACAGCGCGACTGCGATCAGTTCCCTTAGTAGTGCCTAACTTCAGGGACGCTTGATAAGCGCGTTTGGCGCTTTTCATGGGTTCGGGTGAATCATCCAAAGGTGGAACAGTCATTGAATTATCGTCTGTAGGTAAGCCAGACCATGAGTGCTGGCAGGATAGCCAACAATACTGCCACCATTGCCCAAGCAATAATGCTAGAACCATTTGCTAGTCGCAGTGCTAATGGTAGCCATATAATCACTAGCACGAAAATAACGCCTAATGCTATAGGTAAATAGCTTTCTGTCAATTTGGGATGAACAACATTCCAGCTATTCCCTGTCCAGCGCCAAGCACGCTTATAGGGATAGGTAGTGGAAAGTTGTTCTAGCACATGGCCATTCTCTTCTACGACAAAGATTTGCTGACAGCGATCGCAACCAAATGCTTCTGTCAGCGTAATCGGAACTAACCGTCCCTTGCGGCGACAGGGACAGGGATACTCGGAGTTAAAATCGATTTTTTCGGGTTTTTTAGATTGCACAAGCGTTCTAATTACTTGAGCGTGGTTTCTAGAAGTTTTGAGAGTCTAATCCCTGGGTAAATTCTGAGGGTTTCTCTCTGATTAACTGTTGATATTAAGTCACAAACTCAGGCACATACAGCCAATTTTTGTAGTAGCGAATGTAGCTAACTCATGGTGTTGTGTCTGTTGTGGGAATTTAGCACTGTTGGTGTTCCGGCTGTTCTAGTAGTAATCTTGTTTAAAAATTTCTGTAGTTTCATCTGAATGTTCAAATTTAATGTATCTGCATTTTTTGAGCATTGACTACGTTGGCGAGTTTGATATATTTCTAAGCTTACGTGGCAAACACTCTGAAGACAACCCATTTAGTTAAGATGTATCCAAGAGCTAACCATTGGTTTGGCTGAGAAATTTCTCCTCAGTTATCTCTGGAATAACTCCAACTCCTTGTTCTATTATCAAGGTTCTTTGTAGTCTTCCTTAAGTATTGTGATGCAATCCCACTCACAGATTTTAGGAGAATTTTGGTCAGCAGGTATTGTTTACACATCCGCCAATTTCTGCACTTCTTTCCCTAGATAGATTTTGGCTATCTTGACTACCAAAAAACAGAATTCTGCACCTGACAACACTGTTAATTGAAGCTACTTTGCATCCAGTGCAATACACTATCCAAAGTCTGGTGGCAAGATCATAGGTTGTCAGTTTGCATTGCCACTTTGAAACGAGACATTAATCTCAGAAGCGGGTAACGCGATTCGAACGCGCGACATTCACCTTGGCAAGGTGACGCTCTACCACTGAGCTATACCCGCAAACCTCACTTTATTAATATCTCAGAATTTTTGAGATTTGTCAACTACTGCCACACAAATTTTTGATTGCTGAGTTCTCTAGCATCAGAATTCAGCAATCATCACACCTGTCAACTCACTTCTTCAGACTCAGAGGTTAATGTGCTGACGCTGGACTTGGGAAAAGCTGCTGGCAAAGATTGGGGATTGTGAGCGTAGGCATCTGTCAAGTTAGAGCGCAATTGCCGCATCAAGCTGGCCATTTCTAGGGCATTCATGGCATAATCCCAACCATGATTACTTTTGATCCCAGCCCTTTCTAGAGCTTGCTGCATAGTATCTACCGTCAAAATCCCAAAAATCACGGGTACTCCAGTTTGAAAACTAGCAGCCGCAATTCCTTTAGCGACTTCGGAAGATACATAATCAAAATGGGGCGTTTGTCCGCGAATGACTGCACCCAGACAAATGACTGCATCATAACGGTGAGAAAGAGCTAGTTGACGAGCAACAAGAGGTACTTCAAAACTGCCAGGAACCCAAACATAATCTACCTGATCCCCGTGAGGGTTAGGATCTACACCATGACGCTTCAAGCAATCTTGACATCCTTCTAGCAACTTTCCGGTTACAAGGTCATTGAATCGACCGATAACCACTGCCAAACGCAAAGGTTCTGCTTGAGTGAAAGTTCCCTCAAAAACTGCCATGACTGCCTCTTATCATTAACTATACTCTTGCCAATATACATTTCTTCTCTAAAAGTAGAAGAGCAGGAGGACACAATTAGGTACAAAGAACCAAGAAAAATGGGTCAATTCATCTTGTATCTTTATACCTGTACTGGTGGCTCTCCTGCCCCTATTGCATTGTTGCTACTAGATGTGCTACAGCGAGATGTTCTCTTAAACCACAAAAAAGTTTAATAGTCCCACCAATAGCACCAAAGCGATCCAAACTCCAGAGCCTAGCCAGAGTAGTTTTTTAGATTCAACCCAGTTTTGGGGAGTGGCATAGGCAACAGGTACGCCAACAACCAGGACAAAAGACATTAGTACAAGAGCTACTAGAGCAAATTGGAATATTATGGTCATTTTTACTTCTCCCAAGACAGCAAAATACTGAAGGAAATTCTAAAGATAGAATAGCCTAAAGGACGACACTGACATTTTCCCTTATTTGTAAGCTATCAGAAATTGTCACAATTTAGTTAATAGTCCATAGTCAATAGTCCATAGTCAATAGTCCATAGTCCATAGGTGTTAAGATTTGTAACTCTTGATCGGTATGGTCATGAGGCATTGCTTAATTTTCTATGTTCTATCCCCAATCTCAAAACACAAGTCTGTTATTGACTATTGACTGTTGACTGTTAACTGTTGACTATTGAATATTGACTATGGATGTAATTCTTTGTCACACTACCGCCGATTTTGATGCTTTAGGGGCAGCCGTCGGGCTAACTTGTCTACTACCGGGCAGTAAAATTGTGTTAACAGGTGGCGCTCATCCACCTGTACGGGATTTTTTGGCACTGCATCGAGATGAATATCCACTGATTGAAAGACGTTCGGTAAATCCAGACAAAATTCGTTCGGTGACAGTTGTTGATACCCAACAGCGCGATCGCTTGGGTAAAGCTGCTGAGTGGTTAAATTTACCACACATTAAAAATATTACAGTCTATGACCATCACCTCGGTCAAGAGTCTGATATTCCGGCTCAAGAGTTTCACATTGCTGATGTCGGAGCAACCACAACTCTGATCGCCGAGAAATTACAACAAAATCATATCTCTCTCACTCCTGCTCAAGCCACGGTGATGGCTTTGGGGATTCATGTCGATACTGGTTCTCTTACCTATGACCAATCTACGCCACGGGATGCGGTGGCTTTGGCTTGGTTGATGCAACACGGAGCTAGTTTATCGGTAATCTCTAATTATCGTGATCCCGGCTTATCTCGCCAATTACAACAACTGTTAACTACAGCCTTAGAAAAATTAGAATATCTGTGTTTACGTGGTTATACTATTGCTTGGGTAACTTTAAAGACAGAAAACTTTGTACCAGGTTTATCAAGTTTGGCATCGCAACTGGTAGAGTTAACCGAAATTGATGCTTTACTATTGGCGGCTGAATATCCCTTAAGTGAAGATGAATCAAGGTTGACAGTAATTGGGCGATCGCAAATTCCTGGTGTACATCTTGACTTATTATTTCAAACATTTGGCGGTGGAGGTCATTCCCAAGCATCATCGCTCAACTTACGCAAAGTCAATACACAAGATGTCTTGCAAACACTCCTAAACGGCATAAAAACTAGTATCCCTCATCCCCAGACTGCCAGAGATTTAATGTCTTCCCCAGTCCGCACGATTCGCCCAGAAACCACCATTGCCGAAGCACAAAGGATTTTGTTGCGTTATGGACACTCTGGCTTATCTGTAGTTGATACCGCAGATCAACTTGTAGGAGTAATTTCTCGACGGGATTTAGATATTGCTTTGCATCACGGCTTTAGTCATGCACCAGTCAAGGGTTACATGACTACAAATTTAAAGACAATTACCCCAGATACAACGCTGCCACAAATTGAGTCCTTAATGGTGACTTATGATATTGGACGCTTACCAGTGTTAGATAGTGGGCAGCTAGTCGGTATTGTCACTCGTACTGATGTCCTGAGAGAATTACATCAAGCCCATGAGGAAAGAGACAGATGGGAAGATGGTGAGACAGGAAGATGGGGAGATAGGGAAGTCAGAATTCCCACATTAACAGAATTGCGCGTTCGCCTAACTCCCCAGCTATGGGAATTACTCAGCACAGCCTCCCAAGCCGCAGAAAAACGCGGTTGGCATCTCTATTTAGTAGGTGGTGCGGTACGAGACTTACTCTTGGCAGAAGCAGCAGCCGGGAGTCTCATGATTACAGATATTGATTTAGTAGTTGATGGTTTTCATCAAGCCGCAGATGTAGGTGCAGGTGTAGAACTAGCAAAAGCACTCCAAGAAATTTACCCAACCGCCCGCTTAGAAATTCATGGTGCTTTTCAAACGGCGGCTTTGTTGTGGCACAAAGATCCCGAATTAGATTCCTTGTGGGTTGATATTGCCACCGCCAGAACAGAATTCTATCCTTACCCAGCAGCCAATCCAGAAGTAGAAGCCAGTTCTATTCGTCAAGACTTATATCGTCGAGACTTTACTATTAATGCCCTAGCTTTGCGCTTGACTTCTCCCCGTGCTGGTGAACTACTCGATTTCTTCGGGGGGTTGCTGGATTTACAAGCCAAGCAAATTCGAGTGCTGCACGCTAACAGTTTTATCGAAGATCCCACCCGTATTTATCGCGGTGTCCGCTTTGCTGTGCGTTTTGGATTTAACATTGAATCACGCACCGAAGAGTATATCCACTATGCTATCAACAGTGGTGTTTACGATCGCACCGCCCAAACTAACAACAAAACCCCAGCCCTACAAACGCGACTCAAAGCCGAACTGAAACACATCCTCGAAGCACCCTACTGGCAACCAGCTTTACAATTACTCGACAATTTAGGGGCTTTACAGTGCATCCATCCCACCCTCAAACTAGATCATCAACTTATCCGACAATTACGTTTACTAGAACGCTGTTTGCAAAAGTTTGATACTGCCCAAACTTTCACGCCTTGGCAAATGCGTTTAGAAGTATTAATTGCCCATCTAGCCCCCAAATATCGGCATAAAGTAGCGAAAAATTTACAATTGCAAGATGACAGTATCAAACGCTTGCAAAACTTAGCCACAGCTGAAACTGAAGTAATTACGTCTTTGCCTGAATGTGAACGCCCCAGTCAAATAGTGCAGCTACTCCGCAAATACGATTTAGAAACGTTAATTTTAGTTGCCTTGCAGAGTCAGAGAAAATTCAGACAGCAAATCTGGCATTATTTAACAGTTTTAGCTCATGTCCACCCAATTATTAATGGTAATGACTTAAAGAAATTAGGTTACAAACCGGGTCCACAATATCGACAAATGCTAGATGATTTACTCGCCGCAACATTAGATCGTGTGGTTAAAAACCAAGCAGAAGCAGAAGCATTTTTATCCGAAAATTATTAGACAATCTTTGTTAAGAAAATGTAGAGACCTTGCATACAATGTCTCTACATTTTCACTTTGAACTGTAAATAACACCTTAAATTAAATCTGGGTCGATATTTAACTCCCGCAGTTTTGCCGCTAAACGTTCTGCCTTTTGTTGTGCTTGTTGTGCATTTTGTTGTGCTTGTTGTGCTGCTTCTTCTGGTGTCGGGACTATTTCCCCATCTGCTGTGAAAAATCGCAATAGTCCCTGATGAATTCCCAAATACAACCCTAATTGTTGACTCCACAAATGTCCTTGTTCATTCGCTTGCAGAGGTTCATACTTGCCATCTACTAAATGAAAACCTGCAAATTCTAAGGTGTAGGGATCAAACTAAAAATAATCAGGCGTGCGAAAGGTATCTTGATATATTTCTTTTTTTAAACATCTGTCAGTATTTGCAGTTGAATCTGATAGAATCTCTAAAATAAAATGGGGATATTTGCCGTCTTCTTCCCAGACTACCCAACTTTTGCGAGTTTTGCGTTCTGTTCCCAACACTACGAAAAAGTCAGGACCCCGAAAGTATTCTGACTTGCGTTGGTGGGGACTATAATAAATCGTCAGGTTTCCTGCTGCATAAAAATCATTTCTCTCTCGCCACAGCAATTCTAAGCAGGTTAACAGCAAGATAATTTGTCTGAGATGCAGTTCTGTTTCCAAGGGAGGCTCGTCACTGTATAAATCACCAGGGGGAAATGTCACATCTGGACAGATGCCTGTTTGAGATTCTAATTCTGGAGCTATGGTCATAGAATGTATACGGCATCAAGTGTTTATGGGTTTATTTTAGCAGTGTTCTAGGAGGCGATAAGTAAAGCTTAAGCCTACGGCTATCGCTAGCTTTCCGAAATGCCTGTGTGTTACAATCTAGTCTAAAATCAAACCTCAACACACCTCACGGCGAG
The DNA here is from genome assembly GCF_000316645.1 of Nostoc sp. PCC 7524. NCBI lineage: Bacteria > Bacillati > Cyanobacteriota > Cyanophyceae > Nostocales > Nostocaceae > Nostoc > Nostoc sp. PCC 7524. The sequence continues at coordinate 5,698,596 of NC_019684.1, forward strand.
ATAGCTGCAATGAAGTAGTATCAAACCACTGTTGCACTTCAGCAACAAATATCAACATCACATCAACACATCAGTTTGACAGGTAACTTCACCACAGTCATGAGCTAAAGATATTCTCATCAATTGTCTCTATATATAGCCGATTGCTAATAGACTACGGCTGAGTTTTTGTGTGCATAATTTACCCGTAAGTGTTGCTGTATTAGCGGGTGTAATTTGGCGATAAAGGTTTGATAATCATGCAAAAAAAATCAATATTATTAGCTGAGAATTTAGCCTGTAAACTCAGCTTAGAAAGAACTTTGTTTCAAGGTGTAAATGTCAGTATTGACGCGAGACATCGTATAGGCTTAGTTGGTCGCAATGGAATTGGTAAATCAACTTTGTTGAAAATGTTTGCTGGTCAAATTAATCCTACTATTGGTTCAATTTGGCGACATGGAATTGTCTACTATTTACCCCAAACTAGCACTATCAAACAAGAATTACAAACAGAAATCGTGATAGATTTTTTAATGTCTATTGCTGAAGACTGGTGGCAAATTGACGACATATTACAGACAAAATTACAGACAAAAATTGACCTATCACTACCAATTGCTAGTCTCAGTGGTGGAGAATTTACAAAACTATTTTTGGCTATCGGTTTATCTCAGCAGCCAGATTTATTGTTACTCGATGAACCAACCAATCACATGGATTTACCAGCTTTAGAAAGTTTGAAAGAATTTTTGGTAAGTTTTTCGGGTGCGTTTGTGATTGTTTCCCACAAGCCATTTTTCTTAGACCAAGTGGCAGATATTACTTGGGAACTTACACCCGCAAGTATCAAGATTTATGGAGGGAATTTTTCTGATTATCTGCAACAGAAGGATCTAGAGTTAGAAGTAGCATTGCGATCGCACGAACTAGCCAGAAAGGAACTTAAACTTGTGCAAACTGCGGCGCAGCAAGAACAGCAACGCGCAGCCCAAACTCACCGCAATGGTAGAGCCAAGTGCTTAAATGGTAGTATCGACCGAATGTCAGCTGGACTAATTAAAACTAGAGCAGAAGCATCAGCTGGCAATGCCAAAAAGAAACATGAGGTTGCTGTAGCTAAAGCTACACAACAGTTAGCAGACACGAAAGTTAAAACCACCAAGGTAACAACTATCCAGCTAGAAGAGAAAAGCCACAAGCGCAGAAATTTGATTGATATTCAGGGTGCAAATCTTTGGGTATCAGAACGCCTACTAATGCAAAATATTCAGTTGCATATATGTTCAGGCGATCGCATTTCTATTATCGGTGCAAATGGTTCTGGTAAATCTAGTCTAGTCAAAGCTATTCTCGGCACAGATACACAAGTAGCTGTCTTAAAGTCAGGAGAGGTTTCTCTAGCAACGGGAATCACATCTGTATATCTTGACCAAAGCTATGAACTGGTAAATCGTCAGCAGACAGTTTTAGCCAATATGCAGACTGCTAACCCTAGTCTCAGCTATCAGCAGTTACGCCAACAACTAGGACATTTTTTGTTTAAATACGATGACGTGTATAAATCTGCTTCTGTATTGAGTGGGGGTGAGTTGGCAAGACTGGCGATCGCTATGATTAGTATTTCACAAATTGACCTGTTAATTCTTGATGAGCCAACTAATAACTTAGACATTGACACAGTTGAGCAAATGGTGTCAGCTATTAACGGCTATCAAGGTGCTATTTGGGTAATTTCCCACGATATCGATTTTCTCAGCCGCATTAACATTACCCAAAGTTTTTACGTTAAAGACCAATACTTACAAATGACTATTCATTTACCACGCACTCACCAACAATATTATCAAGAGTTACTCAGCCAAATACCACGAGGATGTTGAGATTTTCTCAATACTGAATTGCCAATTAGTATTTTAATTACTAATTAGATATATAGTTATATCAATATATCGCTAAATAGCTAATTTGTTAACCCAATTGCACACTTTCAGAAAGAAGCCGCAAAGCATACGGGCAAGTTATAATTCTCTTGCGGACAAGCGTAACAAAAATTTATGAGTAATCCCCTTTTACAAGCCTTTTTTGTCGGCAGAGCCTTAGCAGAAGTAGTTAATGAACGCCTAGAAGTCGCTTTGACTGATGCCTTAAGTGATCTGGGTAAATTTGATGCAGAAGCTAGAGAGCAGCTACGCCAATTTACCGAAGAAGTTATAGAACGGGCAAACCGAGCAGCAACTGCGGCTGAAGCAGGTCAAAGCACTACAGGTAGTGGACAATCTGTTGCCGAGTCAGTAGACTTGCAAGCCACAATTGATGAACTGCGGGCAGAGATTGCCTTTTTACGCAACGAATTACAGCGTTATCGTAATCCTTCAGTATAAATTTAGTCATAGTCAATAGTCACAAATTATTGACCAATGACCCTTTGTGAACAATAGTTTAGGGATCAGAGTGTCTGTTCTTCCAGGTGATTCAGTAAAAAAGCAACGGTACGCACAACCTATGGAAACCAGTTATTCAGATAAAGCATACCGTTGGAATCGTGAAAACTACTCTAGTAAGCGACGCTTTGTGGACATTTGGGGTTTTGTCTTGACCTTGATGTTCAAACTTTGGCGATACAACAAACCTTGGAGTTATCCTGGCGGTGTGACTGAAGCTAAACAGGCTGCACGACGTAAAGCTCAAGCAGTCTGGATTCGCAATACCTTGCTGGACTTGGGACCAACCTTTATCAAAGTCGGGCAATTATTTTCTACCCGTGCCGATATATTCCCCAGTGAATATGTAGAAGAGTTGGCAAAACTGCAAGACAAAGTACCTGCTTTTAGCTACGAGCAAGTAGAAAAGATTGTTGAGCAAGAACTAGGTAAAAAAATTCCGGAACTCTTTTTGAGTTTTGAACCGATTCCTTTGGCAGCTGCTAGCTTGGGACAAGTACACAAAGCTGTGCTACACAACGGTGAATCGGTTGTGGTTAAAGTACAGCGTCCTGGATTAAAAAAGTTATTTGAAATAGATTTAGAGATTCTCAAGGGGATTGCTCGCTATTTCCAAAACCATCCCAAATGGGGACAAGGGCGAGATTGGATAGGAATTTACGAAGAGTGTTGTCGAATTCTTTGGGAAGAAATTGATTATCTCAATGAAGGACGCAATGCTGACACCTTTCGCCGTAATTTTCGCGCCTATGACTGGGTAAAAGTCCCGAAAGTTTATTGGCGTTACGCCTCACCACGGGTACTGACTTTGGAATATCTGCCAGGAATTAAAATTAGCCAATATGAGGCTTTAGAAGCAGCAGGTATAGATCGTAAAGCCATTGCCCGTCAAGGCGCTCAAGCCTATCTTCTGCAATTGCTTAATGATGGCTTTTTCCATGCTGATCCCCATCCAGGAAATATTGCTGTGAGTCCCGATGGCTCGCTGATTTTCTACGACTTTGGCATGATGGGGCGGATTAAATCCAATGTCCGGGAAGGGTTGATGGAAACCCTATTTGGCATTGCCCAAAAGAATGGCGATCGCGTTGTCCAGTCTCTCATAGATTTAGGTGCGATCGCCCCCGTAGATGACATGGGGCCAGTGCGGCGTTCTGTGCAGTATATGCTAGATAATTTCATGGATAAGCCCTTTGAAGCCCAATCCGTGGCCGCGATCAGTGATGATCTATACGAGATAGCATATAATCAGCCATTTAGATTTCCAGCAACTTTTACTTTCGTGATGCGGGCTTTTTCCACCCTCGAAGGAGTAGGCAAAGGCTTAGATCCAGAGTTTAACTTTATGGAAGTTGCCCAACCATACGCAATGCAGCTTATGACCAATATGAATGGTTCAGATAGCAATAGTTTTCTCAATGAATTAAGCCGTCAAGCGGTGCAAGTAAGTACCACTGCCTTCGGATTACCACGTAGATTAGAAGATACATTAGAAAAATTAGAACGAGGAGATATGCGCCTGCGCGTGCGTTCTATAGAAACAGAGCGTTTACTCAGGCGACAGAGCAGTATTCAACTAGGCATAAGCTATGCTCTGATAATCAGTGGATTTACCCTTTCAGCCACAATTTTATTAGTTAATCATTATGTATGGTTAGCATTACTGGCTGGTTTAATTGCCGCAGCCGTCTCAGTAATACTGATCCGATTGCTTCTCCGCCTCGACCGTTATGACCGTATGTATTAATTTTTGCAGTGAAACGCTATGAAACTTAACTTCACGGGTCTTAGTGATCCGGGACTTGTTCGTTCTAATAATCAAGATAATTATTACATTGACCCGGAAGGACGATTTTTTATTGTTGCCGATGGTATGGGTGGTCATGCGGGAGGAGAAGAAGCAAGTCGCATTGCCACAAAGGAAATTCAAGAGTATTTACTGGCTAACTGGGATGCTCCTGAGTCAGAAGAAAAATTGCTAGAGCAGGCTTTATGGCGGGCTAATGAAGCGATTTTACAGGATCAGCAAAATCATCCTGAACGCGCTGATATGGGTACAACCGTCGTTGTCGTCATTTTTCGTAATGCGCCTTGGTGCGCTCATGTCGGAGACTCTAGGCTGTATCTTTTCCGGGAGTCGCAACTGCAACAAGTGACAGAAGACCATACCTGGGTAGCTAGAGCCATCAAAATCGGCGACATTACTGCCGAGGAAGCGCGGGTTCATCCGTTCCGCCATGTCTTATCCCGTTGCTTAGGTCGGGAAGATTTACACCAAGTTGATGTCCAACCCCTAGATGTTAAAATGGGCGATCGCCTACTCTTATGTAGTGATGGACTGACTGAAGAACTGGTTGATCAAAAAATTGCTGATTATCTTTATAACATCCCCTTATTGGATAAAACTGCTATATCTCTGGTAGAAGCAGCTAAAGAAGAAGGTGGACACGATAACATCACTATCGTCATCGTCGCGATCGAATAGTCAATAGTCAACTGTCAATAGTCAACTTTCAGACTATTAACTGTTGACCATTGAGGTATTGCTAGGGAATTTTGACGTTTTGTAGTAAAAATACTCAGCAATTTGTTCAATCTGAGCATTTTTCATATTTGCAACTTGATACAAATACTTTTAGTCACCAAAATTTCCCAATTGGCGGCTCGGTTTACATAATTTAGTTGGTTGACATCTTGCACCATTTAATGTAAGCCGCATATAATGCGATCTTAATACCTTTTATTTCTCACCTTTGCCCGGACATCTCCCCCCTGGAGAAGTTTCCAGATAAAGGTCGTCAATGGAGGTATACAAAGGTATAGCACCGACCTCTAAGCAACCCAAACACTGCCCAGGCACACTTGGGTTATATGTCAGTAGGTTCAGGTGCAGAATATCAAAGCAGGATTTTACCCACTAAGGATATGGGCAATCTGTCAAATAATTGTTATCTTTCTTAATACAGATACAAATGTAGGAGAGATACTAAAATTAAGCCCTATTCGTGTAGGACTTCTGCTACCAGTATCAACCTTACGCGTTGCCTTTTTAGGAGTCTAATTATGAATCAACCCATCCAACTTTCTTTGGAACAGCAATTCAGCATTCGTTCATTTGCCACTCAAGTACAGAACATGAGCCATGATCAAGCTAAAGACTTCTTGGTTAAGCTGTATGAGCAAATGGTCGTGCGCGAGGCAACTTATCAGGAACTACTTAAGCACCAGTGGGGCTTAGATTCTGGCTCCACTATGGCATAGAGTAGATTGTGTGTCGCAGTGGGCGACCTCCTTCTCTTGCTCAGTTCCAGAGAGGAAAAGAGCTGGGGATGCTGGGGCGTCAACTTTAAACAAAGATAGCTCAACTTAGTGAAGCTTATAACCCAGACTAAAACACGAGAAATGGTTTAGCTGCAATTCCCATGCCTTTTTAACTTACTTTTGACTTATTTGTCAAAACAGTAGTTGCTAAGAAGACAATTTACTCACTAATTAACAAATGCTAACCCGTACTTAACTTAACACTTACTTTTCAAATGTCATAAGCAAAAATAACGGCTTACTGATTTTCTACTAAGCATTATTTCACAGCTAGCACTGATGAATATTATATTTATTCCCAATAGTGCTTACAACCTAGATATATACATTTTTTATAAAAGTTTACATTAACTAACAAAAAGTAATTTTTGATACTCCACAACTAAAGCACACCTGGAGAAAGGGACTTCCAACTAAGAAAAATATACAATCGCTTTGGTGAGCAGGAGAGGAAAAATCCAATGATCATATTTGCTCTGACTCATTGAATCATTTATTTTCTGTAAGTCCCAAAGTATTCTCTAACCAGAGATATCAAATGCAGAATCGGTGTCAATTGCTTCTAGCTTGGCTAGAATTTGAGGCTTAATCTTTTCATATTCCTGTTTCAGCAGATTTTTACTCAGTTGGGGATCGGCAGTACAGGTAAAGGTTTTGGCTGCGGTGAGCCACTGTTGCAGTCGGTGACGTTGAGCAGTAGCGATACTAGCCATGAGGAAATGAGAAGAGTGATTGGGTGATTCTCGTGCAAAGAATAGCAGACGATAGTAGCCTACTTGAAAAAGTAAGCTGATGATATCTTGACCAAGACTGGTTTTGAGATCAAGGTAATAAGGCAACCACTTAGCGCCATGTTTGCGGTTGTAGAGAACAGTAATCCACAACAACATGGGGTGAGGAGCAGTGATAAACAAAAATTGATTATAGCGGCTGCAAACAAAGCGTTGAAGAATTTCCTGCTGTGATAACATCACCCATAGAGCAGGTACAACCTCTCCACTAACATTTATGGGTTGAGGAAAAACAATGTCAGCAATTGGTTTATTTTGAGGCCAAGAAGTTGTAGAAGTAATTTCATGCTTGGCTGGAGCTAACTGCAACGGCAGATTAACTTTTGTCTTCGGCTTGGGTTCAGATGGAATAGTAATGGTATTAGTATGTTGATAATGCTCGTGTTGAATAGGGCGGGTTGGATGATGCTGTCGTTCTATATTTTCGAGATTCTGAAGAATGTCACTAATACTTTGAGGACGGTCTTTGGCTTTTTTGGCTAAACAACTCATCACTAAGTTTTCCACTTCTTTCGGAATGACTAAGCTAGGAGCAACCTCACTAAAATTCCGTGGTGGTTGTTGGTGATGTGTTTTGTACCATGCACCAAACGAATGAGTGGGTGCAACTAATGGCATTTTGCCAGTCAGCATTTCAAACATCATCACACCCAAACTGTAGATATCAGAACGATTATCTAGTTCTTTGCCATCCATCTGTTCGGGGGATGAATAAGCCAGCGTTCCCAAATAGAATTTTGTGTGATCACCATTGGTTTGTAGTAATTTAGCAATACCAAAATCTAAAATTTTGACCAATTCCCCAAAACTGGCATCTTGAATCACCAGCATATTACTAGGCTTAATATCACGATGAATAATAGGGTAAACTGAACCATCAACTGGGATGCCATCATGAGCGCACTTTAAACCCAGACAGATTTGCCGTGCCATACTCACAAATCTGGGTAAAGATAGGTGTTTTTGTCGGATGACTTGGTTGAGGCTGTGGCCTTGGAGATACTCCATGACATAAAAGGGGGTTTTATGTTCATCTACGCCATAGTCCATGACTCGAACAATATGAATACTTTTTTGCCCAAGTAAGGCACAGGTTTTTGCTTCTCGCTCAAAACGTTCTTGCAATCGCATCTTTTCATTTTGCATGGATAGAGCAAGAAACTTGATAGCAACAGGTACACCTCCCAACAAAACATCTTTGGCACGATATACCTTACCCATTGCGCCAGTACCAATTAACTCCTGCAACTGGTAGCGGTTGCCAAGAAAACGACCAATGTTGGGGTCTGACATAGAAAATTCGACTCCAATGTTCAACAATTATGGATGACTCCTGCCTCACAGTTAGGTGGTATGACAGGGGACAGGTGACAGGTGACAGGGGGCAGGGGACAGGTTACAGGTTACAGGTTACAGGTGACAAACTCCAAAGTCTCTTAGCGTAAAGGTTTTATGATTGCTTGATGTCCTAATCTATATGGCAACTGCTATAAGCACTGGAGTTCAGAAATGCCATCAAAAACAGAAGTGGCTAGTATGGCTATACGCAAGTTACCAGTCAAAATTTCAAGGACTGATGTTTGGGCGTTTTAACTGTTGGGAATATTGGTATTATTCCGCCTGATTGTGGTAGATGTATCCTGATCTTTTGTACTTGGGTTGTTAATGTAGTTTTAGTTTGCCCAATTTTGAGCAACTAGATAACTGGTTTTCCATATATCCCTATGTGGACTGGCGTTCTAAGCTGGCTTCCATTGTACTGGTTAAAAAATGACCTGCCATGACACCGCTACTGAGATAATATGTTTCATTGGAAATGCGGTGCATGGTTTCAAATCCACTACGACGTTGCCGATCGCTGATCACCCAGTAACGCTGCACAATTGTATCTAAACCAATCCAGCCTTCGCCTTCAACCTGACCCAAAATACTGTGCTGAAGTAAAAAAGTATATTGACGTTCTCCCTCCAAAAGTCTTCCCTTGTACTGTAAAGAAATTTCTTGGCGATCGCTGCCTGGAAATATCAGCTTTGTAGCCATCGTAAACCAGTTATCTCGATTCCAAGCTACTAAGGTCATGCCCTTGAGACTGATTGGCAGCCCATGACGTTCTAGCCAACTGCCTTGAATTGTCCAGCGTCCTGGTTCCAATAAAAAAGTATGAGCCACCTTGTATGTTCCTTGCCTTGAACGAGTAGTTCTTAGACTACAAAGATATATTTGGAACTGCAAAAATGTCAGGGGGAAAGTGAGTAATGAGTGCTGATTGGTGAGTGCTAAGTAGAGTTAGTCAGGATGAGTTGTTGGGTGAATTTCTCCTAATAGGACTTCACGGGGTGCGCCGGTGGCGGCGGGTAAATTGCCAGGGATACCTAGTTGTCGCCAGTAGGCTAAAACAGCGAAGGCGATCGCTTCTTTAAAATTGGCATTCAAGCCGACATCATCGGTAGTTAAAACTGGTATGTCTCCCAACAGTACCTGTAATCTTTGCTGTAAATAAAGATTACGACTCCCACCCCCACATAAAAAGACACGGTTTGGCATTTGTGGTAAAAAAGTGTGGTAACTGTGAGCAATGGAAGCCGCAGTTAGTTCTGTAAGTGTAGCTAGCATATCAGCTGGACTCAATTGATATGGTGCAGCATCTTGAAAACACTGATGCAGGTAATCTACACCAAATAACTCCCGACCAGTGGATTTAGGCGGATGTAGCTGGAAATATGCTTGAGTGAGCCATTGTTCTACCAAAGGATAGCAGGGTGTACCACTAGCTGCCCATTTACCACTTTCATCGTAGGTTTTAGCACCGTCTGTTAATTGCTGTACTGCTAAATCCAGCAAACTATTACCAGGGCCAGTATCCCAACCGCGAATTTTCTCTAGCCAGTCATCCCGGCGAGGGGGAATATAAGCCACATTGCCAATCCCGCCCACATTTTGAATGCAACGTCCCTCCTGGGGATGACTGAGTAAAAACGCATCAACCCTAGGTACAAGCGGTGCGCCATGGCCACCAACAGCAATATCCGCCACCCGAAAGTTGCTTACAGTGGTAATTCCTGTAAGGTGGGCAATCAAAGCACCCCGACCCAGTTGTAAGCTATAACCAAGGGAGTGAGTAGTAGTTCTACTCCCTATTCCCTTACTTTCAGGCGGTCGATGATATACAGTTTGACCGTGAGAACCAATTAAAGTTGCTGGCTGGTGGTCTTTTTGAATATTTTGGGCGGCTTGGGCAAAATTTAGGGCGATCGCATCATCTAATTCTGCTAATTCTGCCATTGAGATGGCTGCACCAGCACAAACTGCTAAGATTCTTTCTCTCAGTTCCCCAGGATAGGGATAGGTTTCTCCTGCTAGTAACTCAACTTGCAGATCCACATCTGTACCAGAAATTTCTACCAAAGCGGCATCTATACCATCGACAGATGTGCCACTGATTAAACCAATCACGCGGGTAGGGGCAGCAGTTTGTTGAGTTTGGTGCATAAACAGAAGCTCTTGTGTGGCTTGCAAGGGGTAGTTTAATTCATGCCATCGTCAGTGTCAAAAAGTTCAGTTGTTAATTTGCCATGATTATGCAGTTTTGATTGCTAGTGACGTGTCCTGATGAGGTTTATCTGTTGATGCCTTGAGTTTTCATTTATGGGTAGTTTTTTCACTGCCTATAATATGTAAATCGATATTTTTCAGTAATCGCATCAATTTTTGAGTTAAAGAGCCTTTGAGGAGAATTTGCCAACGAGAACGCTGGCTTTCACCAATTACAATTTGAGTAATCCGATTTTGTTCGGCAACTTCAGCGATCGCTTTGGCTATGTTATTGCTATTAATACGAATAAAAGTCCCGCCGAATTCTTGACATAACTTTTCACAGGTATCGATGTGTAGGCTTTCTTCCTTCGTCAGAAAGTGATCAGGATCAGAAACAAAGACTACATAGAAGGGGGCATTCATGTAGCCTGCGAGTCTAGCACCACGACGCAACAATTGTACTGAGTTGGGATAAGTAGATACACACACCAGAACCCGTTCTTGAATATTACAGAATTGCCCGTTGGGGGTATTAGCGATCGCCTCTTCTTCTATGTTGTCAGCAACTTCACGTAAAGCCAATTCCCGCAAAGCAATTAAATTTCGCCGTTGGAAAAAGTGTTCGAGGGCTTGCTGAATCTTGGCTGGTGCATAAATCTTGCCTTCCAATAATCGTTCCTGTAAAGTTTCTGGGGTAACATCGACTACAACAATTTCATCGGCTGCTTCTAGAATGCGATCAGGTACGCGTTCTCTGACGACTACACTTGTAATTCTTGCTACCACATCATTGAGACTTTCTAAGTGTTGTACATTCATGGTGGAGTAGACATCAATCCCGGCTGCTAATATAACTTCCACATCTTCGTAGCGTTTGGTACGTAGGGAACCGGGGACATTGGTATGGGCAAGCTCATCAATTAACACTAACTGGGGCGATCGCTGTAAAATTGCGTCTGTGTCCATTTCTGTTAGTGTCAAATCCCCCCGCACAATTTGCCTGCGTGGTAAAATTTCTAGTCCATTTGATTTATCTGCCGTCTCTTTACGTCCGTGGGTTTCTAATAACCCAATAACAACATCAATTCCTTCTTGTTTGAGTGCTTTTGCTTCTTCTAACATTTGGTAGGTTTTACCCACCCCAGGAGCCATACCAATAAAAATTTTGTGCTTACCCCGTCGTGTTGCATACATGGAAAAAAGCTAGGAATTCAATTTAATTTGGTAGGGTATATAATGCCGTTAGCTGACGCACCCTAGCAGTTACTAATACCCAATTACTGTAATTACTTTTTCACCAGAAAATAGGCATTAGCATACTCAGGTAACTGTCTGATATATCGGCGAAAAGAGTTTTGATTTGGGAAAATACCTGCTAAAAAATCGAGTTGATATAGATTAGGTAAAAATGCTCCGCCTGTATCTGCAATTACTCCCATTTGTAGTTGTTTACGTCCTCCTTGGTTATGCTCAATGATCACTATTCTGCCTAAACCAATATTTAAGACATCACCAGCAAAAGTTACACCTGGTTTAATAGAAATTTTGGCATCTATTTTGTGTCCATAGCCTTTGATGGCATCAACTTGTCTAAAATACCAATAACGCTTTTGTGCTGTTGCCTTTAAACCTCGAATATAAGAAATTCCATTATTTCTATCTACGTTAAAAAATCCTCTAGAACCATCTGTAAAATTGATGAGAATCGTTCCCTGCATTAATGCTTCTTCTAAACCATTACGTGTTAAATAAGCTAATGGTTCAACTTTGCCAAATTCTTTACCACCGGGTTCATAAATACCTGATAAAACATCTTGCTTTGTATATCTGGTGTAGAATTTATCTGCGGCTGAGTTGTCTTTTAAACTATAGATGGGTGTGTTATAGGTTGAGGTTCTCTTGCGTGAGCCTGGATGGGTAAAAACTGCATATTTGGTAATGCGTAGTTGCTTTTGATTAGGATTTTTCGGATTATATGCTGACCATCTGATAACTCGAAAATTTCTATTGATAAAATTGGGATTTTGTAGACGAGTAATGCGATTTTTAGCAATGTCCTCTTTGAGAACATCAATCATAAAATCTAGAGTCTTAAGAATATCTTCTGTAGTAACATTTTGTGTACTCAGAAGTCCTGCCCGTAAAATATCTGGGTCATTGGCACTGTGTTCGCGAAAATATTTTCTAGTATTGATCAATACAGTTAATAAATCTGATTGATTAACATTAACTTTAGTTGTTGGTAGTTGTGCAGGTGATAAAATCTGACTACCATTGACACTAAATTTATATTTTCGCCACTCATCAATAATGGGATATTGAACAGATGTTGTTGCTAAATTTTGATCAGACTTGGGTGTATTGTATTGATTGGCACTTTCCCTGGATTGAGATGACTGAGTAATGAGACTATTTTGCCAAAAATTTGCATTGAAAGCAGTTGATTGCAGAGACTTTTGAGAAAGGTATGAAGAAGTGAGTGGAGAATTCGATAGGGGATTGAATGTGAAATTTTTAACATGATGCTGTGGTGTAGCTAAGTCTTGATTTCTGGTGTGAGTATATCGATAACTACTAGCTAAACCTATAATTGATAGTGCAGCAACACTTACGATTATTTTGAGTTTCTGGCTGAATAGGGTACTCATAATTTGGTAACGGATTTCGCAATATAAATTTGTTTATGCGGTAAACACGCATTTGATCGGGCATTAAACCTCTTCCATTGTTTGGGAGAAACTCAGCCTAACATTGCATTATAACCTGCACTCATAAAGCAATCCGATGTGATTAATTGACATTTTAGTAGGGTGCGTCAGTGTCAGAAAACCTAACTACACCAAGAAATTATTCATACTGACGCACCCTACATTTGGAATATTTTTTTCTCTGGAATTCCCTAATTATTAACCAGATTGTCAAACTTGAGCCGGAATTGATATCACACAAGTCTGTCACAAAATCCTTCTCAGGGTTCATGAAAAATTATCTGTATTTTTCCACAATCGCTACAACATATCATTGCAATTCCGTCAATGCGTAAGTTATATAGAAATAGCATCAAATGCTACTATTAACATTTGCTCATCACAGTTTAATTATCCGTATTCTGAAAAAAATAAAACAAAATGTTAAGTATTCCTATTCATCGACCTTTACCTCGTCAGCCTCACTTGGTGACATCTTTACCAGGGCCGAAAGCCTTAGCTATTGTAGAACGCGATCGCACTGTGACTTCTCCTTCTTATACCCGTGACTATCCCCTAGTTGTGGCTCGCGGTCAGGGTTGTATGTTGGAAGATGTAGATGGTAATGTGTTTCTCGATATGACTGCGGGTATTGCTGTCACCGCTACCGGACACGCGCACCCAGAGGTAGTTAAAGAAATTCAAACACAGGCGGCGCTTTTGCTGCATATGTCAGGGACAGATTTTTATTATGAGCCGATGGTGGAATTAGCAGAACATTTGGCGATTCGCACTCCCTTTCCTCATGGTGCTAGGGTATTTTTCACCAATTCCGGTGCAGAATCTAACGAAGGGGCGATGAAATTAGCTCGATATCACACCAAGCGATCGCTGATTGTCGCTTTTTTAGGCGCATTTCACGGACGCACCTATGGCGCAATGTCCCTGACTGGCTCTAAAGCAGTACAACGCGCTCATTTTGGCCCGTTAGTTCCTGGGGTGACTCATATCCCCTACGGTACTCACGCTAGTTTAGATCATTTAGAACAACAGCTATTTAATACCATCCTACCGCCTCATGAAGTGGCAGCAATTGTAGTTGAACCGATTCAAGGAGAAGGAGGCTATATCGTCCCGGAAGACGGATTTTTAGCTAGGATTCGGGATATCTGCAATCGCCACGGCATATTAATGATAGTCGATGAAGTGCAATCGGGGATGGGACGTACAGGTTGCTTGTTTGCCATTGAGCATTGGGGTGTGATGCCTGATATTATTACTACCGCCAAGGGAATCGCTAGCGGTTTACCTTTAGGTGCAATTCTCGCCCGTCCTGAGTTGATGACTTGGCCACCTGGTTCCCACGCCACCACATTTGGCGGTAATCCTGTAGCTTGTGCGGCTGGTATTGCTACACTGCGACTATTAGATAGTGGTTTGATGAATAATGCTACTCAAATGGGAGAAATCTTAAAAACTGGACTGACTCGGCTGCATGAAAGATTCCCCAGAATGTCCTTACCCAGAGGTAAAGGTTTGATGGTAGCAGTGGATTTATTAGATACCGCAGGAAATTATGATAGCAGACTGCGCGATCGCATTATTCAATCAGCCTTCTTACGCGGTCTATTGTTACTTGGTTGCGGTAAAGCGGCTATTCGTTTCTGTCCACCTTTAGTTATCGACGGCGACCAAATTCAAACGGCTGTGGACACTCTTTCTGAGGTTTTAAAGGAGGAATATTAGACATCTCCAGAAATTAAATATGCGTTTTCCAGAAACCTTGTAGAGACGTTCCATGGAACGTCTCTACATTCTTTTTTGGAGATGTTTATTAGACAAAAACTAATAGCTGTCTTTTTGGCAGAACTGCTAATGGTAATCAAATGCGGTGTAGCTAGCGGTCTATCAGAAAAGTTTTGATCAGATAAAGACTAAACTCCTAACTACAAATCTAGATTAATACGCTAGACCACTAGCTGGGTGATTTACACAAGTTATAGATTCAGCGATCGCTATTTTTGTTATCTGTATTCTAAGCAAACAAGAATTGTGCAGTATTGCCAGAGGCTAGATTCAAACTGAGATTATCGGCGGTGAAACCAGTTACACCTCGTAACTCAGCTAATAATTCACCTGAACCAAATCCGTTATTACCAACTATTCCGTCACCTAGGTGAAAGTAGGTATTGCGACCATTCATTACCACATCAATCGCGTCAATACCTTCAAACTGCAATAAGTCACCACCTGCACCACGCCGGAACTGATGGATAGTATCACTTCCATCACCTTGGCGATATATTACCGTATCAATCTGGCGATCGCGTCCCAAATAAAGCTGATCATCTCCCCAACCACCAATCAAAATATCTGCACCTTTTCCACCATGAAGGGTGTCGTTACCTTCACCACCACGCAAAATATCATCGCCACTCAAACCCCAAATCATGTCATTACCAGCTTGGGCATTAATCACATCATCAGAGTTGTCAAAACCACGCACATAATTATCTAAATCATTCAGAAAGGTGACTGTGTTACGATTCCAAATTGTATTTTGGGTAGAGTCCGCATTGAAGACATCAAAACTATCTTGCAGGGTTTCATCACCATCAAACAGAATGTTACCAATCTGACCATGCTGACCACCAGGAATCGGCAAGTTATCCAAGTTTTCTAAAGCAAAGTCCTTGAGAATCACTTGGGTATCATCAACCCCTTCAAAACTGACAACTAAATCATCACCAGTTTGGGTAAGGAGCAAGTTTTTGGCAACTAAACCCTCTCCTGTAAATATGAGTTCGTCAAAGGTTTCCTTCACTTCCACTGAGGGATTGCTCCCCCGTCCTACACCCTGAAATCCTTCTACCTCAATCGTGCCATCGCCTCGGTTGACTTTGACTGGATAGATATTGCTATCAGCATTTGCCGTTGATGCAGAGTTTTGAATGAAACGCACTCCACCCATATCTCGCAATCTACCCCCCGATTGCACAAAGATTGCACCACCCCGTCCTTGACCATTCTCAAAGCCACTACCACCAACGGCAGAATTGAAGAGAAATGTACTGTTGCTGACGCTAAAGGTTGCGTTGTTAGAGACAAAGACTGCACCGCCTAAACCTGCACCACCGCCGCCTTGTCCTCCCACTCCGCCGTTACCTGGACTGTTACCGGTAAACGTTGAGCGACCATTAGTCCCATTAGCTCCAGCGCGTCCATCCCCAGCAAATGCGCCACCTAAGCCCCCAGAACCACCAGCGCCACCGGGGCGAGCGCGTCCTCCCAACACGTTAGCACCGCCACCGCCGCCACCGCCGCCACCGCCGCCGCCAGCACCATAGCCACCAAAACCACCACCGCCGCCACCGCCGCCACCAGTCGCATTTCGGAAAGCACCAGCACCGCCCGTACCACCACCACCACCGCCGCCACTACCACCAGCGACCCCAAAGCCCCCTGAGCCACCACCGAAACCGCCACCAGCTCCCGAACCTGTAGTTCCGACTATTCGTCCGCCCACACCACCGCTACCGCCGCTAGTTGGGACTATCCCACCAATAGCGAAGAAACTTGGTAAACCACCACTACCACCCGGAAAGCCATTGCTTCCAGCCGAGGAATCATTTCCACCCCGCCCACCGTCGCCACGACCAGTAAAACTATTACCTCCGACTGCTCGGTTATCAAAAAACACCACATTATCTGCTGTGACATTAGCACCTGGATTCAGAAATAGGCCTCCTCCAGCCCCTAAACCGCCACCACCGCCTCGACTGCCGTTTCCTCCTTGAGCAAGACCCCTGTTAATGTGTAAATCATTAAATCTAACGCTGCTGTTATTGATGAGAAATAGGGAAGTGCGCCCCTGTCCATTGAAGCCACTAGAGCTAGTCCCATTACCCTGGAAGTTAATGTTATTGCCTGGTCTGATGACAATTGGGCTATTTAGTAGAGCAATGCTATTAATGACGATGGTATCAGTTCCAGGTAGGGCTTCTGCGGCTGTGACCGCTTCTCGTAAACTTAACAGCCCATCTCTGGCATCAACAACATCATTGAGTGTAGTAACGGTAAAAGTTGCCATCTGAGTATCCTTTGATGAGTAAATTTAGGTTGGCGTAATTTGTATAAATGCAGCAAGCAGCAAGTCAACCACAACGTTGGCAGTGATGTCTACGCATTTATCACCGTCATGATTTTTAAAACTGTTGTATAGCCGGAGTATCCTAGAAAATTCTTGGTTATGTCGATACAGAAAAGTTAAGGACTTAGTAATCTGAGTTAAGTCTGTCCGCCATCAAATTAATACTTTTTGCCTGGTAAAAACTGCATAACTTTTATGTATCGACTGGGAAAAATTAAATTTTATCGTGATAATAGTAAACTCTATTTCAACAATAACTTGAGCAAACATACTCACCCAGGATATCAAGCAACTTGAATTTTTCTTTTCAGTTGTGAAAGCTAGCAATGAGTGGTGTCTGCTCTGGGCGATGGTTGTAATTAAGACATAGTTAACATGAGTATCCTGATTGATTTTGCGCCGGAATGTCGTTTACAGACTTAATATTCCTCAACAAAACTGTGATTTATTTCCGTAATCGCTTACCCTGAAGCAGTATTTATCTACTATTCGCATATTTCCATACCAGTGAATGCTGCTGACCATCACCACCATCCACTCCCCAGCGACGGAGTTAGGCTACCTACTACATAAACACCCAGACCGTTGTCAGTCCTTTGCTCTCAGTTTTGGACAGGCGCACGTCTTTTACCCGGAAGCCAATGATGAGCGTTGTACAGTTGCGCTACTGTTGGATGTTGACCCGGTAAAATTAGTGCGGGGGAGGAGTGCAAGACTGGAACAATATGTAAACGATCGCCCTTATGTGGCATCATCTTTTATGAGTGTAGCGATCGCACAAGTTTTCAGTACGGCTTTAGGTGGACGCTGTAAAGATAGACCAGAATTAGCACAAACTCCGATACCTTTGCTAGCAAAACTATCTGTATTACCCTGTCGTGGTGGTGAAGGTTTCTTAAGAGAATTGTTTGAACCTTTGGGTTACACTGTGAAAGCCACAGGTCATCTGTTAGATGAGCAATTCCCAGAGTGGGGAGAGAGTAAATATTTCACTGTGGAATTGCAAAACACCCTCACAGTCAGCGATTTGTTAAGTCATCTCTATGTTTTAATTCCCGTACTGGATGACGACAAACACTATTGGGTGGGGGATGAAGAAATAGCCAAATTATTACGTCATGGTGAGGGTTGGTTATCGCAACATCCTGCTAAAGAACAAATTACTCGCCGTTATCTCAAACGCCAGCATCGCCTCACACGCCAAGCTTTAGCACAGTTAGTAGAAGAAGATAATCCTGACCCTGATAGTACAGAAGAAAGTCACGCTGAAGAAGAAGCGGCGGTAGAAAAGCCAATTAGCTTGAATCAGCAGCGCATGAATGCAGTAGTTACTGCTTTAAAAGACAGTAATGCTAGGCGCGTGATTGATTTAGGTTGTGGTCAAGGAAATTTATTAAAAATACTCCTAAAAGATAGCTTTTTTGAGCAAGTTACAGGTGTAGATGTTTCCTATAGGTCATTAGAAATTGCTCAAGAAAGATTAGACCGTTTGCGCCTGCCCCGTAATCAATGGGAACGTTTACAACTGATTCAGAGTGCGTTGACTTATCAAGATAAACGCTTTTCTGGTTATGATGCTGCTACTGTAATTGAGGTAATTGAGCATCTGGATTTACCCCGTTTGGGTTCATTTGAGCGAGTTTTGTTTGAGTTCGCTAAACCAAAAATAGTGATAGTCACAACGCCCAATATTGAATATAACGTGAAATTTGTCAACCTCCCGGCGGGAAAATTGCGACATAAAGACCACCGCTTTGAATGGACGCGATCGCAATTTCAAACCTGGGCAAATCATATCACAGCAAAATTTGGTTACACTGTGGAGTTTCAATCCATAGGAGAAGAAGATACAGCAATTGGTTCACCTACACAAATGGCATTGTTTAGCTTGAATAATTAACTTCATGTGTTCAGAATCCAGCCCTCTGATTGGTGTCATTTAACTATTGGTTGATTAAATTAAACATTGATAGCAATATCTTGCTGATTTTGTTTAGATAAGTCAATTAAATTCAACAAACTTTCTCAGAGGGTGTTGCTAAACCTTGAGCCAAAGTTATTCAAAAACAACTATGAATGAACCTAAATTTTCTCGAAAACAATACCTTGAGGAACAACGCAGCGAGATTTTGCAACAGCTAGAAGAGTGGCTAGAAATCCCGATGTTGATTCTAGCATTTGTTTGGTTAGCACTGTTTATAGTTGAGTTGATTTGGGGTTTAAATCCTTTAGTGGATGTGATTGGTATCAGTATTTAGATGATTTTTATTCTCGATTTTGCAGTTAAAATTATCCTGACTCCGCGTAAATTTTCCTATATCAAAAGCAATTGGTTAACCGCTATCTCTTTGATGATACCTGCTTTGCGTACCTTTCGCATTGTTACAGTAGTGCGATCGCTAACATCAGTCAGAGCCGTTAGAGGATTAAAACTTTTACGGGTGATGACACGCACCAATCGAGGAATGCGGGCTTTAGGCGCAACTGTTCAGCGTCGAGGATTTGGTTATGTATTGTCACTAACAGCCATTGTTACTCTAGTAGGAGCAGCTGGAATGTATGCGTTTGAAAGTGATTTGCCCAATGAATCTGGTTTAAATGACTACGCTAATGCACTGTGGTGGACAGCAATGCTCATCACCACAATGGGTTCTGAGTATTGGCCTAAAACCCCTGAAGGTAGAGTGCTGTGCTTTTTCTTAGCAGTATATGCGTTCGCTGTGTTTGGCTACGTAACAGCAACTCTTGCAACCTTCTTTATCGGTCAAGATGCAGACGATGAGGAAGCAGAATTAGCAGGAGCTAAATCAATTACCGCCCTTCAAGCTGAAATTGCCGCGTTGCGAGCTGAGATTCAAACATTGTTGCAGCGAAGTATAGACCCAGAAGAAGATTGCAAAAATTAACATAGATACCAATCACATCAATGAAAATCACCATCCCTGAATTATCTTTAATTATCCTCATCGGTGCTTCTGGTGCAGGTAAATCGACTTTTGCACGCCAGCATTTTCCACCTTTTGAAGTGTTGTCTTCTGATTTTTGTCGCGGTTTAGTTTCTAATGATGAAAATAATCAGTCCGCCTCTAAGGATGCTTTTGATGTTCTACACTACATTGCAGCTAAAAGATTAGCTGTTGGTAAACTTACTGTTATTGATGCTACTAATGTGCAGGCGGAAGACCGCAAAATTTTACTGCAAATGGCAAAACAGTATCATTACTTTGCCGTTGCTATAGTTTTTGACTTACCAGAAGAATTATGTCATGACAGAAATCAGCAAAGGAGTAACCGCAATTTTGGCCCCCATGTCGTGCGTCGTCACACCCAAATGTTACGCCGTTCCTTGCACAGTTTAGAAAAAGAGGGTTTTCGCTACGTCTACACCCTGAAATCTGTTGAGGAAATCGCATCTGTCGAAATTGAAATTCAACCCCTGTGGAACAACAAAAAACACGAACACGGCCCCTTTGATATCATCGGTGACATTCATGGTTGTTGCGATGAACTAGAGGCGTTGCTGCAACAGTTAGGCTACGTGAAAAAAGCAGAAGAGGAGGTAGCAGAACTTTTATCTAGTCCCCAGTCCCTCTGGACTTTCCCCACTTATTACCATCCAGAAGGACGTAAAGCTGTCTTCCTGGGTGATTTAGTAGACCGTGGCCCCCGCATCCTAGATACAGTCAAGCTTGTGCGGAATATGGTCGCCGCCGGGACAGGCTTGTGTGTTTGTGGAAATCATGAACACAAATTTTTGCGGAAATTACGGGGTAAAAATGTCCGAGTAACTCATGGCTTACAGCAAAGCATTGATGAAATGGAAGCGTTACCTGATGCAGTGCGCGAAGCTTTCACCCAAGAACTTGCAGCATTTTTAGATTCCCTTATCAGTCATTATGTGCTGGATGATGGACGCTTAGTGGTGGCTCATGCGGGGATGAAAGCGGAAATGCAAGGACGTGGTTCTGGTGCGGTGCGGGAATTTGCTATGTATGGTGAAACTACAGGTGAGATTGACGAGTTTGGCTTACCTGTGCGTTACAACTGGGCGGGAGATTATCGAGGTGAGGCGTTAGTTGTCTACGGACATACACCTGTCCCTGAAGCAGAATGGCTGAATAATACGATTGATATTGATACAGGTTGCGTGTATGGTGGCAAACTTACCGCCTTACGCTATCCCGAAAAAGAACTGGTGAGTGTACCTGCGGCTCGTGTTTACCGCGAACCATCTAAACCATTGGGAGAGAATAGCATCACCCGTACAGTCCAGCAAGAACTAGATGATGTTCTGAATATTGAGGATGTTTTGGGTAAGCGGCTCATTAATACCAAACTACAGCCAAATATTACCATTCGGGCAGAAAATGCGATCGCGGCTTTAGAAATCATGAGTCGGTTTGCAGCTAACCCCAAATGGCTGATTTACCTACCGCCTACGATGTCTCCACCAGAGACATCCTCAATACCAGGATATTTGGAACACCCCACCCAAGCCTTTACCTACTACCAAAGCCAAGGAATTACAGAAGTTGTCTGTGAAGAAAAACACATGGGTTCACGGGTAATTGTCGTGATTTGCCGCGATGTCGCAGCCGCCGAAAAAAGATTTGGGGTAGTGGATGAAGGTATCGGGATTTGCTACACCCGCACAGGGAGACGCTTTTTTGATGACCCAGAATTAGAAGCGCAAGTCTTAAGGCGGGTGAATGCGGCTCTGACTGACAGCAACTTTTGGGAGGAATTTAATACAGACTGGGTGTGTTTAGACTGTGAACTAATGCCGTGGTCAGCCAAAGCTCAAGGTTTACTACGCGGACAATATGCACCTGTGGGAGTGGCATCACACCTAGCCTTAAATGATGCCATAACTGTATTAAAACAAGCAAGCGATCGCGGTCTAGATGTCGCCACTCAACTTGCTCACTACCAACAACGCACAGCGATGGCGAGTCAATACGTTACCGCTTACCGTCGCTACTGCTGGACAGTGAACGATATTGCAGATTTGAAACTTGCCCCCTTCCACATCCTAGCCACTGAGGGAATTGTTCACATCGACAAAGACCATCGTTGGCATATGGAACAAGCCGCCAAAATCTGTCACTCAGACCCCGCCTTACTCCTAGCTACTGCTTATAAAGTCATCGATTTAACAGACCCTAGCAGCCAAGCTGAGGGGGTGCATTGGTGGTCAGAAATGACTCAAGCTGGGGGTGAGGGTATGGTTGTCAAACCTATACAATTCATCATCAAAGGTAGTCGGGGTATTGTGCAGCCTGCGGTAAAGTGTCGCGGACAAGAATATCTGCGAATTATTTACGGCCCCGAATATTCAGCCTTAGAAAATTTGCAACGTCTGCGTCAACGGGGTTTATCCCTCAAGCGTTCCCTAGCCATGCGTGAATTTGCCTTGGGTGTGGAAGCATTGGAGCGATTTGTTAGTCATGCACCTTTACGCCGTGTCCATGAATGCGTGTTTGGTATTCTAGCCTTGGAAAGCGAACCCGTAGACCCACGATTGTAGAGGGGGAGCAGGGGAGCAGAGGAGCAGAGGAGCAGGGCAGCAGAGGAGCAGAGGAGAAGAACTTTTACCCAATCCCCAGTCCCCAATCCCCACTCCCCACTCCCTACCCTACCTAACGCCGTCTGCCAAAACCAGTTGAGCGCCGGGCAGGAGAACGACCACTACCAAAACTACTACCGCTAGGGCTACGTCTAGTTGTACTAGATTTACCAGAGGATCTGAGATTACTGCTACCAAAACCAGAACCAGAGGGACGGTTTGTAGTACGTGTTGTAGAACGGACATTGGTATTACCAGATGACCGTCTAATTGTGCCTGTAGTTCTAAAAGCAGTCCGATTTCTGACTGCTGCGGGTGCTGAATTGTAGCGAGTCCGGTAACTATCAACAGCTTGGTCATAGCTTCTACCATAGCCACCGTAGCCAGTTAGTATTGTACCGGGTTGATAAACAGGTGGTACGTAATACTGGGGTCTAAATAATAAGCTACCCAATGCTTGACCTGCCAACGCTCCGGCAAAGGGTGTCCAGAAGTTACTTTCTCGGCGGACTACAACCGTTTCAGGTTGTCCTGTCTGGGGATTATTTCTAGTCTCTGTGACGTTGTGAACGTACTCAATTTTAAAATCTTCAGTGAGATACAAAACTGGCTGTCCGCTATCTACTTTCAGATAGGTTTTTTTACCTTCTTTGATTTCTTCGTCAGTCAGCCTTGCCATTTGTAAATTTTCGGTGGCAAATGTTGGGGGTGTACTGTTGAGTAGAAATAAGGTGTACTCCCCAGAAGCATCATCATAAGTGGCTTGTTGGACTTGATACTGACCATCACTGAGTTTGGTAGCAGTAGAAGTTTGGCGAACATTGCCATTTGTGGATGTAGTTTGGGTTCCTCCTCCACAGGCGACAGTTGTCAAGCACAAACTAAAAGCTAATAAAAAGGCTGTAAATTTACGTAGTATGGGCATGATCATGGCGTTATAAGCTTCTCTCTGAGCTTAACAAGTTATTACTGGGGGCAGTGTACGGACAACCCCATTAAGTTACAAAGGTATCAATTCTGGATAATATTGCAACAGCTGATCATTCGTCAGTTCATCACCTAACCGTGCTGGAGAGAAATGTACTTGAATAGCCCTGAGTTTATGTTTGTAATGTAGATTAATCAAGGCTTTCAACCCTTCTTTCAACGCCTGAATATTCGCTAAGTCAGTTTCTAAATCTGGAACTTCTCCTTCAAAAGCAACTGTGATCATCACTATAATGTTGCGCGTTACTGGGAGGGATAAGGGCTGATCATCACCAGAATTGATCTCTAAATCAGCACCGTATCTTTCGGCAGAATCACTAAATAAGTCATTAACATAATCTCCCGCTTCGCCTTCATTCCAAAAGACATCACCTTCATTAGAAGCAGAGAGCCAGTATTCATCGTATCGCACTAAGGTTTCGCAAAGGTCTACTAACCCTTCTCCCATAACTTGCAAGTCACCCTCAGCATCAATCGCTTCTCTGGCAATCCGATTTAATTCTCCTAAAATCGGTGCGACATCAGATCCCCCCAAATGGAGAAACAGGCGACAAACTACATAGCGAGTTCGACCCATCATTCTGTTGAACATTTCTTTATCTACGTAAAATCAGTAATTCTAGGCTCTATCTTAACTGTAATGCTCAACTAATGTTTCAACCCGACCGCGAAAACCAACGTCAAAATCATCATTGGTTCAACCTGAAAAAACCTGCTCCCCACTCCCTTTTTTAGCTAAATTGTATAATTTCAATTAGAAAAACTTCAGTATGAATTTTCTCTAAAGATAGACAATTAATGTGAGATTTGCGTTGCTTTTTGGTTTATAAAAGTAAATTAGTTGGCAAAATTTACCAGCCATTTTATTAAAGCTATTGTAATCATGGATACGAATCTATCTGTTGATATTGCTGAGGCAGAAATAGAGAACTTGGATCTTCTGCTGACAGTAGCGATGATCCGTCATCCTTTGGTGGTTAATACTGATATGCCTGCAATAGA
This sequence comes from Nostoc sp. PCC 7524, assembly GCF_000316645.1. Taxonomy (NCBI): domain Bacteria; kingdom Bacillati; phylum Cyanobacteriota; class Cyanophyceae; order Nostocales; family Nostocaceae; genus Nostoc; species Nostoc sp. PCC 7524. Next base: position 5,723,057 of record NC_019684.1, read on the forward strand.
GGCATTGCGGTTAATGAGTAACACAAGAAGCAGCTCACTCTCGACCGATGGCAATCAGTCTTGGCTAGCGATCGCCGCCCAAGCCAGTTGTGTGTTAGTGATGGAAAATAGTCAACTGGTGGGCATCTGCACAGAGCAGGATGTGGTGCGCTGGAGTGCGGAAGGGCGCAATTTGTCTGAAGTCAGCATGGGTGAAGTTATGACCTATCCTGTAATTACCCTAAAGTATTCTCAGTTAAATCATCCCTCCGTATCATTAAACTTATTTTGTCAGCATCAAATTCGGCATTTACCTATAGTTGATGATCATGGGTTGGTCACTGGTTTAATCACCTATGAAAGTTTAATGAATGCACTGAGTTCTGTAAAACAGAGTCAGTTGCAGTTATTAAATTCACTGGAGAATGGCAATGTCCAAGCTGACCAGGGTAGAGTTACAGAGATTACAGTAGTTAAACAGACTCAACCAGCTTTTAGAAATAGTGATGGCCGCTATGTAGCTCTCACTGAAAATGCTCCAGTCGGTATTTTTTATACAGATCACCAAGGTAACTGCCAGTACGTCAATCCCAAATGGGAAGAAATTGCAGGCTTGGCTATGGCAGAGGCATTAGGCACAAACTGGTCACAAGCCCTGCATCCAGACGATCGCGATCGCGTCATTGATGAGTGGTATAGTACCGTTACCAACCAACAGCCTTTTCTCACGGAATGCCGTTACCAAAATCCACAGGGTAAAGTCATTTGGGCGGTTGTGCGTGCCACACCCACAACAGATAGCACTGGTAATTGTATTGGTTATGTAGGTACTATCACAGATATTAGCGAACAGCAAGCTGCACTCCGGGAACGCCAACGGATTGCAAGGCAATTGGAACTACAAAACTGCATTTTAGCCCGGATTGCTAGAGGGGAACCATTAACAGATGTTCTCCATACTCTGATTGCAGGTATGGAACAGCAATTTGATGGCGCGCTGTTTTGTATTATGCTGCTAGACGAAGAAAATCGTTTACGCCACGGTGCATCCCTCAACTTACCACCAGATTACGTCCGTATTGGGGATGGCATGATGATTGGTGAGGGTGTTGGCTCCTGTGGAACAGCTGCTTATCGCCAGCAAGTAGTAATTGTCTCGGATATCGCCAATGATCCTCTGTGGAAAGATTTTAAGGATCTAGCTTTGAGTTATGATTTACGGGCTTGCTGGTCAGCTCCCATTATTGCCAGTGATAGTCAGATGGTGGGTACATTTGCTGTGTATTATCGTCAAGTTAAAACACCCCAACCATCTGATATCGAAACAATTACCCTGGCTGCCTACATTGCCGGTATTGCCATTGAACGCCAACGTTCAGTAATTGCACTGCAAAAGAGCGAGAGTTTTCTCAGAGCCATCTATGAAGATGTTGAGCAAGCCATTTTTGCCTTAGAAATTGATAGTCAGGGCGAATATCGCTATGTCGCTTGGAATCCTGTTGCTGAAAGATTCACTGGTATTAGTTTTTTAGAAATACAAGGTAAAACTCCCCAAGAGGTGTTTTGTCAATCCTGTGGGCAATCACAATCCAGATATTACGAAACTTGTGTCAAGTTAGGTAAACCTTTTTCCTACGAAGAATACATTACTAATTTCAAAACCAATCGCAGCTATTGGATATTAATCACACTCAAACCCCTACGAGATGAAAGTGGGCGTATATATCGCCTTATAGGTACTGGTGCTGATATTACTGGTCGCAAACGCGCTGAAGAATCTTTACGCACCCTAGTCGAAGGCACTGCTACCGTGACGGGTACAGAATTTTTCTCAGCTTTGGTGCGCTATACAGCAAAAGCCCTTGATGCTCCCTACGTGCTGGTATCGGAACTAATGGGCGATCGCTTACATACCTTGGGGTTCTTTGCCGATGAAGAATTACAACCTCCCATCAGCTACAACATAGCTTGTACGCCCTGTGAAAAGGCGCTGTCACAGGGCGTATATTACTGTCCTCGTAATGTTATTCAGGAATTTCCCCAAGATTTTGATTTGCAAGGGATGCAAGCCCAGAGCTATTTAGGTGTAGCACTATGGGATAACAATGGTGTAGTTATAGGCAACCTCTGTATTCTCAATACGCGCCCGATAGAAGAACCAGAACGCCTCGAAGCGACTTTGCGGGTATTTGCAGCCCGTGCTGCCGCCGAATTAGCACGTCAGCGTGCTACAGAGGCCCTAAAACACCTGAATGAAGAACTAGAAACGAAAGTTATCAAACGCACGGCAGCACTAAAAGAGAGTGAAGCTCGCTTTCGCGCTACTTTTGAGCAAGCCAATGTCGGGATGATCGAAGCTGATTTACAGGGCAGATTCACTCGCATGAATCAAAAATTCTGTGAGATTGTTGGTTATTCAGAAGCAGAACTACTGGGCAGAAGCTTTACAAGCATCACCCATCCTGAAGATATTACTGTTAGTAGAGAGCAAATACAGTGTCTCTTATCTGGGGCAATTCACACCTTTGCCCACGAAAAACGGTATATCCACAAACAAAGCCAGTGTGTCTGGGCATACGTCACTATTTCCTTGGTGCGATCGCTCTCTGGTGAACCAGAATACTTAATTGGTGTGATTCAAGATATTAGCGATCGCAAACACGCCGAGGAAATCCTGCAAAAACAAGCACAGCGCGAAAGACTCCTCAGAAATATTACCCAACATATCCGCCAATCTCTAGATTTAGAGTCAATTCTTTCGGCAGCCGTTAACGAAATTAGGCAAACCTTTCAAGCGGAACGCGCCTTAATTTTTCGCCTCATGCCCAACGGATCTGGGGTGGTGTTGGAAGAATCAGTTGTGCCGGACTATCCATCTATAAAAAGTAGGCTATGGCAAGATGAATGTTCTCCTCATGAGTTATATCAATTTTATCGTGATGGTAATGTCCGCATTGTCACCGATACCCAAAATGATCTCTGGGGAGAATGTTTAGCTGAGTTTATGGCTGAAGCACAGGTGCAATCTAAAATTGTCGCCCCCATTGCCCAAAAGTTAGACAACCAACCTCCCAGAGTTTGGGGATTAATCAGCATCCATGCCTGTGGTAAAAAACGTCAATGGCAAACAGATGAAGCTAATCTCCTCCAGCAAATCGCCAGTCAATTATCGGTGGCTATTCAGCAAGCAGATTTATATCAACAGGTGCAAACCGAACTGAGCGATCGCAAACGAGCAGAAGCAGCTTTGTCGGAGTTGAATGAGCAACTTTTGCATACCAATCACGAATTAGCCCGTGCTACCCGCCTCAAAGATGAATTTTTAGCGAGTATGAGTCACGAGTTGCGTACACCCCTCAACGCTATCCTAGGGATGTCTGAAGGCTTGCTAGATGGTGTATTTGGCAACTTAACAGAAAAGCAACAACGAGCTTTGACTACTATCGAGCGTAGTGGTAAACACTTACTAGAACTGATTAACGACATTTTAGACTTAGCAAAAATCGAAGCGGGTAAACTGGAACTAGAAATAGCTCCCATTGCTGTAAATTATTTGTGTGAGTCCAGTTTGGCTTTTGTCAAACAAATGGCATCTCAAAAGCAAATTCAACTCAGGTTGAATATTCAAAACACTGTCCAAGATATTGCCGTAGATGAACGACGGATGCGGCAGGTGTTAATTAACCTGCTCAATAATGCCGTAAAATTTACACCAGAAGGCGGGTCTGTCATCTTAGCAGCGAGAAGGGAAAGAATTGAAACCTATCACACCCAGGGAAATACTCAATCCCCAACATCACAATCATCTGATTGGATCAGCTTTGCAGTAATCGATACAGGTATTGGCATCGCTCCAGAGGATATGGGCAAATTATTCCAATCTTTTGTACAGATTGACAGCCGTCTTAACCGTCAGTATACCGGTACAGGATTAGGATTAGCGTTAGTACGTCAAATCGCCGAGTTGCATGGAGGAAACGTCACAGTCAGTAGTGAAGTAGGCAAAGGTAGTTGCTTTACAGTGCGTTTACCTGACACATACCAAAAATTTAAATCACCTCAACTGACACCAGATGTACAATCAGCCGAGGTACGGCAATCACCCATTGATCTAACTACAGAATCACCATTAATTCTGTTAGCAGAAGATAATCAGGCTAATATCGAAACTATTTCTAGCTATCTGGAAAGTCGGGGGTATCGGCTGATCCTGGCTAGTGATGGAGAAACATCTGTTGACTTGGCTAGATCACAACACCCCAGCTTGATTTTAATGGATATTCAAATGCCCGGTATAGATGGATTAGAAGCTATCCGCCGTATCCGTCAACATCGAGAACTGGCTCAGGTTCCCATTGTAGCCTTGACTGCCTTAGCTATGCCAGGCGATCGCGAAAGATGTCTCCAAGCCGGGGCAAATGAGTACGTAAATAAACCCGTCAAACTCAGAGAACTGACAAATATCATTCAAAACTTATTAACAAGTTAATTTCTATATTCAATGGATAATCAACCATTTATCTTAGTCATTGACGATGAACCAGATAATTTTGATGTAATTGAAACTCTACTTTTTCATGAAGGTTATCACCTAAACTATGCTGCTAGCGGTCAGCGAGCAATGGAGCGTCTGGAAATATTTCAGCCGGATGTGATTTTATTAGATGTGATGATGCCGGACTTAGATGGTATTGAAGTATGCAGACGCATAAAAGCTAATTCTCAGTGGCAGCATATTCCGATCATCATGGTGACAGCCTTGACTGCCAAAGAAGACTTAGCCAAGTGTCTAGCCGCAGGTGCAGATGACTTTATCAGTAAACCTGTCAATGGTTTAGAGTTACGTGCCAGGGTAAACTCAATGCTGCGAATTAAGCATCAGCATGACCAGTTACAGGCATTGCTCCAACTTAGGGAAGACATGGTAAATATGATTTTGCATGATATGCGAAATCCCCTAACCTCGATTTTGCTAGCAACGGAAATTCTTAAATTACCTGATTTTCCAACTTTAAGACAGCAAAATAAGATTGAGCAGATTGTCTCTTGTGTACAGCAGTTACAATCGTTGATTGATCATCTGTTACTCATGGCCAAGTTAGAATCTGGCAAAATGGTTTTAAACTTGAGCGAAACAGACCTTTGTGGTCTTTGTAGATCAGTATTAGCCAACTTTGAGGCGATCGCATCTCAAAAACATCTGGAACTCATCATCCAATTACCTCAACCTCACATTAGTATCAATTTAGATCCTGCCATCTTTCGTAGAGTCCTAGATAACTTGGTTTCTAATGCGATCAAATTCTCTCCTCAAAATAGCCAAGTTGTGCTGAGGGTAAATGATTGGGATGCAGGCGGAGCGATAATTCAGATTGCTGATTTAGGCCCAGGAATCAGCGAAGACCTCAAACAGTGCATTTTTGAGAAATACGAAGTAGGAAAGCTCATACCAGAAGTATCTCAATTAGGTTTAGGTTTAGCGTTTTGTAAAATGGCAGTTGAAGCCCACGGTGGCAAAATTACCGTCGAAAATAATCAACCTCAAGGGGCGGTGTTTACAGTCTTGTTACCAGAAAGTAGGGGGTAGGAAGTGAGGAAAAAACCTTTATTGTGTCTAGCAGGTGACAGGTTACAGGTTACAGGTTACAGAAGTGAAAGGCTTTCATTGTAACGGTTTTAGGATTGTTGGATGTCCTAATCTATATCTATATGGCGACTGGTATATCTTCAGCGTGAGTTGAGCAAACGCCCAGTCTATAGCCGCAGATTGATACTGCTAGCGTTGGGAATCGATACAGTTGTGGTTAACTGTGGAAGCAACAAGGAACTTTTACCATGAAAAATCACTTTACCACATCTGTTGGGGCTGCTGTTCTATCTTTAAGTATGGCGACTTTACCTTTTAGTTTACCTGCTCAAGCTCAGGTTACTGATCCGAGAGTTGATACCGTCCCCAGGACAACAACTTATGAGCGACGCGATACTTTTGATTGGGGTTGGCTGGGTTTAATTGGCCTATTAGGTTTAGCTGGGTTAGCAGGTAAAGGCAGAAGAGATCATGAAGAACCAACCCGCTATCGCGACCCCAATGCACCTGGAGCTACCACTTACAGAGACTAAGCCGATCCGTCATTGATCAATTTTTGTGTCCTAATGATTATAGGCACGGCGGCGAAAACTTGTATTGTTGAAACTAATAACTTCAATGATGCCGTGCCTCTCTACCTATTCAAACTTTAGCTGGCTGCTGGTTCTGGGTTGGGTGAGTTAACTTCTGAAGTCTGGTCATTGTTTAAAGGTGTCCAATAGCTGGCTATCAAGGCAACCATCAGCCACCACAGGGTATTTACTTCCGGGCGAAACCAGATAGTATCTACTGAGCCATGAGCTAGCATCCCCAACAAAGTAGCAAATGCCCCAATTAACCAAAATCCTTCTTTGTTTCTTAATTGTCGCAATCGTCGCAATTGCATAAACGCTGTATTTAAAGTCACTATTATTAACCAGAGAAAACAGCCAAGACCAATAAAACCAGTCTCTACAGCTACCTCTAGAAAAATGGAATAGGCGCTCAAAGCAGTATAACGAGGGCGCTGGTAAAAAGGGTAGATTTTGTTAAATGAATTGTGACCGGGGCCAATCCCGATAATGGGGCGATCGCGGATCATCTCAAACACCGCGTCCCAGACATTGCGGCGAAAATTATTACTGCTATCTTGGCGATCAGCAAAGATACTAAAAATCCGCAGACGTACTGGTTCAACGAAAATTACTGCCATCACTAATATAGCAATGACCCCTCCTAAGAGAATCGGTAGCGACCAAGTACGCCAGAAAGGAGGCATCTGCACAGACCACCAATAAACTAACAAAGCGATCGCACTCAACAAAGCCACTAACAAACCAATCCAACCGCCACGACTAAAAGTTAATACTAAACAGGCAGTATTGACAATCAGCATTGTTAATGCTAGTGCCTTTTTCACCCAGCTTTGCCAAGCAAAAATAGCCACTAGGCTGAAAACTACGGCTGGTACAAGATAACCAGCTAACAAATTAGGATTACCCAAATAACTGTAAACCCTAGTGGTCTTAGATAAGGGAGATTCTGGATCAACCCAAGTAGCCAACTGTGCCGCACCAAAAAACCATTGTCGCAAACCGTAGACGCTGACAATCAGTGTGACGTGCAAATAAAGGGTGATTATCCAAGACCTTAAACGAGGCGATCGCAACACCCTAGCACAAAGAGCAAATAACAGCAAATACAGCGTCAAGGTGATTAAGTCAGTTAATGCTGCTTTTTTAACTGGTGATAAAGCTGTGGCGACTACCGCAATTCCCCAGTACAACAACACTAAAAGATGAATCGGTGTAAATAAAGAACTATTTGTGACTGTTGGTTCATCAGTTAAAGTCAACAATAACCACAATCCCACCCCAGCTAATAGCAATACCCCAACCAGGGTACTAGACACAAAAGGGGCAAGCGCATATACCAAGCTGAGTAAGGCAGCAGCTAAGATATCTCCCCACTGCATTAACACACTGCTTTGCCGCCAAGAAAATAACAACCCCACCAGATAACGGCGTAGGTAACTGGTCGCTAAATATTCTTTTAGCGGTAAATACGATAAAGTAAACCGTTGCCAGACTAAATTCATAAAACACGCTGTGATCAAAGAGCAAGCACTTTTAGCACTTGGACTTGATCATAATGCGGCTGATTCAAAACGGGTAATAATGGGGTAATTTAGGGCGGGCTTTGCCTACCAAGACCTAGCTTAGATATTAAGGGCAAAGCCATCCTAGTTAATTCCAGTTAATAATTGAAAATAATCATGAAATTATTGACCATACTTAAAAATAGAGATTTTTTAAGAAATATCGCTAACTTCTGAGGTAGTGGTCATTTGCAGTGGCAAACTCAGTACATAGCGATGTCCTGACTCTGGTGAACCTTGGATAGAAATTTGTCCCCCATGCAATTCTGCCAACTGGCAGCTAAGTAACAAACCTAAGCTTTCACGGGACAAATGGCCTTTGACTTGAGTGACATCGCCATCAACACTGTCAGCTAAGATATGAGATTCATCATTCTCATTCAGATGATGTAACTTCTCTAGTGTGATGGGTAGGTTGCCAGTTTCCTCCTGATGATCCAGATGAAGACTGTAAGGAGCTGCTTCATTGGTCAACTCTAGTAGAGATAATGAGTTGAGCCGAAAATAAGGATCAACCTCAGTAATACCATCTCCTAACCAGGGATGGGAAACCCAGACAGTAATATTGAGTGTATTTTCCTTGTAAGAGACATGAATCCGCACAATACTACCCGTAGCAGAGAGTTGAATCACGCTAAAAATCAGGTGATATAGTATTTGTCGGACTTTATCTTTATCCAAAGGCCAAATACGTCCACGCCCTGGTTCGATAGATAGGCGAATATCTTGCTCACGACGATTAGCTGCTTCTTCTAAAGTATTGATAGCCTGTTGACAGAGCATCTCAATATCTACAGGAGTTAGATTTAACTCAGTTGAGTTATCCTCTATTGTTCCTAGTTCGGTAATTTCGTTAACCAAGGAAAGTAAGTATCGACCACTGTGTTGGATGATATCTAGGTATTCTCTTTGCTTAGTAGTTAAAGGCCCATAAATTTCACGCCCTAAGACGCTCGCCATACCTAAGACAGATGTTAAAGGTGTACGTAATTCCTGAGTCAGTTGTGCTAAAAGTTCTAATTGGATTTGCTTAGTGCCAACAGTTTTTTTCTCTAAACTAGGTGAAGTAATTTTGATCTCAGTGACAAGTTCGTCATTGAGTAACAAGGAAGGCGCACTCTTCAGACTGATTTTTTCTACTGTTCCAGCCATCAGGAGTTGATTGCGCTCAAACTCACTCATACTCCAACGGGCTATAATCTGTAGAAACTCAATGTCTCGATGAGTAAAATTGCGCGGTACTAAATCCATGACAGCTAATGCACCCAGGCAATTACCAGTCGCGTCTATCAATGGTGCGCCTAGGTAAGCACGGATACCATATTCCTGTACAAGCTTGCTAGTAATAAGTGTCGAATTAGTTAGTTTTTGCGTATCATTAATGACAACAGTTTGCAGGTTTTCTACAACCTGAGTACAAAAAGACTCACCGCGTAACAGCTGACGGCTTTGTGCTAAATGATTCATCAGCCCCAGTCTAGATAAGCCTACAGCTGACTTAAACCAATGACGTTCTTGATCTATAAATCCTAAAACGGAAATTGGTGCTTCCAAAAAGTGAGCAGCAGTTTGAGTAGCCTCTTCAAAAACTGGGATTGTTTCTGGATGTCGCAAACCTAATTCTGACAATGCTTTGAGGCGTTGTTGTTCTCTTGTTTCGTGAGAAGCCCAACCATCCTTAAGAACAAAAAATTTGTTATCCGGCTCTACCATTGCCACCGTTACCTTGATAATTGCTCGATATTGTAATTTATATAACCACTATTACTGGGTTATGATTTGCTATTTTTAAGCATTCCCCAATTTTGCTGCCGACAAACAAGTTGGACAAAAATTTTATTCCCCTGATGGAAATAGGGGATAGTATGTGTATTATAATACAAGTGTTCAATATTTTGGTTGGGATGATCCCAGAAACATTGTTGGCTGTTTAGATAACAGGTCATGTTAGTCTACACTTGTATGCGGGTATCATAACAGTAACAGTACAAGATTCAGATATGGTAGAAAGTCCAGCAATTATTTTAATAATAAATTATGCTAATGATACTCACACCAGATAAATTTAGCCTTGCTTAGGGTTAGTTATGAGCATTAAGGAATTTAATGATGAATTCTCATGTCATTCCACTAATTATGTAATTAAAACACTACTAGATTTTTTGCCCAAAATTTTATTCAATGAACTGGCGATATCAACAAAGGTTGGGTAAAATTTTTCAGTATTGGCAACATTGCTATTTTGCAGAAATGCCTGAAACAGAATACTTTTACATATAATTCTTACTCCCTGACTACTCGGAAAAAGACGTTTATCTCAAAGTGCATCAGTTCTCATCAATTGTCTTTATTTTTTCTTAAACAAGAATTAAACTAACTGCATAAAAATTTTGCTCATCAAACAGTCTGCTAGGACTTGTATTATTAACCATATTTCATATTTATGACCTCATAAAAATTTAGACCTCTGCCAAAATTTATAAAATTTTTACTAAGATTTTAAAATTAATGATGGCAACAAAGTTTACTTTGAAGTCATCAAGTCATCATAGATATAGGTAGATAAAATAATGACATTTAATTTTGAGGCTAACTAGCAATGACTAATATAAGAATCCCTTTCGTAGACTTAAAGTTACAACACCAGTTAATCCACACTCAGATCCAACAGGCAATTGAGACAATTTTGCAGCAAGGGGATTTTATTTTAGGAAAAGCACTGGCAGAATTTGAAGTAGCCTTTGCCAAAGCCTCTGGAGCAAAATACGGTGTGGGTGTAGCATCGGGAACTGATGCGATCGCACTAGGTTTGCAAGCGTGTAACATTGGGGCTGGGGATGAGGTGATTTTACCAGTAAATACATTTGTCGCCACACTGATTGGAGTGCTTCAGGCGGGAGCCAAACCCATCCTTGTAGATTGTGATCCGGCAACAGCTTTAATTGATATAGCAGCAGCAGCCAAAGCGGTTACACCCCGAACTAAAGCCATTATTCCCGTTCATTTGTATGGCCAGATGGTATCTCCTCAACAGTTACTGGATTTTGCCGATCAATACAACGTGTTAATTTTTGAAGATGCAGCTCAGGCACACTTAGCCCACAGAGAAGGGTATACAGCTGGAAGTGTAGGTGTAGCCGCCGCCTTTAGTTTTTATCCCAGTAAGAACCTAGGGGCTTTAGGCGATGGGGGAATGCTGCTCACCAATGATGCAGATATTGCTCAAAAAGCGACTCGCATCAGAAATTATGGCTCATCCCAAAAGTATGTACATCTAGAGATGGGAACAAATAGCCGTTTGGATACATTGCAAGCAGCAATTTTACTAGAAAAACTACCACATTTACCCCAGTGGAATCGCGATCGCCTTAGTATTGCCCAACAATATGACTTAGAACTAGCACCTTTAGCTGCTGCTGGTATTATCCCCATGCACAATCAAAGTGGTACAGGTCATGTTTATCATCTTTATGTCATCAGAGTTACCGATGCTTGTCCTGTAAAACGCCAGCAAATCCAAGCAGAATTAACAGCAGCAGGGATTCAAACTGGTATTCACTACCCTATACCCTGTCATCTTCAGCCAGCATTTACCAATTTAGGTTATCAAAGCGGAGATTTTCCTCAAGCAGAAAAGCTAGCCCAGGAGATACTCTCTTTACCAATGTACCCTGGTTTGAGCCATAGCCAAATCCGAGAAGTTGTAGCAGCTATTGGCCGTGTAGTTGGTGATTTTACAGATAACTCTCCATCTACTACGGAATTAGTGTAACCTATTACACGTAGTATATGCAAATATATGCAAAAAGTGGCGATCGCTACTTTTATAGATATCTGATGTTTTTGTACTGCTTAAAATCATGGCACTTCAGCAACATATTAAAAATAGAAACACAGCCCAATTGTTCAGCATAGGGATTTTAGCCCTTTTGATGCTGCTGTATGCTCCTGTTTTAATCCATTGGGTGGACGGATGGCTACACAAAACGATTAGCATTGAACACGAATACTTCAGCCACGGGCTGATCGGTCTGCCATTTGCTGCTTACTTAAGTTGGAAGCATCGGAAACAGTGGCAACGGTTGCCAGATCAAACCCATTTCTTGGGCGTAGCTTTACTGGTAATTGGGGGAATTTTTTATTTAAGCGGTGTTACAGAATGGGTTAATCTTTCATTGCCCGCTATATTGGCTGCTCTTTGCCTGTGGTTTAAAGGTATCCCAGGCTTACGATTACAATGGTTCCCTCTGCTATTAGTGTTTTTAGCTACCCCCACAGCAATGCCTTACCTGATTGCTCCTTACACTTTCCCTCTCCAAAGTTTCATTGCAGGTACAGCAGGCTTCATCTTGAATCAGTCTGGCATGGAAGTAGTTGTTGAAGGTATCAATATCTATATCGCTGGCAGAATTGTGGAAGTGGCTCCCTACTGTGCAGGGCTGAAAATGCTATTTACGACTATCTACGTCAGTTTAATGCTGCTGTATTGGACAGGTGCTTTATCTTCACGCCAAACAACAATTTGGTTTTTATCTATTGCTGTTGTCATTAGCATTATTGCCAATATTATTCGTAATACTTTACTTAGTTTCTTTCACGGCACAGGTCAAGAAGCCGCATTTACATGGCTACACGATAGTTGGGGCGGTGATCTCTACTCTGCTTTGATGCTACTTTCATTAGTACCTCTGCTCAATTGGATGGATCAATATTTATCAGCACCTATAGACACTTCAGAAGCAGGGGATAGAGGGGAGAGTTAATTTTCTTAATTTTTACTAGGGTAAGGAAGGGCTGGCATTCCGCTACACGAACAGCGAACAGTACCCTTCCTACCACTACGTTAATTTTACTGAACCCATAGTGTGATTTTTTCAAGTAAAATTTTGCGTAAATATAGCAATTTTTACTAATGATTTCCTTATCTAAGTTCATTAGAGAAAAGCGGTTGACTTATGTAGTTGTGTTGGTGTTGTTGCTACTGTTATTGGCAGTAGGAGCAGTTCCCGGATACCTCACAGGAAAATGGTCATGGAAACAACCACCACCAGTTACTAACCTCAAGGCATTAAAAGAAATACGTGCTAAGGGGTTAACTTTGCCGGGATGGAAAACTATTGAACAAGTAGAACAACAGGTTGGTGAACATAAATGGTCTTTGCAACTCCTTCAGCAAGACAGCTCACAAAACAGAGTTATCTTGCTGCTGTTACCGCAAAATGGACCCAAAGATCAGCCGGAAATCGAATGGACAGATATTAGCGGCTGGGGCAAATTTCGTTGGGGTAAATGGGATGAAGCTCAAGAACGTTCTGCTCAGTTGATGATCAAAGATTCACCTAAATCGGCAAATACTCCAACAAAAGTTGAAGCTAGATTCTTTCGTGTTTCTACAAATCAAGAAACCTTTGCTGTCTTACAATGGTACGCTTTACCAAATGGTGGTTACGCATCCCCTTTGCGCTGGTTTTTGGCAGATCAAGTAGCACAATGGCAAAAACAACGTGTGCCTTGGGTTGCTGTCAGTATCCTGGTTCCTATGGAACCTTTAGGTGATGTGGAAACTACTTGGCCTCTAGCACAGTCTATTGGTGAAATAGTACAAACTACATTGATGGCAGGTGCTTTCAATACAACTCAATGAGTGTAATGGCTCCTGGCAATATATTCTTAAAGTCAGCAATGTTAATAGTGACTAACTTTTATATGCGTGCATTTAGCGCCCTTTGCTTTGCCAGTGTTCAAGCGGGGATTTTCTTAAATACTGTTCAACCTGTAGTTGCTCAAACTTCACCGCCTTCAGGGGAATTACCAGTGCAGTTCCCTTCACCTCCACCAGAGACCGAGCTTTTACCTGCTAGCGGAAATAACGAAATTTCTCCCCAATTCAACCGTTACTTGTTAGGTCCAGGGGATGTTATTAACGTCACCTTTGAACGTCCGGCTGGTCCTTATCGCTTAGGACCAGGAGATGGAATTAGTGTTATTGTGCAACGCTTTCCAGATTTAAGCTTTCAATCGACGATTAACCTGGAAGGCAATATCATTGTGCCACTACTAGAAACAGTGCCACTGCAAGGTTTAACTTTGCAAGAAGCACAAGAAAAAATTCGCTTGTTACTCAATCGTTATGTAATTAATCCTGTTGTGGTGTTAGCGTTGACGGCGCAGCGTCCTGATTTGAGTTTTCAAGCTCAAGTTAGTCCCGAAGGCAATATTGTAGTGCCACAAGTCGGAATTGTCTCTGTACAAGGCTTAAGTTTAGAAGAAGCACAAGAAAAAATCCGCTTGAGTTTAAGCCGCATTGTAGTCAATCCGATGTTGGTGGTGTCACTAGCAACTCCCCGTCCGGTGCAAGTAACTATCAGTGGGGAAGTTTTTCGACCAGGGATTTATGGTATTGCTTCATCAATACCCCGTGTTGCTGATGCTTTGCTCACAGCCGGTGGTTCTACCATCGGTGCTGACTTGCGACAGGTGCAGGTGCGTCGTCGGTTGATGGATGGTTCGACAATTGCTCAAAACATTGATTTGTACGGAACATTACAAAATGATGGGTCGCTACCTAGCTTACGCTTGCAGGATGGTGATGCCATTATTGTGCCACGCCGTGAAATTGGTACAGATGACGGTTACGATCGCAATTTAGTTGCTCGTTCCTCTTTAGCCGTACCGCAAATTAGAATTCGAGTGTTAAATTACGCTGCTGGAGGAGTTGTTACTCAAGCACTGCCTAACGGTAGTAGCTTTGTCGATGCCTTGGGAGGAATTAATCTAGATACTGCCAACCTCCGAGATATTGCTTTAGTAAGGTTTGATGCGGAACGAGGAAAAGCTGTCACCCAAAAATTAGATGCGAAGAAGGCTTTGGCTGGTGATGTCTCTCAAAATGTGCCACTGCAAGATAATGATGTGATTGTAGTTGGTCGCAACCTAATTGGGAGAATTACGAATTTTCTTAGCACTATTACTCAGCCATTTTTCAATATTCGGTCGTTCCTGAATTTCTTTGAAAACTTCGGCGGCGGCAATTAAAATATGTCTTTTTGAGGCATTTGGGTTGTAAAGTCTCAATCAAGAATGTAGAAAAATGAAACAATGGGGTGACTAATGCGTGATTCATCATGAATAATAACAAGTAACTATAATCACAGCTAGCGATCGCCTATTCAATTCATCCTCCTCTGTTTACCTATGGCTCTGTTATGACCCCACCAATTGTTAAACGCTACATTATCGCTTTTGAAAAATACAAATGGATTGGATTAGCCAGCTTTGCTTTAGTGATAGCGGGGTCAACAGTGGTGGCTATCCAGCCAGATCCACCAACTACTTATGTAGCAGATGGCGCATTGACCTACTCTCGTCCACCAGTTTCATTCTCTGCTACTGGTAGTGAAATTCAGCAACAGGGACAGGAACTAAACGAACAAGTGTTACTATCAGACCAGTTGGTGGAAAATGTGGCAACAAAACTTAAGATTAAACCGCAAACGATCGGTTCCAGTGTTGCTATCAAGCTACCGAGAAAAAACCCCCGTACTGGGCAATTAGAATCGAACATTATTGATCTAAAGTATCGTGATAGCAACTCTAAGCGCGCTCAAGAAGTGTTACTGGAATTGATGCAGGCAATGGTCAAGCTCAGTAGTGATATTAATACTGGGCGATTAACAGCAATTATTGAAAAAATTAATGAACGCATACCCCAGGCTAGGTCAGAATTGCAAGCGGCTGAACAGAAATTAGAACTATACGATCGCCGCGAACGACCTGCTATATTAGCAGCCGAAAATGGTAGTTTACTGAGTGCAGTAACTAATAGCCAAAATCAGCAACGACTCATTCAACAAACTGTTGCTGGGATTGATGCCCAAATTCGCAGTTTGCAAGAAAAATTGGGGTTAAATGTCGATCAAGCTTATGTTTCTTCGGCCTTAAGTGCTGACCCCATCATTGCCAATTTACGCAACCAGATTTATCAGACGGAATCACAAATAGCTTTGCTACGTAAGGATCTGCGACCAGAACACCCAACTATGATTCAGTTGCAGCGTCAAAAACAAGCCACTGAGGAATTGTTGCAACAACGAGCAGCTGAGGTGATGGGTGGTGGTGGAACAGCCGCACCTTTAGCGGGTAGCATCACTGGTATTCGCACCCAAAGTAATCTCGATCCAGCCAGGCAGCAACTAGCAAACCAGATGGTGGCTTTGCAAACCCAGCGAGAAACCCTGCAACAACAACTAGCGCAGCAAGTTCGAGAAGAAATGCAATTGCGGCAGGAATATTCCCAAATACCCAACAAGCAATTAGAGCGATCGCGCTTAGAACAGGAAGTTGCCCTGAAAAAAGCCGTTTATGACCAAATGCAGACCAAGCTTACCGATGCTAGAACGGCTGAGGCAGAAACAGTCAGTAGTTTTAGCATTGCCAAACTTCCCTCTGTGACAGCTGATACTCCCAAACGTAAGAGTGTACCCTTAACTTTAGGAGTGGGTGGTTTCCTGGGATTTTTGGTAGGTGGTGGAGTCATCTTCTTGTTAGGTGCCTTGGAAGGAACTTTCAGAACCAGGGAGGACATTCGCGACAGCCTCAAACAACGGGAAACCTTACTGCTGGGAGAAATACCTTTAATGCCAGTGGATGATTTGCCGCCAGAAGGAATACCTGTTGTGCTGTCTCCAGATTCTCTATATTTAGAGTTTTATGAGAAGTTACGCAGTAATCTGCGACGCATTGGTGGGAAAAACTTGAAGGTAGTTTTAATGACCAGTACCAGTAGCCAGGAAGGTAAAACTACCAGTGCTTACAACCTGGGTGTAGCAGCTGCACGAGCTGGAAAAAGAACTTTAATTATCGAAACAGATTTGCGATCGCCTTCACGTTGTTTATCGTTGAAAGTCAATCCAGATCCGGATGCTACTATAGAACCCCTGCGTTATTATGGCAGCTTGAGTGAATGTATCCGCTTAGTGCCTGATGTGGAAAACTTATACATCATTCCTAGTCCTGGGCCTGTACGTCAATCTGCTGCTATTTTAGAATCCAGTGAAATCCGTCGATTGATGGAAGATGTCAGGGAGCGTTATGACTTAGTGATTTTAGATACTAATCCCCTGAGCTTATCCAATGATCCTTTATTAATTCAACCTTACAGCGATGGTATTGTCTTAGTAGCACGACCCAACTATACCCAAGAAAATATGCTCGGTGAAGCTATTGACCAATTAGTTGAAGATGAACTGGGTTTATTAGGAGTGATTATTAACGGTGCTGATATTACCGTCTCTTTACCTCCATCAGCTGAATCCTTGTCAGATGATGTATCTGGAGCAGAAAACCAGGAAGAATCAGAACAAATTTCAGTCGGCGTGAGTAATAATTAGTTAATTATGAATTGGGTGTGGGGTGAATATCCCCAACCCATATCAACTATCCACTAATCACGTCTAAATAAACCAAATAAAGGGCTAAGAATCATCCCGAATACAAAACCGCCAATATGCGCCCAATAAGCAACGCCTCCGGTTTCTACACTCATGTTGGCAGCAGCTTGTAGGCTAGCAAGGCCAGATATGACATTCTGAAGAAAGAAAATACCAATCAATACCAGTGCAGGAATATTGATTGTCGTGA
This sequence comes from Nostoc sp. PCC 7524, assembly GCF_000316645.1. Taxonomy (NCBI): domain Bacteria; kingdom Bacillati; phylum Cyanobacteriota; class Cyanophyceae; order Nostocales; family Nostocaceae; genus Nostoc; species Nostoc sp. PCC 7524. Next base: position 5,740,399 of record NC_019684.1, read on the forward strand.
CAAAAAAACCTAAGAAAACCAAAGTCGTAACTCTGGCATGGGGAAAACGAATAATATACGCACCTAGTACCCCAGAAATCGCACCACTAGCACCCAAAGAAGGGATAGTTGAAGACATCCCAATAAACCATTGACACAAGGCAGCTAAAGCACCACAGCCTAAATAAAACAACAAATATTTGAGATGTCCTAGACGTTCTTCAATATTGTTACCAAACACCCAAAGAAACACCATATTAGATATTAAGTGCCACCAGCCACCATGTAAGAACTGCGACGTAAATAAAGTTGTCCACTCACTAGAGAAATTGGTGGTTAACTCTTGGGGTATTACTGCATACTGATTAAAAAACTGATTTAATTGGGCAGTGGATAAGCTCAATTCGTGAAGAAAGACTAAAACATTCATCCCAATTAAACCGTAAGTAAAATACGGGGTGACTCTTGTCGGGTTTTCGTCGTAAAGGGGAAACACAGGTGTTTTTCCTCATCATTGATTAATTGCAATATAACGTGAACCCGGAGTTGAGTAGTCCAGAAAAGACTCTTCTCTGTGCCTCTGTGGTGAAAAATACTGATTAAACACAGAGATACAAAGAAAGATACATCTCTCTTTTTAGCCTCTAGCCCCTACCATCTGTAACTGCCAGTTGGAGGTAGTCTCAGTTATTTCACAGCCAATGTTTTTCATCTGAGTTAATATTCGCTCATCCCGTTGATGCCAGACTGCAAATATTTCTTGTCTACCATCATTAAATGTTTCTGGAGCGATTTGATAAATATTATTTACCCGTTGCAACTTCAATCCTAATAAATTTAATAATCTGTTGAGGATTTTTATACCTGTAGCGTTACCTTTACCTTTGATAAAATCAATTCCTAAAACTCTTTTAATCTGCTTACTATGTTGAGAAACCACATCTTTTAGCTGAATTAACTTACTATCATCCTCAGTGATTTTTAGTTCTGGTTCTAGGAATTGCAGCATTCCTAAAGCTCTCATCGCTTCAACTTTCAGAGTATAGGTTTTTAAATCTGGCAGAAATACCTTGCCTTCCCCTAAACATAATTGCTGCTGCCATTCTTGCTGATCTTTGAAATGAAAATACTCACTTTCATGGGTAAGATAATAATGAATTAACAATTGTGAATAATATCCTTGATCATCCTGCAATTTCAAACGGGGAGTGACTTTAATTCCATATTTTTGTCTGAGATGATATTTCTGGATTTGGTGACGTTCCGCATCAGTTAGTGAGTGTTGAACAGATAAATGCTCATATTCTAAATAATCGATATCTTTGGCGTTAGCAACATTGGTAGCTAACGCCAATTGATTTTGTTTTTTAATTTCTCTGATTTGGCGCTTAATTTCTTTCCCTTTTTGCCGCTTTTCTGTCCATTCTTTTTGGACTTTGACAATTTCTAGAACTAATCTTTGGCGATTAGCTAAATCACTAGGATCAGTCGCTAAAAATGCTAACCGTAAATCTCGAACAATATTATTGTGAATGGCATTACTTCTAACCCAAAGTTGGTGTCCATCAGTCTTTAAACCATCTTGCATTGATTGTCTGTAAAGACGAAGGGAAGCATTCACCCTCGCAGATATTTTAGCCCAAGTGCGTAAATGAATCGGGTCATAAACTAAGGGTAAATCTACATCTATTTTATGTAATGGACTGAGCAATGCTAGGTTCTCTTTTTGATTTTCTTGATACCAGTTTGACAGTAATCGATAATTTGTACTACCACTGCCAATTAAACCAATTCCTCGTTTAGCACACCAAACAATACGCGGAACATTATCCCGGACTCTGGCTAATGCTTGTCTTGCTTCTGAGTCTGGGATAACTCCTTGGAAAATCCCATATACTCGATCAAAATGTTGGACATCAATACTAATACCTGTACCTAAACTAGGAGTGACAAATACATGATCATATTCGGTAATTTTTTGATTAATATCTGCGACAAAATCAACGGCTGCATGGCCTGGTGTATTTGTAGTTTGGCTATTGATAACAAGAGTTTTAGGAAATTGATATCGCAGTTTCGCTAAACGTTCCTTGAGATAACTTTCGATAGTTTCACAGCTATAACGTCCAGAGCGACTATCTGTGGTGACGTAGCATTTTCGCCCAGCAAGTAAATCTAATTCTAATTGTTGAATTAAAGGTATGGGATTAGGAGAATCATAAAAAGTTACATCCCAACCGTGTTGAGGTTTCCAGTGATTAACTATTAACCACGGATGAAGTTTACATCCTGCTAAACCCTGGAGATATTCTAAAGAGATATCAGATAAATCAGCATCTTGGGCAATTACTAAGCCGCCAGTTAATAATACTGTAGAAATTAATTGTTGGAATATTTTTAAAATTTTGACGCGTTTGTGTTTACAGGTATTGCTATTGAGGAGATGCCATAAAGATTGCTCGACTTCATCTAAAATAACAATGGCTCCTTGCCAATCTTCTGGATGTAGTCTCCAGATGGAATCAACACACAACCCCAAGGATTGGGTATCGGTTGACGTTTGAGGATTAATGGTTAACCAAGTATTCTGGGCTGGTAGTGTTTCACTATTACCTAATCCCCATTTAATGCCAATTTTTTTACATAAAAATCTGCCTAGTTGAATTCTGTGAGTAATTAGTAATACAGGTTGGCTGCGAGTTTTGGCTTGATGTACAACAGTTTGTAGAGCTGTGGTTTTGCCTGTGCCTTTAGCTGATTTTACTCCTACTAACCCAGAAGTGGGAAAAGCGATTTCTCCTAAATAGGGACGATTAATAGTGAGTGCCGCCGGAATAGTTAACTCGGTGTGGGGTTTAATTTGAGCTAAGTAAATTTCTAAATCAACACTTTGACGATAAATCTTTTCAAAGGCGTTAGCACCTTTGCCAACAATCAACTCATCAACGCCTTTTTCTTGCCCTGGTAGTTGGATGACTTTTACAGGACATTTTTTTTCTTGGAATAAACAGCCAAGTTGAGCGATCGCATTACTGACAGCAGCAATTTTTTTGGGTTGGGTTTCAAAATCAAAACATATATACAAGGTGCGTTTCATCCGCGTAAATGCAGACAAGTCAGGGATCAACTGGCGATTGATAACTTTACCAAATTTATCTTTGACTAACCGATAACCGCTAGTAATACCAGGAATAGCGATCGCAGCATACCCTTGTGTCAACAATGTGGCAGCTTTTTTCGCTCCCTCGCAAATAATTACGGGGATTTGAGACTCTATTACCCATTGCCAAAAGCCGACGGCTTCCCCCTGTTCGTTGATGCTGATGTTGGCAGGTAGGGGGATATTGTAGCGTTGGGAAACTTGCTCCCAGATATCCAGCGTCACACGCAGACAGAAAATCCGCGTCGGCGTGCTGGGGGGATGTTCGTATTTGATGGGTTTGCCGTTTTGATTCGTGCGTGGTTGGTTGGGTTTAAAGCAACCCCATTCCATCGGTTGCCAATGATTTAGGGGATCTAAGCCAGAACACCACCAACCACCCGCACTGGTATGACTGTAACGTTGTAACCAGCCAGTTTTCACCATTCCAGTGTTCGTGCGGGGTAGATGTTCAGAAATCAAGAGACACTCATAGGCTGCTACACCTGCAAGAGACTTGAAATTAAGCTGTGTTAAGGCTAAATCAATACCACTATTCTTGACTAATTCTTCAAGATGTTGTGGATGTAAGTCTGGTAGATACATGGGGCGAACCGCGAACGGAATCAGGATGGATTTAAAACTTAGCACGCATTTATCGGTTTTTTTTACCAAAAAATATCAAGTAACCTTGATATTTTTTTTACTTCGTTGTACGAGATACATCGGTGAGTCACACACAAAGTCATTTTGTCGGATGACAGTGTAAGAGTAATAATCTTGTATTGTAATATTTATTGCTATTAATTTTTATTTTTCAGTATTAATCTATAGGAACAACAAGCAGCACAGACCTATAAGCTTTGTCAACCAAACTTTTTCTATTATGTTAAGGATGACATGATTTGTGATTAAATATGATTTTGAGATACATAATAATAAATCACAGCACTGAGATAGATAAAGATGATGAAGAGAAACTAGGTTGATAAAAATATTTTTACTTCAGTATGTAAGGAAATTGCAAGTCAGATATCTTACTAATAAGCGGTATAATGTCCCATGTTTTGATTAATGACCAGCACATGAAAAATGCAAGAAAACGTTGGTTGTCTAAGGGACTAAAAACAGGTGTAATTATACTGTTAGTGCTGGGGTTATTATTCATATCATTTTTGGGTTATACCATACAGCGTTCTTTTCCTGTGGAAAATGGAGCGATCGCCCTCAATGAAATTCAAGCCGAAGTTACAGTTCAAAGGGATAAATGGGGTGTACCTCATATCTATGCAAGCAACTCCCATGATTTATTTATGGCGCAAGGTTATATCCATGCCCAAGATCGCTTTTGGCAAATGGATTTTTGGCGACATATCGGTTCTGGAAAACTAGCCGAAATGTTTGGTGCTGCCCAATTAGATACTGATAAATATCTGCGAACCCTAGGATGGGCAAGGGTTGCACAGCAAGAAATCCAGCAAATGGATGCAGAGATGAAAGCGAATTTGCAAGCCTATGCTGATGGTGTGAACGCTTATCTACAAGAGCATCAAGGCAGTGCTTTAAGTTTAGAATATGCGGTACTGCAATTATTGAATCCTGTCTACAAACCTGAACCTTGGCAACCGCTACATTCTCTGACTTGGGGTAAGGTGATGGCTTATGATTTGGGCAGAAATTTTCAGAATGAAATTGAACGTACCATCTTGTTAAAAACCCTTACCCCTGAACAAGTGGAGGAACTTTTTCCGCCATATCCCCAAGATTTGCCTGTGATTTTACCGGATTGGAAAATCGGAATTACAAAGCCAGCGATCGCACCGCAACCAGTGATCCCCAAGGTGGCAGAAATTGCCCCAAAATTAGCAGCCATCACTCAACCAATGTTGGCATTAGAAAAACTTATTGGTAATACGGGAGTGGGAATTGGTTCTAATAACTGGGTGATCTCAGGTAAACGCACGGCTACAGGTAAACCTATTTTGGCGAATGATCCCCATTTAGCTGTACAAATTCCTTCGATTTGGTATGAAGTAGGTTTGCACTGCAAAATCAAAAATGCCGAATGTCCCTACAACGTGACTGGTTTTTCCTTTGCGGGGATGTTGGGGGTGATTGTTGGACATAGCGATCGCGTTGCTTGGGGTGTGACAAATGTGCAATCCGATGTCATGGATCTATATATAGAGAAGATTAATCCCGATAACCCCAATCAATATCAAGTCAATGGCAAATGGGTAGAGATGCAACTGATTCCAGAGATAATTCAAGTTGCAGGCAGTCAACCAATTGTCCACACAGTACGCTACACCAGACACGGGCCGATTCTTTCGGATGTCTCACCCAATTTACAACAATTTTCTCAAAATCAATCTGCTAACATACCACAAAATTATGCTGTTGCTTTGCGGTGGACAGCTTTAGAACCTACAAGATTAGTTTACTCAATTCCTCAAATTAATCGCGCCCAAAATTGGCCAGAGTTTCGTCAAGCTGCTAGTAACTTTGATGTTCCTGCCCAAAACTTAGTTTATGCTGATGTTGATGGAAATATCGGTTATCAAATGCCTGGTAAGTTTCCGATTCGGGCGAAGGGAAATGGACGCTACCCTGTCCCCGGTTGGACGGACGAATATGAATGGCAAGGCTATATAAATTTTGAAAAATTACCCTATAGCTTCAATCCACCCCAAGGTTATATAGCAACTGCTAACAATTTAGTTGCTAGTGAATACCCTGATTTAATTACTACAGATTGGGTTTATGGCTATCGAGCCAAGCGGATTTTAGAGATGATTTCTCAGCATCATCAGCCGCTTTCTTTAGCCGATGTGCAGAAAATTCAAGGTGATAATCTCAATTTAAATGCCCAGAATATTGTGCCATTTATCCAAGCTATCTCTTTCAATATACCCCGGTTAAAAGCTGCTAATAAATTACTCAAAGATTGGGATTTACAGCTAGGAATGTCATCCCCGGCGGCGGCTTTATTTGAGGTCTTTTGGAAGCACTTGTTAGCAGATACCTTTCATGATCAATTACCTTTAGAATACTTGCCTGATGGGAGCGATCGCTGGTATGCTGTCATGCAAAATCTCATCCAACAACCTAATAGTATTTGGTGGGACAATCGCAATACCTCCCCAGTAGAAAACCGCGACAAAATTTTACAACAAGCTTTGATAGAAGCTGTAGATGAACTAGAAAGTATTCAAGGTAAAAATCCTCAAGCTTGGAACTGGGGTAAATTACACACTATTACGTTTCGTAACGCTACCTTGGGTAAATCTGGAGTTGCACCAATTGAGGCTTTATTCAATCGTGGTGCTTTTACGACATCTGGAAACGGGGAAACTGTCAATGCTAATCGTTGGCGAGCCAATAAATCCTTTGAAGTGACTGATATTCCTTCATTACGCATGATTGTAGATTTAGGAAATTTAGATAACTCACTGGCTATTCATACCCCTGGACAATCAGGCCATGCTTTCCATCAGCACTACGCTGACATGATTAATCCTTGGCGCAACATTAAATATCATCCCATGCTGTGGGAACAGAAGACAGTAGCAGCTAAGGCTAAAGCAACATTGAGATTAACACCAAAATGGGGCAAGTAAACTTTTGTCTTAAGTATAGGGAAAAACCTGATCCGATTATGTATAGGTAATTTAACTTTTTTCTACTTCAGTGTAATCCCATACACCTGTTGTCAAGGATGAAGTATAAAGTAACAGGGCTAAAAAAGGTAGAAGCAAAAACAGATTTGACTTGTATTTTTGTAAACTACGTGTTTTTTATGCCCAGTTTGACTGAAACATAATCGGAGATATGAAAATATATGCCAAGTATGCTGAGACGAACTGCTACACTTTCTGTAACAGCTGCGATCGCATTCATGTTTACAGGTTGTGGAGAAAGTAAAGTAGCTCAATGTAACAAAGTCATCAAAGTTGCCAATCAAGCAGCTGTTTTAGGTCAACAATTCGGTAAAGATCCCAAATCTGCAAAAGGTTCTAAAGGCTTAACTGAACTTGCTACTAAAATAGACGCAATCGGTACAGAAATGCAAGGGTTGGCAATTAAAGATGAACAATTACAAGGCTTCCAAGGACGCTTTCAAAAACTGTATCAAGATATCAGTAAAGGTTTAAACGATGCAGCTGGAGCGATAGATAAAAAGAACATCAGAGATGCAAATCGTTTTTTAGTAACCTTACAAAAGAGTAGTGCTGAAGAAAGTACAATAGTCAAGGAAATTAATAGCTATTGTTCTGGTAAGTAAGGGATTGGGGATTGGGGACTGGGTATTGGGGATTGGGAATCAGAGGAAAATAACTAATGACTAATAACTAATGACTCCAAGCCCCGCTACCGCTAACAGCACTTGTTTACTAAGTTCCCAATAGAGGTAAAACCTTCTTCTTTAATATTTCAATTAAAGTTGGCTCCATATATTCAAATTCATCTGGTATATCTAAACAGATAACTCGCTTATTCTTGAGAAAAGGCTGAAATTTTTGAGATAACTTACGTTTATGTGACTGTTCCATCACAAAAATGATATCAGCCCACTCAATTGCTTCTATAGCTAAGTGCCGCAGACTTTGGCTTTGCTCTCATCCCCTCTCTTCCGGTTTCACCTACACCTGGAGTCTTTCCGCAAAGTTGATAAAAGCTTTTTCATTAGATAACATTTTAACTCAAATCCATGACTACATACAAAATTACTCATCCATTTCTTTTAATGTAGCGAGTGCTGAAGGAGATAATCGACTGAGATAGCGGAAAATCCAATACTTGAATATTGTATTGAGAATCACAGGAAATGTAGCAATAAATAAAAATATGGCATTTCTACTAGCTGGCATACCAAAATGATCTGCTAATCCTTCGAGAAGAATTTCCCATCCATGTGGTGAGTGAAACCCTACAAATATATCGGTAAATAAAATAATTAAGAAAGCCTTGGCGCTATCACTCAAACCATAGACCATATGATCCATAAAGTCTTTCACAACTGCAATTTCGCGTTTACTATAAGTAATCACTAAAGCAAATGCGATGAGTGAGGTTACATCAGCAAACAAATTACTAATAGCGTCTCTACTTTTATTTTGAAACTCGGCTGCTATTTCTATAGCTTTTTGTTTAACCTCAGTTTCTAAGCTTGTACTTAGTAATGGTGTTTGCTGAATCAGGCTAGAAAACTTCAACTTATCTTCAAAAAACTTTAATTCTTGTAAAGCGTCTTCTTCCATTTCGATATTCAGGAAAATTAGACTTTCTTTGGCACTGCTGACATTATCTAGAATAGGTCTGATAAACAATTGTTTCGATAGCTTATGAGTCAGTAATGGTACAATAATTAAAATGATTAGGAATCTGATAGTAATTTTTGTACGATTTTTAGAAACACGATAATCTGTTAAGAAATTTTCTTCAGATTTGGGTTGGAAATATTTGGTGATTCTGTTGATAGTTCTATTAATAGACCTAGGTATCACACCCGTCTTTCGAGAAATAGACTGAGAATTGTTGCGATTAGATTGAGGCTGAGGTTTATTTGCTGGCGTTTGTCTAGGATCAGCTATCAGTAACTCATCCTTGAATTGATACTTATCTATGACTTCATCAATGAATTGAAGTTTTTCTAATAAAGCAGGATCAGAAATGTTGAGAATTGAACGACTCAAGCGAAACTCTGCTAGCCTGAATTGAATAATAGTTAAATTTCTCTTGAGGCATACTTGCCAATAAGACATGACATTTTCAGTATAATTCACCGATTCACGAGATATTTTCTGCCCGTTAAAATGTTCTATTTCAATGTTTTTAATAGCCAGAGCCGCTTGATACGCAGCTAAAATTGATCTTCCTGGCGTTTCTAAAAACCATTTTTTCATTGTTTTTATTTATGCAGTAGTAGATATCTAAAATTTTCAATATTGTATAATTACAAAATTTAGCATTATGACTTGTAGGAAACAAAATTGATTTTATATTTTCAGGACTTACGCAAGTGTCACAATCGATAGTTGGTGCGTGACGCTGCGAAATGGCCAATTCATTAAAAATTGCTAACATCCTCCTTGAGGATTGTCAAGAGTCAGAAAAATAGATTTAATGATCAGTTGGTTGCTAATATCAGCATTAAATTAAATTTGATAATTACAGTTAAACACTTACAAACCAGTATTTATTGGCAATATGAAAATCAGCCTGTGTATGATTGTGAAAAACGAAGCAGACGCATTACCTAAATGCCTGAGCAGTGTGCAGAATGTGGTAGATGAAATGGTAGTGGTGGATACAGGTTCTATCGATCGCACGCCGGAAATTGCCCAAGAATTTGGCGCTAGAGTGCATTATTTCCCCTGGTGCAATGATTTTAGTGCAGCTCGCAACGCTGCTTTAAAATATGTGACTGGTGATTGGGTTTTAGTATTAGATGCAGATGAGACTCTGACATCAGCGATTATACCACCGTTAAAAGAGGCGATCGCCTGTGATGATTACCTGCTCATTAACCTGTTGCGTCACGAAATCGATGCCGAACAATCTCCCTATTCTCTGGTGTCTCGTCTATTTCGCAACCATCCCGATATTCGGTTTGACCGTCCCTATCATGCCTTAATTGATGATAGTGTCTCAGCCGTGATCAAAAAAGACCCCCATTGGGAAATCGGCTATTTACCAGGGGTAGCGATTCTGCACTCAGGTTATCAAAAAAGGGCGATCGCCCAAAATGACAAATACGCTAAAGCCCAAGCCACAATGGAAGGTTTTTTGGCAACTCACCCCCATGATCCTTATGTGTGCAGTAAGTTAGGGGCTTTGTATGTGGAAATCGGGAAATTGAACCAAGGTATAGAGTTATTAAAACGGGGTATTACCGCTTGCCAGGAAAACTACGAAGTTTTATACGAACTCCACTATCATTTAGGTATTGCCTACAATCGCTTAAACAATCCTCAACAGGCCATTTCCCATTACCAAAATGCGATTAAGTTACCCATTTACCCCATGCTGAAATTAGGCGCATACAACAATCTGGGGAACTTACTCAAAGCCGTCGGAGATATCAACGGGGCGAAAAAAGCTTACGAAACAGCCTTGAAAATTGACCCCAACTTTGCCATCGGATATTACAATTTGGGGATGATCTTCAAGGCTGTGGGGATGTTTACAGATGCGATCGCCTGCTATCAAAAAGCAATTCGCTTACAACCCAAATATGCAGAAGCTTATCAAAATTTAGGGGTGGTACAGCTAAAAGTTGGTAATGTGCAAGCTAGTGTCACCGCTTTTAAAAATGCCATTCTCCTCCACGAACAAAACAACCCCCAAGAAGCCAATCGACTCCGCCAGGGGTTGCGGGAAATGGGATTGATGTGAGTTAAATACGGCTACGCACAAACTTTTCTAATCTATCCATACCTTTTTCGATGGTGGCTAAATCGGTAGCGTAGGAAAGGCGGATATTATTATCAGCACCGAAAGCAATACCTGGAATTACGGCTACTTGATGGGCTTCAATCAAGGCATCACAAAATTCTAGGGATTTCAAGCCTGTTTTGCTGATGTCGGGGAACAGATAAAATGCACCGTCGGGTTTAGGACAACTCAAGCCAGGGATGGCGTTGAGACGATCTAACATTACCTGTCGCCGTTGTGCGAAAGCTTGACGCATTTCTTCCACACAGTCTTGGGAACTTTCCAACGCTGCGATCGCTCCATATTGAGCAAAGGTACACACATTAGATGTACTATGTCCTTGGATGGTACTGGCGGCTTTAATAATGTCTACAGGCCCAGCTAAATAACCCAGTCGCCAGCCAGTCATGGAGTAAGCTTTCGCAAAGCCATTACTGATTAAGGTGCGCTCAAAAATTTCCTTGCCTAGGGAACCGATGCTGATATGTTGTGCGCCATCGTAGAGAATTTTTTCGTAAATCTCATCAGATACCACATAGATATCTGCATCAACTACTACCTGTGCCAAAGCTTTGATTTCCTCTGGCGTGTATACCATCCCTGTAGGGTTAGATGGTGAATTGAGGACAAATAGCTTAGTTTTGGGGGTAATAGCTGCTCGCAGTTGCTCTGGTGTGATTTTATAACCTGTGGAAGCATCTGTCTGGATAATTACTGGTTTCCCACCTACCAAAGTTACCATTTCCGGGTAACTCAGCCAGTAAGGAGCCGGGATAATTACCTCATCACCGGGGTCAATCAATGCCACCATTAAGTTGTACAGAGAATGTTTACCGCCATTGGTGACAATGACATTCTCTGCCTTATAATCTAGACCATTATCAGATTGCAGCTTGCGGGCGATCGCCTCCCGTAACTTTGGTTCACCGGCGGCTGGACCATATTTGGTTTTGCCTGACTCCAAAGCCTGGGCTGCTGCTGCTTTGATATGCGCTGGGGTGTCAAAATCCGGTTCACCAGCACTAAAACTACAAACGTCTATACCCTCTGCCTTCATCGCCTTAGCTTTCGCGGCGATCGCTAAGGTTAGTGAAGGTGTTACCTGACTTACTCTTGCTGCCAGCTTCATTCTTACTTTATTTGGCAAATCTTTCACTTACTTTAGGATATCCCAGAATCTGTTTTAAAAATAGGGGCTAGGGATTAGAGGCTAGAAGCTAGAGAAAAGTTGTATTATTCTGCACATGGATTTCTAGTAATCTTATTTAATTTTTGATCATTGCCAAAATTCAAAACCCCACCTTCTTGAAAGAAAGCGGAGTTGTTAGATATCAAAAATGATGGACAATGGTCATAGAATTTTATGTGATCAATCACACAAATAAAACCGAAAATTCTTTCTTATCTATACCCTAGCCCCTATTTTTTTACTAAAAATCTCCTCTAGCTGCCTTATTCCGAGCGAGTTCTTTTTCTATTTCACTACGTTGATAATCTTGTGTTCCAAAACTTCTTTTAAGTGGGTTATTAGTCACTTCTTCACCAGCACGTTTTAACATGGTGATCGGATTTTTTTGTCGCTTACCAGTGCCTAATTCTTTAGGCATAACTTCTGCCGCTCGCTTACCACTTTCGATATAATCATCTCCTGTAGTTGTGATGTGTCTTCTATTTTTGGTGGCATAGTAAGGAGTAGTCTGTTCTGTGCGTGCTATGTGGCGTTCTTTAGTGACGTAGTAAGGTCTAACCACCTCTGCCTTGTGGTCTTTGACTGAATAATAACCAGCCGCCTCAACGGAATTAGTGGGTAAACTAATGAGCCAGATTAAACCAGCTAACATGACTAACGCAATTTTGCGCTGCAATTGATTGAATATATTTCTAATTGCCAACATTGAGAAAATTTCCTTTTGACTCTTTCACCAAGTTAGATAATTTTCAATGCCGCTACTTCTTTCTATGGGATAGTTAATGTGTATGTAAAAAGTGGTGCTAAGTTGATATATTTACTCAGCACTCACCACGCTGTTCAACGCCTCGAAGAAAGCTAACAGCACTCACTTAAGCTATTGTGACATCTGGAGACAAATAAACATCCTGAATAGCGTGAAACAATTTCACCCCTTCATCAAAGGGTTTTTGGAAAGTCTTTCTACCCGAAATTAAACCTGTACCTCCAGCACGTTTATTAATGACGGCAGTACGTACTGCTTCGGCAAAATCATTCTTCCCAGACGCGCCACCAGAATTAATTAAACCTGCACGTCCACAGTAGCAATTTAATACTTGATAACGGGTTAAATCAATGGGATGGTCAGTTGTTAAGTCTGTATATATCCGTTCATTAATTTTGCCGTAACTTTGACCTGTGGCTTTAGCTACTGCTTCGTAACCATGATTATTTTCTGGGAGTTTTTGTTTAATAATGTCGGCTTCGATTGTCACACCTAAATGATTTGCCTGTCCGGTGAGGTCTGCTGCAACGTGATAATCTTTATCTTGTTTAAAAGCATTATTTCGTAAATAACACCAAAGAATTGTCACCATCCCCAATTCATGGGCATATTTAAAAGCTTGGCTGATTTCTTGAATTTGTCTAGTAGATTGTTCTGAACCAAAATAAATGGTTGCGCCTACTGCTACTGCCCCTAAATTCCAAGCTTGTTCCACATCAGCAAACAATACTTGGTCAAATTGATTGGGAAAAGTTAACAGTTCATTATGGTTGATTTTGGCAATAAAGGGAATTTTGTGGGCGTATTTCCGCGAGACACTACCTAATACTCCTAAAGTAGTAGCTACAGCATTACAACCTCCTGCGATCGCTAGTCTGATAATATTTTCTGGATCAAAGTAAATCGGGTTGGGTGCAAATGACGCACCGGCTGAGTGTTCAATACCTTGATCTACTGGCAGAATTGAGAGATAACCAGTATATGCCAAGCGACCTGTAGAATAAAGTTGCTGGAGATTACGCAATACTTGGGGATTGCGATCGCTATTCAACCAAACTCTATCTATAAAGTCAGGCCCCGGTAAATGCAGTAAATCTTTAGAGACTTTGGCTTTGTATGTGAGTAAGTTTTCAGCTTCGTTCCCTAACAATGACTCGATAGAATTAGCTTCTAAGAGAATTGTAGTCATAGCATTTTCCTTTCATCTCAGCAAATGACTTTTGTCCCTAAAATAACATTTTTTTATTAACAAAACGTTAATTAATCAATAATAGTATCTATTAATTCATGTAGAAATATTTCTAGAGGTAAATATACAAATGCAGCCATTTATAGAGTGATTCATAAAAGATATTTTCCCAATATAACTAGATTAATGGCTCATACCTTAGATAGATAGAAAATAAGACATCACACCCCATTAGCCGGAAGAGAGTTAACTAATTACTTTCTTAGGATAGCTTTAGAAATTTACATATTGCTCTTAGTAAATTTAGCAAAACATAGGAGCTATTAATATGACTATGACAGGATTAGATGTTTTTGATACAACTGTGCAGAATACTATTCCTTGGGTGAATGAATTATGTAGTAACTTGGGATGGGACAACAAACACAAAGTTTTTCAAGGGTTGCGTGCCACCTTGCACGCTTTGCGCGATCGCCTGACAATAGAAGAAGCTGCTCATTTAGGCGCACAGTTACCCATTTTGCTAGCGGGATTCTATTACGAAAACTGGCGACCTGGGGCAACTCCCGTTAAAGATAGAACGAAGGAAGTCTTTCTCCAACATATCCGTGATTATCTTCGCACCTCAGACCCCGATATTGATGCTGAAACCGTGGTTCGTGCTGTCTTTAAACTCTTGGCTAAACGGGTGACTAAAGGCGAAATTGCAGACGTAATCAATATGATGCCACCAGCATTGCGAGAACTTTGGCCTGAAGAAGTACGTGCTTAAAATATTTCACCAAATTAAAGCTGTTTTTCTTTTAATATAGCTAGCGAGAACAGGAGAGAGAAACCGACGACATCATAAAGATTTTAGGTGGATTGTCATCAAAAGGACACAGCATACCATTTTTCATGCAGTATTCCCATTAATTTGATGCTGATATTGCATAATGCTATTCAACAAATTATGTAATAGCTGCGATGATTATTGAGTTCATAGTGTTGTTGTTGTTTGTTCTCATAGGCGGATGCTATAAATATCAATCCGCCTATTTATCATTGTCACTCCCAAATATCAAATATAGTTAACTGCGGTAGGTGTTACCAGAATTAACATCAGATGGTGGATGATGAAGTAATATAATTTTGGACTTCAACTAGAAAGTTCATGACATTCCACCAAACTCAACAAACACCTTTCAGATATGGCAAAAGAAATTGAACGCAAATTTTTAGTCAAAAAAGATAGTTGGCGACAACTAGGTGAAGGTAGTTTATATCGTCAAGGATATATTCCTGCACATGGCGCTACTGTACGTGTTCGTATAGCAGGAAATCAAGGTTATTTAACAATTAAAAGCCCCACTATTAACTATTCTCGCTCTGAGTTTGAGTATCGTATTCCTCTAGCAGATGCTCAAGAAATGCTAGATACATTATGTGTTCGTCCTTTAATTGAAAAAACTAGATATAAAATTAATTATTCTGGCTTAGTGTGGGAAGTGGACGAATTTGCCGGAGCTAATCAAGGATTGATATTAGCAGAAGTTGAACTAACTGATGAAGCACAACAGATTCAATTGCCAGATTGGATTGGAGAAGAAGTTTCTGGCGATCTTAGGTATTATAATAGCTATCTAGTTAAACATCCCTATTCTCAATGGTAATTTGAATATTCCTCAGACCATTAATAGAGCTATTAAGTTAGATTAATACTCCATAATGAACAGGTTATCACTCCATGACAACGAAGTAATAACCCTTACTATCAAATTAGTTAAATACGTGAATAACGCATATGTAACCTTAGCAGTCTCAGCCAGCGTAACCAAATTTGTGCAGGTTGTTCAAAAAATGTGAAAATATCACCAAAACCTAGATTTGTTTTTTGGTGATGTAACCAATGTCTTTCAGGAGTAGTAATAAATAGAATTTGGCAGCAAAAGTTGACGAATTTTGGAGTTTGCCACCCTAAGACACTTATATGTCTCCACCACACATGAAATTGACCCAATAATAAACCGAAGATAACACCTATGGCAGAGAAATACCACAAAACTACAGCTACTAATAGATAAGGTAAAGCTCCCAAAATTCCATCTAACAGCACCTGAAAGTTCCATGTCAAAATTGCATAGTGACGAAAATCTTTCTTCCATGAGTGATGTGTTTTCAGATGTAGGCTACCAAAAACGTGTTCAGGTACATGATAAACAAATGTCGATAAAAAATCACCGAAAAACAATAATAGCCAAGCAACAGCGATAGCCTCAAGCATTTGTACTCCTCAAGCTCAATTAAGAAAACACCACAAAAAATTAAATACCTTGTTAGACGCAGATATCTAGTTTCGTTAATTCATCTACGTTTCAGCTTTTTTGGCTCAACGTAAAAGTAATTTGAAAAGTTGCAGTTTTATGAATCTAAAATTCTCAATGCAGGGAATAGCAACTTTTGTGAGCCTCTGGTTTGGCTTCTGGTTTTGGTCTGATAAGATAAATACATCTGATCTTTGATGAGCTTACCGTACTTTAAGATTGTTACTCCACAATCTTCTGACGAAGAAATACACTATAAGCAAAGAATAAGTTAAAAAGAGTACAAATTTAGGTTAAGCTTTTTTGTGATATTTTTGATGCCATAAAACTTTTATTTGATTTTTGCAAGAATTATGTAGAGACGGGTTTAAAAAGATTATCAATACTTGTATGTCATTTAATTTATCAAATTTTGGGCGGTATTTTGACTATCTCTCTGCTACCCCCTGAACGGTAATACCAATTATGTATGAAGCTGCGCTAAATTGTGGCAAAGGGCGTATTTGGTAAAAGTTTAATGGGTTGGATATTGATAGTTGAAATTAAAGAGAGGCAAGAAGAATTAGAAAAAGCTCGATTTTCCTTTATCCCGATTTTTCAGCCTTTTCACTCTCCTAAACTCAACCCGATTGAGCGGTTTTGATAATTTCTCAAATCTCAAATAATATTTTTGTTGATTAAATATGGACGGAGTTAATAAAGCTTCTAAGTGGGCAGCAATCGCTTCATTATCTATAGTAGGAGTATGATGTTTTTGTGTGTGGTCAGAGTTGTGTTTTGGTCGCTTGGGCATGGCGGTAAACCAAACTTTTTTGTGGACTCGCCTAACTTATGAATTTACCGAATAATGTTGCCCAATTTTGATAAAAGTATTCGGTGGTTACAATAGTTTTTAAATGAAAATTTCGGCTATTCAAAAGTTTATTGATTATCATTCTTATTTCAATTAATTTGAGTATTTTAACGGGTTGACAAAATACCTTTTATCTTAACCTCTGACGGATGTGTTGGGCGTTGGTTTCAAGTATGGTAAAAACAGTAGTGAATATGAGCTTGCTGGGGGAGTTCGAGATAGTGAACGCGTCCGTAAAAGCAGATTGACGCGTTTGAAATCTAATACAGATAAAACATCAGATGAAACTGCTATGACCGCTTAGTATAATAGTTAGCAATCGAGTGTAATACATATGATTGTAGGGGCAGGATATATTCTGCCCTTAACTGTGTAAGTAATTAAAATATCTTCAGTGGGAATTAAACACCAAAATTATACTTTAAGTATAAAACAAAAATTCTCATAAGCGATTACCAGTAAGTCTTTTAGACAGAAAATTGGATAAACTTTGCTTGCTAAGTTTTGTCTAAAAATACTTCATAATTAAGGTAAGAAGATACAAAGAGAGAACACAAAAATGTTAGAAAAATATCGTCAACACGTTGCCGAAAGGGCAGCCCTCGGTATTCCGCCTTTACCGTTAGATGCACAGCAAACATCAGAACTGTGTGAATTACTGAAAAATCCACCAGCAGGGGAAGAAGATACATTATTACATTTATTGCGCGATCGCGTCCCCCCTGGTGTGGATGCAGCCGCCTATGTGAAAGCCGGATTCTTAACAGGTGTTGCTAAAGGCGAAATCACCAGTCCCCTAATTTCCTCAATTGAAGCGGTGGAATTACTGGGGACAATGGTAGGCGGTTATAATGTGCAGTCTTTAATTGAGTTGCTAAAACTTTCTACCAAACCATCAGAAGATGATACCCCCTTGGTAATGGGAGGAGAAGGTAAAGAACCCATCGCCGCCGCCGCAGCTGCCGCCCTCAGTAAAACCTTATTGGTGTATGATGCCTTCCATGATGTCTTGGAATTAGCCAAAATCAACCCCTATGCCAAGCAAGTAGTTAATTCCTGGGCAGAAGCCGAGTGGTTTACAGTTCGTTTCCAGCTACCAGAAGCTATTACCGTCACCGTGTTTAAAGTACCTGGGGAAACCAACACCGATGATTTATCCCCAGCCACCCACGCCACCACCCGCCCAGATATTCCCCTCCACGCCTTGGCTATGCTAGAGTCACGGCAACCAGGAAGCTTAGAAACCATTGCTGAGTTGAAGAAAAAAGGACATCCCGTGGCTTATGTTGGGGATGTTGTCGGCACTGGTTCTTCGCGGAAGTCGGCTATTAACTCGGTGTTATGGCACATGGGGCAAGATATCCCCTATGTTCCCAACAAACGCGCTGGGGGTTATATTTTAGGTGGTGCGATCGCTCCTATCTTTTTCAACACAGCAGAAGATGCCGGTGCTTTGCCCATTCAATGCGATGTCACCAAACTCGAAACCGGCATGGTAATTACCATCTATCCCTACAAAGGTGAAATTACCAACGAAGACGGCGAAGTTATTTCTACCTTCACCCTCAAACCCGACACTATCCTTGATGAAGTCCGCGCCGGTGGACGCATCCCCCTATTAATTGGACGTACCCTCACCGACAAAACCCGCCAAGCACTAGGCTTAGAACCCAGCACCCTGTTTATCCGTCCCCAACAACCAGAAGACACAGGTAAAGGCTACACCCTCGCCCAAAAAATGGTCGGTAAAGCCTGCGGTTTACCAGGTGTGCGTCCCGGTACATCCTGCGAACCCATCATGACCACCGTTGGTTCTCAAGATACCACAGGGCCCATGACCCGCGACGAACTCAAAGAACTCGCTTGTTTAGGTTTCAGTGCAGACTTAGTTATGCAGAGTTTCTGTCACACCGCCGCCTATCCCAAACCCGTAGACATCAAAACCCACCACGAACTCCCCGATTTCTTCTCCCAACGTGGCGGTGTCGCCCTACGTCCCGGCGATGGTATCATCCATTCATGGCTCAACCGGATGCTGTTACCTGATACCGTCGGAACAGGTGGCGACTCGCACACCCGCTTCCCCTTGGGAATATCCTTCCCCGCCGGTTCTGGGTTAGTCGCCTTTGCAGGTGCATTGGGTGTCATGCCTTTGGATATGCCAGAATCAGTCTTAGTTAGATTCAAAGGAGAATTGCAACCAGGAATTACCTTAAGAGATATTGTTAACGCCATTCCTTACGTTGCCATTCAAAAAGGTTTGCTCACCGTCGCCAAAGAGAACAAGAAAAACATCTTCTCCGGCAAAATTTTAGAAATGGAAGGCTTACCAGATTTAAAAGTCGAACAAGCCTTTGAATTAACAGATGCTTCCGCCGAACGTTCCTGTGCAGGCTGCACCATTAAATTAAGTGAAGCCACAATTGCTGAATATCTGCGTTCTAACATTGCCCTGTTAAAGAACATGGTAGCCAGAGGTTATCAAGACGCGCGTACAATTATGCGCCGCGTCGCCCAAATGGAAGAATGGCTAGCAAATCCTGTATTACTAGAAGCCGACGCAGATGCAGAATATGCAGAAATAATTGAAATTGATTTGAACGAAATCAAAGAACCAATTGTTGCTGCTCCAAACGACCCCGATAATGTTAAATTATTATCGGAAGTTGCTAATGATCCAGTACAAGAAGTATTTGTTGGTTCTTGTATGACAAACATTGGTCATTATCGAGCCACCGCGAAAGTTTTAGAAGGTGCAGGTGCAGTCAAAACTCGCCTGTGGATAGCACCACCCACCCGCATGGATGAACACCAATTAAAAGAAGAAGGTGTCTATGGTGTATTTGGTGCAGCCGGCGCGAGAACAGAAATGCCAGGATGCAGTTTATGTATGGGAAATCAGGCGCGAGTTGCTGATGGCACAACTGTATTTTCCACCTCTACCCGCAACTTCAATAACCGCATGGGTAAAGGCGCAAGAGTGTATTTAGGTTCAGCCGAATTAGCCGCCGTTTGTGCATTATTAGGACGCATTCCCACAGTGCAGGAATATCTTGATATTGTGGCGAGTAGGATTCATCCTTTTGCTGAGAATTTATATCGGTATTTGAACTTTGATCAAATCGCCGGTTTTGAGGATGAAGGGCGAGTGATTAGTAAGGAGGAGGAAGCTTTGTTGGTATAGTTTAATTAGGGTGAGTCTTCATGGCTCACCTAAATGTTACTAAAAGGGTCAAATGGCTGTAAAAGATACTTACCATGAAGCTGTAAAAAATGCTTTAATTAAAGATGGTTGGACGATTACGTTTGATCCTTATCCCATCAGATATGAAGAAGTTAAATTACTTGCTGATTTAGCAGGAGAAAAAACAATTTCTGCCACAAGAGAAGGAGAACTAATAGTTATTGAAATTAAAAGTTTTCTTGGTCGTTCTAATATGCGTGAATTTGAAACAGCGTTAGGACAGTATTTAATTTACCAAACATTTCTCAGTATTACCAACCCTAGTTATAAAATTTACTTAGCAATTAGTAAAAAGATTTATGAAAAGTTCTTTCAACAAGTTGCTATTCAATTAATCATCCAAAAATATCAGGTTTTACTCTTAGTTGTTGATATCAATAAACAGGAGATTGTTCAATGGACAAAATAACCCATTATCAAAATTTAATTAAACAAATCCTCACCGAGTATGACAAAATTTCATCACAAGTACCAGATCCAGATATAGATGAGGTATTAATGTTTGACGATCAAAGAAGTCAATATCTTTGGTTTAATATTGGCTGGAAAAATGATAAAAGAGTCGAAGCAATTTCAGTTTATGTTCGGATTAAGAATCAGAAGATTTACATTGAGGAAGATTGGACAGAAGAAGGAATCGCTACTGATTTATTAAGAGAAGGTGTACCGAAAGAGGATATTGTTTTAGCATTTCATGATCCAGAAACTCGGAAATTGACTGAGTTTGCTGTTGCGTAATCAATGCAAATAATATTTGCGATCGCTTAAAATTTGTATAGTAAATAAAACTGCGATCAATCGCCCTAGATTGCTGTAGCCACCCCACTAAGTATCTGAACTAAAATGATTGAGCTACATCCTGAATTTTTAACAAAAAATGGTCAAAAGCAATTTGCTTTTTTACCGTATGAGGAGTTTTTAAAAGTTCAGAAATTGTTAGAAGATTTGGAAGATTTACGGGATTTAAGGAATGCAAAAACAGAAGAAAAAGATAGTGCTTCCGTATCTTTAGACGAAATCAAAAAAAGGTTATTATTCTAAATTGACTTCATAATAATAACCTTTTTAAAATTTTCTCGATTTGTATTTTTTACAGAATTAAAAGGTGTGTGTTTTTATAAATTTATGAGTCATCCAAATTAAGAAACCTCGAAAACTAACACTTTTTTTTTAAAAAAATCTTTAATTGTGATATAGTCTTCTACTATTTCATAATAATCTTTTTTGGTTTCTACTTGTTTAGACTCTTGAAAAATTTTTTCTTCTATAAGCTCCCATATTGTTTCATTAACAAAATAATACCGCGATTTAGGATGTAATTGAATTTCTGAGCCAGTCTTCAATAATTTTTCTATTTCACCATAAGCATTTATATTTATACAGGTGAGTTTTATATCTTCTGTAAATTTATCTTGTAAGGTTTCATCAACTTTTTCTTCTTTTTCTAAAATCTTCTTTAACTCCTGTAAAACATCAGCATACTTTCTATTTTTAGTAAATTCTTCAGAAAAATACTTAATTCTGCCAAAATGAATAGACTGAGACATAAATTTTAATTCCTAGCTTGTTTAATGTATTCAACTAACTCAGGTAAGCTGTTTACTTTTTGCAAGTTCTTTACAAGGCGATCAACTGAATCACAATCATAATATTGTATATCTATATTAGGAAACTCTGCTTTCAATTGTTCTAAAAGATTGCAGTTATTACTGTCTAAGCGATTAACAGGGAAGATATAACGAAAACCGCTTGGTTGTTTTTTTCTTAATAGCTTTTTTACATCATTTATCCATTTTTTAAGACTATTTTGATTAATAGGTTCATCTAGATGATCAGGAGATGATTTACACTCATAAATATAATTTCCTTCCTCAAAATATTTTGGTTTTTCTACGAAAAACATGGATTTTACCTGTTAAATTTTGGTGTTAGGTCTGGTAATTTTGGAATATTAGACAAAAAATTACTAAATTTAGTTACGTTAAGCTTTCTTTCTTAGGTCATGAAAATGAGCTTTAACAGTAAATTTCTTGCCTAATTTACTAACTTTACTATGTTCTGAAATAGCTATTATTTTGCCAGTTAATAATCCCTGAATCAAATCATCAGCTTTCTGTGACAAAGCAACAAAGTCTGTGCTTTGTTCTGTATCACTTAAATTATCAACATAATCAACTCCAGGCTTCATTTTGAATTGGTGCATTAAATCTTTCATGATTGATTTGAAAGATTTGTCAATTTGTTGACCTTTTTCAAAGGGGTTTAAATCTTTCCAATCTGGTAAAGACTCTAGTGCTTCATTTAAAGCATTTTTAATAGAATAGAATCCAAAGTGTGACATTAAATATCTCCTGATAAATTTGTAGTATTTGGTATAAATACGTTTTATTTTAAAAGTAATTTAAATGTCAATAGTTTACTAAAAATTACGTGATTTTACAGAAAAGTTTTCTTTCGTCTCCCTGCTAACTTACCCCCATAAGACCTTTGATTTGAGAAAATTGCTTAGAAATCTAGCTCCCCTCTCCGCGTCGGAGAGGGGTTGGGGGAGAGGTCAGCCATAATGTATGAATCAACACCAGTTTCCATAATTCATACATGAATAATTCAACACCCAGAAAAGACCAAACTAACAATATAGTTATAGGACAAAAAATCAACCCAATTAAAATACACCGTGTGAAAGAACTCCGTCGCCAAATGACACCAGCAGAAAAAATCCTTTGGGAATATCTTCGCGGTAATCGTTTGCATGGGTTACACTTTCGTCGTCAGCAAATTATTGATGGCTTCATCGCAGATTTTTACTGTCACGCTGCTAGATTAGTGATAGAGGTAGATGGGAAAATTCACGAACAGCAAGCTGAATATGATGTAGAACGTGAGAAAGTTTTGTTAGCTAGAGGGCTGCGTTTGTTAAGGATTAAAAATGAGGAAGTGCTACAGGAAATTGATCGGGTTTTGGTGCTGATTTATCAGGTTTGTTGTGAAGAGACCTAACCCCCTAACCCCCTTCCCTACGTTCGCGCAGCGTGTCGCAGACAGGGAAGGGGGAACATTTACGCGTTGCATATTTGGGGGTAGACAAGTAAATAATTGCTCACGGATTTAGGCGTTCTTTATAGGCGATCGCTTTACCAATTGATATAATTGTAAAGATAACTGCAAAGATTGAAGATTATCGTATCAATGAATCACCAAACTATTTTTCAAGAAATTGCTTCTCAAGTACAATTATTCCAGAATATAGAACAAAAAGAAACATTTATATTTGTGATTGGTGCTTTAACATCTCGGTTAATTAGTTTGCATAAAGCTGCCGAAATCATGGAAATGGATCAAGAAATATTTTTGAAAATTTTAGAATTGATGAATATAGATTTTTCATACCTTACCGTTGAAGATATTGCCATAGAAAAAACTTGGTAAGTTGAATGAAAATAGTCTTTAACTCTTCTCCTTTAATTTTCTTATCACGTTTAGACTTTCTTAATTTATTCCTGGAAACAGAAGCTCAATTTTTATTGCCGAAAAGTGTCAAAGAGGAAATAAGTGCTAAACAAGATAAATCATCTAGTGACATTAATAAACTCTTCTAAATCATCAAAAACACCTTCTGAATCTATCATTAAAGGTGTATCTTTTAAACATCCTGATGTTTCTTCAAAAAAGTTAGCAGGCCAACCTTTACCTTGAGATGTTTTTTCCTGCTGAGAATCAGTAGTAGGTTGTAAAATCACTGTAATAGTTAAGTCAGTATTAGTAACATCTACAGGAATATCTAAATGTAATATGCCATCTTGCCCAACATGAGAATTTAAAGTTATTGTTTGCATACCATTATTTTCTACTAAACATATAGCTGAATTATATAAATAATTGTAGCGGTGATAAGATTACCGTAGATATCGCCCCCGTTTCAAAAGCGATACCTACAGTAAACTACCCCTAAAATCTACATCATAACTTCCTCACGCTGAGAATCGAAAACTACTGTAAAGATACCATCAGGTATAAGTTGACGTAAAAGTTGCAGATGACCATCAGCATCAGAACGACTGCGAAATCTCGCCACAGTCACCCGTTGCATATCTGGAAGTAAACGAGTAATCGCCCACGGATTCAAGCGTTCTTTGTATGTAATTGCCTGACCTTTCAATGTAGACTCTTGATAATTTGTATTTTGTGTCATGATCGGGTTATTCACGAAAAGTGGAATGAGAAGCGTTAGCAAGTCTCTTGGCGGGGATGCTAACGCCTTCTCAATCATTGATTGAACCTGAATTACACAGTATTTGTCAATTGTCAATACTTAGCGTCAAGTTTTAACGCTAATCTATGAACATTTTCCCGCCAAGTATGAATTTAAGAACATTGAGAAAACGTACAGGACTAAAAATTAGTGATGTCGCTATTGAACTAAGTTGCGCCCTATCTTCAATTCGCAACTGGGAAAAGGGGAGAACAACGCCAAAAATGGAAGTATGGCAAGTATTCCGCCTGCGAGATTTGTATCAATGTACAGAAGATGAGTTAGTGCAAGCCGTTAAGGAATCAATGCTGACTCAAGATACATAACTTTTGAGTGTATAGCGTAGACGCGGAGCGGCTTGTCGATAGACATCACCTGCCTCCATTCTTCACTGATATAGTTTAATTAGAATAATTGGGATAATTACCTGAATGTTGTTATTATCCTAAATTGGCTAATTAGGGTGAGTCGTTATGGCTCACTTTACTGTAATAGTTCTCATGAGGAATAATTACTAATGACTCAACCCAATTTAATTAATCAAGCTGAAGCCAGTCACATTAGTGAAGCAAGCTGTTTGACAGAAATCTTGCAAGAAATTCAAGAAACACCCCAGGAATATTGGTCAAATTTGCTGGAAATAATGCGAGTTTTTCGGAAAAGTGTCACTATTAAACCGGAGTTATTAACCAACTTTGAACAAGAAGATTTGGATATTCAAACAAAAAAACTCTTACATCAACAACATCAAGCACTAAAAGAATTAACTAAAGAATGGTTACAAGCAGGAGATGAACGAGAGCAAACAGAAACTTGGGAATATTTAAATCAAGCAATTGATGATAATCCCTTTTAAAGTAGGCATCAATTTTCATGAGTAAGCTGATTTTGTTAGATACCAATGTTTTAGGAATGGTTACAAATCCTAAAAACACTAATATTATTTGTCAGGAGTGTAAAGAATGGTTAGATGCACTACCATTAAAAGGATATCAAATAATTTTACCTGAAATTGCTGATTATGAAGTGAGACGAGAACTACTCAGAGCAGGAAAATCATCAGGTATTAAGCGGTTAGATCAACTGAAACAAGCAATTACTTATTTACCCATTACTACTTCTGTAATGCTTTTAGCTGCCAATTTTTGGGCGGAAGTTAGAAAAAAAGGAAAAACTACTGCTGATCCTAAATCTCTTGATGGTGATGTTATTTTAGCAGCACAAGCAAAAATTGAAGAAATAAAAGGGCATCAAGTCATTATTGCTACTACTAATGTTAAACATTTATCATTATTTATAGATGCTCGTGAATGGCAGAATATTAACTAAATGTCACTAGATATTAAGTTTTACTATGACTTGATTTCAAGTGCTAATAAATTTTCAATACATAAATTTATTCAACCTAGACGAGTAA
Organism: Nostoc sp. PCC 7524; assembly: GCF_000316645.1. Classification (NCBI taxonomy): domain Bacteria; kingdom Bacillati; phylum Cyanobacteriota; class Cyanophyceae; order Nostocales; family Nostocaceae; genus Nostoc; species Nostoc sp. PCC 7524. The sequence goes on from NC_019684.1 coordinate 5,766,167, forward strand.
CTCTGCCCACGGATTCAAGCTTTCTTTATAGGCGTTAGCAGTAGCTTGAGAAATTTTTGATAGTATTTTTGAAGATTAAGGTGCTATACCTGCGGTCATTATTGCGATCGCCTTCCCTTAATATCTTCTAACTCATCAAAAACATCTTCTGAATCTATCGGATAGCAACGGAGTTAATGCGCTTAGGTGTTCCGGCTAGCGATATTGTCTTGGCGTTTCAGCCTCCAGATGTGCGACAATACACTGATTTTGCGATCGCTTAAAATCTGCCATAGTATAATATATTTCAAGAGAGTCAAGTATGTGCAGTCCCAAATAGAATTTAAGACCAAAGCAATTAAAGATTTAGTGATGACTTGCAGGGAGATGTCAAACGCTTAACCAATTTTATGCCAGAATATCATGCCCAGAATTGAGGATATTTTGGGTATGCCTACTGCGGCGAGGTAGTAATAATTGCTTGTAAAATTTTAGGCTTTCACTGAGAATCTACAGTAAAAGACCGTTTTCACGGTTTTTTTATTCTGATAATTATTTTTGCAAGTAAAATAAGATTATCATTTTTAACTTCTATCCCCAAATATGAAAAAACCCGGCTTAACCGGGCAGATGCGTTGTTTGTCGAATTTATGAGGATGACTATAGTTTGAGATCGCAAGTTAAAGGACAAGCCGCATAAACAGTTGTCTGCATCTGCTCTGTTTCTCCTCCATGCAACCAACTTAACCATTGAATTTGTGTTGGATGTACGCCTTTAGCAGTTAGTACACCAGCCGCAATTAAAACTGCCATCACATTACACATAATCAAACCACCTGCAACCAGTAAAACTGCACTAACAGGCATCACAGATTGCAACACAATCGACAACAAGCATCCGACCGTAGCCATCAAAACAACTAATGGAAATCCGACAACCAACAAGCATACTGCCAATGTAAAAGTCCATATCAAAAAACTTTTAATCATTAACAAGGAGTAGGTCTTTCCGAGATTAGAGCTTTGAGCCGAAACCATGACTTTTCCTCCTAAAGTACACAGAAAACTTTTCTTCAGTAATATTTCGCTGTTTAGCAAGCAACTGAATGATTCAATGAAGTTTCAGTATATAAAAACCGTCTCAGAAAATGAGCGTTTATTTATTAAACTTTACAATTAATTTTTTGTAATTATGAATGTAAAGCCACGTACACATTTCTAGATTCATCTAGCTTGTGATATCTGCCTTTAGGAATAGAAGACAAAAAGCATTGGCGCTCAAAGCCTATTTCCAATTATTTAGTTGAGGAATGGCTTAACATTTCTTATATAAAATCACCCTGTTTCTCATAATTATTCAGAGAAGCTAAACAAACTATCTAGAGATGATTTTGCGGTTAATTGCTAAAAACTTATAGTCAACATAGACAAAATTTTCTCATTTACCATCTGGGAGTCTTGTTGATGTAATTTAGCCGCATTAAAAAATACCCTTAATTAACAATATATTTACTGAGGTTTTTTTTGAAAGTCCTAGAGTAAACCAGTTTATGTAGGTGCAAAATTTTTCTTCGTGTTTAATAGTTAAAAAATATACAAAAATTAAACAAGTGTGATGAAATGTTAATTAGAGGTTTTGAGTCAGCAAATACCTGAAATTGCGGTATCTAGAGCTATGAGAACTTCTCAGTCAGTCTTTCTGCCCATTCCAAACTGATCAACTACTAATTCTTAAAGATATATGACGGAATCACAACATCCATCAAATTCTCATCCTGTTGTTGCCCGTAATGTTCCACCTGTACCGCCACCGCCTCCACTACCAGCATCAGCAACCCAACGCCAATATACGCAAACGTTGGATATGTCAGCCGTCAATAGGAGTGCTGAACGAACTGCACCCACACCCCCAAGTTCCACAACTGTGGCGGCTCATCGTCCTGGTACTCCGCCACCGATGCCTTCTCCAGCTAGTAGTCAGGGAATCACTTTAGCGCAAATTATCAAAGAGGCATTCGACAATGGCTATTCTGATATTCATTTGGGAGTAGGTGAAGTACCGCGCTTTCGTAATCGAGGAGAAATTAACCCAACTGATTATCCAGAAACCGAAAAACCAACTTTTATGAGTTGGTTACGGGAGATTATGACTGAGGCAGAAATTCAACGATTTCAAGAACACTTGGAATTTGATGGAGCTACTCAATATGACTTTGCTCGTGTACGGATTAATGTCTTTGACTCTCTCAAAGGCTATGCAATGGTGCTGCGGTTGATTCCCTTGAAAATCTTATCTATGGATCAGTTGAGACTCCCTCCAGTATTTCGGGATATTTGCCACCACCACAAGGGACTAATTTTAGTTACGGGGCCTACTGGTTCTGGTAAATCGACGACAATGGCGGCGATGATTGATTACATCAACCGAGAGATGGCCAAGCATATTATTACCATCGAAGATCCGGTTGAATTTGTGCATCAAAGCCGTAGATCTCTCATTAAGCAACGGGAAGTGGGAATGCACACCCGGAAATTCGACAATGCCTTAAAAGCTGCTTTGCGGGAAGATCCAGATTTGATTCTGGTGGGTGAAATGCGGGATAAAGAAACAGTCAACACAGCTCTGAAAGCGGCTCAGACTGGTCACTTGGTTATGGGAACCCTACACACTAATAGTGCGGTAAAAACTATTGAGCGAATTCTCAACTTGTACTCAGGTGAAGAACAAGATGCCATGCGAGTGGCACTGGCTGAGTCTTTAGTGGCAGTCATTGCCCAAGGTTTGTGTCGGACTACTGATGGTAAGCGGGCGGCTTTCCACGATATCCTGATCAATACAGAAGCCATCAAGGAATGGATCAAAGACGGCAAGTATGATGAAATTACTGAATTAATGAAGCAAGCTGGCTTTGACGGTATGATTACCATGAATCAGTCATTGCTCAACCTCTATCAGGAAGGCCGCATCACTGAAGAAACAGCCTTAGAAATGTCGCCAACTCCTAACGAAATGGCTCAATTTCTCCGAGGCAGAGTTTAAGAGCAAAAGTACAATAAAAAGTAAAAGGTACAAAAAGCAATTTTTTACTTTTTACTTTTTATCGGTGAGTTACTTAACCCAGAGCTTAACTTGACTACAGAAACACTATCTCAACCAAAATTATTTAAAGGCATTGCCTTATTTACACCGGGAGGTGATTTGATTTACTGTATCGATCTCAATAAGCAAGGTCGATGGCATTCTCATTTATGTACTGCTTTGCAGGAAATTCTAGATCTACCAGAACCGCCTCATTTTCTGGTTCCATGTTATACAGCAACGATTGACCACTGGTTAGACCCTCATACCCAACAAGTGAAAACATTTGCGGAGACTTACCCGGCGGTTATGAAACATCAGGCTGTACTTAACGCTATTTTTGATACTGGTGATTTAGTGTGGCAGTTAGCTCCGTGGCAAGAAGGTTATTGCGATCGCATGGTATTGTCCACTTATCGCTCTTCATTTCCCCAACTCTGGGAAGACCACGACTTAATTATCAACTTAGACCTTTCCGAACCAACCTCCAGATATCATTTACCATCTAAAACAGTACAAAAAGTACAGCCAACAACCCAATGTTATGTCTTGCGTTTGTTTGTAGTCGGACATAGTGCTAACACAGAACGTATCCTGAAGAATCTGCATGAACTATTAGAGCGATCGCTAGGATACCCTTACACAATGAAAGTTATTGATGTTTTAACTAATCCAGAACAAGCAGAAATTGATCAGGTGTCTGCTACTCCTACCCTAGTGAAAGTTTGGCCGCAACCAATTCGTCGTCTGGTTGGAGATTTGGATAATGCAGAAAAAATTTTACAAATGTTAGGCGCTAAAGAAAAAGTCTAAACCTGATTAATAACTACTATGCCAAGCCTGCCCGTCTGCCCAAACCTCGGATACCGTTGGCGAAATATTGCTTAACAAAAAAACGGCAGATTTACCGTGTATTACAGGGGTGCGATTCGTTGCTAGCATGTTTGTCATAGGCAACACTAAAATAATAAAGTCCTCGGTAAGCAGGCTACTGGGTATAAAACTGCTCATAAGGTTCTCAATCGTTTCATTGCTGAACTAATCGGTTCAGTTTAGCTATTTGGGGAATTCGCCAACGGTATCAAACCTCGTGGAAAATCTCCTGGTTGGAAAGCCGGACAACCTCGACAACGTAGTATTTACTATCCTAGCGTCAACAAAACTACAACTAAACCCCGTAATAAGTAGCTCAGTGTTAAAAATTATCGCTATGGCAAGGCAGGAGGCAGGAGGCAGGAGGCAGGAGGGAAGAGGGTTTGAGCCTAGTTTATTTTTCTTAACATAGTTGTGTTTTTTCCCACCGACTTACTTAAATCACCACAATCTCCTTAATCTCACAAATTTTTCTATTTGAAGCTTGTGTTACATCAACTCAGCCCTGCTAGGTCTTTTCTTGTTGCTTAGTCTAAATTCCAGTTACTTTACGATACAACCTGGCCACTAGACACCACTGTATATGAGTCCAAGATTAATAGTTTGACCGATTTGAGGGGAGCGATCGCTAAAATGCGAGATGACTGGGCATCATTCCAAGGCTTCATGGCAGAAGGATTATTACAACGCCAGTTAAATCCTCAGATAGTTTACACAGATGATTCGTTTCTACTGCAAAGGTTCATCACCCACTTACAACCCAAACACGAAAACTATATTGACGAAGCAATCATTTGGGAATCAGGAGAACTAGAATATATCAAAACTTATCGCTTATTAGAATCATAAACTCGGCGGACTTATCTATCGACTAAATTAACCGAACACCTCTGGAATTTTGAAGCAACTGCCAAGGCACTCTCCCAAAATAGCGAGAACTTCATTTCTTGTGTAGAAGCGGCTGTTTTTGGGGATTTGCTCAATCAGGAAGTGCGTGATGCCGCAGACCAAAAAATCATAGAGATGATTTGCCCAAATAAACAGATCCAAAGATCATTACAGAAATACTTGTAGGCTGGAGAGCTTGTCTGATAAGGATTTGTAGGGATAGGGGAAAAAAGAGGAGAAATATTTTGTGGAAAGAGTTGACACTGTGTTGAGAGTTAGCTATATTGGATAAGTGCCTGAGAGACGAGCGCGGCAAAGCGCAGTCCGGAGGCGACCGAACCTTGAAAATATTATAGTTTGAAAGCCAGTATACAACAAGACCCTGCGTCAAGAAAAAATCACACCAGGCTGGGGTGGATAAAGAGCAGCCAAAGAAAGAGCTAAAAACAAACGATTCAAAACGGAGAGTTTGATCCTGGCTCAGGATGAACGCTGGCGGTATGCTTAACACATGCAAGTCGAACGGTCTTTTCGGAGATAGTGGCGGACGGGTGAGTAACACGTGAGAATCTGCATTCAGGTCGGGGACAACCACTGGAAACGGTGGCTAATACCGGATGTGCCGAGAGGTGAAAGGCTTGCTGCCTGAAAATGAGCTCGCGACTGATTAGCTAGTTGGTAGTGTAAGGGACTACCAAGGCGACGATCAGTAGCTGGTCTGAGAGGATGATCAGCCACACTGGGACTGAGACACGGCCCAGACTCCTACGGGAGGCAGCAGTGGGGAATTTTCCGCAATGGGCGAAAGCCTGACGGAGCAATACCGCGTGAGGGAGGAAGGCTCTTGGGTTGTAAACCTCTTTTCTCAAGGAATAAGATATGAAGGTACTTGAGGAATAAGCATCGGCTAACTCCGTGCCAGCAGCCGCGGTAATACGGAGGATGCAAGCGTTATCCGGAATGATTGGGCGTAAAGAGTCCGTAGGTGGTTGTGAAAGTCTGCTGTTAAAGAGCAAGGCTCAACCTTGTAAAGGCAGTGGAAACTACACAGCTAGAGTGCGTTCGGGGCAGAAGGAATTCCTGGTGTAGCGGTGAAATGCGTAGAGATCAGGAAGAACACCGGTGGCGAAAGCGTTCTGCTAGGCCGTGACTGACACTGAGGGACGAAAGCTAGGGGAGCGAATGGGATTAGATACCCCAGTAGTCCTAGCCGTAAACGATGGATACTAGGCGTGGCTTGTATCGACCCGAGCCGTGCCGGAGCCAACGCGTTAAGTATCCCGCCTGGGGAGTACGCACGCAAGTGTGAAACTCAAAGGAATTGACGGGGGCCCGCACAAGCGGTGGAGTATGTGGTTTAATTCGATGCAACGCGAAGAACCTTACCAAGACTTGACATGTCGCGAATCTTCTTGAAAGGGGAGAGTGCCTTCGGGAGCGCGAACACAGGTGGTGCATGGCTGTCGTCAGCTCGTGTCGTGAGATGTTGGGTTAAGTCCCGCAACGAGCGCAACC